>CAVYEL010000035.1:0-202032 GCA_963767555.1 uncultured Bacteroidaceae bacterium | reverse complement strand
TATCACTTTCATAGGTGCTTTCCCTGTCGACCAACCCCTTTTCCTACATATGTGGATGAAATCATCCCAGCAATTCGGAAGCACATTATTATGTGGAATTCCAGCCATGGACGCCTATCTATCAGAAGAGCACCATGTATTTTACCTATTTTTGTGGGGAAGCGGAGGATCCTGGGAGCACGGGTAAAAAAGTTAAGGGAAATGAATCCGATTACCACGAGATAATATAAAAAGTATACTGACAATGAAAGACAAGATATTCTTATCCACCGTACTTTTTATAGTATTAAGTGCTTCCCTGGCTTTTGGCCAGCAACTGGATGATTTTAAATATAATGCCACTCCTCAACCTGGAAATTATGTCGTTCAGGACGGTATTCAGTTTAACGGGTACACCAACTACTGGCACAATACCTATCACAAATGGATCCGGACAGGCAATCTATATAAAATTGCCGTAGACAACGTGGAAGATGTTATTATGCAAAGCAAAGTGGATATTGCAGATGAAATGGGTGTACCGGGACTGATCATGCAGGAAGGGTTTATTCATGGATTGACTTCAGATCCCTATAGGATACTTGACGGTCCAAGCAAAGCTGAACTGGAAGAATCAATGGCGGGAAATGGGAATGTACTGGTTTATATAGATCCAACATCCTCCCTGGGAAAAGAGCTGACCACGGTTTTGTCGGACCGGGTGGTATGGCCTGAAAAATTACAAAGCCACCAGTACCAAGCGATAGACCTTAAAAGAATTGATGCCTATTATCTCCAGAAAGGTGATCAATATTTATTCGTGGTCAGTTCAGAAGATGCGGGCACGAGGGATAGGTTTAAGGAACTGCTGGTAAGCATGGTAGAAATAACCGAAAAATATGATCTGCACAAAGGGTGGTTCGGAGCGTATTCACTGCTGAACAGTGTGACCATTACCCCCGGGCATCCGCTGGAAATAATAGGCAAGGGCATGAATGAAGGCAATTCATGGTTTGTCTTTGACGGATACATGGATTTTATTTCCCAGGAAAAATTCAAGGAATGGATGAAGGAGATAGATCTGCCGGTTGTGGCTGATGTGGGACATAGCAGGCTATATGGATGTGAAGATTATGAAGGTTTGCAGGTCCAGCGGCTGATCACACCAGAGACCTGGTTTGATTTTGCCAAACGCAAAAATGGATACGTATTTCATAACGTGTACAGCAGGACAACCGATCCATACCATTATGACGGATATATTGCAGGAGAGGGTAATAAGGAACAGATCGACAGCGAGAATGTTCCCTTCATTTTGAAAACAGGTAAGTTGGAAGATGATGCATTGGCATCTATGGTCCTTTTCCTGAACAAAGGGGAATCCCTGACTTTTGAGAGCATGTGGGAAGCCATTCTCGACCGGCGCGAAGTTGGGATCCTGGAAAAAGGTAAAATGATGGGCCCGGCCGACTTTCGAAATGCCCTGCAAATGTTGTTGCTGGACAGGGTCTGGCTGGAGGAATATTTCGGTGACCGTATAGATCTTGAGGCAAAGGTAGAGGGCTATGAATTGAAGGTCACGGTAACCAACACTTATCCGGAAGAAATATCCGGTTCATTGGATATCAAATTGCCGGACCAGTTGACTGCGGAGGATGCCCTTTCCGTTGGGATCAACTTACTCCCCGGAAGCCATAAGACTTTTACCTTCAGCATCCAACCCGATGTTTCAGCCATGGGAAGGACCAATCCAATCGCCGTTCATTGCCGGTGGAAAAACCAGGCAAAAAGCACTGTTGCCATGCTTGATCTTCCGCCTGCCATCTCGGTACACCAGGTTTTATTTGACCAGGCACCGTCATTCTCTTTTCCTGTGACCATACACAATTTCTCAAAAGAAACATCTTTTCCGGTTAAGGTACAGATCCTCGCCAGTGAGGATGATAAGAAAGTAGTCTATGAAAGTGAGCAGACCTGCTCAACCGAACAGGGATCTTTTAAGGATTTGTTGTTTGACCTGGAGGCCCCTCCCGGAGGGTACAATGTCAGGATCAGTGCCCTGGGACAGGAATATGTTTCGCAGCTTGGTATCGGTGGAGTGGAAGGAAGTGCCAGTGTCAGCGCCATAGATGTGGATGGGGACGGGACTAACGAATTCCAGATGGAGAATGACAGTGTGAGTATCCTCCTGCTGGCAACAGGTGCACGTGTTATAAATTATACAGTAAAAAGCAGGGATGATAACGTATTCTCCGAGATTTGGCCGGATAAGGCCATAGATGATAAACGGCCATTCAGGGAAAGGGGATTTTATCCCTACGGCGGGTTCGAAGATTTCCTCGGGCAAGGAAGTATGGAAACCCATAGGATCTATGATGCCGAGATCATTAAAAAGGAAGGTGAATATGTCCGGGTAAGGATGTGGGCAGATTATTTTGGCAACAGGTTGGAAAAAACATTTACACTCTATGGCAATACCCCCTTGCTGGAGGTCCGATTTGCCCTGACATTCAAGGATCCCTATGCCAATGTACTCGGACCACAACCCATTCTTGAGCTGGGAGAGAGGCACTGGACTGAAGATGTATATACCATCCCTACCCAGGATGGCCTTTTTGAACTCAGGATGTACCCTGAAAGGACCTGGGGACAGATATTCTATCTTAGCGAGGGATGGCATGCTGGGTATGAGACAAAGGATGATATCGCATTCGTCGGGGCCTACCCTGTGAACCAGCCATTGTTCTTACACATGTTCCTGAACCATCCGAGAAACAGGAGCTCCCATCACTACTACGCAGAATTCCAGCCCTGGACCCCGATCATCCAGAAAAGCACCATGTATTTCACTTATTACCTGTGGGGTGCCGGTGGACCCTGGGAGAACGGCGTATCATTTTTACGGGAGAGAAATTTAATTACAACAGCAGAGTAAATTATGGAGGTATATATGAAGATCAGGCTTATCATGATCCTGTTTATTTTCTCAGCCAGTGTCTGTGTTTCTGGCCAGAAAATAGGGGACTTTGAGTATCATAAGGATGAGGTAAGTCCTGCAGAAAAAGCAATCAGAAGCGAAACCCAGTTTAACGGCTATACCAGGTACTGGCATAATACATATCATGAATGGTATCGTTATGGGAATTTGTTCAAAATAGCCCGGCCAAAGGTGGAAGAGACCATTATGCAGAATAAGGTGGATATGGCTGAGGATATGGGCATTCCGGGACTGCTCATGGAGGAAGGCTTCATGAATGGGTTGTTGACCGGATCTTATGAAGTTATAGACCAGCCTGTTCCCAATCAGCTGGAAGGAGCCCTCTCAGAAGGAGATGTACTGGCATTTGTGGACCCTGGATCAGAAGTAGGGAAGATGCTTTGTTCGAATTTGCCGGGGGACTGGGAATGGCCGCGGAGGATGAAGAGTCATCAATATGATGATGCCGGATTGATACGGGCAGATCTCTTTCAGCTCGATCATGGTCAGAGTAAATTATTTGTGGTCAGTTCACCGGATGAAGGCACTCGCCAGGCACTGAAAGAGATAATTGATAATACCGGCCGGATCGTCAACAGATATAATCTGCACAAAGGATGGTTCGGGGCCGAAACCCTGCTGAAAAGTGTGACCTGCACCACAGGACATCCGCTGGAAGTGATCGGGACCGGAATGAATGAGGGGAACAGCTGGTTTGTTTTCACCGGTTACATGGATTTCCTGGCCAAAGATGAACTGAATGAGTGGATGCAGCAGGTGAACCTTCCGGTCGTAACTGATGTCGGTTTCTTGCCCATCGCCGGGTGCAGGGATTATGAAGGATTACAGGTACAAAGCATGTTCACCAGGGAATCCTGGAATGATTTTGCCCGTGAAAAGGGGGGATATGTATTCCGTCCTGTCTGGGATACCATTGCCGACGCCTTTCATTACGATGGGTACCTGGCCACTGAGGGGAATAAGGAACAGATCGACCATGATAATGTTCCGTTTATTGTTAGAACAGGAAGTCTTGATCGCCATACCCTGAACAGTATGGTTCTTTTCATCGAGAAGGATAAACCTTTCACAAGGGAATCGATGTGGGAAGCCATCCTTGACAGGCGGGCCACAGGTGTTCTGGAACAGGGGTTAATGCTGGGCCCCTCCTTATACCGGAATGTCCTGCAACTATTAGTGCTTGACAGGGTATACCTTGAATCGTATTTCGGGGACCGCATTGATTTGAAGGCAGTGGTAAACGGATATGATCTGGAGGTAAGCATCAGCAATTTCAGTGATGTATCTGCCAAGGGGGATCTGGAGTTGGTCCTGCCAGCCGGGTTGACCATTGCTGAACCGGATAAAGTCCCGGTAGACCTTCTCGCCGAACATTTCAAAGACCCTTCACTTTACCCTGCAGCCCGGAGCAGCGGCAATGGACCATGCCAATCCGGTGGCGGTGCATCTCAACATGGAAGGAGGAAGGAAAAGTACCCTGGCCATGCTTGATCTGCCTCCGGCCATCTCTTTGCACAGGCTGCTGTATGGACATGCACCGAGGGTCGCTTATCCGATTTCGGTCCACAATTTCAGTAAGCAATCATCATTTCCGGTTGAGGTAGCGGTTTTCAGCAGCGGCAATATGGATTCACCGGTATTTAGTACTTCAAAGACCTGCGATGCTGCCACGGGCTTATCGCAGGATATGCTGTTTGACCTGGAGCTGGATCCCGGTGATTATGAGGTAAAGGTGATGGCCCTGGGTGTGGATCATACATCACAACTCGGAGTCGGCAAGGGGGATGGAAAACCCTCCTTGTATGAGATTGACCTGAACAATGATGGTGTCAATGAGTATCGGATGGAGAACGATAGTGTGCAGGTGACACTACTGACCTCCGGGGCCCGGGTGATCGAATATATTGTAAAGAGCCGGGATGACAATGTGTTCGGTAAATTATGGCCGGAAAAACCTGTAGATGACAAACGTCCTTACCGGAGAAGGGGCTATTATTATTTCGGGGGATTCGAGGATTTCCTGGGACAGGCAAGTATGGAGACCCACCAGGTGTATGATGCTGAGATCGTTCAGGAAGAAGGGGATTTTGTCAGGGTGAAAATGTGGACAGATTACTTCGGGAACCGGCTTGAAAAGACATTTACCCTTTACGGGAATTCTCCTTTACTTGAATTACGGTATGCGCTGACTTTCAAAAAATACCCGGAAGCCAATATCATTGCACCTGATCCCCTACTGGAACTGGGTGAAAGACACTGGACCGAAGATGTTTTTACGGTGCCTGAGGAAGATGGCCTCCACGAATACAGGATGAAGCCTGAAAGGTATTATGGCCGGATATTTTACCAGAAAGAGGGATGGAATGCAGGTTATGATACCCGGGAAGACATTGCCTATGTGGCAGCCTATCCGGTGGACAGGCAAATTTTCCACCATATGTGGATGAACCATCCGATCAACAATGATGCGCATTTTTACGTTGTGGAATTCCAGCCATGGGTGACAATTTACCCTAAGAGTACTTCCTATTTTACATATTATATGTGGGGTGCCGGCGGACCCTGGGAAAATGGTTTAAAGGAACTAAGGCGAAGAAATCTTATTACCACAAAAAAATAAGGTAAAAGTTATTTTCTTCTATGATGGACACAAATTCAAAAACCAGGTCTGGATATTTTGTACAAACTACCTTAATCCGCAAACCTTTCAATAGGGGGATGTACATAGCCATTTTACTTATGGTATTTGTTGTTGCGGGATTCCTCCCGATCAGCCATGTACATGCAGCTCAACTCAGGGCGGGTGTAGCAAAAGTTGACATCACCGACACAACAGCCGGCCCGGTCAATGACCGCCTGTATGTTAGAGCGCTAATACTGAAATCCGACGAAACAACAGCCGTGATTGTTACGGTTGATGCTGTTGCCATCGGGGAGATCGGGCATATCAACAACAACTACCTCGGGAGCGTTCGTTCCCAAATCGAGGATGAACTACAGATCAAGCCTGAGCATGTGCTGATCAATGCCAGCCATTGTCACGGAGTAGTCTGCTCCGACGTTGACCAACTGACTTTCCAGGCTGTTAAGGAAGCTTCCCTGAATTTGGTTCCCGTGAATGTCGGTACCGGTATAGGATATGAAGATCGCATTATGGAAAACCGCCGGCTGAAACTAAAGAACGGCAAGGAGGCTGATGTTCGTCATGCATACTCGCTTGTACCCGACGAGGAGGTCGCCGGGATTGGTCCGGTTGACACTGAAATAGGCATTCTTCGTTTAGACAGTAAAGATGGCCGGACGCTGGCTGTGGTTTACAACTTCGCCATCCACCCAATTCAGGGAGTGCCAGGTGGAGGCAACACTGCGGATATCACCGGGTTTGCCTCACAGGTAATTGAAGACAATTTAAGCGAGGGTACCATCGCTCTGTTCCTGCAGGGTTGTGCCGGAGACATTAATCCGGTATGGTACAAAGATGTAAATCATCCGCGTGATGCGGAGCCATTAGGAAACATGCTGGGTCTCAGTACGCTGAGGGCATTAAAAGAGGTAGACAGCAAAAGAGATGGCCGATTTAAGGTCATCAACGAAGTTTTAGCGTTGCCAAGAGCCGATCTTTCTCAACATATCCTCTCCCTGGAAGCCGAACAGGAAAGGCTGCTTCAGTCCCTCGTTGGAACAAGCCTCAACCTCAAAACATTTATTCCTCTGGTAGTCAAGTATAACCTCTCAAGCGAATATCCATCCTACTATTCCCATGGATATATGAATGACGAAGAGAGAGGAAGGGATGACCTGAAAAAACTGGATTCCGGGAACCGGAGGAACATAAGTCAATACATCAACAACATTCATATAATGGAGCAACTGACAAGGAATCAAACGAACCTGGCGCTGTTGCACAAGCACCAGGCAAGCCGTATAGCCGCCGGGAGGGAGACGATTGAGGTTGAATTAATGGGGCTGCGGATCGGGGAGTTTGTATTGCTTACCTTTCCGGGTGAATTGAGCGTAGAGATCGGATTGAACATCAAGAAGATGTCTCCCCATGAGTTTACCTTTGTGGCCGGATACACCAACGGCTATATCTACTACGCACCTACTGCCGAACAGCTTTGCAATGCGGGCTGGGCTCAGGAAGACAGTGACTGTCTTCTGGCACCGGAATGGCAGGAAATATATGAAGAAAAAATCGTTGCCATGCTAAGGAAACTTTAGGAACGAAATAACTTTCCCCAGGATCTGAATAAAAGGGCTATAAAACAAGGTTAATTCAGGTTATTCCCCAGGATGGATTTGTTCAGATTTGCATGGTCACTTTCTGTATCCGTGATCACATTCCCTGAAAAATTGACCCTTTCGCTTGGCTGGCCTTTCAATTCGAGTGCTTTCGGACGTACCGATGAGAAGAGGTTACCTACCACGCAAATATCTTCTGTCCCTTCAAATACAACACCGCCTGCATTTAAATCTTCAACGCGCTTGGTTTGATCCTTACCTATATAACTATCGGAAAAATTATTGCTTGAAACGGTAATCCTCCCGCTTTCGGGTCCGATTGCCAGGGCATCCTTTCCCATGATGGTAAAGGTATTGGCGCTCACTGCACACCCGTGTGCATCTCGTAGATCAACCCCGCCTGACATATTATGCGCAATCACGTTGGCACTGATGGTGATACCGTAACAATCCCTGTCAAGAACGATGGCTGTTCCCGCACATTCTTCGATCATATTTCCAGATAATACAGAGCCATATGTGTTCTCGATCACAACCCCGTTGCCCAGATGATCGTCCAGATTATTTCCCGTCATACACAGGTTGAATCCATCCACGCAATGCAGGGCATCCTGGTTTTCCTCAAATTGATTGGCTGAAACGACGATATCATGACAACCTATCAGGTTCAGACCCGTCCCCTTGTTATAAGTGATCAGGGAATTGCTAATGCGCGGATCTTCATAGCAATAAAATAGCTGTATCCCATCGCCGCCGTGGTAGCTTACGGTTATGCCTTGCAGGAATATTTCATTGATCCCCCGGGCATCGATTCCGTGACCACTCTTTTCATTTCCCGTGATCCGAAAATTCAACAAGCTGATCCGCCATAATTCTGATTCACGGTTTTCACCTTTATCCGGGTGTTGTAAAATCATGGCCGGCATACCTTCCGTGTTCATATTTTTAATATGTGTGGCAGTCCCGGCTCCCTCGATCTGCACATCCGGTTTATTGATAACCAGCGGCTCCTGGATCTCAAATACACCCGGTGGAATACGCAACAATCCACCATCTTCGGGGAGTGCATCTATGGCAGCCTGCAGGCTCGGATAATCACCGGCCTCTATACCTGGTTTTGCTCCAGGGAGTTGCATGGATTGGTTCTTTGAAAGCAAAAATGCGCCTCCCGTTAGTAGCATAATAACGGGAAGTAAATTCATCAGTGTCTTTTTCATGGCAGTAATTCTAATTTTTGAATAAGGTCTGAACAAGATAGAAATCATAATCTTTGTATCTTTAAAAATTATGAAAAAATATCTGTTTTTTACTACGATTCTCCTTTCATTTTTTTTCTTTTCCTCAACCGGTTACGGTAAGGAAAACAGGAACAGGGAGCTAGTCATTCATGAACTAAAACTCGATTATCCCTGTCCGGCTATCCCCTTCTATCATTTTATCGCCGAACTGGAATTGCCTTCTGCTTCCATCATTGAAGGAGAAGCGGTAGTGAACGGGAAAACACTTCGTTTCACGGACCTGCACCAGGCTGATGAGATCACTGATATGAGCAGGCCGGTGCTGAGTCACCGCCCCCCCTCAGGATATGGTTTATCCCAGGATGGTACACTATACCACCATCCCCACCTTGTCGGCTGGGTTAAGTGGGAACCGGGCAAGGAATACGAGATCCTCATCAAGGTCCGGATGAAGGAGAATATCCATGGATCTGACAATGATGAATTTTTGACAGCGACAAAGACCTTAACAGCACCGGAAGGTGTACCGGTTTTTGATAATGCCTGGAAAAACTATAAAGCCGTAATCGTTACTGAAACTGCCGGGATTGACCGAAAGGGAGAACCTGTAGAGGTTTTGCTGCCCTTTTACCCGGATGAAGCAGGACAATTAACCCGGGATATCCGTGTCGTATCTGTTGATCCCCAGACCCATGAACTGTCAGAAGTGCCCAGCCAGGTCTATGATATACAACAGTTCCTGGAGGAGGATGACCTGGCCCCGGACGAGCATGGCAATCCCACCCGTGAGATCCCCCTGTGGATGGGAACGGTTTCTGCACGTGTTGCTTTCCTGGCCGATGTGCCAGCCAGGGCCAGCCAGGTATTTCATATATATTATAATAATGAACATGCCCTCGCCAGGATGTACAAGACCGATCTGAGGGTGCAGGGTGAAGCCCCTGGTTTGCGGGTTGATAATGACAAGTATTCCATTGTATTGCATCCCAATTCGGGCCATCTGGACCAGATCACCCTGAAGAGTATGCCCGATGTGCCCTTGTTCCACAGGATGGAGACAAACGGTGCCATTCACTGGAACCCCGGGGTCTACACGCCTCCCCGTCCCTGGACCCATACTGCTGACTGGAAACCACCAGAAAATGTGAACTTTATGGCAGGACCGGTGATCTCGACTGCAGAGATGTGGGATCACCTGAGGGAACTGCCGGAGGTAGATGCATCGGTCCGTTATGAATTCTATCCGGGCGTACCCTACTTCATCAGTAACACCGCGATGAGGATCAATGAAAGGATTGATGTCATAGCGCTCAGGAATGGAGAGATCGTTCTCAAGCGGGAGTTGATAACACATGCTGCCTGGTACGATGTATTAAGGGACAGCGTTATTGTGTATGAGGTTACCAATATGCCGGATCTGACTGATCTTCAAATGGAGGCTGATGTCCCGTGGATCACTTTCTTCAATAAAGAAACCGGGATTGGTTTCTGTGGGATACAATTGAATTATTCCAATGCAGGACTGGAAAACCGTACGAGGCTTCTCAACCCCTATATATACATAACCGGAGGACCATGGATCTACTGGACCCGTGCACTTTCCTTTACGTTCTTATCCTCTAACCATCAGCAGGTGGTACCTGCCATGAAAGGATATTTCTTTGCTGAGAAATGGGCCTATCTGACCTATGAAATTGATAAAGGTGATAAGCCGTATGCTCCCATATTGAAATGGCAGAAGCGCCTGACGAATCCTTTAAGGGTGAGGCTGGTTGAAGAGGTGGATGAACGTGTTTCAAGGTCTGTTCATGAAGTATACATGGATGAAGGCAAAAGTGGTTGGGAAGGCCGTGAAACCGGCAGACATTAAACGCATTATATATTAACAACATTATCATATGATTGCATTTCAGGCAAGTGTTTCAAAAGGCTGGCTCCATGATAAAGGGGGCTTTAAATTTGACGAAAAATACTACAAGGACCCGCTCTACAGGCAGTCCCAGGACAGTAAGATGAACGGGTTTGTCAGTAAGAAGTTTCCAGGATACCCTTTGTACAATATGGAGGCAAACCTTATGCAGGCAGGTTTTACCAGCGAGAACCAGGTGCTGGTAGGGGGTATACAACCCAACCTGATACTGGCAATGATCTTAGGTTCGGAATTTATGAGTTACCCCGACAGGGATTCAGATATATCAGGGAACCCCTTGAAGAATATTACTTCAGGTCAGGATCTTCCCGGCATGGAGCAAATCCTTAAACACCCGTATATTCAGGAGTTAGATGCCCAGATTGTCAAGCTGAAAAGTACCCACCCGGAAATGGAGGTAATTCCTCCGTTTTTCTGGGACAGCTCAGGACGGGCCACCATTCATGGGATTATTACCACTTCTCTCAAACTCATAGGGGACGATGTTATGATCATGATGATCATGGATCCCGATCTCATACACATTATTCACAAGTGGATTACCGATGTATATATCCTGCTGATCAATCATTTTTCGGAACTGGCAGGTATTCCCGTAACATCGGTCCATGTAGGGGAGTGTTCTGGTACAATGATCTCTAATGAACAGTATGCTGAATTCATTACCCCTTATGTCACACAGCTGGGTAAAGCTTTTGGGAATATTCGGCTTCATTCATGCGGTTCTACGGACCATCTCCTTGAGGCCATTTCTCAGATTGAAAACCTGGCGGTGATTGATACGGGATCAAATACATCTGTCGCTAAAATCAGGGAGATGAAGGGGCCTGAGTTCGAGATCAACCTGGAACCCCCCGTAAACCTGATGTTAAAGGACTCTCCGAAAAGTGAGATTCTTAAGTGGCTGGACCGGGTCCTGTACGAGAACGAAGGAGGTCCCATTAAATTTGCCTTTCACCTCGAATCCGGATATACCAGTGAAAACTGCCTGGCCATTTACGATGAATTGGTAAAAAGGAAGCTTATCGACAAGTCCTGAATTTACGTGTTCTGGTAAAGGTCGAAGATTTTTTTTCGAGCATTCTATTGGAAAATTGATAAGACAAAGACCAAAAGAACTATTGTTATTATCATGCTGCTCGTTTTTTCGATTTCTGGTTATTGGTGAACTTTATACAATCCAGCTCCATGCGCTTCGACATTGGGCGAGAAATCACCTTTGAATGTTCCCAGTTCTTCACTGTCCCATAAACTCCGGACTGAGACCGTATTTTCAAACCCCAGCATTCCCAAATCGATTCTGATCTGCAGATCATTGTTTTCAGAAATATTAAAAACAGCGAGATATTTGTCCATAGAATCCTGGCACATCGGCGATCCAGGCTATTATATTTTCTTCCCGAAATAGCT
This sequence comes from uncultured Bacteroidaceae bacterium, assembly GCA_963767555.1. Taxonomy (GTDB): domain Bacteria; phylum Bacteroidota; class Bacteroidia; order Bacteroidales; family SM23-62; genus SM23-62. Next base: position 190,235 of record CAVYEL010000035.1, on the reverse strand, counting down.
GCCGGTTATTTGCACTGTTTTGATTTACTTCCAAAACTTCCTTATTGGTCAATAGTTTTAATTCCATTGGTCGAATCATCATTAAATCTCCACCATACATTAAGGGCGAACGTGTAATGCTCCACAAGGTCATCAAGGTATATTTTTCCGGCATCGGTAAAATTTGATTCACGTTCTATTCCATCATCGGGTCCTCGACGGTTTAGTACTCCAAACGGAATCATATCAGCATCAGGCCAATGACCAGTACCAATATGTTTTTCCCATTTATGCAGATAGCAAACTGTCGTTTTAATGCCTCCCAATCGTCCCAAAAATCTTTGATACCCGCCACAAATTGGCATTCTTTTTCAGATGATCAGCTTCTTCAATTGGAGTATTTCCGCCGGGTGAAAGGCTCAAAACCATGTTGCCGACCGCAATTGTCAATCGCTTTTCGATAACCTTTAATTTCTTTTTCTCGAAAGGGCCAGGAAATATCGTCAACTTTCACATAATCAACTCCCCATTCGGCGTACAATTCAAATAATGAATTATAATATTCCTGGGCTCCGGGTTTATCCATATCCAGCCCATACATGGTATTTAACCAATCGCATTGTATAATCGGTTATTTGGTCAGCAGTATATTTTGTGCCTTTTATGGGAATTTTTTTTGCAACAGCTTCGCGTGGAATTCCACGCATAACATGAATTCCGAATTTTAATCCAAGGCTATGAATATAATCGCCAATTTCCTTAAAACCTTTTCCGTTTGCTGAAGATGGAAAACGGTCGAGGGCCGGTAACAATCTCCCATATTTATCCATTGGTAACGAAGGATTAAAATCTTCGGTTTGTGGCGGGTTGTTTAACGCACCAACGATATGGGTAAATACCAGCAATAATCGATTACTACATATTCCCAGCCAAAATCTTTTAAATGGGTAGCCATCATTTTGGCATTTCCCCGAACTTCACCTTCATTTACCGCAGCACCGAAACAATTGTAACTGTTCCAACCCATTGGCGGGGTTTCTGCCCATTTTAGGTGATCTTGTGCACTTGATCTCATACTATTACTTAAAATAAGGACAATAGTACATGCGATTACAATCTTAAATGGCTTCATAATTTTACAATCTGGTTGAAAACATATTTAGTATGATAATGTAATAAAAATTACACAGTTTTCATGTAACCCAGGAAAACTAGATGTTAAAAGATTTCCCGAAAAGCGAGATTATCAATTGGCTGGACCAGGTCCTGGATGAGAACAAAGGAGATCCTATTAAATTTGCCTTTCACCTGGAATCCGGTTATGCTGTTGAAAACTGTCTGGCCATGTACGATGAGCTGGTAAAAGGGAAGCTAATCAATAAATCGTAAATCCTGTTCATGGGTAAACAACGAGGTAGTCATTTGTACGATAGTCGAAAGTCACAACCATGTGACTTTTTCTTAGTGTAGTGAGTTTTCAAATATCTGCCTTTATCCTGGGAATTTTCTATATTATTAGAAATAAGTCAGTTAGAAAACACTTTGTGAAGTGTGGAAAGCGTAGAAAAGTCACATCATCGTGAAAAGGTCACGAACCTGTGACTTCCTGTTTTCGCCCCAAGGGATACCCTAGTGGTAAAATCTATCTGTCAGGCTAATGGAGGCCTGGACACATTACTACCTATTGATGCAGGTCCAGCACTATTTTCTTGAGGGCTTTGACTGCCAGGTCCGTAATTTTTTGCCCTTTTTCAGCGGAGATCATTCGACGTCTCCAAAAACGCCTATGGGTGTCATGGCTTTCATGCTCCTGTATAGGGAGGCTTTCGGACCCCTGAGCATATCACCGTTGGCCCATTCAAAACTTGCCTGGTTTTTTTTACCCTCAATTTTGTCATGATGCACCAGTTCGGGTGCAATCAACATCATGAGCGAGGTCTCAAACTCTCCAGCATGACCTACTCCACCTTCACCGGTCTCGTTCAACTCAAACAGGGCGTCACCAGTGATCTTCCACCAGGTAGCCAGGATTATCCTGCATTCAGGATGCCTGTGGCCAAAATGCTCGACGATCACCTGGGATATGCCCAGGTTTCCTCCATGGCTGTTATAGATGAGCAGGTTCTTAAACCCATGCTTTGCCACTGATCCGAGTATATCCTCAGCCTGCCGCTGGAAAGTTTCATGCGTCAGGGTCAGGGTCCCGGTGAAGTCCATGTGATGCTCGGAGCATCCTACACTCATAGCAGGCAGGATAAGTACCTGATCTGGAATATCCTTGTCCAGCTGCTGGCAAAAATATTCGACTATCATCCTGTCGGTTGCCACCGGCAGATGTAAACCGTGCTGTTCTATGGCAGCAACGGGGAGAATTACTGGTATGCTTCTATCCAGAGCATCTAATTCCTGTCGTGTTAACTGATCCCAATTCATTTTCTTATAGCCCACATTTCAATTTCAACTAAAAAATCATATAATAAGCCTGTCTCAATAACGGCTCTTACCGGCATAGGTTTCGTGAAATATTGCTTGTATACCTCATTAAAACGTGGCCAGAGTTTTAAATCCGTTAAATAGGCATTGACCTTGAATACTTCATCAGGGAACTGCCCGCACTTTCCAGCTGAGTCCTGCAATTCTCCAATGTCACTTTTGTTTGTTCCTCAATGGTATCGCCGATTGTTTCCCCTTCCTGGTTCAGTGCTGCCTGGCCGGAAATGACCACCAGCTGGCCGGGATTTATCTTCAGCACAGGAGAATAGGGTCCGGCGGTGACATGTTGAGAGGCATCTTCAGGCAATTCTACCGGTGGTCTGGGTGCTGGTGCGCTTCCAATGGGATGTGGCAGGAATCCAGTGAATCCTGCAATTTTCCATGTTTCCCCGATCTTTTCGGCACCGGTATAATGTCTGCCAGTTAAGTGGAATCGATATCTCCGTTTTTCTTTCTGATGGCCCCATCGAATTTTTTATGTACGATGGCAGTGTTTCCTGAAATATCAATATCCCGCAGTGTTGTGGCTTCAAGAAGTTTCAGTTTGGGATCTTCTTCCCAATCTGTATCTGTGAAGTTTGCAGACTGATCCAACCAGAACTGTCTGTAAGATTTCAGATCCGGAAAGGAGAGATGCCAGGTGTCAGGGTTGCCTGAATTGCGTGCATCAATTCCCATGAAACCTTCCTCTACAAAATCTCCGGCTACCGCTTCCCAATCATTATTTATAAAAGCTTCTATGTCTCTTTTTACCAGCATTTCCCAGATCGCATAACGATCCGGGTCCTGTTGATTGAATGGATTCACAAACTGGATCATAATGTATAAGATTTTTCGTTGATCTGATGTTCCCGAATGGCATCTTCATCCGGCTCGATTCCCAAGCCCAGACCTTTAGGTAATTCCACGTATGGAGGGTTGAATGTCAACGGCTCTTTTAACAGGTCATGACTTCGGATCATCCGGCCGAAAATGTCACTGGGCCAGATGCATGACTTCTGCTGCAGCGCCTGAATGCACATACGCGGCTTCCAAAATTCCAAGGTCAACCTCAGAACCATGCCAGCAGGGTAGGCCCGCCGCTGATGCCACATTGCTCAGTCGTTGAAAATCTGCCAGTCCGCAATTAAAATTAAAACCATCTACGGCCCCTTCCTGCAGGGCATCAATGGCATTGTTGATTCGCTGTCCATGCTGGATATATGGCAGAGAGATATGCAGTGCAATCGGTATGGCCCCGAAGGACCGCAATTCTGAAAATTCATTAAGTTTCCATCTTGGAATAGGATCTTCCAGACATAACATATTTCCTACTTCCTGCAATCCATGGATGCGTTTTCTGGCTTCCCCGGCAGTTTCCCACCTTTCATTCGGGTCAAGAATAACGGACATGGCAGGTACTGCCTTCTTAATCTCCCGGCACCAGCCAACAACATCTTCCTCCAGGTCGCATTTAAGCTTTAAACAATCATATCCCTGCTCAGCATATTTTGTAGCCAGATCACCCAGGTCATCCAGCCTTCTGTGCCCGCTCCATGCCCCCACTTTCACCTTATCCCTGACCGGCCCTCCCAGCAGGTCAACAACACGAAGTCCGTGGGATTTTGCATAGGCATCCCAAATGGCACATTCGAATCCGTCATATTCCCTGCAGTAATGAAATGGCAGTTTTTGCAGGGTGAAAGTGTCAATATCTTCTCCAAGAATTGATTCAGCAATGCTGTCTATGGTTTCCCAGTTATGAGCCCTGTATAGTTCTCCCCAGCCAATGATCCCATCCTCCAGTTCCATTTTCAGGATGACTTTCGAAAGTTCATCGAATTGTACGGACCATGCATCTTTTGTTCCAACAGGAAGTTTATGCAGGGGTTTATTCATCCCTTTGCTCTCAATAGCACCCGGATGTGTAGGTACCATGACTTCATGAGCTGAAATTGAAATAATTTTCATTTGTTTATTATTGGTTCACATATTAAGACGTGTATTCGTTGTTATATAGCAAGTTGGTTGTGCCATTATCCACATATATGGTTTGGCCGGTTATGCTCCTGCTCAGATCTGAGAGCAAAAAAACCACTACATTCCCACAATCCCGGGCACTGGTGAAAAAGTTCAGGCATTGGTGGTCGGTTTTATGATCTTCCATCCACTTTACCGGATCCGGTGTCCATTTGCCGATCATGGTTAAACTTTGTTCTGAATAAACCAGTCCCGGTGCGACTGCATTACACCTTATGCCGTACTGTCCAAGTTCAACGGCCAGTCCCCTGGTCATCCCGTTGACGGCTGATTTGAGGCCGGCATATATGGCCATCCGGTGCATGGTGGCAATGGACTGAATGGAAGAAATATTGACAATATTTCCTACCTCACCGGATGCCTGCAATTGTTTGACAAATGCCCGGCATACCATCCATATCCCTTTTACATCCACCTCAAATAAGCGGTCAACTTCTGATTCACTGGCGTCAATGGCATTCTTACCCAGGCCTATTCCCGCATTGTTGACCACACCATGGATGGTCCCGCATGCTGATTTAATCTTTTCAAACATCCGGCTTACATCATCCGCTTTACTTATATCTCCTTCTATAGCCAATGCATCAGTATACTTTTCTGCGGTTCCCTGCGCCATGTCCAGGGTAAGATCATTTACAATTACCCTGCCGCCAGCCTGGTCCACCGCTTCACAGATTCCCTGTCCCAGGCCATCACCGGCACCGCCTGTTACCAAAATATTTTTACCATTTAGATCGATCTGCATGGCCGGTATTTTTAATAATCATCTGATAATGCGAAGACAGGCTTTCTTTTAACCCACCTGCCCCGGGTAAAATCCGGGAAATACTGTGGTGCATTCCCTTCCGCGATGGACCTTTCAGAAAGTGGTGTGATCGCACTCCATGCAGCTGCATCATATACATCCAGGGGCGGAAGCGCTTTTCTTTTAACTGTTTCTACAAAAGCATGATCTACAAAGAAGTCCATGCCTCCGTGTCCGGATCCTTCGGCATATTCACCATATTTTTTCCACAAGGGATGATCATATTTTTCCAGCCATTCATCCATTTCATCCCACTGGTGTTCTTCGCTTATCCCTTCCACATAAATTCTTTTCTTATGACCATCGAATTCAGTCAGACCTTTTACTCCCTGTACCTGAAAGTCGAGGGAATAGGGTTTTGGGGAATTTGTATCATGTGTAACAATGATGGTTTCTCCGTTTGCTGTATTGATGGTTGAGGTCACTATATCTCCAAGCGCCCAGTTGAGTTTTGCATTGGGATGATCTGGACCTCCCTCCGGATGGTTTACAATAAAATTATGCAAGCCCCTCGATTTAGTTGCATGGGATGTTAGGGTAAGAAAATTATTTCCCCTGTTAATATTGAGCATGGTGGCGATCGGGCCAACGCCATGGGTAGGATAGAGGTCAGCATTTCGGTATAATGAATGCTGTGTCCTCCAGCGGGCTTCACCCTTGAGCACCTTCACCAAAGCTGACCCCCGGGTTAAATTTGGCTCCAAACAGGTTATGCCGATAACCGCACCTGGCATGGAGCAATTCTCCGAAAACATCCTGCCGCACCATATTAAGAACCGCCATGACATCCCGCCGGTAACATACATTTTCCAGGATCATGGTGGGCACCCTGGTTTCTTCATAGGTATTTACCAGGTCCCAGCACTCAGCAAGCGTGGTTGCTGCTGAAACTTCAACACCCGCATATTTCCCGGCTTTCATGGCTGCCACTGTCATGGGTGTATGCCACAGCCAGGGTGTTGCAATGACTACACCGTCTATATCTTCCCGCAATAAAAGATCCAGGTAGGAATTTTCATTTTCGGCATAAACTGCCGGTTTTTCATATCCTGCCTCGGAAATCATAGCAAGGGTTTTTTCTATGGCAACCGGATCGACATCACAGATAGCCGAAACATGAATATCATCCCTTCTCAGGATATTCCGGAGATGGGACCTGCCCCGGCCACCTACTCCAATAAATCCCAGTTGTACCTTGCTGTTTTTGCTGTTTTGGCCAAAGGCCAGACCGGGCATCATTGAAAGTGCCAATCCTCCGATGGCAGTAGTTTTAATAAAATCGCGGCGTTGGAAACCCGGACCTTGTGTTTTACATTCTTTTTTCATCTGTTTATATGTATTTATTAGTGCTGATAATCAGGCAGATAATCAGCTAGCCGCTTATAAGCCAAGCTAGTGTTTTTCTATATGTTAAAGGTATCTTTAACTTGTGATTGAACAAAGTTAAAGTAGAAATAAATCAAGTAAATGATTGATCCATTCATTGAAAAATAATTGAATATCTTATTTGGATGCTTGAATTCAGGATTCCCGCCTGCCTATATTGCTACATCTTTCGTGGAAAAATGGATATAAGTAAAGCAATCAGGTACATGTGAATCCATGACGCCATGCGGACTCCAGGCCCAACCTTTAGAGTCGTTGGTTGGTGGTGCCTCTCTGTACTGGTTAAACCTTGAGAAATCCATGCGCCAGATATCCTGATCCAGGGGTGGAAGGCTTCGCTTATCGGCCTTAGCCAGTACTGACATACCTGACCATGGCAGGGCCAGTTCTACTGTCCAGCCCCGGTCCCTGTCCTGGTCATCATTGATGGTGCCATCTACGAATACAGCACTTTGCAATCCCGGGAAGTCCCAATTCCAAAATCCGATTCTGGGTCCCCTGGGATGGGGTTTGTAGCCCACTCCATGAAAGGGTTTTCTCCCTGGTTCGTCCGGGCCTAATCCAGCAATGGTATCATAGCCCCCAGTCTTATACGATTCTTCCCAGATGAAAAACACTTCGTAAATGGTCCCAAAAGCATTGATTTCAAATTCGTAATAAGTATCCTGTCCGGCAATGAAAAGCTCTACATCATTATCCTGGTAGATCTTTGCATCACGTTCAGTTAATGTGGCCTGTACGTTGGGTTCCTCAACCCAGTAGGCTACATATAAGATATTCATCGTCCCACAGTACAGCCACCCTGGTGTCATGGATGGTCTTGGTACCGGCAATCAGGTCCCGGAATGGAGCAGATCGGGGTGCAACCTGCCAGATGGGTTCATCCAGCCGGCCATCAATCTGTGGCATGGTGGTGGCTCTGTAGGCATTGTAGTGAGGTATCTCGAACTCGCTGCAGGGCGGGTGGTCCTCTCCGGAGAACAGTAAAGCAGCCAGCAGTAATATGGTAAGGTTCAACATTCTTAAGGGATTTTAAATTATTCCATCATACCTGCTTTATGCCTGAATGCCCTTGAATTCTCCAGGTATTCATCCAGCAGGGTAATTTCAAATTCCTTCACCATTTCATCAATGCCAATGGTCTCATGCTCACTGGTTAATAATACAGAGCCGATCTCACTGGGGTCTGAAATGGTAACATCCTCACCATATTTTTCCTTCAACGCCCTTAGTTTGGCCCAGTTGAAATCGAGATGTGCCAGGCAGTAATCCAGATTGATCGTAGCTACGGCGGTGTGAAAATAATTCGTGGAGGTTCCGACTATCTTTCCCATGGGATTACGGATCTCAGAACGAAGGCTGGCAATGGCTATGGCACTGACAAAATATGACCTGCAGGTATAGGCCCAGTTCTCCTGTACCAGTCCCCCGTGATACATGGACGGAAACACAATAATATCAGGTTTTTGCTCTGCATAACGCTGGCGCAGTTCATCAAAATTAAGGTCAAAACAGATGGCACAGGCTACGCGTCCAAAATCACATTGAAAAACAGGGGCCTCTTTCCCGGCTTTGATCCCGGCTTCCATTTCCCCTATGGTGGGGAAATTCTTATTATAAATACCAGTTGTTTTGCCATTGCGGTCCAAAAGGAAACAGGAATTTCTCCAGCTTCCGTCTTCCAGCTGGTGCTTCGCTCCAAAGGCAATATAACACTTATTTTCCTTGGCCACTGATGAGAAATATTCCAATACCTGGTCCCCACGGGCCTTGAAATACTTTAATTGTAAATCGATATTCATTCCTGCGGGCGGTCGCATGCTTCCGGTAAAACGATCAGATCCGGTTTGTCCGGAAGCACCCGGGCCAATTCATTTCCCCAGAATTCAATCACCTGGTCCACCAGTGCCTGAGGTTCCTGGTCAAGGTCCAGATGAGCCGCTGGTGCCCCAATGGTGGCAATCTTTACATAGTTTCTCCCCCAGCCATAAGCAGGTAAAATAAATAACAGGATCATTCCAGTAATGAGAAAGCGGCAAGATAATTTTTGAGTTATTTTCATTTATTTTCTTTTTATTTTATTCAGAATGTTTAAATGATTTCTCAATATAAGAAAAAGCTCAAGATTTTTGACAGTGAAAGGATGAAAACCAGTCCCATGAGAGAGTTTGCAGACGGGTTGGGATATTTGTTAATTTCTGTCCTATTGTTTTGATTTTCTGAATTTAAACATATAAATTTACGTATTCCCGACAATCTGACATACGGATTTTCTCACCTTCCATTCACACATTACAGAAGTCAGATAATTCAATCTCCGGGAAGTAGTTTCAGAATCTCACATTTTTCATTTTGCCATTACTCATTGATTGAGTTAGCCTGATCTTAATGTTGCTCATGAGTTGATTGCAAAAGGAATTAATTCTTTCATGAACCATAACTTAAAATTCGGAGGAAAAATCATGGACCATTCAAGAAGATATTGTCTCATTTCATTCATGGGAGTCTTTCTTTTCATCTGCCTGTTGGGACTGAATTCAGAACTGCAGGCACAAAAAGGCTGGACCCAACAAACCGATATGCTATTGGCAAGATCTTATTTCGCCACATGCGTGGTAGACAGTATTATTTATGCCATTGGCGGGATTGGTGATGCAGATTCTGTCAATTCAAGCGTAGAGATTTGTGATGAAGAGACTTATTTCTGGACACTTAAAACCTATCTGCCCGATGCCAGGTGGGGATTTGCTGCCGAAGCCGTCGATGGTATGATCTATATCATAGGCGGAATGATTGGTGAAGAGGAAACTTCAAGTGTGTTGATGTATGATCCTGTGACGGAATCATTCACGGAAAAAAATCCCATGCCCACTGCCCGTTCCATCACTGATGCCGCTGCTGTTGATGGGAAGATCTATGTCTTCGGAGGAGCTATACAAGATGCTTCAGGCAATTTTGTGCCTACCTCAATAGTAGAAATGTACGATCCGGAATCGGATGTATGGACGCAAAAATCCTCACTGAACAGAGCACGAAAAGCCTTGATGGCAAGTGAGGTCGATAACAGAATCTATGTCATTGGAGGTTCAGAGACTACAGATCCTGCAGGACTTACAACTGTAGAAATGTATGATCCTTCTACAGACTCATGGTCGGCAAAGCAAAACATGCATGTAAGGAGATGGTCTCCTTCTGCAAGTGTTCTGGACGGCAAAATTTATGTCATAGGAGGTGAAAAGGGCATAGAAGATGGATGGCCTGGACTTAACATTGTTGAAATGTATGATCCGGCGACGGACAGCTGGTTCCACAAAACGCCCATGCCGACATCCCGGCGTAGCCACAGCAGCAGTGTACTGAACCAGGAGATTTATGTAATGGGAGGTACGGTTGGCGAAAGTGAACCGGCCATACGAATGGTGGAGGCATATTTTGATACTGCTTCTGCCCCCCTGGTATACCTCCCTGATTGGGCCTTCTTCAATGCACTCGGTAAATATGCCCTGGATATGAATTCAGATGGTGCGTTAAGTTATGCTGAGGTGGAGGGTGTGGTTTCAGTGGATGTCTCCAATGAAATGATACAGGATATGACCGGGATCGAAGCTTTCGTGAGCCTGGATACACTCCAGAGCCATCATAACCAGCTGACCTCGCTGGAGACATCGTTTAACACTCATCTCGCGTATCTTGATCTGTATGCCAATGAAATAACCTTTCTGGATCTATACAATAACACTAAACTGAAAAAACTTATTTGTAGAAGTAACACCTTACAAGAATTGGATGTTTCAAACAATACCGAGCTCACATATCTGGACTGTGGAGCCAATTCAATAAGCAGCCTGGATGTATCAAATAATGAAAGCTTAAGTGGGCTTGTTTGCAGCAATAACGATCTGCCCAGCCTGGATGTGTCACAAAACCTGGTTCTAAAAAGTCTGGATTGTTCTGGGAATGAACTTGACAGTCTGGATTTATCAATAAATTCAAAGCTTATTAATCTGAACCTCAGCTACATGCCAACCCTGACAAAGGTATGTGTATGGGAGTCATTTCCGGAAGGTGTTACCGTAGATACTACAGGTAGCCCCAATTTGGTATTTAGCACTGCATGTGCTGGAACTGGAATTGAAAGACATCATCTGTCAGAAATATCCATCTATCCAAATCCCGCAAATGACCTGATTACAATAGAATTAGGTGCTGGTGGATGGTTCTCCATTGAGATCGTCTCACTGAGTGGACAGTTATTATATAGCGACAAAATGGAAGGTCTATCACATGAATTAGACCTCTCATCATTCCAGCACGGAGTTTACTTCATTACAGTAAGGTCAAAGAAATTTATGAGGACAGAAAAAATAATCAAGTTGTGATTTATTTGGTTTCTGCTACTGCAAAGAACTCACCGCGTTTTACCAACTTGTAGATCCTTTCGCCAGGATGTTCCCACAATAGGACCTGAAGGGAAGCTTCCCTGTCAGACTTGATGTACCAGCTTCCCATCATATAAACCCTGCCCTTGTCATCGGCAGCCATTGAGTTGATCATCCTGGCAGCCCTTCCGTCCTGGTCGACAATTTTTCCGTGGTCAGTGATGGTACGGTCATCTCCCGGTTTGATGGATATGCTCCGAAGGTGCAGGCTTGTGTTATAACCCACAACATCCGGGTCATCTTCCCTGTTCACTTCAGGGCTCTGGGTTCGCTGGACTTCCAGGTCCTCAAACTGCACAAAATAGAGCCTGTCACCTCCCATGGCGGTCTCGTGAAAAGTAGAACCGATGTAAGCAATGGGTTCAAAAGCCTCTCCACTTTCAATGTCTTTGGAGGGATCAAAGAGCCATAACCTTTCGTCACCGCCGCCCCAGTGTCCCAGCGCAAAGAGGCATTGCTCCCTGCCGGGAAGGGCTCCGACCCAGTTCCAGCAGCGTTTATTATATGAATACCGGTCGGCAGCAGGGGTCCCGTCAATCAATTCGACTTCTTTTGGAAGTGCATCTTCATAGGTGATGATCTTCCCGGCTTTGACATTGTAGCAATAGAGATTGCCCAGATCATTTTCATACTGCCATTCCCGCTTCCACAGCGTAAACCAGCAATTTCCCTGATGATCCACATAAAACCAGGGAACACCACCCATTTGTCCGAATGTGAGTTGTCCCAGGTCTTTCTTTTCACCCGATTCAATGTCAACGCTGTACAGGTGGGCGCCGTCATTTTTGACCAGTTCCGGGAGGAAAGGGGCCAGAAAAACATAGAGCATTTTCCTCTCCGGGTCCACCTGTATGGCAGAATAAATAGAGTATCGCGGTTTCACTATGCCAAAATCACGGAACTTGCCGGTGGCCATTTCATAACCCAGTACATGTGCCCCGGGATAGATCTCTATCCCTTCAGGCCAGTAATTGGAGAGGTGGGTGGTGAAGTAAAGCCAGCCGTCCAGTTCTATAATGGGACTGTGAATTTTGCCCTGTTGGGATCCGCTGAACTCTTCTCCGCAGATCACGGTCATATCTTCAGCAATCACAGTATGTTCTTTTGTCCCGGGATTATACCTATGGAACCCGGCCCCGTGTCCGCTTGAGTGGGTCGAGGTTGCAAAATAACAATTCCCGTCTGAGGCAACGCCAATGCCCTGCCACTGGCCATCCCATTCCTTACAGATCTTATTCATGGAATAGGAGGTAACCTCGCATATTTTTCCCTTATGTTTGCCGGTCCCAGGTTTTTGTGCCTCCACACCGGATGGAAAAAAGAAAAATGCTGCGGTGATCAGCAATGTAATAATGATCATTTTAGTCCTGTTGCGTTCCATAGTCTATCTTTTTGAAGGTTTTATTGTTTTGTTTTTTTGTTCTTAATCAAGTATTCCCTATTTCCAGGATTCAAACTCTTTTTGTACGTCATCTTCTCCCGCAAACTCTTTATAAATAATGCGGGTCTGAAATGAATATTCGCGTCCCACCTCAAAATCCGGTACGATAAATTGAAAATCCCAGGCCGGGTTCAGCTCCCCTCCTCCGGTAGGTGACTGTGAGAATCTGATGCCTTTTTCTGGTTTAAACATGTAAGCCAAAACCATGTTGTGAAAACGCCCATAATAAAATGGTTTGTCATATCTGTAGTCCGAAAAATGAGAGGCCAGACTGGCATTGAAGTTGGGGGCGAAATATATATTTTCCTTCTCGTTCCTACTTAAATGGGTACTTTCTATACCATGCTGTGTCGAGTATGCAGAGATCCAGCCAATTGAATCTGAACCTTCTTCAAGCCCTGGGAAATATATCTTCTTGTCAGAAGGTGATTGGATATAGCTGGCCCAGAACAGACCGGCATATCCATGTTTAAAGAATGATGGATCATGGATAATAAAGCGAAAAACCACATCTATATAATGGGAACCGGTCAGTTTGAAAACAGTCTGGCTTTCCAGGCCTGATAACGGAGTGGGGGACTGGTAAAGCAAAACTTCATTATCTGATAACCTGTATAGTTCCATTGGATGTTTTCGAGGTTCAAATAATTCGGCAAGGCTGTCCCCTCCAAAAATATGCTCCAGGTTAAATCCGGCATAGAAAGGAACAAAAACCGAGGAATCCTGAGATTTGTGCCTTAACTCAGCGATCCCGTTATAGCCAGCCCTGTGATCCTCTCCGAAGGCGGTATTATCCACGAAAACGACATCAAGTACACTGTTGGACAGGCTGATCACCTTTTGAGGCTCGAGTTTATCGGGTCTCAGTGAGGACTGGTCAACCGTATCATGTCCGGATTTCCTTGAGTGACATGCAGAAAGGATGATCATTCCGAGGTACAGGATAGCTGTTAGGTTTTTCATTCTGTTGTATCCTCCCACAGGTCACTGACCCGGCTATCCAGGTCAGGGAAGGCTGGCAGCCGGGCGCTGGGGACTGATTCATACCAGAACGTAGCACTGCTCCAGTCATCCTGCCTTTCATACAATGCACTTCCGGTTTTTTCCTGAGACTCCCGGCTCCATCCTATTTGCTGGATGGTAATGCGGCATTCCTCTTTCCAGTAGATCGGATCGGGAAGATGCCAGCGATACATGGAGATAAATCCTTCCTGGTTCCAGCTACAACCATGATAGTGAAGGGGTGTTTGCTGCATCCCATAAGAAAGGCAGACATAGTCTTCACTGCCCGTTCCACAAATTGTCGGGAACTCGGTATCTCCATCCATATAGATCTTTATTTCTCCTTCACCCCACCAGTTGCCAGTCAGTGTCCTGATCCCCAGTACCGTTCCGATAAATCGTCCTTCTCCTTGCCGCTGGGGAAGGATCTCAAAATCCTCCTTCAGGGCGGTAGGATTTTGCCGCAGGAAGCAGACATGCAACCTTCCAAGTTTCTCCGGATGCCTGTCACCAATGGTATAGTCAATCTGGTAGAAAATAGTAACAGTCTTATCACCCTCATTGGTCAATGTCATTTCAGCGTTCTCAGAAAAAGGCATGGGGAGCCAGATGTTTAAAGCAGAATTAATACCGGTTGAATGGACTGCAGACTGGTATGAGTTCACTTTTGCATGGGCATTTCCCATGAAATCTCCCAACGGACATTCAACCGAGGGATGCTCCTGGTTTTCCCAGTAGGCCCGCACCACCATGCTTCGAAGTGCTTTGGGATTATCTTTTATTCCTCCTGTAATCCATATATGCCTGATGGTCCCGGGACCTGTAATATCACACAGTACCACCGTCTCTCCGGGTTCAATACCCTTGGCCGGGAATCCTTTCCGGCCAACACCCAGTTGACTGGCAGTCTGTCCGCCCTGACCGGGTTCACCGTCCGGATTCTCAAATGAGATAGACCTGGATTCCATTCCGGTGCCGAGATCATACAGCTGGCCTCCTGATTCTTCCTGCTCGGGAGAACAGGAATAAATCAGGCTCAATAGAAATACAAAAATTAATGCATTTGCAGTTTTCAGGAGCTGGTTTTCTTTCATGGTTATTTTATTATTGATTCATAAATGCTCTGGAGGATGGCAGTTCTGATATTCATTTTAGCTATCAGATTGTTCTCACGGGTTGGATATACCCTGTTGCAGAGAAAAACATAAGTGATCTCGTGTTCGGGATCAGCCCAGGCAAAGGTTCCTGTATATCCTGAATGCCCGAAACTGGAGGGGGAAGCCCCCGGGCATGGGTAATCAGATTTTGTTCCGTCGCGTTCTCCCAGTGAAGGTTTATCAAATCCCAGACCGCGCCTGTTCTCAAGCTCCGGAAACTGGCAACTGGAGTATTGTCTGAGAACATCCTCTGCTATGAGCTGCTCTCCACCATAATTACCCAGGCGCCTGTACATTTCGAAGAGTTTCAACAGATCATTGGCCGTGGAGAATAAACCGGCATTTCCTGAGAATCCTCCCAACATAGCTGCCGCTTCATCGTGCACATATCCATGGACCAGCTGCCTGCGGAACATCGTATCGATCTCGGTTGGAGCGATCCTCGACAGGGGATAGAACCTCGTGGGATTAAAGCCCAGATCCCATGCACCCAGTGATTGGTAGATATTCTTTGTGAGAAAATCTTCGTAAGGTACTCCGGACAGGTCCTCAATAATCTCGGGAAACAAGAGGAAGGAGAGCCCGCTGTATTTATACTCCTTTTCACCCAGGTCAGACTTCTTGATCTCTCTGTAAATTTTTTTCCTGTAATTATTCTTCAGGTAGATCCGGTCTGCTACCTGGACTGAAAACTTGTCAGAGGGACTGGTCCTGATGATGCGCCGTTTATAATTTCCGTTCTTTTTTACGGTGTTTTTCCAGTATAGTAAATAGGGGTAAAGTCCGGCCTGGTGCGTAAGAATATCTCTGAGCTCCAGATCAGCTTTGTCTGATCCCTTCATGGATGGCGCGTAATCCCCCAGACGGTCTGCATGTGAGAATTTTCCCATGCTCTCCAGCAGCATCAATCCGGAGAGCGGTCCGGATACCTTGGTTACTGAAGCCAGGTCATAGAGGTCCTGCTTCCGGACATCTATTCTGGAATCGAAAGTGTGGAACCCGTAGGTCTTATGAAAGATCACCACCCCTCTGCGGGCGGCAATTACCTCACAACCGGGGTAGGCTCCGGCTTCGAGACCACCGAGGACAATAGAATCTATTTTCTGATTCAGTTTTTTTGAAGAAACTCCGGCATTTTCCGGGTATGCATATTGCAGGCGGATATTGCCAGCCGTATTGATCCCGTATCCGGCAGGGTAATCCTCATTGATCTTCACCGGCAACCTGCCTTGCCCACCAATACCTCCAAATATAAGCTGGGCGGCCAGCTCCTCCGTGAAGACGTTCTGCTGGTAAGCCAGAATAAGTCCTTCCGATGATTTGATCCCCTCAAAAATGTCCACGTTTTTCGGATCACCAAAAAAGACCGAAACCAGGTGTGTTTGTGCTGAAAGTTTTAACAGAAATTCATCCATTCCGCCTAACTTTCTCCGGCTGCAGATCCGTATTGAATATTCCCGACAGCACAACATCGTATGATTTTAATGTGTCAAGCAGGGAATCTTCATTATTCTCTCCGGGAACCCAGAAAAAATTATCTGTCCGGGTATAGTTGCTTACCATCTCCTGGAAAGCATTATTGGATGGCTGATTGATAGCCATACAGGCAATCTTCCTTTTTCCCAGGTCCTTTATAGGAATGGTTTGGTCACTGTTGTTCAGGACGGTCAGGGAACTCTTATAAAGGTCCCTTATAAATGCTTTATCATCAGTAGTATTTTCAGCAGGAAAGGGTTGGAGGCCTGACCAGTATTTGAATGCCAGGATCAATCTGGTCCTGCTGATGATTGCTCCTTCATCTAATTATGCCATTGTCGACAAGGGATTTGATCTGTTCTATGGCCATACCAGCATCTATATCCTCCAACTTAAAGGAGGCGGACAACCCTGTTGTTTTTGCGGTGTCAGTTGTGATAAGTCCTTCGAAACCAGGTGTCAGAATCAAGGCACTATCAATGCCAGTTTGTTCATGTCCCTGGTTATTTTTCTCAGCGATCAGCATATTGTTTTCCTGAAATCCAGCTGAAATAAAAGCATTCCTGATGGGGCCCAGGATAACCTGCATTCCCTGCCGGCTGAGTTGCTGAGCCATTCTCCTGCCCGCCTGGTATTTCATCGATTCATCACTGATTGCCTCCATGGACAGCTGATTCGGGTATGGGGCCCATTCACCGTCCATGGCAACAGCCAGAGGTATCCTGCTGGAAGACTGGTAAAAATTGATAAGTTCGGTTTGCCAGGCAGTGTTGCCCTGATTTATTATTAGTCCACCAATACCATACTGTCTGATGAATTGATCTGTTTTAAAATAGTGTGAAATATCCTCATTTGATCCGGTGCTTATCCAGATCGACTGTGCAATTTTTTCTTCGGTGGACAAAGTAGCAAGTACTGAATCCACCCAGGGATGATCCAGGTATCGTAAATAAGGGGCTTGCTGGCCCTTTACATGGCAAAGAAACAGGATCAGGATTAAGGTGAGGAGTAGTTTTACGGACGAATATCTCATAATATCAGCACTAAATGTATGCAAAATTCCAGATATCTCAAACCTTCAAAACAAGTGTGAAAAGGTGTGGAGTGAGATGGATATTGATGGATTTTTTGGTAATTTCCAGCTTTGAAAATAGTTTATACTTTACCAAAAATCAATTGATATGACTAATCTCCTCCAACGTATTCCGATGCTTGCCATAGTACTCCTTTTTCATTTAACCGGATTTGCCCAGGTACCAACTGCGCAGAAACTGGATCCCAATATGACTTTGCAAAAGGCAGAAGACGATGGAATCATATGGTTGGATCCAAGGAAGGAACCATTTAAGCTGTCAGGATTTGAGTGGATACAGGATGATGATGTTTACAGAAGGCTGCCCGTCATGCCTGACTGGGAAATTCGGGATGCTGTGGACCAGCTGGCCAACCATACTGCCGGCGGACAGATCCGGTTCCGGTCCAACAGTAAAAAAATCCTGATAAGGGTTGAACTAAGGGAAAAATCCGGGATGTACCATATGCCGGCTACAGGTCAGAGTGGGTTTGATTTATATTTGAAGGATGGAGACGTACACAGATATGTGAGAACGACACGTTTTCCTGCAGATACTATCCGATACCAGGTCGAACTATTAAATACGGACGAAAAACAAATGCGTGACTTTCACCCTTAACTTTCCTCTCTATAATGGAGTAAACTCGGTTTTGGTCGGAATAGAAGCCCAATCCCGTGTAAGGAGCACCCAAACCATTCTCCCGAATGGGTAAAATAGTGATCTATGGAACTTCCATTACCCAGGGAGGTTGTGTTGCCAGGCCCGGGATGGCTTATTCAAATATACTAAGCCGGAAACTGGACGTAGCCTTTGTAAACCTGGGGTTTTCCGGCAATGGAAGGGGAGAGCCTGCACTGGCCCATCTGATCAATCAAATATCCGGTACCAGTTTAATCATCCTGGATTATGAAGCCAATGCCAACAAAACAATTGTCAATACCCTTGGCCCATTCGTTACCATACTGAGAGAGAAACATCCGGTTACACCCATCCTGATCATGTCCAAGATCCGCTATGCCAGTGCCACGGACGGCAGTCCAGCCTATAATACACTGATGGGTAACAGGGATTTCCAGAAAGACCTGGTAGATAAAAGAAGAAGTGCCGGCGATGAGAATATTTATTTCCTGGATGGCTCAGAGGTGTTAGGGGATGACTATGATGAATGTACGGTTGACGGATCGCATCCCACGGATCTGGGCTCTGCCAGAATAGCGGATGCTTTACAGTCGGCTATTGAAGATATATTGGCAAAATAATGAGACGCAGAGGGTTTATCAAACAATTTGGATGGCTCGGTGCCGGAGCCATCAGCCCGTTTTGGTGGGACTCAGGCCTGGCATCCGGTATGGCCCGCCAGGATGGTAAAGAGCAACAAAGCGATATCGTAATCCTTGGAGGGGGACTGGGCGGATGTGCGGCTGCGATGGCTGCCTGCCGGCTTGGTGCATCGGTTATTCTGACTGAACCGACGGACTGGCTCGGCGGACAGGTCTCCCAGCAGGCTGTACCCCCGGATGAACATCAATGGATCGAAGAGGCCGGCCGGCCAGCAAGTTATGCGAGGTACCGGAGACGGGTCAGGGAATACTACAGGACCAATTACCACCTGACCCCTGAAGCCAGGGAAGCAGATTACCTGAATCCCGGAAATGGTGCTGTTTCCAGGATCTGCCATGAGCCTGCGGTTTCCGTAAAATTCTTGAGTTCATGCTCATGCCACCGGTCGCTAAAGGCCAACTAAGGATTCTGTCTCAATACCGATCCTGTTAAGGCCTTTGTAGATCATGATAAAATTGAAGCAGTAAGCTGTCTGAACAAAAACACGGGAGATCTGATTGTCCTGCAGGGAAAATATTTTATCGATGCCAGCTGAGGAGGGTGATCTGCTGGCCCTTTCGGGAACAGAATATGTCATTGGGGCTGAATCCCGGAAGCAGACCGGGGAACCTCATGCACCGGAGGAGGCTGATCCAACAAATATTCAGGCTCTAACCCATTGTTTTGCCATTGATCATCTGGAAGGGGAGGATCATACCATTGACCGTCCTGCCATGTATGATTTCTGGAAAGATTATATTCCACCCCTGGAACCGGCCTGGCCGGGTCCCATTCTTTCCCTTGATTATTCCTATCCGCGAACGCTGATCCCGAAAACCCTCTCATTCATCCCCCCCGGAAAACAGCTCCTGCTCCGGCAACAGAATCATTAAACCTCTGGTTATACCGGCGAATGATCGACCGCAGCAATTTTATCAGACGGGACCTATGCCAGTGATATTACACTTATCAACTGGCCCCAGAATGATTACATGAAGGGTAATATTACTGATGTTCCTGCCAGAGGTCCGCAAGCAAAATCTATATGAAGCGAAACAACTCAGCCTCTCGCTTCTATACTGGCTGCAGACAGAGGCCCCCCGTCCCGATGGGAGACAGGGCTGGAAAGGGCTGAGGCTGCGAAAAGATATGGTGGGTACCGAAGATGGCCTGGCAAAATACCCCTATATCAGGGAGTCACGCAGGATACTGGCTGAATATACCATCCTGGAACAGGATATTACCCTGGAGGAACGGCAAAAAGTGGCGGGGAAATCCGGTAAACGGACTCCTGGCAAAACCATTCCATGATTCGGTGGGGATTGGATATTATCATCTCGACCTGCATCCCAGCACAGGCGGGGATAATTATATTGATATGGCCAGTGTACCTTTTCAGATTCCGCTTGGGGCAATGATTCCCAGGCGAATGGAGAACCTGATCCCCGGTTGTAAAAATATCGGCACAACCCATATTTCAAATGGTTGCTACCGCCTGCACCCGGTGGAATGGTCCGTTGGTGAAGCAGCAGGTTCGTTGTGTGCATTTTCACTGGCGAAAAAATATCACACCGAGAATGGTACGCAATACTCGAAGAACTGCTGGGTGAGTTCCAGTCGCTGCTGAAAAAAAATGGCGTAGAGTTGCAATGGTCGCAGATCTGAAACAAATCGAACATTCAAATAAACAATCTCTTATGAAACGAATGAAAAACAAACTTCTTCTTTGCCTGGTCTTCATCTCTGATCTTTCTAATACCGGTTCAAGTCCCAGGATGATGTCAATCTCTTTGATTTCTGGAAATATTATTCCGATGCGGAAAATGCCATGTATAAAACCTCCTGTTCACTGGCTTTTAAACAATTGAGGAAAGGAAGGCAGACGATTGCACGCGTTGCAAACTGAAAGTGACTACCTGGAAAGACAGGCATGTGGTAAAAGATAAATTGCTGAGAATGATCGGGCCCTTCCCCGAAAAAACACCCTTGAATGCCCGGGTTACCGGTGTGATAAAAAAAGAGGATTATCGGGTTGAGAAGGTTATCTATGAATCCGTCCCGGGATACTATGTAACAGCTGCCCTGTTTCTGCCTGGAAAGCGAAAAGGGAAAGCCCCTGCTGGTATTTATGTAAGCGGGCATACTGTAAATGGTTTCCGGAGTGAAACCTATCAGCATATCATCATCAATCTGGTGAAGAAAGGCTTTGTTGTACTGGCTTTTGATCCCATGGGCAGGGAGAACGACTGCAGTATTATGATGAAAAAGAGGGTAAATCCCGTTTTGGTCCCACTACAGAACATTCCTATCCCGGAGCACAATGTTATATTTCCGGATATTCCCCCACCAAATACTTCATCTGGGATGGCATCAGAGCGTTGACTATCTGCTCACCAGGAAAGAAGTGGATCCGGAAAGGATCGGTATGACCGGAAGGTCGGGTGGGGGTACACAGACAGCTTATATTGCTGCCGTTGATGACAGAATACTGGCTGCGGCTCCGGAATGTTTTATTACCAGCATGGAATATGTACTGAAATCGATCGGACCGCAGGATGCTGAACAAAATTTATATCATATGTTCAGTGAGGGCATTGATCATGCAGATCTTCTGGAGGTAAGGGCGCCCAAACCCGGCTTAATGATCACCACCACCCGTGATTTTTTCAGTATTCAGGGAGCCCGGGAAACCTTTGGGGAAGTGAAGGAGTTTACCAGGCACTGGGAGCAGGAGAACAAATAAGTATGGTTGAAGATGATTCTGTTCATGCTTCCACAAAAAAGAACCGCGAAGCCATGTATGCTTTTTTTCAAAAGTACCTGGACAATCCCGGCACTCCGGATGATCTTGAGGTGGAGGTCCTGGACGAAAAGGAATTATGGGCTACTGAGACCGGACAATTGGCCACCTCTTTAAAAGGCGAGACGATCCATTCCCTGAATAAAAATTTGGTCGATAATCAAATTGCAAGACTGAAGATTAAAAGAGCCAGTGAGGATTTTGATGAGCATATTGAGCTGGTGGACAATGAAGCAATGCAAATGTCAGGATTTGAATATCCCCGGAGATTTCGGGAGGGCTGTATTTTCAGGCCGGTATGCAAAAAAAGCATACCTCCTTGAAAAATACCTGATTCCCGGGAGTGGTGAATATATGCTGCCTGCAGCCTTGTTTATGCCTGCGGGGGAGCGGAAAAGTGAAGTAGTCCTTCTCCTGGATGGAGAGGGAATGCAGCACGCTGCCAGCAAAGACAGCCTGATGATCCATTCCATCGTGAAGCAGGGCTATTCCGTTCTGCTGTTTGATGTTCCGGGCATTGGCAGTCTGGGACCAGGATATCTGAGAGGGGATGCCTATATAGACAATACCTCTTTCAATCAGTGGTTTGCAGGAATTTATACAGGTAAATCCATTGTTGGAATGAGGGCAGAAGATATCATCAGGATACTACATTTTATCAAAACTGATCTTGCAGAATTTGAGACTGTTTCTGCCATTGCTGACGGACCGGTTGGGAGTGAGATCCTGCATGCGGCTGTTTTCGATGAAGCCATTGAGAAAGTATGCCTGGTCAAGCCATTTCTGAGTTTTGCGGATATTGCCCTCTCCCGCGAATATTCACCTGCATTTATCCCTTCCACGGTGGCGGGTGCAATCGATAAATATGATCTTCCTGACCTTATGGCGGCTCTTTGTCCCAGGAAAGTCCTGATCCTTGATCCACTTTCAGCAAATGGAGATCCTGCAGGGGATGATGAAAAATCATGTTACCTGAGCTATCCCAGAATTGTATTTACCCAGAAAGGTGCTAGGAGATAACTTCAGGCATGCTGATATCGGATGAGGCACAGCCTGTTAGTGAGCTGATCATTGAATGGCTTCGATGATATGAAGACTATGAGGAAATCAATTATTTATGCCCTGGCCATATTACTACTGCCGCTCCTTCCCTTTTCTGTTTCCCGGGCACAGGATCAGAGCAAACCTGCCGAATGACTTTTACCTCTATAGTATTGGGAACAGCCATACCTGGGATTTTCGTCCGGCTGCAGATTTCCTGGAAATTGCCAGGTCCCTGGATATTGAAATAAAAAACGGATGGCATATTAACTGTGGACAAAACCTTGAAACCATCTGGAATAATCCCGAACAAACATGTGTGGAATTGACCGAATATGGTGTTTATAGGAATGCCATTGAAAATTATATATGGGATGCCATAAGCATACAAACATTCATAGGAGGTACAGGAAAAGGAGAAAAAACAGCAGTGGAAAATTTTTTGGATTTCATTGGCAATAGTAAGAATAAGGATTGTGAGGTTTTTATATACTGTACCTGGCCTAAAAACACTGCAGAACAACTTGCTGATTTTAATTATGCTGAAGCCTGGCTGAGTGATTTCCGGAAGAATGACACATTGAAAGTACTGTCAGAAAAGTATTTCAATTATTTGGAGAAATCCATTAAAAGATAAAGCTGATAAAGTTACATTTATACCCCTTGGCAAGGTATTGTACCATTTTGACGAGAAAGCAAAATCAGGGGAATCCCGGGTTTTTCAGGGGCCGCGGATCTGTACCGGGACGCCTGGCACATGAATAATGTGGGGCGGTATATTGCGGGACTGACAGTTTTTTCACAGATATTCCGCATAGATCCTGCAGGCATTCCTGATTTTGAAGTCTTATCACACATCTGATAAATGGCCCTAGTGACAGGGAACTGACACCAGGGCAAAAAGAATTAATAAGAGAAATTGTTTCAGAAGTTCTTAATTTCTGACCATAAGCCATATGAAAACAATCAAGCCCCTGACCTTTGCCCTGCTAATCCTGGCAGGTATCTTTATTGACGCTTGCAGTGGAGTAAAAGAGGTAAGGGTTGAAAGTCCGGATGGATCCTTTGAATTTACATGTACTCTGGATAAGGAGGCGGATGAGATATATTATGCTGTTAGCTATATGGGAGAGGAAGTCATTCAGGATTCCCGTATGGGATATGTATTTTCGAAGGAGGAAGCGGAAGAACATGATATCATTTTTAAAGATATATCCAGGAAAAATGTGGATACATCCTGGCAGCCGGTTTACGGGGAGAGGAATGAATACCCTGAGGTATATTCTGAAGTGATTATTTCACTGCAGGAAGGTGTAAAAAATTATAAGCTGCATGTCCGGGCCTATAATGAAGGGGTAGCTTTCCGCTATGAATTCCCGGATGAGAGATTACATATCATTGAAGAAAAAACAGAATTTGCATTACCGGAGGGGACCATAATATGGGCTTCGGAAAGGGCCCAGAGCGAGATCTTGAAAATGCCTGTAAATGAGGTCGGAAAGCCCATTGAAAGGCCTTTATTGATACAGTTGCCGGATTCCCTTTTTGTGGCCATTGGTGAAGGGGGACTGGTAGACTTTGCGCGTATGAAATTGATAAGGTCTATGGATGCCCGGTCCACACTCCGGGCCAGCCTGGATGGTGAAGTCAGCTTTCACACTGCTTGTAAAACGCCCTGGCGATTCATAATGGCTGCTGAAAAACCCGGACAGATCCTTGAGCATAATTATTTATTGCTCAATCTCAACGAGCCAAACAAGATCGAAGATCCCTCCTGGATAAAGCCCGGGAAAGTCATCCGGGAAGTTACCCTTACCACCAGGGGAGGGAAAGCCTGTGTGGATTTTGCGGCTGAACATAATCTCCAGTTTGTGGAGTTCGACGCAGGATGGTATGGGCATGAATACGATAACAACTCTGATGCTACCACGGTTTCGGTTGATCCGAAACGATCGAAAGGGCCACTTGATCTGCACGAGGTGATCCGGTATGCAGAAAGCAAGGGCATTGGCATCATTCTTTATGTTAACATGCGGGCCCTGGATAAGCAACTGGATGATATTCTGCCCCTGTTCAGGTCATGGGGGATAAGGGGCGTTAAATACGGTTTTGTCAACGTTGGGCCGCAGGAATGGACCACCTGGCTGCATGAGGCTGTCCGGAAAGCCGCTGATCATCAATTGATGATAGATATCCACGACGAATACCGTCCGACAGGTTACTCCAGGACTTATCCAAACCTGATGACGCAGGAAGGCATCAGGGGTGATGAGGAATCACCTGACAATGCCATGGTCCTTAATACCATTTTCACCAGAATGATCGCCGGAGCCGGAGACCATACCAACTGCTATTTTGCCAGCCGGGTGGATGAAAAAATGGGATCCCATGCTTCCCAGCTGGCCAAGCTGGTCTGTGTTTACAGTCCCTGGCAGTTTGTCTACTGGTATGACAGGCCCCAGGGATCTGACACCAGGGAACCCGGAGCAGGCAATAGCCGCAACCGGATATTGGATATGCCTGAAATCTCTTTCATTGATGAAGTACCTACAGTCTGGGACGATACCAGGGTCATTGACGGTAATCCGGGAGAATTTGCCATCATCGCAAGGCGCAGCGGTGATCGATGGTTTATCGGAGCGCTGAATGGATCCCATGACAGGGATTTCAACATACCGCTGGATTTTTTAAAGCCGGGACTGAATTATCAAGCCACCCTTTATTATGATGATCCGGATGCAGGAACGATAACCCGGGTGGGTATTGAAAGACAAACCATAAGGAGTACTGACTATATCACCCGAGAGATAAAGGCGGGAAATGGCCTGGCCATCATTCTTGATAGAATGGACTAATACATAGCATTTTAAACGCAGTTTCATGAAAGCATACAAACGCTGGACCTTGTTTCTCTATATAAAATTTAAGACATGATTGAACAGGAAAGAATAAGATTTACCCGTGTAAAAAAAATTGGTTTCACCCTTGTTTTTTCAGCCATCTTCTTTATTGCATTTTCCGGTAAGTTAATGTCTCAACATGAGATCAGAAGGGTAATTGACCTCAATGGTGACTGGGATTTTGAACAGACTGTCAAAGCTTTTCCACCAGGTAAATTTTCCATGAAATGCCCGGTGCCGGGTTTGATCCACCTGGCTGAACCCAAAATTGAAGACTATGATAAATTCTTTAAAAAGCCGGATAATGTAGAATTAAAAGAGACCCATAATTTATATGACATCAACTACACACCAAGATACAGCTGGTACAGGAAGAAACTGATGATCCCTTCAGATCTGGCAGGTAAAGAAGCTGTCATCACCATTAAAAAAAGTCAATATGTTACTGATGTATTTATAAACGGATGGGATGCCGGTGGATCAATGGCCTGTTATACACCGATAGATCTGAATATAACATCCGCACTTAAATTTGGTGAGCAAAATGAGATCCTAATCCGGGTTGGAGACAGAATGTGGCTTCCGGCTGAAGCGGCAGGCAGTACTGACAAAGAGAAAGAACATTACCTGCCGGGGATATGGGATGATGTGTATCTGACATTTCACGGGAAAAATTAGGACCAGCAGGGTATTATTACTCCCTTCACTGGAAAAGAACCGACTTACCGCAAAAGTATATCTCCAAAATTTCCATCCTTCACAGATACATTATGGGGATCCTATGGAAGATACCGTATCGATCTACATGGATGTTATGGAAAAAGAAAGTGGTAAAATAGTCGGGAGTAAGGTAATAACATCCACAAGCGCAAGGGACAATATAACGGAAATGATTGTGGAAATAGCACATTCCGGATCCGCATCCATGGAGTCCGGATGATCCATTTCTTTATACTGCAAAAATCAAGGTATTTGAGAAAGACAAGTATTCTGATTCAGGACATTTATCATTTTGGCATGCGTGATTTCGAAAGAAGGGGAAAATATTTTTATCTGAATGGTAAAAAAACTATCCTGCGGGGAACCAACATCACCCTGCATCGGTTCTTTGAAGATCCGGACTGCGGAGATCTGGCATGGGACAGGGAGTGGGTGAAGAAGCTGCTGATTGATTATTCGAAAGAGCTAAACTGGAACGCCATGAGAATATGTGTGGGTATTGTGCCCGATTTCTGGTATGACATCGCTGACGAATATGGTCTGATGTTTCAGAATGAATGGCTTTACTGGCAGGATCATGGCTGGAATGAACAGATCAGGAAAGAGTATACTGACTGGGTCAAAAGTGACGGAAGTCATCCGAGTATAGTGATATGGGATGCCCTTAACGAAAACTGGAATGAATTTATTGGCAATGAACTGATCCCCGAACTAATGGAACTGGACCCGACAAGGATATGGGATGCGGGCTATATGACCGCCTCTGAAATGGGACTGGATGAAATGGATGAACCACATCCTTATGATGGCCCATTGCCCTGGAAGGATATGGAAGCCTTTACAAATGATCCATATCCGCTTGGGAAACCTGGATTACAGGAATGCTGCAAATATCAAATCCCTGGAGTCCGGTGCAGCACAACTTGTCAATGAATATGGCTGGGTTTGGCTCTGGCGTGATGGCCGCCCATCAAAACTCACCATTGATTTTTATAAATACTACCTGGGAGAACACCTGACCGCAGAGGCCAATCGCCGGTTCCAGGCTTACTGGCTGCAATTAGAGACCGAATGGTTGAGAAGTATCCGGGAACATGCGGGTGTACTGGCATTTACCCATCTGACCAATAATTATGGATATACCGGGGATTGGTTCATTGATCATATAAAAGATCTTGAGCCTTCACCGGTTCTGAAATGGTTTAAACATGCTTTCTCACCGGCAGCTGTTTTTATCAATCTTACCGATGAACGGTATGTTAAATCCACTAGAAGCTCATAAACCCGGATCAAACCTTGTTTTTTCACTGGTTGGTATAAATGATTTTGAACAGTCAGTAAATGGTAACGTACAACTTGCACTCTATGATGAGAACGGAGTTGAAATACCATATGACGAGCAAAAGGTTGAATTATCACCAACCATAAGGACCATCATACCGGTGTCCATTAAACTGCCAGAAAAGGCAGGAGGATATTTATTGCTTGCCACTTTTACCCTGGCGAATAACTCCCCGGAAAAAACAATCAGCAGGAGATACATTAAAATTGGTAAATTGGAGAATTATAAATTTTGGGATATTAAACTTTAATTATGAAAAAACTGATCACACTTTTATTTGTTGTAATTGCCATTTCAGCAAGTGCACAAACCAGTTCCATTCAAAAGTCTGCTCCCCTCACAGAGGCGAAACCTGAGAGTGTAGGCATGTCTGCTGAAAGATTGAACCGCATTGATGCCATGTGTAAAGCACATATAGATGACGGAGGCCTGCCCGGTATCGTTGCCCTGGTGGCGCGAAATGGCAAGATCGTGTTTCATGAGGCCTATGGCATGGCTGACAATCAGTCGAACAGAAAAATGAAAAAGGATGATATTTTCAGGATAGCATCTCAAACAAAGGCGATTACTTCCACTGCCGTGATGATGCTCTGGGAGGAAGGAAAGTTCAGGCTGGACGATCCTGTATCGAAATATATCCCCGAATTCGAGGATACGAAAGTATTGCAAACATTTCGTTATAGTGACACTTCATGGACAGGGAGATCTGTAAAAACCCCAATTACCATCCGGCAGCTGTTGACCCATACCTCAGGAATAGGCTATGGCGAAATCGACAGAGATGAGCGTATGAGAATGATATATGAGAAGGCAGGAATCAAAATTGCCTTTTCAACGGAAGATGTTTCGATTGAAGAGAATATCAAAGAAGCTGGCAAAATTGCCCCTTCATTTTGATCCGGGAGTGAATATAGTTATGCCATGGGATTGGATGTGCTTGGCTATTTTATCGAAGTGGTCTCAGGGATGCCATTCGATGAATTTTTAAGAAACCGGCTTTTTGATCCCCTTGGCATGGATGATACCTGGTTTTACCTGCCGGAAGATAAAACCGGACAGACTGGTTCCAGTTCAACGTTCATGAAAGGGCAACTGGGAGAAATACCCGGTAACATTTTACGATCCTGATTATCCGGTCAAGGGGGCCAGGGCATTTTTTCCGGGGGTGGCGGGCTTATGCAGCACAGCAAAGGATTATGCCACCTTTCTGCAAATGTACCTGAACGGGGGCGAGCTGAACGGGATCAGGATCCTGAGCCGGACCACGGTGAAAATCCATCATGGGAAATCAAACCGGAGACATGTTTGGAGATGGTCTTGGAGCATTACGGGCTGGCCTTTGGTGTGGTCACAGCCAAAGGCCAGGATGCCGGAGGTGAAGGAAGTGAAGGCACCTTTTCATGGGGTGGATATTTCAATACCCAGTATTTTGCGGATCCTGTAGAACAAACCATAGGGATCCTGATGAAACAAACCCAGGGACCGGTACAATGATGAAAGCGGCTGGAAATTCCGTGCTGGTTAACCAGGCCGTTGACGACTGATCCTTATTTTATTCCTGGAACTCAAGTATGCCGAAAAATTCAGGTATATGAAAATTCGGACTGGGAAAATCAATCGGTGCCCAGGTCAGCCAGTGGGGATGGGATGTTTTATCGGCACATTTATAAAGGTTTGCCCTCCAAACAGAACCGGCTTCAGGAGCATGGAAAGAATGATAATTACTCAACATTGAGAAAGGGATCCTGTATTCAACGATCCATGTGGTGTCCCCAACCATTTCAGGTTCGATAATTTCAGGCAGGGTAGTTGCCACCTTCACCTGCTGAATATGCTCTTCACTGAGAAGGGTCTGCTCGGTCCGGGGTTTCATCTGGTGGTGGAATAGCATGGTGCCCCCGCAATTCATTTCCAGGTTAAAATATCCTTCTTTTATATCGGTTCCCGGTGTAAAGAAGAACTCAACACAGCTATCAAGATATACCGGTCCCTGGTGCTTGTCGGCAACAGCCCTGACATACCTGTCTTCAACCCTGAAAATAACATAGATCGCAGTATTGTCATAAGCCACCTTAGCCTGGGTAAATGGGAAATGTTCGGGTTTGTCTCCCATATAATTCTTTATTTGAAGCGGTTCGATCCCACTCCAGGGCAGTTTATCCCAGACCGCATTAATCTCGGGCTGTTCACTTAATTTTTGGACTTTGTATATTGAAGCCATTTCAGTTTGATTACCTGTGCACATTTGCACTAAAACATGGATTAATAAGACAATTATAATTTTCATAATAATTCCTAATATAGGGAGTTTTTTTCGCGCAAACATCTATTTTAGGGTAAAGTTTAGTCATGATACTAAAACTCAGTATATCTCAGATCGGCATGATGATCTGGCTGTTTTTTTCAGCAGGGCAGGCAGTATGCAGAAGTAAACAATCCTGGAGGACAGACAAATCCTATCTGGCCTATGTACAGGAATGTTTGGATCTCCTGATGACTCATGGAACGGATACCTATGGCCCGGAGTATACGCCCATCCTGGTCAGTATCCTGGACGTTGAATCGAGGGTTTCCCCGGCGGAGCCGCTGGGACTCGATGAAGCCTGGCGCGTTACCAGGCGGGAGCGGCGCAATCCGGCAGGAGCCAATCTGCTCACCGATAATACCCTGCTGAAAACCATGGTCCATTTATCGGGGGTAAGCGGTGAAGACAGCTATCGCGATTTTGCCAACGAATATGCGGATTTCTACATGGACAATCTTGTCGACAGTGAGGGATTGTTCTGGTGGGGATGGCACCGGCATTATGATGTTTTCAGGGACAGCATGGATGGGCATTTAGGGAACCACCATGAGATCCATGCCATCAACTGTATCAACTGGGAGCATCTATGGCAGATCAACGAGGGTGCTGTTGAGAAGGAGATTGAAGCTATCTGGGAATGGCAGGTGATAGACAAAAAGACCGGTGAGATCAACCGCCATGCAGATGGAAAACGGGGTTGCGACTTCAGTATGAGCAGCGGCGCCATCATCGAGGCATTTTCATTCCTGTACACCAAAACAAAACAGACCATATGGCTGGACAGGGCCATACTGCTTGCGAATTATTACTGGGACAGGAGAAATCCGGATACGGACCTCTTCCCTGAACGGCCCAATGCGGGGATGGACAGATTTGACGGAAGCAGTTTTGTTACCAGCATACCCGGCCTATACTGCCACTCCCTGCTGAAAGCCTATGAGATGACCGGTGAACCTGTTTTCAAAGACCAGGCCGTGAAGATCCTCAAAGCCTATGCCCGGTATGGATTTGATGAAAAAGCCGGCAAATTCTGGGGCGCCCTCCAGCTTGACGGAACACCTTTGCCCGGTCCAAGGCTGCAGGATGATTATGCCCAGTATGAGCCCCGCGGCCATCTTGACCTGTGGGAACCCTATGTGGCAGGTTACCAGTATGCCATATATACAGCCCAGGCCTATGCCCATGCTTACCAGTTATGCCGGGAGCCGCTGTTCCTTGAAACCGCTGAACGTTTTGCCGGCTGGATCATCCAAACCCCTCCAGGGAGCCCGGAAACTGAACAAACATGGTACCGTGAATATTCGGATAGATTCGGCCGTTCCGGCACCTATGCCGGAAAGTACGGGAGAACCATCTCATTCCATCTCCATATGTTTATCATTACCCGGGAGGACAAATACCTGGAAGAAGCGAAATCCATGGCTGACCTGGCCATCAGCAAGCTTTACCATAAAGGTCTTTTCCGGGGACATCCTGACAAGCCTTACTATGAAGCCATGGATGGGGTGGGGTATCTGCTGTATGCCTTGCTGGAACTGGACCTGGTAATGAAAAATCCGGAACAGGTCTTATCCGATCAGGCCATCCGGTATGGAAAGGGGAAACATAAAACCGTTATGGCCCTGGATAACTGGTAGGCAAAAAATCCGGAAGCCAGGTGTTCAGAATATAGTCACAATTGATCACTTTTTCCACAAAATCCATAGGGAAGTAGTAGTAGTGATTGGAGGCCTCAAAGCCGATCCGGGAGTCTTCTTTGCTGATCCGGTATATCTGCCTGGCCAATTGCCATTCATCCCTGACAACATCTTCAATGATCTTAATATTTGCTTCTGCCTCTTTTTGTGTCCAGGTTCCCTGATCGGAGGCTGTCCCGGGCCATAATAAACCTGACCTGGTTGGCTACGCTGCTGAAATGGATCCAGGCAGCGGTGGCAAAACGGTAGTCTTCCATGGCATGCATTTTTTGAGCAGGGGTCTCCCCTTTTTCCAGGGCATTTCTGAAATAGGGCAGGCCTTTTTCCCATTTGTCAGACAGTTTCACAAACTGCTCCGCCAGTATCCCGGCGGGGTAGACTCCCCGCCATTTTTCCAGATCATCGAAGGGGAAACCAAGCATGGTTGAATTTTTCCCGGTCGAGTCGGGATAAAAAGGGTTTGAAACGCCGTAAGACATAGGAGCAGTATAAACACTGAGGCCATATGGAAACTCTGTAAATGCCGAGCTGAATATATCCCAGGCTTTTACAACATCCGGAGCCGATGCTGCCCCATACCTTTTAATGGCTATTTCCAGAAGGCACTGTCCTAAATCATAGGAAGGATGGTCCTGTATATATTTAACAAGCTCCAGGTTTGGGGATGGATATCCGCCGAGGGACCAGCTGAGCATCAAGCCATTTACATTTTCTTTTTGAAGGTTTTTAATATGGTGACCTATCAGATTCATGACCGGTAAATACGGTATGGCAGATAGCTCCCAGGTGTTGTTGACCTGAACCTTTGCAATGGTTTTCAGGTTCCGGCTTTTTGCCAGTTCCCATAGCCGTTGGGCCCTTGGTCCCGGTCCGACTGCAGAAATAGAATATTCGCCAACGGTTGTTTTGACACCTCCTCGATGAAGGGGCAAACTCCATTCGCTCACACTCATGTGGTAAACATTTTCGGGAAGTTTTTTGATGACATCGGCAGCCCAGCGGTTTTTTCCCCAGGCTGTACCGTCTGGCCATCCCCAGTCCCACACTATCACACTGGCATCCGGATTGCCCTCCCAAACACCTTCGGCAACAGCCTTATTAATTTCGGCAATTACTTCAGCAGGCTCCCTTAGTGAACACCTCGGGCATCTATCCCCGTGTTGTTTGGACCAGCAATGGGTAAGGTTTTCAGAGCCTGATATGGTAAATACTCCTCCAAGTTCAGGTACCGTGGCAAAAACATTTGTCAGGGATTCCCTGACCCATTGCCGAACCAGGGGCAAACTGGTGCACAATGTACCAAAACCATCAGCCTGGTAACCCAGCAGATCTTCCTTATCCTGGAAAAATGAGGGAGGCATGGCTCTGGGTTCATTCATATACAGGTATATTTTTATACCGTATCTTTCAGCACGTTTTGCCAGTTTGCGTAAGTTTGCCAGGCGAGTTTCATGGTCATCGCCCAGTTCAGGAAAGATCTTACTGGAAGTCAATTGATGCAATACCACATGGAGCCATACACCATTAATTCCCTGTCGGTTGAGACGCTGAAGCAATCCATCCGGAAAAGGATCCAGATCAGGATGCAGCAGAGGATCGCCAAAAGGTGCAAAATAGGAATAAATAAACCGGATGGCTTCGGAAGTATCATTTCCAGGGGATAAACTGATATCATAGGTTTCATCCATGACTGATAAATGCCGGATAAAAGCAAACCGTTCTTCCTGCGGTTCGTATAGTTCATTGCCAAAATTTTCTTCAACGATTTTTTTTATTTCGGCGCAACGCTTTTTGATTTCCTGGTCTGGTGGGATGTACTGAAGGGGCTGGTTTTCCGGTTTCATACCGCCTACCTTCACCCAGAGAAAATCGTCATCTCTCAGGGTTTGGTCCAGCTGAGCAGCATTCCAGTTTAACAGTGTAAGCAACTGGTCATAGCTGACCAGGTGCCAGTTGCGGCGGATCAATGAGATATATCCGCGCTGTTCAAATTCCGGACCCGCTTCTTGGTATGGAGGCAGGCCCATGGAACGGCCCGCTTCACGAACATTCTCTGAGGTTGTATCCAGCACTTTTGCCATACGGTCCAACGAAACAGACTCCCAGTTACGCCATATAAATGCATGCATTCGTGACGGGAAATGCGGAAATAGTATCTCATGGGAAGGACCCGGACCGGATGTGTATGCTGGCATAATACCTGCCATAGAAATCGAGAAGGCAAAAATGAATTGTATGGAAAAATGTAAAAATCGATTGGGAATAGTCATAATTGAATGGTTTATTCCAGGATCAGTGGTTTTGGGTTTTTTACATATAATGCCGGCCGGACTTTCTCCCCTTTAAAAACTGGATCGCCCAGTTCTTTACTTATTTTTTCAGCCTGCTGCAATAAGCGTTGAACAACTTCAGGATGTTGCTCACTCAGATCATGTTCTTCCTTAATATCTTTACTCAAATCAATTAGTTTCATAGTGCTGCTTCCATAAAATTTATGCTTATCTCCGCCATCGTATTTATTTTCCAGGGGTAAATGCAGTTTCCAGTTCCCTTCTCTCAGAGCCTGTAACTGGTCCATTGAATAATAATAGAAAAATTCATGAGGAGTCCTGGCGTCTTTATTACCGGAAACCAGGGGCCAGATATTTTTACCATCAATAATTCTATCCTGTGGAATTTGCGCTCCGGCAAGAAAAGCAAAAGTGGGCAGCCAGTCCATCATCGTACAAAGTTCATTGTTTGAGATCCCGGCCGGAATTTTACCAGGCCATTGTACAACGCAGGGGATACGCATGCCTCCTTCCATGGTAGTATATCCGCTTCCTGAGAAGGGTTTATTGCTTCCCAGTCCACTGCTACCTGACCGTCCCTGCGGCGATCCATTATCTGAAGTGAAAACGATCATGGTATTTCTTTCCATACCTGTTTCCTTCAGCGCATTGATAATCTGCCCTACTGACCAGTCTATTTCTTCGATTGCATCGCCATAGGAGCCGTTGGCTGAAATCCCTGAAAAAGCTTCATCCACCACCGGGACGGCCCTGCTCCCGGGGAGATTATGAGGGAAATACAAAAAGAATGGTCTGTCTCTATTCTCCCTTATAAAACGGATGGATTCCTTGATGTATCGTCTGGTAGTCGTTGTCAGATCAGCCGGTGCTTCAATTACCATATTATTTTTCACCAGTGGCAGATCCGGCCATCCCTGATCAAAGGAAGGAACCATGTCTTCGCTGTAGGGAATCCCATAATAATATTCGAATCCATGGCTCAGCGGCAAACATTCCGGCTGGTCGCCCAAATGCCATTTCCCGATACAGGCGGTTGCATAGCCTGCATCTTTCAGTATTTCAGCCATTGTAATTTCCCGGGGATTCAATCCTTTCACAGAAACAGGACGCAACACCCAGGTCCCATTTTCATTCAGATGCATATCAACTCGCTGGGCATAACAACCCGTCATCAGGCTGGCTCTCGAAGGGGTACAAACACCGGATGAAGAATACATTGAAGTCAGCAGCATCCCTTCTTCTGCCAAATTATCGATGTTTGGCGTTCTGTGGAGTTCAGATCCATAACTGCCAATATCACCATAACCCAGGTTATCAGTCAGGATGAAAATAAAATTTGGCTTCTCAGTCCCTGTCCTGTTGATTTTACAACCAGATTGGAAAATGATTAATAACAACAAGCCAATTAAAGTAATAACCTTGTCTACCATGGTGAAATGACATGTTTAAGTTTTGACGATTTTTCGGATTTTTCTCTCGCTCATCCCGTTGCTGTACAGTATTTTGACCTGAAGAAGGTACATGCCCTGTTTCACATTTATCTCCCCGTTTTGAAGGTTAATTGTTTCGTCAATCCTGTTATTAATACTCTTTGTCCTTAATAAGTTGCCTGCTAACTGGCCTTGCAGGTTATAAATATCGACCTGGATCTCAAAGGGATTCTCAGCCTGGAAATGTATGTTTAAATCATGGCCGGATAAGGGATTCGGAAAGATTTCCAGCGAGGATAAATTAGTTAAATTATCACTCCATCCGGTGGTCTCATCATTTTCTGAAATGGCTACTCCGAGTTTATATCTGTAGCTATCATATATATCCGGATCCAGTTCAAAGTTTATTTCGTCGGAAGGGCTCGCATCCATGAATATCCTGGGGACAATGGCCTCGAGGGCTTCATTGATCAGTTCATCCTGCCCTCTTTTTCCGGCCATGGAAAGGTAGAGGTGATCCTGCATACCCCTTCTGAAATTTGCCATTCTGACAGAAGAAATGGGACCATCGATTCCCCTGTCTTCTTCAGGATGTATGGATTCCCGGCCGGGGTAAATCAGCACCCCGTCACCATTGGCCCAGTCATTGTACTGGGGCCGGCGCTCAAATGTAATGGTATTTTGCCAGACATCCTGCTTTCTGAGAGGTGATTCAGGTCCAGGTCCGAATTGATGGTTGTGGTACCAGTGGCATACATGCCAGTAAAAATAGGTGCCAATGTTTTCCTTGTAGGCGGCCCAGGCTATCATACGGGTATCGGTAGCCGGTGCATCATTTATGATGGCACCTGCATGAGGCCTGCCACCATTATAAAACCACATCTGCTTCCCTTTGGATCTTTCAATCTTAACTCTTGCCTTATCAAGTAATCTTGGAATAGTTGCCCAGATATCGATGTACCCATCAAGTTCAGCAGTATATGTATGTGAGACAAATATCGGCAGATCTTTCCCTGGCCCAGGATTCGAATGTATATTGTCTGCAACAGATCTGATAAATGGGAATTCCGAAGGGCTTGGTTCATCTGGCATATACAGAAAAGTGATGGCATCCTGAAGACTGTCATTGATGAATTTCATCCATTCATCAGATAACATTCTTGCCGTTGATTGGTCTGACCATTCACTGGGTGTGCCATAGAACGTTCTGGGAACAATCGTGTTTCCCTTATTTTCGCCGGGACCTTCATATCCGTATTCCCGGGTAAAATCATTCCCGCTGAACCTGCCCATATTCTCTGTTGCTGACTCAATATCGTAAGCATGGACAAATTCCACCCTGTGACGGTGGGCAAAACGATGGAAACGGGCATCATTATCAGGAGAATATCCCATGTAAAGAATGGGGTCGTAATTGTTATAAAAGAACATGGCATTTAAACTGTTCTCATCTGGCAGAATAAAATCAAAGATTTCGAGTCTGACCGGGATATTGAAATCACCTTCTGATGTTTCGATCACCACATCCCCGAGGTAAATACCGGGAACCAGTTCTTTAGTAATATAAATATCGAACCATATCGACTGGTTCTGCCCGGGACCTATGGCCAGAGGATAGCCCCCCAATCCGGTATTGGCATTTTCCGGCACCAGCTGGACAGGTTTCCATCCTTGGGGGTCAGGAATGGCAGACGGAAGTGTAGGCAAGTGGATCCAGCTAGCATTGGTGGTTTCTTTTACCTCCATATAATTTGTATTGAAAACCTGAATAGGCCTTCCCGCATACATGGTTGGATCATTTTCTGGTGGTACATATCTGATAGAATTTGCAGGGAAGTCTATATGTACCAGTTCTTTTAATCCGGCTTTGCTGATCGTTAATGGTTTTGTCCCTGCTTCGATAATGACCTGAAAGGCAAGGATTTCGTTCATTGCCCCAAAGATCCTGATGCTGTCTCCATCCCAGGCAAAATTCCCTGATTTAAATGGATGGTCTAGGTCAAACTTCTCAACCTTGACCCCATCAGATGCAGCCCATATCTCCGTGCTTTGCCCCCTGATCGGGATTAAGGGCAAAGTGATGAAAATGGTGCATAGAACAATAAGGTATTTCATTTGATTAAATATAATAAGTTCCAACAATATTTGAGCTTTATTTGCTAAATTGGATGAGTACCTGTGTTATTGAATCGATAAATGAAAAAACTACCCCTCTGCCTGGTCTTTTTTATCTTTCAGTTAGTACCGTTAAAATCCCAGGTTGATGTCACCCTGTTTGATTACTGGCAGTATCATTCGGATGCTGAAAATTCACTTTATAAATATTTTTGTTCAGCCGGATTTCAGCAACTGGATGAAAGAAAAACGCTTATTGACAGGCTGCAATCTAAACAGGATTGGATCAAACGGCAGGAGGATGTACGGGAAAAACTGATTGATATAATCGGGCCTTTTCCTGAAAAAACGCCACTGAACATTAAGGTTACCGGCATCATTCACAGGGATGGGTACCGGGTTGAAAAGCTAATCTACGAGTCAATGCCGGAATATTATGTTACGGCTGCATTGTTTATTCCTGAAAACCTGGGGGACAGGGCTCCTGCTATTTTGAATCCCATCGGGCACAGCACGATGAGTTTCCGGAGGGATATATACCAGCATACCATCATCAATCTGGTAAAAAAGGGATTTGTCGTATTGACCTATGACCAGGTAGGACAGGGTGAGCGTTTGCAATATTATGAGGCAGCCTCGGGGAAGTCAAGGTTCGGATCCACACAGGAACATTCATACCCTGGAGCACAATGTTTTATATCCGGATATTCCCCTGCAAAATACTTTATCTGGGATGGTATCCGTGGCATTGATGTATTGTTGTCAAGGGAGGAGGTTGACCCGGACAGGATAGGGCTTACCGGACTCTCAGGCGGGGGAACATCAACGGCTTTTATCGGGGCCATGGATGACAGGATCCTGGCTGCCGCCCCGGAATGTTTTATTACCAATTTCAATTATCTCTTGAGGAGCAGGGGACCGCAGGATGCTGAGCAGAATCTTTTCCAGTTCATTTTCCAGGGTCTTGATCATCCGGATCTTTTAGAAGCCAGGGCTCCGAAGCCCACATTGATCAGCAGTAACACCCGGGACTTTTTCAGCATACAGGGGGCCAGGGAGACATTTCAGGAGGCCGGTAAGGCATTCAGAGCCCTGGGCGCAGAAGGCAATTTACAGATGACAGAAGAAGATCATGTTCACGGGTTCACTACGAAGAACAGGGAGGCCATTTATGCCTTTTTTCAGAAGCATCTGAATAATCCAGGCGATGCAGGCGATCTTGAGGTAGAAACCATAGCGGAGGATGAACTTTGGGTTACTGAAACCGGACAGCTTGCCACTTCTTTAAAAGGAGAAACCCTTTATTCTCTTAATAAAAAGCTTGTTGAGAAGCAGGTGGCAGAACTGGAATCCAAACGCAGCCATATGAATGAACATCTGTCAGATGTACCCGAAGTGGCTGCCGGGATTTCAGGATTTTTTTTCCCGGAGCAAACCGGGCCATGAGATTTTTTCGGGGCGCTATGTAAGCAGCCATTACAAACTGGAAAAATACCTGATACCGGGAAGCGGTGAGTATATGATACCAATGGCTTTGTTCCTGCCTGCTGAAAATAGTAAAAGAGAGGCTGTTCTTTTATTGCATGATAAAGGGAAGAATTATGCTGCAAACATGGATAGCCTGGCAATGCAGCTGGTGGCAGCAGGTTATAGTGTATTGCTGGGGGACCTGCCGGGGATAGGTGAATTGGGACCGGGATACCTGAAGGGGGATGCATATATCGAAAACATTTCTTATAACCAGTGGTTTGCAGGAATACTGACAGGTAAATCCATTGTTGGATTGAGGGCGGAAGATATAATCAGGATGGTGCATTTTATTCAAGCCAGTCTACCTGATCATAAATCAGTTTCTGCCATTTCTGTTGGAGTACTTGGAAGTGAGATCCTTCATGCCG
Source organism: uncultured Bacteroidaceae bacterium (assembly GCA_963767555.1). Lineage (GTDB taxonomy): Bacteria > Bacteroidota > Bacteroidia > Bacteroidales > SM23-62 > SM23-62. Next base: position 151,103 of record CAVYEL010000035.1, on the reverse strand, counting down.
CTGTCTTCGAGGAGACCATTCAAAAAGTTTGCCTGGTACAGCCGTTTTTAAGTTTTGCAGATATTGCACTGTCCCATGAATATTCACCCGGGTTTATACCTTCCACAGTGGCTGGAGCCCTTGAAGCGTATGATCTGCCCGACCTGATGTCTGCACTCTTTCCAGCTAAGCTACAGATTATTAATCCACTATCTGCCAATGGAACAATTCTGGACGAGGTGAGGGCAGGGGAGATGCTGGCCTTTCCCGAAAATGTATATGCTGAAAAAGGAAGAAGTGAAAATTTCAGTTATATTTTCAGGAAGGAAGAACAATCCGCTTTTAAGGAACTATTGAGATGGCTAAACGAAAATTAAACAATAATATCATGAGACCTTCAATGCTAAAGATCTTTTTTCTTTTAATGAGTGTAGTATTCTTACTTGGTGGAATGAATACACATGGGTGCGGATTATGGTTATGCCATCGGAACAGATGAGTCATGCGCTGTCTGGTGGGCTGAGGGTGCTTATAAGATCATGCAAAATGATCCCCTTCCTGAGGGCAAACCCATCCCCATTCAAATATCAGCGGCGGCGAATGAATTTGAATCAGTACAGGTCATTGTGCTGCCATATAAGGCCATGAATGGATTCAGGATAAAGGCTGCAGATCTGAGATCCGGGTCAGGAGCCATAATATCGAATAAACAAATTACCGTCCGGAAAGTGGAGTACTTAGAGGTGGTCCGGCCAACAGATGGCTATGGAAAAAGGGGCTGGTACCCGGATCCTTTACCATTACTCGATGAGCCCGTAAACCTCCAGACAGGAAAAAACCACCCTTTCTTCATCACGGTAAAGATCCCGGCAGATGCAGTTCCCGGGGATTACACCGGTTCTATACAACTTACAGCGGGGAATTGGAACAGGGAAATACCCGTATCAGTAAAAGTCTGGAATTTTGCCATTCCTGAAGAGCCAAGCATGCGGTCCTCTTTTGGTATGCATACAGATATGATCCGGAATTATCATAATCTCGAGTCCCTCGATGAACTTCGGGAAGTCACCGATAAATATTACAGCATGATGGCTGAGTATAAAATTGCCCCCACTGCTCCTTTCAGCCTGTATCCAATGGATGTAAATATAGATGGATTGGACTGGACAGGAGGCATCTTTACCAGTGATACCGTTTACAGCGGAGAGAAGGCACTCAAGGTGACGGACAATGACGTGGAAAGCAATATTGAGGCCTATAACAATGACTTGATTGAAGTAGATTATTTGAGATCTTATGCTCTCACCTGGTATGCCCGGACCGCCCTGCCGGAACAGGAGTATTGTATGCTTGTAAAATGTTACGATGAGGGGAAGCAGGCAATGCCTTTTGAGAACAGGATTGAAGTATTCACAGGTCATGCAAAATGGGAGGCCGATACCCTGAAGATAAGGCCGTTCCGTGTAGAGGTCAAATATGTGACCATACACCTTTTTCCGGTGTTCCGGAGCAATTCAGGCAGTTTTACAGGGACGACCTGGTTTGATGAGGTCAGTTTCTTCAATACGGAGAATGGCAACAATCTCCTGCCCCAGGGTGATTTTGAGGTGGATCCGGAAGACATGGATCTTCAGGTCGATTTTACTGCATTTGACAGGGCAGGAGAAAAATACCTGGATGAGCTGGGTTTCAATGCCTATCATTTGCCATTGCAGGGCCTGCCTTCGGGTAGTTTCCATGCACAGAGAAGGGGCGTTTTTGGAGGGTTTGCCCAGGGAACCGTTGAATATGATTATCTAATGAAAAAATACCTGACAATGGTTCAGGACCATCTTGAAGAAAAGGGTTGGCTGGGACGTGAATATGTATATTGGTTTGATGAGCCCAATACCGAGAATTACCCATTTGTTCGGGAAGGAATGGAGATCCTACACCGGTCTGCCCCCAGGATCACCCGTTTCATTACGGAGCATCAACCGGGTCCGGATATTATGGATATTACAGATATCAGTTGTACGGTGATCGGCCGGCTGGATGAAGACATCATCAAAGACCTGGTGGCACAGGGTACGGAATTCTGGTCATATGTATGCTGTTGTCCCAAATCACCCTATTTGAGCCTTTTTATTGACCACGATGATATCAATATGAGAATGTGGCTCTGGTTGTCCTATAAATTCAAGTTGAAAGGGATCCTGATCTGGTCAGCTATTTACTGGAACTCCCACACCGCATCTCCGGAAGATTATTTGCAAAATCCATGGGAAGACCCCATGTCCTATACCGTAGGTTATGGTTTGCCTTACGGAAAACAATCAGGATGGGGCAATGGGGATGGCCGGTTCTTCTATCCGCCGAACAGAGATCCCGGGGACCGGTCAATAAAATATTTTGATGGCCCTATACCATGCCTGCGGCTGGAAAAAATCCGTGATGGCATAGAGGATTATGAGTATCTGCTATTGCTTGAAAAAGCAGTTGCTGAGGATGGAGGAAAAAACAAAAAACTTATCAAAGAAGCCAGTAAATTACTTACCTTACCGTCAGAGCTGGTAAGCGGACCAACTGAATACAATAAAGATCCACAGGCCCTGATCCAGTACAGGAATAGAATAGGCGAACTACTAAATACGTTAAATAACAAACCTTAAGTCATGAAAATGAAAAATTTTTCCAGAAGAAAATTTATTGCCAGTGCATCTGTGGGAACGGCCGGAGCCCTCCTTGCATACAAAGCACCTGTTTTTGGAAATCCCAATCATCTTTGGGCCTCCGGGCTGGCTATCAAGGGAGGTAGTCCTGTGAGAACAGATACCTGGTTGGAATGGCCGGTGTGGGACGCTGATGCAGAGGAACCTGTGTTATCGGTTCTCCGGAGTGGAGACTGGTACAGGGCCAGGGGTACTAAAGTTGACGAGTTTGAAAAAGCCTATGCCGAATTGATCGGTGTCAAACGTGCCCTTGCCACTGCAAGCGGAACAACCGCCCTGGAAACTGCTCTTCATGTACTGGGAGTTGATGCAGGTGATGAGGTCATTGTATCTCCCTATACATTTATCGCCACCTATAATGCAGTATTTAACCAGAAGGCACTGCCCGTTTTTGCAGATACAGACCAGGAAACATTTACCATCAACCCGCACAAGATCGAAGAAAAGATCACGGATCGTACCACGGCCATCCTTCCTGTGCATATCCTTGGTTTACCATGTGATATGAACCGTATCAATGACATTGCAAAAAAACATAATCTCGCGGTTATTGAAGATGCCTGCCAGGCCTGGCTGGCTGAATATGATGGTAAAAAATGTGGCAACCTGGGAGACCTGGGCTGTTTCAGTTTCCAGAACTCGAAACATATACCATCCGGAGAAGGAGGAGCTGTTACCGGGAATGATGATAAGATCATGGATCTCTGCCATTCCTATCATAACTGTGGAAGAGCATATGGTAAAAGTAAAAATGAATTTACCGGCTACCCTTTCCGTGGCGGGAATAAGAGAATGATGCAGTATCCGGCAGTGATCTTAATGTCTCAAATGGAAAGAGCCCAAAAAGATGCGGATAAACGCCTTGAAAATGCCCTGTACCTGAACTCAAAATTGAAAGATATCCCCGGGATCATTCCTTATAAGCTGGCAGATGGGGCAGACAGATCGGCATACCACCTCTATCCTTTCCGCTATAAAAAAGAGCATTTTGATGATCTGCCCAGGGCCAAATTTTTGCAGGCACTTAAGGCTGAGGGTGTACCATGTTCCGGGGGATACGGACCCCAGTATAATGACGGCCTGATGGAGGAAGCTTTGACTTCCAGAGGTTATACCAGGTTGTTCTCAAAGCAGAGACTGGACACTTACCGCGAGGAGCTGAAGAACCTGCCGGATAATGAACAATTATGCAAGGAAGCTGTCTGGTTCTTTCAGAACATGTTGCTGGCGGACCGTAAAGACATGGATGACATTGTGAATGCCGTTCAGAAGATCTATGAGAACCGGAAGCAACTGCTTTAATCAGCCCTTCAGCCACCTGTCAAACCAGTCGAATGCATCCTTTTGCATTTCGGCATCGAGCTTATGGGGACCGGGGTAGAACCTGCCGTTGTAATGATCAGCGGCCCCGGCTTTGGTATAGACTTCTTTTAAGATCTGGTCTGCCCGGGTCATACCATCCATGGTATAGAGATCATCATCTATATCGTTAAGCGTCATGGTTGGCAGAGGTACACGCAATCCCAGGATCTCGGGAAAATCCATATACCTGGGTAACAGCGGTGCATAGGTCATCCAGGTATGGGTGTATGATTTATTCAGCAGGAAATCATTCCATGTGGTCATAAATCCTGCACAAACGGCACAGCTGATACGAGGATCAGCTCCCCCCAGGTAAACTGTCCGGAGTCCCCCGCCAGAAAGCCCTCCACATCCGATGCGGTTGGGATCCACATCGGGATGGTCAGCCAGTACATCCAGGGCCCTTCTGTCTTCAGCCAGAAAAACACCCGGCCAGGTTGTCCCGCCACAGAATAGGGATTTTGACAGAATGTCCTCATGTTCAGCCTGCCCAGGTATTGTATGCTTCAATATTTTCCGGATTTTCCGGGTCGGCATCAGACTTACCCTCCACGTCACATCGTCCCCAGCTGATACCCTCCACATCCTGGTACATTATCCTGCGGCTGGCAAAGGCGAAAGCATCATGGACCAGTACGACATATCCCCGTTTGGCCGCCTCATTCGCCCATGGAAGTCCCTCGTAAGAATCCTCCTGGTGGGCAATTACAAAATCAGGCGTATTATCAGATGTGCGGGTGATCTTCCGTTTTCCCAGGTATTTATTACCGCCATGGTCATGCAATCCCAGTATTGCGGGCAAGGGTCCTATTGCTCCCTGCGGCTTTAACATAATGGCTTCTGTTGGCCGTCCGTAAGGTAACTGCCAGCTGATCTCGGATATTTCCAGGCCATCATATACATATTTCTTGTTTACTGTTACTTTGGGAATACCACCGGTATCCGGGGCAGCCAGCAATTCCATCAGTTTTTCCCGGGCCAATCCTCGCCATTGTTCAAGATCACTCCATTTATGGTGCCTGTATGACAGGGGTGCAGGATCGTCCATTAATGAAGCGGCCCATGGACCATAATGGCCGATGATACTTTTTGGGTTTTCTGTAAGTTCCATGAGTTCTGATTTACTTAATAGATCCAGGGAAAGGGGAAGAAAAGGAAGACTTCCTATGGTAGCAGCAGATTTTATAAATTTCCTGCGTGAACTAATCCCAAATTTTTCCATTATTAAAATACTTAACAGTAAATTTGTCTATGAAGATATATTAAATATCACCTAATTGAAAATGCATGACCAAACGGGATGTTGTAAAAACGGTCTTGGAACATAAGAAGCCTCCCTATGTTCCCTGGCATTTCGGATTTACAGTTGAAGCAAAGCAGAAACTGATGGATCATTATGGTTCAGAAGACATTATGGATATCACAGACAACCATTTTCTGGTCCTGGGTGATGAGATCGGTTACTTTGAAGATATTGGGAATGACCGTTTTAAGGATTTTTTCGGCGTCATATGGGACCGGTCGATTGATAAGGATATCGGAAATGTGGAAGGCCAGGTGCTACCCCAACCCACATTGGAAGGCTACCATTTCCCGGACCCTCTGGCAGACCGGTATTTCAGTGATATACCCGGACTCCTGGAAAAGTACCCGGACCGTTTCCGCTTATTCGAGATCGGTTTTTCGATGTATGAAAGGGCCTGGACCCTTCGGGGTATGGAGGCCTTATTGATGGACTTTGTCATCAATCCTGATTTTGTGCACGAATTAATGAGTGCCATCTGCGATTACAACATCAAACAGATTAAGTACGCCCTCAAATTCGATATTGACGCTATCAAGCTGGGAGATGATTGGGGACAGCAAAGGGGACTGATCATGGGGCAGGAATGCTGGAATGAATTTATCAGGCCTTATCTGGCCAGGATATTCAAGGTAGTAAAGGATGCCGGCAAATATGTCTTTATCCATTCCTGTGGTGATGTGGACGAACTTTTTGATCCGCTGGTTGAAATCGGACTGGATAATTTCAATCCCTTTCAGCCAGAAGTCATGGATATCTATGAAATATTACCAGCCTATAGAGGCCGGCTCTCATTCCACGGGGGGTTATCCACCCAGCGGATACTGCCCTACGGAAGTGTGGATGACGTAATTGAGGAGAGTGGAAGGTTGCTGGATCTGGGCAGGGAAGGGGGGTATGTATTTGCTCCTTCTCATGATGTGGAAGGGGATGTTCCGCTTGAAAATATGCTGGCTTTTATAGAAAAGGCTAAGAACCAGGATGCTTATAGAAACTAAAATCTAATAAATATGAAAAAATCATCAACCAACATCGGACGCAGAGAATTTTTTAATAAAGGAGTAAAAGTTGCTGCGGCAACCACTTTGATATCTCCTGCTTTGCAAAGCAGCAGGGCGGAGGCTGCCGAAATGAAAGAACATGCCGGATCAGCTGCCCCTCCTGAATTCATTATTGATTCACATATTCATTGCGGGAGCACTGAGAAATGGGTAGAAGATATGGTGCGGATCTACAGGCCTTACAATGCCATGGCCTGCGTACTTACCTGGATAGAGGATATGGAGTTAATGGTGGAAGCCATAAAAACTTATCCTGATGTATTCATCGGTTATGGCCGCGTGGACCTGGATAACCCCAATGCCATTCGGGAGATCGAGATGTTCAAAAAAGCTGGATTTGTTGGCATGAAGTTTCACAGTCCCCGGAAAAACTTTGACGACCAATCCTATTTTCAGGCTTACAGGCTATGTGAAGAATATAAGTTGTACCTGCTCTTCCACACCGGTATTTCCAGCCGTCGTGCCCAGGATGAGCCAGCCTGGACATCCTCATCACGAATGCGGCCAATGTATCTGGATACGCTGTGCCGCGCATTCCCGAGAATAAAGATACAGGGTGCACACCTGGGAAATCCCTGGTATGATGAAGCGGCTGAAGCAGCACGCTGGAATGCCAACCTCTTCTTTGATGTTACGGGATCAACCCTGTTTAAATTCATTAAACTCGGCCGGCTGGACAAGAATGAGCGAAATCCTTTGGTGGTCAGATGAGGAGGGGGAGAACAATCCGCATACCCTAAAGGGTGGTCCCGCTGCCTGGGAACATATCGTCTTCGGTACGGATGAATCCCCGGAAGGACTACCCGGCAACATTGAAAGATTTACCAAAATGCTGGATGCGAATAATGTCCCAGCGGCAAGCCGGGAAAAAATGTGGGGAGGCACAATGGCTGCAAATCTCGGGATAGACCCGGAAACACACAGGTTCATCACCTAGGAGGGAGGGATCAAAGTGTTAAGAACCATATTATTATCCCTGTTTTCTTGTGTAATCATTAATAGTATGAATGGGGCTGGAGAAAAAACATTCCAGGGCCGTATTCTCAGTGCAGAATCCGGCCTTCCGATGGCCGCCACAGTATCTGTAACTGGCGGCAACGGAATGGATATCAATCTTGATGGTGAGCATGAATTTGTCAACTATCTGGGTAAAAAACGCTGGTATGTCGATGGATCATTCAGGGTGACAACAATGGAAGACAGCCTGCATATTGAGATCCGTTGCGGACTTGAAACTTTTCCGGTCACTGAAATTGTTGACTCTATCTGATTCAGAGTCAAAGGTTAAGGACTTCACACTAAAACGCTGGATCAATATGCCTGAACTGGGTTATTACAGTGGAGATACCCATGTCCATTTCCTGGAGACATCATCTGCACATTTGCAGATGCGGGCAGAGGACCTTCATGTTGTAAACCTGCTGACCAGTGATTTTACCTATGACAGAGAGAAATTTACAGGTGAACTTGATAAGGTTTCAACACCGGAACATCTTGTCTATGTTGGCCAGGAAATAAGGGACTGGCAATTGGGGCATGTATGTTTGCTGGGATTAAAAAAGATTATTGAACCCTATGCTTATTTCGGCGGACAGTTAAACTTTATGGGACCCAATAATCCGCATGTGCTTCTGTCCCCCAGGTTAAAAGAATCCAAACAGCATCAGGCCACAACTGTCTGGGCCCATTTTTCCAATCTGCCGGGATTAGAGTCTGCCATTGCTATTCCCCTTGGTTTGATTGATGCCCTGGAACTGATGACCTATGATGATCCCATAAAGCTGCCCAGCCACTGGACACCCTGGGACTATTCAGGGATGTCCCAGACAGACTTTACGGTCATGCGGGGCATGGACCTGTATTATCAATACCTGAATGCCGGGTTCAGGCTTCCACTCACCGCTGGTTCGGATAAAATGGGAGAGGATATCCCGGTTGGCAGTAACCGGCATTATATATACCTCGAAGGGGAAGCGACTTATGATAAGTGGGTCGAGGGACTCAAATCCGGGACAGGTTTTATTTCCAATGGCCCGATGTTGGATTTCGTTGTTGATGATTTTCTTTCCGGAGAGATCATTGATTTCGAAGGAGAAAAAACCGTGAAAGTCCGTGTAGAAGCCAGATCATTACACCCATTCGGCAGGCTGGAGATTGTCGTCAATGGCAATGTTGTTGCATGGGAGATCCTTCCTGATTACTATACGCCACGCGACATCTATAAACTGGACCTGGAAGTGGATGTTCCCTTGTCAGAAAGTGCCTGGATTGCAGGACGGGTAACTTCCCAGAACACGCCGGGAATATTGCCGAGAGGATTAACGGTATTTGCCCATGCCAATCCCGTATATTTTTTGCAGGAAAATAAACCCGTCCATGTTGAAAAATCATTAGCATACCTGAAAACCTATCAGAAGGCCGTCCGAAACTGGATCTTTTTGTTTTCAAATTTTAACAGTGAGGCAGAAAAAGATGAAGCCATGATGTACCTGGAGGAAGCTGAGCGTGCCCTGATAATCAGACAATAATAATTCTAAATCTTATGATGGAATTGAAAAAATTTATTTCCGCCTGTATTATATCCATGTTCCTTTTCCTGATACAGTGCGGGGACCCGGAAATGTCACCTGTTTCATTGGATGTTCAAGGTGACATGATACATTTGAAAAACGAGAATATCCATCTCATTATCGATGAATTAATGTATTGCAAAGTTGAATTTGAGGTAAACGGGAATATTCTATCCATGAACCGGCAAGGCAGGACAGGATCAGATCCTCTGCCCCCTCATTTTATTGTACTTGACAATATTGCCTATAAGAATTTTAAAATCTCTTCGCATGAGATCCAGGATATTGAGGATGAGGAGTTCGGACCGGGAAAGAGGTTGACCCTGATCGGGAGTGATTCAGAAATTGAAAGGTCCCTGTTTATTGAAATGTATGAGCAATATCCAGATGTTGCAGTAAGCTGGTGTACCTATACCAACCGCACAGGTAAAGATCTTGATATCAACAGGGTATACTATAATAATTACCGACTGGACAGGAAATTAACCGATCCGACAGCCAGCAGCTATGATTTCCGGTATTTGCAGCCCCTCAATAAACAATGGGGTGAGACCTGGACAAATGTGGCTATCACCGACACATGCAATGAGGATTTTATTGATTCCCGGTTCCGGCAGTAACTTGTCGGGCATACCTTTTATTGATGTATGGGGTCCTGAAATGGGGATGGCGGTCTTTCATGTTGAAGGGATCCCCCGCTTCCATCATGTTTCATTGAAAACAGTTGAGGATGGAATGGTCGATGTTGGTTTTATGAGTGCGCCGGAAGATAGTTACGGCCAGCTTCCAGAGGTTTTATCAAATGGGGCATCTTTTACAACCTGGAAAAGTGCAGTTTGTACGCATCATGGTGATTTTTTCCAGGCAGGCCGACGTTTTGGTCAATTTCTTAATGGCGCCCTGAAAAAAGAAGGCCGCAAAGGAATGCCGTCTGAGTATCCCGACCAGGCCTATGAACCATACTGGAAGACCTGGGGTATGAATAGCCTGGAAGGCTCCGGGGTTTTTACCCTTCAGGAGGTAAAAGACAAAATGGACCAGCTGGCTGATTATGGTTTTCCAGCCATTATGCTGGATGACGGATGGTTTGATATAGTTGGCAGATGGGATCCTGATCCGTCAAAGTTCAGCAGCGAGCAGGCATTTATTGATTTTATTCAAGAGGCTCACAAAGCACAATGGGGAAAGGATAAGAATAAGTCCTTTAAGGTCTATTTGTGGTTTGATCTGCTGGGGACAAATACAGCAGAGGGACTGGAACACCTCCTGGTAAGAAATGAAGATGGAAGCCTGTACCAGAGCCAGCAATCCAAATATACTTATTGTCCCTCAAGTCCCCAGTTCATTAGCTTTGCCAGGGACACACTCCTGGAGAAGATCATTCACAGGTGGGATGTGGATGGATTATATACAGACTGGGCGGACCAGAACCCCTTGCCCTGCTTTGCTGTGGACCACCATCATTCCTCTATGTCTGAAAGTGTTGAGAATAACTACCTCGCCTATGAAATCATGCAGGATAAGATCATGGAACTAAAACCAGATGAGGGGTGGACCGGGATGTGTGCCTGCGCATCGGTACATGATGTTTACCAGTACCCTTATTATATGCTGGGGGATGCTTCTGATCCCACATCCAACAAGCAGGTTAGATGGAGAATGCGCTGGATCAAGGCTTTCAGGGGATCCTTTGCACCTGCCGGAGATGGTTATGTTGATAAAATGAATTATAACAATATAGCCGGCGAACCGGCCATGAGTGTAGCGACCGGTGGTGTTATCACTTCACTGCGCTGGGAACTGGCCGAACTGGGAGGGACTGAACATGCCCGCAAATGGATGGACCTGTATGCCAGCGAAGAACTCTACAGGGGAGAGTACCTGGGTTTGTACGATATTGAATACCATAAACCTGAAGGATATGTGATCAGGAAAAATGATGGGACGGTTTATTATGCCTTCTTTGATGAACAGGCCTTTGATAAAGAAGTTGAACTCAGGGGTTTGAATAAGGATGTGGAATATGAAGTTACTGAATATGATACTGAGACCGGGAAAGGAAAAGTTTCAGGGGCAGATCCCCGGTTTCACATCACCTCGAAACCCGGCAATGACCAGGGAGAACAGGTTTTTTATTACGTCCTGAAATGTAAACCAATATGAGAACTAAATTCTATTGTTTTATTGCTTTAAGCATATTATTTGCTGCCGGTTGTAATCAGGTCTCGGAGTTTTATGTATCCCCTGGCGGAGATGATGCTTATCCCGGCACAAGGGAAAAACCTTTCGCTACCATAGAAAAGGCAACTGAAGCAGTACGGTCTATTTCGAAATCCGGACAGCAGGCTGACATAACAGTTTACCTGGATAGCGGCATTTACAGGGTGGGCGACCCCATCATTTTCAAGCCTGAAGATTCCGGGAAGGATGATTTCATGGTGACCTACAAAGCCGTTGAGGGAGAGAAACCCATTATTTCCGGAGGGAAACAAATCACTGACTGGGAACAGTATGAGAATGGTATTTGGATAGCCAGTGTTCCATCAGTAAATGACAGACCCTGGAATTTCAGAGAACTGTTCATCGATGGGGAACGGGCGTTGAGGGCCAGGCACCCAAACCAGGGCTACCTAAGGGTAGCGAAAGAGGGTGAGGATAACCGCACCAATTTCTTTTTCAATCCGGGAGACTTTCCATTTCCTTATGAATCCCAGGAGATTGAGCTGGTCTTTCTACATGACTGGTCTATCACACGAATCAATCTTAAAGATATAGACTGGGAAAAAAATAAAATCACGGCCCTTGATTCAATTGGAGCTAAAAACATAGGTTTTTTTACGATTACAAACTGGGAGTCGAACCCCCGTTACTTCCTGGAAAACTCCCCTGTTTTTTTAGACCAGCCCTTCGAATGGTATCTTGACCCGGAGACAGGGTTGCTTTATCTGATGTTGCCGGAAGGTGTAAACCCCGGGGCATTGGAGATCATCGCCCCGCAGGCTGAAAACCTGCTGACCCTGGAAGGATCAGAAGGAAATTATCTGCGCAATCTAAGCTTTGACAGTATTACTTTCATGCATTGTGCATATACCCTGCCGGATAAGGGGTATGCCGGGATACAGGCTTGCCATTTTGATCCACGTGGGGGAGGCCCCGCCTGGAATACTGTTCCTGCTGCCATAGAAGCAGTGTGGACCGAGAATTGTTCATTTATAAATTGCACCCTGATCCATCTGGGGGGATCCGGACTGAGATTTGGGACTGGATCCCGTGACTGCGCTGTTTCCAGTTGCAGATTTTCTGATATTTCCGGTAATGGGGTAATGATAGGGGAGGGCAGGGACCGCATGATAGACGGTTCTCCCTGGTGGAAATCAGTCCCTCAACAGGTTGCCACAGGTAACCGGGTGGAAGACTGTGATATTTCAGAAACCGGGCAACAATTCTACGGCTCTGTAGGTATCTGGAGTGGAATAACCGCGCAGACACTTATTAAAAATAACCAGATCTCAAATCTGCCCTATTCGGGTATTTCGGTTGGCTGGCACTGGAGTACGGAACCTACCCCCTGCCGGGAAGTCCGGATCGAAGGGAACCATATTCACCACATCCTTAAAACCCTCAGTGACGGGGGCGGGATCTATATGCTTGGATTACAGCCAGGTGGCCAAATTATCGGCAATCACATTCATCATGTGGATATCAATGCGGGGCGGGCCGAAAGCAATGGAATGTTCCTGGATGAGGGGACAACCGATGTTACTGTTGCCAACAATCTGATCTATGAAATTGCCAGATCACCGCTGCGTTTTCACAGGGCGACGACCAACCTGGTACAGGATAATGTGCTGGTTTGCGGGGAAGGCATATCCCCGGTAAGATATAACCGGACAAAAGAAGAAGACATTGTAATGAAAGGAAACCATGATACTCTCTGCCACCAGTGAAGAGGATATGTCAAAACTGGCAGGGATTATTGAAGCATGGGAGCAAAAATGATATAAAAATGTTATGAAAAACTATCTATCTATATTCTATATTCTTTTGCTTGTTTCATATATCCATACCGCTAAGGCGAAGACATATGTTACATCAGCAACGATCGGAGGGCTATCACAACATCCGGACACAAGTCAAGAATATATATCCCAGCTCGACCTTGATAGAGCCAGTGATATTTTGGCGAAGGTTGAATTCCAGTTCCCTGCTGAAGCATTGGAATTATGTGAATCGGACGACGGTCTGCCTGGCCTCAACGATCCTCAGTTCGCAACATCTGCATCTCGATTTTTAACTGAACATCCAATTCCTCCAGCAGATCGGCAAGAGTTGGACATATGGAATGTCCGCAACATGGCATCGAGGCAACTCAAATGCCTGGCTTATCTGGCAAAAGAAAGGCAGGACGCCCGGCACGAGGTGGCCTCTCTGTGTGTAATGCAAGCAATGCGATTGCAGTGGATGCTTCCCATTTATAGTGGAAATGACAAGGATCGGATCGGTCGAACCTTTAATGCGGCCGTGGTTGCGTTGTCGCTTACAGGCGGATTGCTGCAAAAAAACGTCAAAAAAGAGATGGTCACCAACGAGGTTGCTACACAATGGCTGCGAACTGGTGTGGGTCAGTTCACAAGTTATGATAAAAGGGGAAACGAGAACGAACGAAAGCTGGCTAAAGCCATCATCGAAGCCGTACCGGTAAATAATAAAAATTTGGAAATTCATGCTAGCGAGCAAGCGTTTTTCTCTCAGATTGATCTTGATCACCCGGATATGCGTGAGGTGGAGAAGAATCTGGCTGCCGGAAACCTGCAGGGCGCCAAACATGCTTACGTGGATGCGCTCTCCGAACGTTTCTCCAGCAAGCATGGCTGGCCCGACATCAACTCCTTGAAGGAATTAGACATTGCAGATGCAGACGATAACTGTCGTAATATTTTTGTACTCCGTGCACATATGTTCCGGCGCGTTGATTTTGGTGAAGAAGTTGATTGGGCTAAGGTAATCGACAATGACATTGAAAGCCGGGTATGGATGAATGCCCATCCCTGGATATTGACACTGTTGATGGCGTATCAGGCCACGGGGAATGAGAAATACGTGAAACACCTCTGCCGCTTGTTCAACTCGTGGTATGAAACCAGCCCACCGACCTTCAAAAGAACATCGGCGCAATGGCGAACGCTTGAGGCAGGAGGACGTTCCGGTTTGAAATGGGGAGTGGTATTGCTGGAACTTTCACAACATCCCACTTTTAAGCGTGAATGTCTTTTTAATATGGCACGCTCGATGATGGATCATGGGAAATATCTCAGCATGTATGCGGCGAATGGAAGTAATTGGCTGCAGGTGGAGTCTTCAGGATTGGCTTGTGTCGCGCTGCTTTTTCCCGAATTCAAACTTTCACCGTTGTTTTATAATACAGCCATGAAACGGTTGGCATGGGTAAATGCCGGTGCATTTCTTCCAGACGGTTTCCAATCGGAAGGTTCGCCACATTATCACCGTTTTCCACTGACAACCATGTCCAGCGCTCTTAAATTGGCGCGATATCTCAGCATGCCCATTCCGAAGAGTCTCCTGGAGCAGTATGAAGAGGGTGTGGAAGCAATGCAGTATATTGCCTACCCTGACATTACGCTTCCCATGCTGAGCGATGCAGATCCCGAACGATTTCCCGCGGTGGAGGTTATGGAGGCTGGCGCAACGTTTTTTAAAAGGGATGACTTTCGGTGGTTTGCCACAAATGGAAGGGAGGGCAAACCTCCGGTGCAACCGTCGCACGATTTCACCCATGCGGGTTACTGCGTGATGCGTGATAAATGGGGACCTGAAGGTCAGGTATTGATATTCGATGCAGGGTATTTCGGCAGTGGGCATCAACATGAAGACAAGCTTAACTTTGTCTACTATGCCGGTGGCCGTGAACTCATCGGCGATCCCAGTATCTATTCTTACAAACCCGATGAATTCGAACCATATTGGCGGGGCTCCTGGAGTCACAACACAATCGTAATCGATGGGCTGTCTCAACACCGTGCACTCGGTCCGCCAGAAGTGATGCCTGATCCAGACCGGCGTTTTGTCATTGGCGGGCTTTTCGATTTTGGAGAGGGATGGTATCGCCGCTCCTATTCGCCGCGAAATGCAGCGCTTTGGGGTGGCAAGGCCCAGGATCGTGAGGCAGACAAGAATGCGGCCATCCGGGATGTTCAACATCAGCGCTGCATCTTCTATCTGAAGGGCCAATACGCCATTGTCTGTGATCGTGTATTAGGCGAGGGTGAACATCAGGTCGACCTCCTCTTCCACCCGGCTCCTATCATTCAGGGTGAAGGCGTTAATCGAAAGGCACGAGCGGTTCAATTGGAAATTAATCCGAACAATTCTGTGGTTACCAGGGAAACCCAACACAGCAACGTGGCCATCCTTCCTGCACAAGGCGGGAGCTTTGAAACGCTCGATATCATTGGACAGACAGATCCTGTGCGTGGCTGGTTCGCCTTGTTTGCGATTTCCCCTTCCCACGATATAATCTACCGCCGCCACCAGCAACTGCCCCTCCATTTCGAAACAGTTATTCAAGCTCTGCCACCAGGCGAACATGAAATCAAGAAAGTCCAATCAAGGCAAGTAATCTCCGAGCAATCAGCAACATGTGCTGCCCTGAAATACGAAGAGGATCTGTTTCTCATTTCCTACGACGGTCCGAAGGAGATGACATGCGGTGAAGTTCGATTTCATGGAACCGCTTTATTGCTTAGGACTGATGAAGGCAGTGGCGGATATACTCAAGCATTTATGGTGGACGGAAAGCAGTTGACGATTAATGGCGAGCTGGTTTTTTCTTCTGAAAATCCAACGCCAGCTCGGTCATTTGACCTGCGGTAATCAAACTACTTTGCATTATTTTGGGCTTCAATAAGAAAGTGCAGCCGGAATACCTTAAAACTTTGTAATATCCCGGGCATCCTGAAAGACCGCATTCTTGGTAACAAGCTTTGGTTTTTTTGGATTGGAATTCAAATCGAGATACTGAAGTTTACCTTTGATGGGCATATCCAGTTTATACGGCTTACACCGGGATAAGGCCTCCATTGACCTTTTGGCACCTTCATATAAGGCTTTATGGGTTTCTTCAAATGGATACAATATGGCAGCTTCCCGCGCTATGCCATCCTTAACGGCAACTGTTACACAATTCTCGCCAAAGAACTGCTTAGCTTCCCTGCAGGTCGCCTCATCACCTGTAACCAACATGGTCGGCACATCATAATATCCGGCAATCGAAGCACATTGGACAAGTTCCCCGCTTTCTACTCCATTGTACCAGTACCTGTTCTCACTTCGGGATGACTGGGTATGGGCCAAAACCCCATCTGGAGTACCCATCATGGCATGTGCCCCTAACTGCACCATCCCAACAAAGGTACTGTCAAGTCCCCACATGGCACCGGGCCTGGGTACTCCGGTAACATACTTTATACCCGGTTCCATCATATGTGGAATGACACATTGATTTCCATGTCCGTCAACAACCAGGATCTCTGTTGCTCCCCCATCTAGCAGTCCCCGAATAACCGCAGAAAGGTCGTCCATGAAATATTCACAGGCATGGATGTTCCATGGAGAGTCCTTCTCCCGGGTTTGCCCGAATTTGAAAACACCACTAATTCCTTCCAGGTCCGTAAGGATATATATTTTCTTCTGTGCGGATACAGGGCTAGGACTGATCAGTCCCATAAGTAATACCATCACAACTAACTGGCTGAAAGCAGAACGATCCTTAAATAACGAAAATGATTTCATGTTTTTCTGATTTGGTGGTTATATAATATTATTTGTCTGATTCTACAAAATCAAATCCAAGCAAAACAGCGATATCTTTCATCTGCTGCCTCAGGTCACCAAGCGTTGCATTGGTATGGATCCCGTATAAGTATGGCAAATGCTGGTCCCGTATTTTTTCTGCATCAACTTTGGCTATTACCTTGGCCGTGCACATTACATTGTAAATGTCCTCCCCACCTGTATATATATCATAACCATTGACCGTTTTGCCTGTGTGCAATCTTATCTTCCTGTTAAGGGAATGCATCTCCCAGAATGTAACGGGCTCACCTACTGGCCATTCTACCGTCATCCCGGTGGAAGAACCAGGTTCTTCAGGTATATCCCGTACAGGGCTTTCCGCATGGGTCCGTATAACATAGGGGAGCGGGCGTTCATCACCCAAAGGATTTATGGGTATGCCACAATGCAGCACAATCTCTACATCATTATAGATATCATAGATCACATCGCCAAGCATACTTGTCCTTCCTGTCAGTGAATATGCCAGTATCTGGCCCATAAGAATATCCGGATAATTCTGGCAGACAGCCTGTATTCCCCTAGTTTTAAATCCAAGCTCCAGTCCCACTCCCGGATTATACCGGTCCTTCAGTTCACCGCTTCCGGTAACCGACCTGATATGGGTAGACACAGCATTGCAGTTATATTTTTCTCTTAGTTCATCCAGGGCCAGATAGCCTCTTGCTGTTTTGGTTATCTCTGATTTTGAGGCTTCCACTCTTTCGGCACCATCCATCCATTGCTGGGCAGTTTTTTCTGCTTCGCTGATATTAATACTTTGATAAGTCTCATAAAATTCTTCGGCTTCTACCTGTACGATCTCTGCACCAAATACCTGTTTAAAATTATCCAGATAACGTTCATTATGGTCCGGGGGAAATGATTGGTTGATGTCCCCCCTGTAGTTCACCGATGCAATTATTTCATCTTTGGCATCTTTTCACCATTAATATCCTGGTTTCTTTCAGCTCCTTAATGGCCTTGATCAGTTTGACCTTGTAAACCAGATCCTGGAACATTTTCTCACTGACCGACGGAGCACAAAGATTCCTTCTATCAAGCTGGGCGGTTAAAATTTTAACATCTTGATAATCGCCACCTCCCGTAAGTACAGGATCCACAGACATTTTCCCGGTTTTGAATAGTTCCCAAGGCTGATTCATAAACTCCCAGAGATTATACACAGTTATGGTGGGCAATCCGGTGAATGCCAGCCTGTAATCACCGTCCAGACCTCCGATGATCAGAACACCGTCATAGCTGCTTTTTTTCAATTGTATTTCTACATAAGCATCATTGCGAGTCCCTTCCCATAGTATGAAATCCACATCCTCACATGCCTGCTGCAGGTCAGATAAGACCTGCTCGTTTGATGTAAAGGTCATGGGAGCACCTCCGGATCCTGTACAACCACAACCATGCGATGTAAACAGGGTAAATATTTTTGTTGGCTCATGCTGGGCGAATAAAACCAGTGAAGAAAATAAAATAATTGTCAGGCTAATAAAGATCTTTTTCATGATTAGGGGGTTTTAATGATGGATATGATTATTCCTTAAATAGTATGGACCAGGGGGTTATTTTCTCATCTGATTCAAAGGTAACTTTAAAGATGTTGTCGTCTATTTTTTCTGGGACAGCCTTTGCCTTGGATTTAATTCTTGATAGCAAATACTCATCCGGCAAATAGATATACAGGGAATAAGGGTTACCCACTATGGTTTTTGAAGTACCTTTTAAGGTCAAATTTTCAATATACCAATCCAGTGTTTCGATGCTGTAGGCACCCGAGATATGCCGGTCGGTTGCCAGCACCTGTGGCCTCTGAAGCGATGGGTGGATATGAATCACTCTTGTATCATGGGGTTCGATTTTCAGTTCGACTGATTCTTTGAACAACCCCAGGAATTCCTGGTTCCAGAAATCAAACACCAGGTAGGACCTCTCCGGATCTAATCCCAGGTTACCGGCAAAAGAAATTTCCCGTGACTCGGTTTTGTTTGTCCAGTTAGTAACTGCAGCTACATCATATTTGCCGGAAGCCGCATTGATCTTCAGATCAATTATGCGTGGAAAATTATGCTCATATGTTTCCGGTGTAAACTCTTCGAACAGTCCCCAGCTTGAATAACCACCCCTGCTGAATAGATCCATTGGAACAATGGGCAGGGTGGGCAGTGACTTTTTTAACAGGTCAATCCGCTCTGCGGGCAGGTCAGGCAGCCTGTCGGCAAAACTGTACGGCGTTCCGCTCAATGAGGCATAGGTTACTATAGTGCGGGCTTCACTCATGGTTGTTCCGACACTGGAAATATCCGACTCACGAGATGAAGCCACCCTGATAAATTCCGGATTATAAATTGTTCGGGCCTTCTCAATATCGATTCTCGGACTCACACAGATCCCCTCTCCCGGCATAAGGTAACAGGCAATATGGTTGAGGAAGAGGTTGGCATTGAGGGACAGGAAAAAGGGATACATGCCCAACCAGCTATTATAAATATCATCTCCGTTAAAATATGAATTGAAATATCCAATCCCCTGGAGCGGTGTACCGCCCGGACAGCCCTCAATAAATGTTTCCTTTCCGACAGCCTGCCGGATCACGGATAGCCTGTTCTTATAAGCCTCGATCTGTGATATGTTCTTGTCATACAGTTTGCCCCTGTCCAAATCCGGGATGTATTCTGTCAATGCAAATTCAGCATCAAATTTGTAATATTTGAAGCCCCAATCCTTTAAGGTTGTGAACATTTGAGAAAGGTGGCCAAGAACATCCGGATTGGTATAATCGAGCGCTGGTGTATTATAGACCATGATATGGTCTCCGTCCCTGTTCCGGAGATACCATTCCGGATGGTCCTCCAGGGCACCTGCATAGACATTGGGAACAACCCATAGTCCGGGAGTCAGCCCATTTGACCTGATATAATCTGCCAGCCACTTACCGCCATGCGGAAATGTTTCCCTGCTCCAGTTACTCGTCCAATAATGCTCGCCCTGTTCCCCTCGTTCAGGTCCGTCATCAATCACCACATACTCGAGTCCGTAATCATTAAAATTTTCCACGATCCAGTCCACATTCTTAATGACTTCATCTTCAGTTACCATATAATAGTAATTGGTCCAGCTGTTCCACATGACAGGAGGATTTTTGAAAAGGGTATTATCCATCGGCTCATAAACCGGAAGTCCCAGATACTTTGTATAATAATCTGAATACATTACGATCATGTCATCACCAACAGGCATGGATATGTGCAGCAATTGCTCTTTATCTGAGCGAAGCATTTGAGCGCTCTTATGAAATTTGATCATGATGTCCATCTCACGATCAAACAGGCAGTGCATATTCCGGCTTGAGACCTGTCCCAGAGAAAGATAAAGTACATCAGGATTTTCTGCAGGAAGAAAACTGATATTCTTGGTCTGCTTGCCTCCCCAGCTATACCCGATCTCATCGGTTCCTTTCCATGCAACAGGTCTGGCACTGCCGCTGTAATCGATCATGCGGGCGGGAAAACGGTTCTCATCGGCGGCGGCTTCAGCGGTGAGCAGACCCTCGCTCACGGATGAACTCATTCCCAGTACCCGGTTGCGGATGAAAATCGTCCAGTCCGTAGCCGGATCCTCCGTATGAATCAGCAATCGTTCATCCTCTACAGTTACCTGCCAGTCTGACAATTTCTCCCAGTCTTCCCCAATTTTAATCAACAGCTGTACATTGTTGAGTACCATTCCAAGTGGTTCATATTCAATGGACATTTCAGATTTTTCCAGATCTGCTGAAATTTTCCAACTGTTCCCGGTGAGCTGGATGTCCTGGCCAATGGCAAGCCCTGAAGGCATCAACATATGCACTATCGCCACTGGGATGATTAGTTTTCGAAACATTTTCATCTGGGTATAGTTTATTGGAGATTGTTCATCTCCTGGATTGGACATCTTGCTCATCTACCTTACTTGCATTATTGCCAAAGTTTTGACGGATAAAGGTCAGGATTAAAGCCGAACTATAGTACAGGTACCCCTTATGGATGGTCATGGCAAAAACTGGAAATTCATTTAAGAATAGGATTTATATTAATCATTTTTTCCCCTCCCTCCCAGATCAACTTTAATTTCAATGGGACGTTTGAAGAAATTACTAAGATAGGCTCATCGGTTTGTTTAATCCTTTTTTTACACAACAGATCTACAATACCATCCTCTCCAAAAGGATAATTATTAACTCCATGCTCATCAAGAAGACGAATATCCCAAACAAGAGTATTGGTATGTGCTTCTGATCGAATTCCCAATATATTCTCAAACAGTATAGCTGTACCAGTGAGGCCGCCTTCTCCGACAAAATTCTCGCGGCCACTGCCTAGTAAATATTCAGAAGAATAATTCTCCCATATAATACCAGTAGTTTCAAAAATTTTGATAGCATTATCAAGATGATTCTGAGCAATTTCATATGCAAGGGAATCTGCTCCAACCTTTGTCAATCCTTGAAGGACCATATAGTTAGTCATTGCCCAGACGGCACCTAGCCAGTACCCTCCTTCAGGATCAAAGTTTGGATGATCTGCTGAGAGGGTTGGTATTCGATGTGGCCTGTTAAACTCTGAAGTATCTGAAAGATGAGCCAAAAAACCTGGTAATCTGGGTGGAGGAACTACATCTGCAAGTAGAGCCCAATAAGTTCCTATCGTTTTTACTTCAGACAAACTACCATCTCTGAAGCGATCAACATAAATGTTTTTTTTGGAATCCCACATCTTTGTGTTTACATAATCCGACAGATGCGAAACTTCTTTTTGAACTTCAATGACATCACCAGACCTGTCAAGAACATTCGCCATTTGGATCAATATTTTAGCTGCAAAAATCTGTTGCAATGTTGCATCAATCCATGACATATGGCCATGACTGAAGGCAGGATTGAATCCCTCTGGCAACCTGGGCTGGTTATCCATTCCGCATCCCCAGCCACTGGAAAAATAACTTCCATCCGGCCAGCTTCTGTAAACGCCATACCATTGATAATTGGCCAACAGCACAGGGAACACCTTTATAAGCCGATCAGTATCATTTACATTGTTAAAATAATTCCATTCCGCCCAGGGGAAAATATTGATACCGGCACTGGAGGGATCAAAGCGCTGGAATGCATCATTCCCATTAGTCCCATTAATTTCCCTGCAAATGAATCCATCTTTATGCTGTTTATTGTAAAAATTATCGAGGGTTTGCTGAAAATTAAATGCCCGAAAACCATAACGGCAAAAAAGTACCATGAAGCCGCAATCTTCCGTGAAGATATTACCATTAAAAGCGGGGTCTATGTAAGGAGCAATAAAACCATTTTTTCCAGAAATCTGATGTAGATTGTTAAAGGCAAGTTCCCAGGTCCGCCAGTAAAACTCGATCACATCCGGTCGGCCTGGCCAGTGTGGAGATGGCAGCTTATCCTTTATTTCTAAAAATCCAGGTGGTTTAGAAGTATCGCTTGCACTGTTTAAGAATAAATTTTCCTTCACGTATTTATTGGGCACGTAGGTATCAAAGTAGGGTTGTCCATGTACTGTGCTAAAACTAAGTCCAACGTAAAAACTGATAAAGACTAGTTTATTAATGTATATGGATCTCATTTTTTCAGGTGACTTTAAGATAACACTCTATTCATACACTTCATTATTTTTGCAGAACAAGTCCTTCAGGACCTTTCTTAAACAGGTACGAATATCTTTTCTCATTATAAGTGAATGAAAGCTCCTGCATATTTCCGGAATTTTCCTCAAATGAAACCGATTGCTGGATCTGTTTGGCTTGTTCCAGGTCCTCTACAGGCAGAACGAGGTGAGCGATTAGACTATTATTACTTTCGGCAGAAGTCAGACTGCTCACATAAGGGATCCAGATCATCCTGGCTTCAGCACGTACCGGGAGGTAGGCATGTCTTCCTGCTTCCATTTTAGACCTTAAAAGCGGAATAATGGACATGACTTTTCCCTTTTCCCCAGTCAATAAAGTGAGATTATCTTTCACCTCCATATCAACACCAGGATGAAATCTTGCCTCGATGCTTGAACCTGGATTACACCTGACCTCATCCAGTACCAGTACCATGTCAGGCTTGTCAAGGATCAGGTGTCGTCGCCATGACTTCATGTGTTCTCCAGGATAAGCATTGCTTGGGTCCATAAGGGTATAATCAAGCTCAGTACTGGTTCTGAAATCAAGGATTTGTCCTCCAATTCCTTCCATCCATGGTTGGTTTTTATGTTTTGCCGAGATTTGTTCCTCCCCATTAACAAAGAGTACATTGTGCCCGATACTTGATGCTGGCACATAATTCCAGCGAGCCTCATTGAAATACTTTTCATCATAGCCAAATCCCCCATGACCCAAGTCCCTGATGAAATACTGTTTTTGCCAATAGACGGTAAATTGACCAATGTCCAGGTGACCGTGATGAGGATCATCATTATAGCCCGCCTTGCAAGCAACGGTAATATTGTCCGGATTTTTGAAGTCCGAGCGCATAAAGGCCCAGTCGATGGTCGAAAAATGACGGGAAGCCACCTTCGGAGTTATGGGCTCCACATCTGGCACAGGCCAAATCAGGTCAAACATACTTGTTCCCTGCTTCATCATATTGGCCCGATACCAGGCCGCATCGGTATTTCCTGTCTCAGCTGTTAGTTTGTTGATCAAATGAGTCGAACCCACGACCCTTCCGCTTCCGTCTCCAAAATATCCGGTGAGGCCATACAGGGCGAAATCCACAGGATACTTTTGCAATTTGGGATGCTCATACAAGCTGTATTGACCGTTGGACAGTCTGCGCATAGATTCCATAAAGAATATGCCTGCGCGCATACCGTATGCCCAGTAGCCCCGACCCTCCTGCCAACCCCCATCATCACCCAATTCGTTTAAAAAAAGTCCCATGCGGTTATAAGTCTCTCTGACAACATCAATGAGGCTGGGATCTTCTGTTAGCAGAGCCATTGATGAAATGCCCAGACCTGAGAAACAGATGCCATTCCAATTGCATTTATAGGAAGTAGCCCACCAATGATAATCGTAATTGTTGCGTGCAAGTAAAATGGCATTCTCCAGGAGTGCCCCACGCATGCGGTCTTTTTGTGCTTTACTGAGTGCTGAATAAAGCCAGTCAAAAGCGATCCCCATCTCTGTGGCCACATCTCCTGTCCGTATGTCATAATTAAAAACGACCTGATCGTCCCTGTTCAATGCATTCCATGGCCATACCCTGTCATAAATGATATTGAATTCATGGGCTTTTATTATCCATTGCGGCAGGTCGCAGATAGCCTCAGCAAATTCAAAGGCTTTATGCGCGTAGCGTTCGTCTTCTGTCATCTGGTACATGAAAGCCAGGGTGAGCATGGCATGCCGGTATTTACTAAATCTGCTGTTGTACTTTCCATCACTCTTATATCTGGGATTTTTTGATTGAGGCGGAACCGGCTCAATCGGAGTGTATAAAAGCCGGTTACATTCTGCTTTCAATTGGGCCATGATCTCCCGCCCTTCTTTGGTTTGCTGGGTCCGGGCGAGTATCTCCGGAATTTCATCTTTGTTAAAGAAAAGATAGGGATGCTCAAGTTTGACTGAAGGCTGCCAGTCCGGATCCATTGTTTTTTGTCCCCATAACGTTGAAGGGCCCCCAAAAAAGATTCCCAGTAAAACACAAACCATGGTCAGTGAGGATGTATGGATTTTCGATTTGTTTCTCATTTAATGTTAAAGTTTTAAAAAGCATTTACATGCCGTTAATATATCATCTTGAATTAATCTCCTGTTATTTCTATTGGTTATGATCGCCCCAATTCGGTATCCACAGCCTGTATCAAAGCCCTTATATAACCAAAGATATAGGCTTCTCCCGTTCGGGTCCCGCATCACTGTTTTCACAGACAGGTACATGATCGGGGACCACCATCCCGTTAAAATTGACTTCTCCCAACGCCTTCATCACCTTATACATATTCAGGTATCCATTGTCAGGGAATGTTTCATGGAAATCGGGCAGGGGACTGCTCACATTTCTGAAGTGTACCTGGTAAATATGGCCCCTGGACCCGAATTCATGAATGGCTTCCACCAGATCTTCTCCTTTACCATCGGGTCCCGGCATTTCTCCGAAAGTCCCGGTACAAAATAACATCCCCGAATAAGGACTGTGGTCCGATATTTCCATAGCATTCCGAAACGCTTTCGTGCTGCTAAATATTCTGGGTATACCCTTGTGGTTAACCGGAGGATCATTAGGATGCAACTGAAGTCTTACACCAGCATCTTCTGCAACAGGCAGAACGCGCTTCATAAAATACTCATAATTATCCCATATTTCGGCCTCTGAAAAATCTCTATCATATGAATCTGGTTCAGCCTTAGCCGACTCCAGTTCAAATAATCGGGCCCTGCAACCCCGCGTTATCGTTGTTCCAGTTTTATAAATACCACCCGTTTGCCAGGCATATGTTGTTGTGTCAATACCAGCTTTACCGAGGTCCCTGAGGAAATTTTGAAAGAACAAGATTTCCTCATCCCTTCCCGGAAGTCCCAGAGCAGCTTCTTTAAAGTTATATTTATCAGCCAGCATAATTTCGAATACTTTTAAGCCTGCACTTTCAACCTTATCACGAATTTCTATGATGTTCTCAAGGGAACTTTGTTCACTCGGAATTCTGATCTCCAGATATTCCACTCCCATCTGTTTGAGATAATTAATATGTTTTTCATGAAGTTCATCCGGCCTCTGGTGGCTTATTCCCAATGTAAGGCCTTTCGAGGACCAGGGATTTCCGCTTGTATTGATAAGCCCGGGATTGGCAAGTAATGCCATGTCTCCAATGGCACTTAGGCCGATAGTAGATATCAGCGCTTTGGAAAAAGTTCTTCGTTTCATAAAGTATGTCTGGTGTATTTCTAAAAGGGCTTCTAAATCAGATAATTGCTGCTCAGAATAATGTTTGGCAAATGACTGAAGTCCTATGGACTCTACAAAGGAACAGCTTTCAGTTGTATTTGTCAAGAACATTGAGAGAGAAAGAGGATTACATGGACTTTGCCGGGGGAAAATCAAATTTTAGGATTCAGCCACGATATCGGTCAATTGCGGGTTTTCGGTCAGCAAGGCGAGTCCGATTACCCTGCAGGCATGTAAATCCGGGGAAAAATGAACATGATCGGGGCCATTAAATCTTGTTTAGATAATTATTAAGCTGATATGGGTGTTTCAAGGCAATTAAGCATTAATAATTGCCTTATATGAGATAATTATTAACCGGTTATTGGCTCTAGGTATCGTATCCGAGATTAAAAATTGTCTAATTCAAATAAAATGGGACATGATCTGGCAAGGATGCTTATCTGTTTCAACTTTTATAATTCGCATAGTATAATTCTAATCGGTATTGGTGTGTTTGCAACTCTTATAAATACCTGGTAAAATCATCAACATGACAGAAAATTTCGATAAGTTTGATTTCAACATTAATCAAGGGTTCCTCTTTTTTGGTTTGTGTAGAAACAACTAATTTATGACGAATCCATTTTTATATACATCTGACGACAAATAATTATGAACATTTGGAGAATTAGATTGCAGATAACTAGAGGATTACAATAAATGAGTTAAATCGAACTCACCTTATTTAGTGACAAATACATCATGAAAAACAAGCTGATAATAATATGGATCATAATCCTGACTTATTCTGTACATGTTCATGCGCAGAATGAAGAGAAATTTAAGCCCATAAACGTGGTGTTTGATAAACACTCAACTCAACAGACTTTTGGTGTTAAGAGGTTATCGCAATCACTACAATCGATTGGGTATTCACCGGTATTGGTAAATCAACCGGAGGCAACGGGAAAAGAAGAGATTTGTGTAAGCATGTTGACTTCTGATGAGTTGATTCAAAAGGAGGGTTTTACCCTTTCGCATGCAAACGCAGGAATAGAGGTACGTGCCCTTGATGAATTGGGAGCTATGTACGGGCTGCTCGAATTAGCCGATATGATTGATATCCATGGACTGGATCAGGTTCCTGAAAAAACGGTGAATTCACGTTTCCCCTTCAGGGCTATTAAATTTAATATCCCGTGGGGCTCTTATCGCAGGGATGAGTCATTGCAACTGCACAAAGAAACCGTAAGGGATCTTAAATACTGGGAAAGTTTTTTGGATATGATGGCTGATAACCGGTTTAATTCGCTTACACTATGGTCATTACATCCATTTTCATATATGATTCGTCCAACGAATTTCCCTTTGGCCTGTTCGTTTGATGATGCTGAGTTAAAGGAATGGCAAAATTTTTGGCACTCCCTGTTTCAAATGGCTAAAGACCGGGGTATTGAAACTTATCTGGTCAATTGGAATATTTTTGTTTCAGAAGGATTTATAAAGAATTACGCTCCTGATGCAAATTCAGATTTGGGCAATCATTTTACAGAATCCAATAATGATACAATCATAGAGCGCTATACCAGGGAGTGCGTTACCCAGGTAATAAATGAATTTCCAAATTTGACGGGCTTAGGGATAAGCCTGGGAGAGGGAATGCATGATATGGAGGCTGAAGAACGAGAGGAATGGATCACCCGTACCTTTGTGGCGGGTATGGCAGAGGCTAACCGTAAGATTAAGTTTATTCATCGCGTTCCATTCACGGCCAAGGCAAATGATCCTGGATCAACGGATAGAGCCACCGAAACAATGACCCGCAATGCGATTGAATCGCTGGATGTTATTAAACCTGTTTGGGTAGAGATAAAGTTTAACTGGTCGCATGGACATTCCACACCTGATCTGGTGCAGGTGCATGGTGGTTCTATTTCTGATGCATATTGGAACCCTTTACCAAAGAACTATGCCATAACATGGATGATACGTAATGAAGATTTCTTCATTCTGCGCTGGGGTGAACCCGATTTTATCCGGGAGCATATTGCACAAAATGGCCAGTCTTATGTGGGCGGTTATTTTATTGGCTCGGAGTGTTACATCCCGGCCAAAGATTATATGCATGTACCAGGACATGATCACATCAACTGGACATATGCCTGGGAACGTCAGTGGCTTTATTACAAGCAATGGGGACGGTTGTTATACGATCCGGAGACTACCGATGATGTCTTTGCAATTGATTTTGACAATCGCTATGGCGAGGGAGTTGGAACGAAAATGGTGGAGGCCTATAAACTTGCCAGCCGGATGCCTTTGCTATTTGCATCCTACATATATTCTACCTGGGACTTTACGATGTATGCCGAGGGCATGCTTGTACCTACTACTTATAAAAATATAGGGCATGATGATAAAGAATCTCCATTCCTGTCTCTTGAGGAATTGATGGATTTTGAAGTCCTTGATCCCGATTATCTAAGTATTCGGGATTATGTGAAAGATATGCTGGACGGTTCTCTTGAAGATGCAAAGGTTACCCCGCTTGAACTTGCCGATCAGGTACAACAGTCAGGAGAACAAGCCCTTTCCATTGTAAAATCGATTTCAACGGATAATCCAACACTGGAATGTGAAATATTGGATGTGCAGGCCTGGGGGTACCAGAGTCTCTATTTTGCCCATAAACTGCGTGCAGCGGTGGCTTTGGAAACCTTTAGAATAACAGGCGACCTTAGTAAAAAGAAAGAGGCTGTCACCTTTATTAAGGGTGCTAAAACGCATTACCAGCAACTTGTAGATGTCACGAAGCATCATCATCAGCGCATATCTATGGTGCAGGTGAAGGACATTAAGTTTTCATGGGAAGTCTTTATGGATCAGGTTGATCGTGATATAAGCGTTGCTGAGAATTACATATCGAATACGAATTGAAACACCCATGTGGGTGATTTTTACCAAGTATTGAGCTTATTTTGCATTGTACCAGTATTGCTTCTCAATGTACTCAGTCAACAATGAACAATTTCTCACCTGTAATAGTTACAGTTCCTTTAACAGCTTTTTTCTGCGAAAGAGCAAGTGCTCCCGGCTGGCAGCCTCCAACCGATATTTCAACCTCACCGGGATTAACCATCCTTACGCCTTCTTCATCCACAAGTGCCAATTCTTCCTGTCCTATCTTAAACTCAACAACCCTGCTTTCTCCTGCTTTCAGGTTAATCCGGATGAAAGCTTTCAGGGCAAGAATAGGTGCCCTCAGGCCCGGGTTTTTATGAGACAGGTAAACCTGTACCACCTCATCTCCATCAATTGTCCCCGTATTCTTTACCCTGGCTTTAATCATTACCTCACCCACTGTTGGTAATGAAGCTCGGTATTTCAAGATCCACATATTCAAAAGTTGTATAACTGAGTCCATATCCAAACGGGAATATTGGTTCACCCTTGAAATACCTGTAGGTTCTGTTTTCCATGCTGTAGTCCTCAAAATCCGGAAGATCGTCCACGCTTTTATAGAAGGTAACCGGAAGGCGTCCGGCCGGATTATAATCGCCAAACAGTACATCGGCAATAGCAGTCCCACCCGCCTGTCCACCATACCATGCATTCACTATCGCAGGGATTTTGGCCGCTTCCCATTCAATTCCCAGAGCGCTACCTGTCATCAGAACCAATACAACCGGTTTTCCTGTAGCTTTCAACTCTTTCAACATCTCCAGCTGAACTTTGGGCAGAGAAAGCAAAGTGCGGTCGCCTCCGTCGAAACCCTCTATATGGACCCCCATTTGTTCTCCCTCGAGGTTTGCGGAAATACCTCCTGCATAAATTATTACATCAGCATCTTTTACCCTGCCTGCAATGGTTTTTGCATCAGTTTCTTCGACTATACCCGTTGTAAAATTTATATAGGCATTATCTCCTCTCTGCCGGTATTCGAAAACAAGTTCATACTTTTCCCCTTTCTCTGCGTTTAGTGTATAATTAGATGGAGCCCTACCTGCATTATGCACTTCCTCTCCGTTAATAAAAAACCTGCATTCGTCGTCAGCACTAATCTGAAAGGCAATCTCACCGGATTGATCCGGCGTAAAGATCGTCTTCCACCTGACACCAAGGATATGTGCCACAACATCTCCGGAGATGACCTGGTAATCTCCCCACTCGTAATCTATTTTTTCTTCATGTCGTGTAAGTACCGGGCTTCCCTCGAAATCCATGTTTTGATAATACTCAGCACTGAATCCTTGCTTCCCGTCATATGAGAACAGCGACGGATTATACGACTCCTTAAAGACTTTATTATCAGTAAGGCGTATACCTTTCTCATACAGAACTTCAGTCCCGACCGGCACTTTAGCCTGTATGCCCTCAAGAAGGGTGGTTATTTCAGAAGGCATGCCGAAATAGTTTGACAGTAACACCCTCTCATCATCAGCATTGGGACCAACGACTGCGATGGTTTTCAGGTTTTTATCAAGTGGTAAAGTATTGTTTTCATTTTTCAGTAAAACGATTGACTGCCTGGCCATCTTTAAGGCATGTTCCTTATGTTCTGCAGACTCAAGCACAGATAAATCAATATCTGAGTAAGGCAGCATCTCAGGCGGATCGAACATTCCCAGGCGGAATCTTATGGTAAAGAGCCGTTTAACTGAAATATCTATCTGATCCTCCTTTATCAGTCCCTCTTCATATGCGTTTATCAATGACTTGTATACATATACATTCCCAGGGGTTGAGCATTCCACATCGGTCCCGTGCAGGACTGCCGTGGCGGCGGCTGACTGGGGATCAGGGGAAGTCTTATGTGTTCTGTAAAAATTTCCAATACCATTGCAATCGGATGTTACATATCCGCTGAATCCCCATTTATTACGGAGAATATCGTTCATGATCAGATCAGATCCACAGCAGGGTTGCCCGTAGAGTCTGTTGTAAGCACACATGACACCGGAGACTTTTTCGTCTACAATGAGTGAACGGAAGGCCGGAAGGTAAGTGTCCCAGAGATCATACTTGCTCACAACTGCATCATAGGTATGACGGGATGATTCCGGTCCGCTGTGAACAGCATAATGCTTTGCACATGCAGAAGCCTTAAGATAGACAGGATCATTCCCCTGTATACCCCTGACAAAGGCTCCACCCATTTCAGCCATTAAATAAGGATCTTCTCCATAGGTCTCCATACCCCTTCCCCATCGCGGATCACGGAATATATTGATATTGGGTGTCCAGTAAGTAAGGCCTTGAAAAATCTCAACACTGCCTTTTTTAGTGGCATCGTTAAAAATCGCCCTTCCCTCTGTTGAAGTATAATCCCCCATCTTTTCAAGAGACTCTACATCCCAGGTTGCAGCCATTCCTATTGCCTGCGGAAATGATGTTACAGGGTAAGGGCTCCGGGCCACACCATGCAATCCTTCGTTCCACCAGTTGTAGGAAGGTATCCCAAGCCTTTCAATTGCCGGAGAACCGTTCATCATCTGGGAGATTTTCTCTTCGAGGGTCATTCTTGAAACAAGATCATCCACTCTTTCTTCAATGGAAAAAGCCGGATTCTGAAATTTAAACTCGTATCTGCCTGTGCATGAGGAAAATATAAAGCAAGTTAAAATAGCTAAGAGGAAGATGTTTCTTCTTTTCATAATATTGTTTTTGGTTGTACTATAAATACGGCTGCATATTTATTCGGTCTATTCGCAGGTATATCCAGCATCAGTTTATCGTTGGTCTGCTTAAAGGTAATTTTTTCATTGCTGCCAATCAGTTTTACAGACTGAATCTGTTCAGGGCTGCAACTGATCATTCCTGTAGCCATGGTAGCAGCTATCAATAATCGGAGCATTCTGATTCCATTCATATCAAAGGCTTTAAATGTTCTCATTTAACTGTTATTTGAATCATTTTTTCTGCTTTATTGCCTTCTTCATCAATCACAGTAAATTCCAATATATAGTTGCCGGCATTCTTGTTTTTTAAAACTGAGTATTTATCAGCATTCCATACAAACGGCTTCTCACTAAGCTGGCTAACCACTTCTCCATTTATCAGCAATACAATACGATTTGTAGCAAATGTTGAATTTACTTCAGCATTTATTGTTAAATCGGTACCTGAGGGAAACTCATCACCATCTTTTATATTTTCGATGTTGATTTCAATTTTAAATTTCTCGATCGTTTTTGCTATTTCAATATCATTTTCTACTTCTCTGGTTAGTTCATTCCAATCCAATTTACCAGTACGGGCATAAGTCCGACCATGGTATTGTGCATCCATTATTTTTACGTATTTCTTCCAATGTGCTAAAGCTTTTTCAAGATGCTGAATACTATTCTTGTGGTAGGTTGAATCGTCTGTAGATGTGAACAGATATAAGTTTGTAGCTCCCCTGATTTTTTCACTATAATAATCTCCCAAATGGGCCATGGCCGTGATATCGTTTTTTGTGAGTTGCAATTCTACATTGTTGTTGGGTTTTATTTCGCTTACAAGCTTTAGCGTCTGTGATGCATACGCTTCCAGATTACCTGCAACATCTAAGGGGGTGATACCTGTGATCTTTTCATCGCTAATCACTTTTTTGCCATAATCTGCAATATTCAGAATACCGCTTCCTTCCATTGTACTTCCGGCCATAAAATGTTTTACGGTCATAAGCTTTTGAGCTTTACAAGCCTCGGGATACCACCAAACATCCCAATCGCGCCAGAAAAACCGGGTGGCCTGGGGTATTATTTTTGAAGCTGTTTTCCAGGCTTCATAGAGGTTATCAGGGGAGGTTTCCGGGAAATGAAGTTTGATATGGTTTTTAAAGATCTCCTTTGACAAATCAGGATTGTATCCCAATCGGCCCCAAAGCATAAAATTGTACCAGTGCTTTTTAATTTCCGGCTTGCCCAGGAATTCGGGATTTTTATCCACATATACCCTTCCCCAGGTATAACCATCGGACCCCATCAGGTACCCGGCTGTTTTTTCCTTGTGGAAATTCAGGATAAACTCACGGGTAAATTCAGGATCGCCCCATCGCGTGTAGAAAATGTCATCGTTTCGGAGATTCCACCAGCTTTGTGTGCCTTCGGGCATTTCGTCCAGTAAAAAATCTTCGAAAACGATATGCGGACTTGAATACATATGGGCTTTGGCATATTTAAAACTGAAATCAAAAACACCATCGTAATCCTTAAAATGGTTCATGATATCACTGCAGGAAGAGTACCAGTGCCTGTGAATAAACCTGATCCGGCGGTCAGGCTGTTCTTTTTTCAGATCCATTATCCCCAGTCCATAGGTTTCCCAGAGCCATTGTTCTCTTTCGCCAAATGTCATATTAGGCATGTGTTCACCGGCTGTTACACCAATACCACTTACATGCGGATAGGTTACTAAAAACTGCTTCACACATTTTCTCAGATAGGCTTTGGTTTTATCATTGATGCTTTCACTGGTAATGCCATATTTACCTTCAGCATTGTTCATATAGATATTCCAGGTGAAATAAAAGATATCAATGGACCTGTTTTTGGCATGATGCATCACTTCCTGCCAGAACGCGATTTTTTCGTCGATGCTCATTTGTTTTACAAAATTCCCGTACCCGTCAATGACATCATGCACCTCCACATCCGGATAATCTTCCAGTTTAATCATGGCGGTGAATGGATGTTTTGTCCAGTAGGATAAAGTGTTGTATCGATATCTGGCTAAATCGTCAAGGTATTCTGTCCAGAAATCCATATCCCACATGTCTTTTATATTGCTTTTATCCTGGTCGCCATCGCTGTCGAAACTTGGAACTCTTTGATCAAGAGGGATATTAAACTTTATCCCTCTCCTCTTAATATAGGGTTCCTGTTCTTCGTCTTCGAAAGTGCTCAATTTGTTGAAAGAGATATATTCGGCAATCTGCAGGCCACCATACATGCCTCCGGCAATATCGCCACCAATCGACCAATAACTATTTTGTTTTCCTTTGCTCATTCGCAGGGCGTAGCCTTGTTCATCCAATTCCTCAATTTTATTGCTTTTTCCACCTTCTTTTTCCAGAATCTTAATTACAGGAGCATTAGAATTTAAGGCAATTATGATTTTTTGATTTTTGTATTTTGAAAAAAGCTTTGTAATCGGAAGAAGCTCTACTTCGTAATCCTGGTTTTCCAACGCCGATTTTATATCCGAAACAGCAAATTCAAACTGGGGGATGGAGGGATTATAAAATATTCCAACTTTTTCAGCCTTAAGGGGAGAAAATGTCAGGACGAATAAATAAAAGGAAATTACAAATCGTTGTGCGTTCATGCTTCCCAGTTCAATTTCTATTTTGCAACGCAATATAGATGCTCTGCCGTTCTAATAAATATTTGCCCTCCTAAAACAGCAGGCGTAGCCAATGTCTCTTCCTTAAGATCATTTTCTGCTAATAGTTCAAAGCTATTCCCTGCTGTAAAAATGCTTGTAAGACCTTTTTCATTGGTAATTATTATTTTATTTCCGGAAAGAACAGGTGACATGGAAAAACGTCCTTTCAGACGTTCTTTCCAGATTACCTGCCCGGTTAATGCATTTATACAGGATAATGTGCCCGTATCGTTTATTATATACAAACGCTTCTTATAATATACAGCAGAAGGGACATGGGGGCCACCGTTTATATTCTTCCAGAATAAATGCGTAGCGGTAACATTTCCTTTTCCTCCCGGGCGAATAGCCAGAATAGGACCATTGCGACCCGACTGGGAATAGATAAGACCACCACCGGTAATAATCATCGGTATCGCTTCTTTTGAAGGACCGTTCACTGGACCAGATTTCTTCACCGGTATCCGGATCATATCCCGCCACCTTATACGAACCATTATAGATCATTTCATCTTTACCTTTAATACGGACGATCACCGGACTTGCCCAGCAGTAGTTTTTTTCTCTTTGCTGGCTCCAGAGAATTTCTCCAGTATTCTTATCAAGAGCAACAAAAACGGATTCACCTCTATTCTGGTCCTGAATAAGAATAATCTTGTCCTTATACATCGCTATATTTGTTCCCGGGCCGTGGGTGGTAATGAATTCACCAACACTTTGCGTCCATTGCAAATCGCCATCCATGTTGTAACAAACAAAACCACTATTTCCGAAAAAGGCAATTACTCTCTCACCATCTGTTATGGGTGTGGTGGAAGCATACGAATTTTTCCAAATGAGCTTTTCTATATTTTTTGGTTCGGGAGCTGCTCTTTTCCATAGCAACTCACCATCATTGCGTTTAAAACAAAACAGTTCCCGGACTTTCCCATTTTCCGATGCCGTTGTGATAAAAACTTTCTTATCCCAAACTATGGGTGAACTGTTGCCTCTGCCATTTAATTCTACCTTCCAGCGGATATTCTCTGTTTCACTCCAGGTCAGGGGAATCTTTTTATTCTGTGCAATCCCCTGACCGGTTGGTCCCCTGAAACCAGGCCATTGCTTTTTAGCCCCCCTGGCAGGCATCACATATTCAATGGATGTTTTTTCAAGATTCTCCACGGCAGAATATCGCTTTGAGGATGTGACAAGAAATGCTTCCACCTCTTCCTGGGTAAATGAAGGCTCTCTTCCTTTATCGGTATAAGCCTCCTGCATCAGCTTCATAAAACCATCGGCTATTTGCTTACGTATTTCGTAGGCTTCTTTTAGTTGTTGATTGGCATTAACTTTTTCTAATCCACCATGTTTTTCTGCAAAAGACACATAGTTATCGGGTGTTGCTACCCGTTTCCATTCCTCATGAAGATCTTGCACAGTCATGGTCTCCACCATGTCAAGGTATTCCTGACCCTTAGTATCAGCCATGAGTATGCTTAATTCAACGCCAGGTTGATAATCAGCCTGTTGTTTGTTCTGGCTGCAGGATATAGATATTGCTGTCAGTATTGCTGCCAGGTAAAGGTTAGTGTTTCTTTTAGTGCCCATATTCTGAAAATCGTAATTTAATATATCTAAATAAATCCCAGATATTGACAAGTTAAAGAGGAAGGACGCGAATGTTTCGGTATTCTACCTTCATTACTGATCCATCATGAATCTGAAAACCGATAAGCCCTTTACGAGATGCCTTGGGATCGTGATCCAGGTAGTCCATAACCTTTGTGCCGTTGATCCATTATTCCAAACGATTTCCACGTGCACGGATGGTCATACGGTTCCATTCCTCTGCCTTATCTAAAATAAGCAATTTTCGTTACATTTGATGGAGCTTCCACGATGGCCACCTGAAATGAGATTAGTCAAAATTTCTATTTACATACTTTGTATAAATTGCATCTCCGGATGTATTCCAAAAAATGAGATTCAGCCTCAGAAGTTGCTAAAAAAGAAAGAATCTTTCCGGAAAGAGCTTAAGGGGAAAAAGGTAGATCTGTATACCCTTACCAACGGAGAAGGAATCACAGTGCAGATCACCAACTACGGAGGGAAAATAGTTTCCATCATCGTTCCTGATAAAAATGGGAACCTAGGGAATGTATGCCTAGGGTATGATTCTTTGGATCAATATTTAAATGGTTCGGCTTCGATGGGTGCAACCATAGGGCCGTATGCCAACAGGATTGCCCATGCGGAATTTGAGCTGGATGGAAAGATATATAAACTTGACAATAACAACGGCCAGCATTCGATCCATGGTGGAAGTGCATCCTTCAGGTCCAGGGTGTGGGATGTGGAAAAGGCAGGGAAGAATAAACTGATCCTTTCCATCCTTTCGGAAAACGGTGCCGGGGGATTTCCGGGGAATTTGCGTCTGACAGTTACCTTTTCATTAACCCCTGACAATGAACTCAGGATTCATTATCATGCTACTACGGATCAAAAAACCGTTATCAATTTTACCAACCATGCGTTTTTCAACCTTTCAGGGGAGAGAAGTGGCGATGTAATGGGGCATGAGCTTATGGTGAATGCCGTGGCCATTACCCCGGTGGATGAAACAGGGATCCCCACGGGGGAGTTTCTGGCTGTGAAAGGCACACCGTTTGACTTTAGAAAATCTAAATTGATTGGCGAAGATATTTCTGATGATCACATCCAACTGAAGAACATGGGGGCTTACGATCATAATTTTGTGCTCGACAATCCCGGTGCGACACTGTTGCATGCCGCCACATTAAAGGATCCCCCTTCAGGAAGGATTATGGAAGTTCATACTACCGAACCGGGTTTGCAGGTCTACACTGCCAGTTTCAGGCGAGCCGCTGGAAATGGAGGCAAGACATCCGGGCCTTCCTCAGTTTGCCTGGAGACCCAGCATTTCCCTGACACGCCACATCATGACCATTTCCCCTCCTGTGTTCTGGAACCAGGAAGGGAATACAGATCTACAACTGTGTATCACTTTGGTATTGAGGAATTATAGTCATTCCCCCATAATTTATTGGCTTTCGGACCCATATTAAAAATTAATTTTCCACCATTATTAATGGCTTCATGTGTAATCCATGGCGTATCCAGCTTTTCACCATTGAGCGTGGCCGATTGTATATATTTATTCTCAACCGATGCATTGCGAGCCTCAATTTCAAATTCCTTGCCATTGCCAAGATCGACGGAGACATGCTCAAATATTGGACTTCCAATGGTATAAACAGGTTGACCGGGTGTTAATGGATAAAAACCCATTGAGGAGAAAACCACAAAAGAGGTCATTCCCCCGCCATCTTCATCTCCCGGTACTCCCATAAGGTCGTTGCGAAACCATTCTTCGAGCAGTTTGCGTAAGCGTTTTTGTGTTTTCCAGGGCTGACCGGCATAGTTGTAGAGATAGGGTACATGCAAGGAGGGTTCGTTGGCCATGGAGAACTGGCCTACATTTCCGGTATGGTCAGGCAACTGGGCATAAAAGGCATATTTACTGCGACCAAGAGGCTCTGTAAACATGGCATCCAGGTTCTCCACAAATGCTTCTTTGCCACCCATCAGTTGGATCAGGTCGGGAATATTGTGCTGCACATCCCAACGGTACACCCAGGCATTGTTCTCCCCATAAAAACCTCTTGCTCCCATTCCTCCTGAGAATTTATAATCGAAGGGTTCTATGAACCTCCCTTCCTTATCCCTGGGGTGGAAGAACTTTGTCTCCTCGTTAAACAGGTTCCGGTAATTGAATGATGCCATTCTGAAATATTCAGCCTCATCTGTTTTTCCCAATTCCTCTGCTATTTGCGATAAACACCACTGATCGTATGAGGTCCCCAGTGTCACAGCTACCGGTTGGCGGCGCTCAAAAGAATGTACTTCAGGGATAGTTTCTTTTTCATCCTCCCGCAGGGCCGGGATATAACCGTTTTCTTTGTAAAAACGGTCCAGCTCTCCGGCAGGCATTCCAGACCATGGAGCCAGTGTTTTTTCGGTAATGGCTCCTTTGGCAGCCTCGTAAGCTTTATTCAGGTCAAAATTTCTCAGTCCTTTATTATAGGCATCAATAACAGAAGCTACCCCGTGATTTGAGTTCATGCGGCGGCTGTCTCCAGAGATTTCAGGAAAAGTTGGCATCCAGAAATTATCCATTTGTTCAGCCATCAACACAAAGGAATGCAGAATATCTTCTTCCCTTTCTGAATCGATCAGTATCCGCAAGGGATGGTGTGCCCGGTATGAATCCCAGATCCAGTCGTCGGTATAAAAGGGACGACCTAGATCCTCATGAACCGTTCCATCAAAAGCACTGTAATAACGTCCATTCTCTGAAATACAAACCGGCCGTTCATAACAACGGTATAGTGATGTATAAAAAACAGTTTGATCATCGGTCGTTCCACCCTTAATTTTGATTTTACCCAGTGCTTCATTCCAGATATCTCGTCCTTTAGATTGCAACTCAGCTACAGTTTTTCCGGCCACTTCACGTTCCATATTTTCCCGGGCCTGGGTTTCATCGATGAATGAAATCCCGTACCGCAGGTTCAATACCCTGGTTCCCTGCGGGTAGCTCAACACCAGGGAGGCATTTCGGCCTTCAGCCATAGTTGCTTCATTCAGAACTCCTTCTTTCAGGACTGCAACCTTGTATGGGATTTCTTCAGGGACCAGATACAAATAGACCCTGGTATTGTTCTCTATCAGCTGGTAACCACTGATGGCTTTTCCGTCCCAGTTCATACCGCCATTTCTGGAATTGAGAATCAGGTATGCCGGTGCATCCTGTTCAAATTGCAGTTCGTATGCGGCTGATTGATGAGATAATCCATAGTCAATCTGAATTTGCTGATCATCTAAATAAACAGAATAGGAATAGGGAGTCAGTTTTTCCTGATCATAACTGAATTCAATGACTGGTTTAATGTCAGATACATCACCCTGGAAAGGACTCAGGTTAAAAGCTGAACTGCGCCGGTGACCGGTAACTATCAAAGGAAGACCATTGATCCTAATTTCGGTGAAATCCCTGCGTTCAGGGTAGACGCGCAGCATACTATTGGGCAGATGAATGGTCGGGAATGTGGGCACCAGCAAATGACTGATATTTCCGATGTAAGGATTGACATAGTCTACCGGATGTTGTAGCCTGGTTGTTCCATTTTCCCGTGGGGAAGAACATGCTACACAAAGAAGACTTATCAGACCTATTGCAGACTTATTGAAATGATTCATGGTTCTATATATTATCGATATGACATTATGTTATTTAATGAAAGGTATCTATTTGGATGCGTCAAAAGTAATTTTTCATAGCAGTGTAATTTAATCAATCACACCAGATTCTTGCATCAGATCAACATATGCCTTCATTCTTGTATCATTGTTTATCTTTAACTCTTCTTGCATTCTATACACCTTGCTTTGTAAAGCTCTGTAAAGCCCGTCTGCAGTAGCTTTATTCGTGAAATGGGCATTGGTATATGGATTATTTGCAATACCTGCGTCCAGTGTTTCAATCCAATCTTCTGGAATTGTGGAGGTGCCTGATAAAGCACCACATAAGGCTCCAGCACTGGCAGCCGTACAGTCCGTATCGTACCCTCGGTTTACAGCAATTATAACACTCTGTTGTACATTGGCATTAGTAGCCTTAAATAGTGCAAAGGCATAACCTACATTTTCATAAACACTTGAGTTTGGGTACTTCTCGATTCTTCTAAACGCATTGTATTTGCTCTCTGGATCCATATATACATCAGTTAATTCCTGCCACATTTCCTTTTCCATAGGGTCTTCGTATTTATCGGTAATAGCCAATACATACCTGATTTCCTCTTCAATTTCAGGTGTTGCATACTTAAGCGCTCCCTCGATCACGGACTCTACGGTGGCGCCCGGAAGCAAGGCCATCGCCATGGCTGCA
This sequence comes from uncultured Bacteroidaceae bacterium, assembly GCA_963767555.1. GTDB lineage: Bacteria > Bacteroidota > Bacteroidia > Bacteroidales > SM23-62 > SM23-62. Next base: position 111,008 of record CAVYEL010000035.1, on the reverse strand, counting down.
TTATAAACAGCTCCCCAGGCAAATGCATCATCATTAGGGTCTTCATAATAGAGTTTTCCCATATCATTCATATCAAGGATTGCATTTTCCGGGTCACCGGCATTTATACATGGCAAAGCCTGAAAGGTTCGGGCAGTTAAATGAATATGTTCTCCCAGGTCCCTGGGTTGACCGTATTTTGTTACCGGAAAATCTGCAGGAGGCACTCCCCACTTTGCATAGGCAAGTAATACCTTGTCGTAATTCTGGGTCATGTGTTCCATATTCTCAATTTCACAATCACGCAGCCAGACATCTTTCAGATCCTGGTAATTTATCCGGTCTCCTTTTTCAATGATGGCTGTACACATCAGTTTATGCCGTTCCCCTCCGTCTTCTGTTGCTCCGGCCGGATGTGACCACGAATCACCGTAATGAACAAAGGGTCTGAACTCATCTAATAGTCCAAAAGTAGACTCACTACGCTGCTGATCCCAATTGAACTCCGTAACTGCTCCCATTGAACAGCCGGCTCTGAATCCCAGCAGGGCACCAAAGATCCGGTCATATACAATATTTTCCGTTAAGGCACCATCATCGTTAATAATGGTGTAATAATGAGCATGCTTTGTTTCAATATTGGCATTCTTGGCTTGTATTAAGCGAATTACAACGGTTTCATCTCCCTCAGCCTCATTGTCGTCAATGATTTTCATTGCAATGGAAGCCTCTGTTTCTCCGGCAGGAATAACCAATGTTCCAGCGTTCAACTTAAAATCTTTATCCTGTTCTGCCCCTACACCCTGAACAGTATAGTCTAGTTCAATCTCCTTTCTGAAAGACTTTGACAGGGTTACTTTTAGCTCCACTTGCTCATCGCTTTCTTCACCTGTGGAAGAAGGAGTAGCGAATTCTACATCCGGAAATGTGTTATCCTGAATGGTAACGGTTGCACTTTTATGAATCTCTTCAATTGCATATTCAGGACTTCCCATAATACTCACTGTAACAGTCTCATCTCCTTCTTCTAAACCATCATCAATCGGAAGGATCTTAAAACGTTCCATTTTATTCATCTTCCACGTATCACTGAAACACCTGTAATCTATACCATCACTTGCAGTTCCTTCTATTTTTATTTTTACTGTTAAATCCGGAGTAGGTTCACCCAACTGAACTATCCACATCTCACCCGGGTCGGCGGCTTCTTTGGCTTTTTCGTCCCATGTAAGGATGGCAACAACTGGCTTTTGTGCGTATAAATTTGCACAGAACAACAATGCTATCAGACTAAACGCTACCAGGCAAATAATATTTTTCAAATGTTTCATTTTTCTCCATTTTTTCCCCACAGTTCAGAGTATTGCTGGGCGGACAATAAGCTGGGAATGAGTAATAAACCAAGGAGGCACCAAGTTTTGAAAGTTGGATTCATAGGATTGTTGTTTAGATCTATTAAATTCAATAAGTTTGTTTACAATGATATTCATGGATTATTCCGCTTCCAACCTTGAGTATCTCCAATTGTCTTAAACCAAAGTAATATTATGAAAAATACCTCAAGGCGACAATTCCTAAAAAAATCAGCCATAGGAATGGCTGGTGGAATTATGGCATCCGGAAATGTTCAGGGTGCACCGGTAGCTAAAGAAAATGGAAAGCTTCCCGGAGAAGTGTGGATCGGGACTGTTTCACAGGAAAGAATGGAAGATATGAGCAGGGAAGAGATGATAAATACGATCATCGGATTTCTTGAGGATATGAAGGTCTATCAACCCGATATTATCTGCCTTCCTGAGACCTTTACCTACTATGGATACCTCAGTCTCATCCTCTTTTGGGGAAAGCGCCGAATCCATGCCCTTATCCTTCACTGGTCCCTTTCCAGCAGTTTCGCCAGGGAAAATCATTGTTATCTGATCTGCCCGATAATTATCCGGGAAGATGATAAGGCCTACAATGCCGCCGTTGTGATAGACAGGCGGGGCGAGATTCTGGGTAACTATAAAAAGATCCATCCTACCATTGGTGAAATGGATGAGGGTGTCTTCCCGGGACCTCTAGACGCACCGGTATTTGACCTGGATTTTGGCAGGATAGGGATACAGATCTGTTTTGATATCGAATGGAAGGATGGCTGGGAAGCCCTGAAGAAGAAAGATCCGGATATCATTTTCTGGCCATCCGCTTTTCCGGGCAGGAGGCTGATCCAGACCAAAGCCTTTGAATGTTCTTCCTATACTGTCAGCAGTACCATAAAGGGGCCGTCAAGAATATGTGATCTTTCAGGGGAGGTCATTGCCCAGACGGAGTTCTGGAACCGCAACTGGATCTGTGCACCCGTAAACCTTGAAAGAATATTGATCCACACCTGGCCCTATGTAAAGCACTTTCCGGCTATTAAGGAAAAATATGGCAGGGATGTAATCATTGAGACTTTTGATGAAGAGGAATGGACCCTCCTGGAAAGCCTGTCCCCTGAAATTAAAATCAGTGATGTGCTGGACGAATTTGGGATTCTCACTCTGAAGGAACATATAGCAAGGGCAGAGAAGGCACAGGATAAGAAACGAATATAATGTATTCAGGATCTTACAGGAACCCTTAACAGGAGGCTGTTCAACTATCTTATCAAGCTTGCCTGTCCCAATACAGTTTTTTCCCTTCCCGATAGGCCCGTGTAGCCATGATGATGCCAATGGAGTGCCAGTATCCCGTCATGATATGGCCGTTTGTTTCGGGGTTACCATCACGGATACAATCGACCCAGTTATCAAGATGTGGTTTGCTGTCGTCACTTATACTGGTGGGAGCTAATTTGCCTTCAAATTCAGGTACGGTGATCATTTCAGCCTCACCCGTTTTTACAGCCTGTTTGAGTCCTTCATAAAAGTCGAACCCGCCCGGAAGGTTCAGGTGTTCCGGGATAAAGAACCAGCGGGGAGAGCCTTCACCGCCATGGGCAAATAATGTACCTTCCTTACCACGAATAATGGTATGGTCCCCAAATTTACTGGCATAGTTTGATTCATAAGAATACAGGAAATTCTCCTTCTCAAAAGTGGCGAGGGCCTGGAATGTGTCAGGGTTTTCCCGGATATCCGGCCAACCGAATATGCCGCCATTGCCACCATCGAATCCGGAATGGCAGTATCTGTATAAAAATGGACGAGGCCGATGCCATGGCTCATCCACTGTGAAGTTATTCCACCGGAATATGCCTTAAAGATCCTGAACTCAAAATATTTCCTTGGATCGAAAGGTTCGTAAGGTTTCCCCAGTAGCCACCGGTCCCAGTCCGTATCCTCCTCTCGAATGGCGGCCACATCAGGGTCATCCGGTTCATACCAGCGGTGATTATTATCATTCCAGCACTGGTCTATTTTGGTGATTTGTCCGAGTTTACCGGATCTTACAATATCCCTGATCTTTTGATGTATGGGTTCACTTACCCATTGTGAACCCATCTGGACAATTGGTTTTGAATTCAATACCGTGTCCCGGGCGAGTTTTGCTTCAGTTATATCCTGGGCCATGGGTTTTTCACAATAACAATGCTTGCCTGCCTGTACAACCTCGGCCAGGATTTTGGCATGCTGGTGGTCTCCGGTGGCGATCATGACCGCATCCACCTCTTTGTCGTTCAGCAGCTCTTCTGAATACTTGAACTGTTTAACAACGGTATTGAACTTTTCGGAACAGTCAGCAGCTGCCTTTTCCCTGTTTTGTTTCCAGATATCACATACAGCAATGGCCTGCAGATTCTTATCATCATAGGAACCCTTTACCATTCTCCGATGGCCATAGCTCCGGGCACCTGTGCCAAGAAAAGCTATGTTGATCCTGTCATTTGCCCCGGTGATCCTTTGATATGATTTTGCACTGAATCCGGTCGAAATGCCTGCCAGTCCCACAGCAGAAGTGCCAATAAACCTACGTCTTGAAATTTTTTCTTTCATGTTTTATGAATATATGTATGTAGTCTACAGATAATCTAAAAATATGAAATTTGCTTGAACCAGTATCATATTAAATTTCGATTGCTTTTTGATTATATCAGTTTATATTGTTTTTAGTATTTTTACCCGCTAGAAAAATCCCATTCAAGATGAAAAGTTCTCATTTGATCAGCCTCTTTCTTCTGGTTTGTTTAGTGTCCTGTTCAGGTCCGAAAGAAAAAGATTATTCTTATCCGATAGAAAATTACATGGAACTCGGCATTCCTGATATTAGTAGGCCATGGAAAATCAGTGAATTTGGGAATGTAATTGCCACATTGCGCGATATTGACAATAATGAACCTCTCTCATTGCCAAGGAAAGGCAGCAAGAAATCAGGCCAGCTCTTTGAACACTATGATCGGTATGGATAATTTGTCTTTTCTGAATATTGACACACTGCCCCTATATGAAAAAGCCTACCGGATACAATCCTTTCTCCACATTCAGAGTGAATATATCGATATCTATACCGATATATACAGAAGGGAACAATATTACAACAGGGAACTGATCGAATGCTATAATTTTCGGTATGAGAGTTACCCAGGAAATGATAAATCTCGGCAATAAAATAAATGAATCAGATAAGCAGGGAGATGTAGGGTTACAGTCCGGATTCAGCGGCAGTACAATATTTACACGTGACCATGCTGGCCGATGCTTTGGATAAGCAGAAAAACACATCACTTTATAATACAGAAGACCTTGAGACATTGAGTGATAGCATTTCACTCTCTATAAGAAGAAACATGTCCTGGTTTGACTCTACCCACGTGGATATGATAAAGCAAAATTTGAGCGTGGTTATTGACAGCACTACTTCTGATAAGATCAGGAATGAGTACAGCGATATTCTCAATCGTTTATAGGCCTGTCAATCTTTGTTTTTGTCCCCGGCTCTGTACTGGTTTATTGTGAATTGTACGGGGGAAAGTCTTTCTTCACCGGCGGGTGTTTCTTCCTTTAATTTCTCAATCGCCTCGTGAAGTGTGTAACATGCTTCCTTATAGCTTAACCCACAAATCTCAGAGATCAAACGTATTCCCCTGTCCCGTAATTTCTTGTTAGAGATCTCCACACAGCTCATCCAGTTACCTGTCACCCTGCCTGACATGACCATGGTTCCGGTGGATATTGTATTCAGGATCAATTTAACGGCCAGCCGTTCCATAAGGTTCAGGACCGAAGGGGCGGGTTCACAGGAAACCTGGTAATCTGCAGATACAGCACCATTGCCTATGATAAAGGTAAGTTGCTCCTTGAATTCCGATGTACTTTGTTGAAAGGCTTCCTGGTAATCAGTGTATGCCGGACTGTGGAATTCCCTGCTGCCAAGGATACTTACAGCAATGTTGGGGATCCTTGACAGGCGGGAATCATCGTTTTCATTTCCGATGAGAAATTTCAGGATCTCACTTTTGTCCAGTTTGGGTGGGGCACCAGCAAGTGTTTCCGGAACCCCCATCTGCCGGTAAAGCTCGCTATCCCATTCCAGGCATCTGGGGGAGCGGCCCAATATATATTCCCAAACGGCGGTGGTTGGTCTAAGCGGACTTTTTACGAAAGCCCAGGATACCGGAGACAGGGTATCATCGAACTTTCTGAAGGGTGGCAACATAAAGGTTGGAGCACGTTCTGTCGTATCGGTGAAAATATCCAGCAGGAATTCATCTGCATAATAGGTGACCAGTCCCTTTTCCTGATAGATCTCCCTCTCGAGGTTAATATAAGCTGCTATTGATTCTCTGTTCTCCGCGCTGAGCAATTCATCCAGAAGTTTGCCGAAGGCCATGGCATAGTCTATCTCCCGGATATTCAGCTTCTCCTCCATTTCCCGGGGAAGAAGCTGCCCGATTGAACGGTTTAAAATGATCTCCAGTGCCGCCCCGGCGATCAATTGCTCTGCAGAAGTGGCCTGCATTCTTGTTGAGCCGGCTATGGCCATTGGACCACAATACAGATCAAGTACGGTTACCCGGGGATCTTCGATGGCACGTTTTGAACGTTCAATATTTTCAACCAGGACGGAGGCTGGATTATTGAACAGGAGGAATACTTTTGCACCACGGTCTGCCGCTTCTTCAACTGTCCCCAGTACCGACGATGTCTCACCGCCTTCTGTTATGGCGATCAGCATATCCTCATTTGTCATTTCCAGTTCGCGAACCTGCTGTTTGCCAAATTCCTGATAGTCTTCAAAGTATTCGACTGAACGGATCATTGCATAATCTCCACCTGTCATAATGCTGAATACCCTGTCTTCATAATTCTTTAACTGAATGTATAGATCAGGGTAATTATTTCGCAGATCCCGGAAAAAATAGCGCCACATTGCTTCCAGCAGAATGCTCAAGCCGACCTGTAGATCCGCATCCGGAGAAAACAATATTCCCCCCTTTGGCGATCGTATTTACTCCGGCATTGACCATCTCCCGGAATTCCTTACCCTCAAGTATTTTTTTGGCCATAGTATGAATGTCCCGGTCTACTGATAACAATGATGCTACTCCATCAGCCGGGTTATTTTCAAAGGACATGTCAATGTTCCGGGTCTTGGGATTGGACTGTTCCGTGGGCAACATTCCAAGATGAAACTGTTTTTCATTGTTAAGGAAGTTCTCCGCTTCCAGCCGGGCTTTACTGGATAAATCTTTCATAGATTAAACATAATGTTTTTTTGTGTGTTATTCATTAAATTGGGCTCCATGATAGGGGATAGGGGAATTATCATATTTGACGGGTACTGCAATTTTTGTTCACGGTCTGTGCTTTTTATCATCAGGAGGGATAAAAAAAGATATTTCACCTTTGCAGCTTCACAGACAGCAGAGGGACAAAACATCATTGAGCAGTACCGGCCTGGAGAGCTGGCAGAACATTCCATAGTGCTGATCTCAGATGGAAAGGTCTACCGGAAATCCACAGCAGCTTTGAGGATAGCCAGGCATCTTGGCAGGGGGTGGAGGGGGTTCTATATGCTCATCATCATTCCGAAAGGATTCAGGGATCTTATCTATGACCTGATCGCCCGGAACAGGTACCGGCTGTTTGGCATGAGCGATCGTTGTTTTGTGCCGGAACCCGAGCATAAGGGAAAGATTCCTGCCTGAAGAGTGAGAGGCCTTTACCTCTGCATCAGGGCAATTCCTTCAGTCCCTCTTCAATCTCACGGAACCGGGTCGACAGGGCAGCCAGCAGGTTGCTGAAACTGGTCATGGCTGCCTTTGTCTCATCGGAGATCTTAGATTGTTTCAGCCGGAGCATTAAGTATCCATATAGTCCTGTAAAGCAGATCTCAATCTCAGAAGAGTAGGTTTCCGGACTTTTCTGTTTGAAACTCCTGATATTTTCTCTGGCTTTCTGATAGATCTCCTGGTATTTCTTCTCATCGGCAGACTGGAGAAGACGCAGGTGAAGGTCATTGAGTTCCCTGATCAGGTTTGTAAGGAATGACATATGTCCTTTCTCCTGGATGTTCTCGTCTATCATCAATGTGATCAGGTTAATATACCAGGTTCGTATTTCATCGAGCGTTTCATCCGGCAGGGTGAACTTGCTGATAATGGTCTTATCTATACTTGAAAAATTAAATCTTGATGCCCTGATCCTGTCCTCTACCTGCCACATGTAGAGAATGAATTCCGCAATGTTCGTTTTTCGTTTTTCCTGTGCAATGATCATAAGCTATAATCTTAATCTCCTCTCAGTTTATCCATGATCCGCCTTTCCTTCTTGGTAGGACGGCCGCTTCCTTTATCCCGGCTGATAAAAAATGTTTCCCTGACTTTCAGTTTCTCCAGCTCCTGTTCAGGGGTGATATCTTCCAGATAATCCATCACCAGCCTGGCCGATAACCTTTTGGCCAGCAGTCCGGTTACCTTATAGGAATATACAACCGGGGGCTTTTTGACCTGTATGATATCATTGATCCTGAGTACCCTGGATGGTTTTACTGCTTGTTCACGGATCAGAATCCTTCCCTTTTTGCAGGCTTCGGTGGCCTGGTTCCGGGTTTTGAAGATCCTGACGGCCCATAGCCATTTATCAACCCTGATCTGCTTATCGATCAGCATATTTCATGTCCTCCTCTTTACTCGCTAACCTCCAGCATGAAACCGGTCCTGTGAATATTGGTGATGTTCACAGCAGGATCATCAGAGAGAAATTTCCTTAGCTTGGTGATGTAAACATCCATGCTGCGTCCCATGAAATAATCATCTTCTCCCCAGATCATCTTCAGGGCTATCTCCCGCCTGAGTATTTTGTTCTTGTTGATACACAGCAGTCGCAGAACCTCAGCTTCCTTCTTGGTAAGTCTCTTCTCCCCCTTCGGACCATTTAATATTTGATTGGAGTAGTCGAAATTATACTTTCCCAGATCATATACTGTTTCCTTTTCCCCATTCAACAGACTGAGCCTGGTTCTCCTGAGAATGGCTTCAATCCGGAGGCTTAGCTCTTCTGTACTGAAGGGTTTGGTCATATAATCATCACCTCCGATCTTAAAACCTTTGATCCTGTCCTCTTTCAGGGTTTTGGCTGTAAGGAAGATAATGGGTACCACATCATTCATCACCCGGATCTCTTCTGCCAGGGTAAACCCATCTTTAAGGGGCATCATAACATCCAGTATGCATATATCAAATTTGCCATTTTTGAATAGTTCCAGTCCCGCCTCACCGTCCTCAGCATGCTGCACACTATATCCTGACATCGTTAGAAAGTCTGTTAGTACAAAGCCCAGGTTCTTATCATCCTCGACAAGGAGGATGTTTGCTTTGGATTTCTTTTTCATGGTAGTAATTAGCTTGATCAGCTAATTTAAAGAAATTATATGGGTGCATCAAGAGGAAGGTAAACTTCAAAGCGACTGCCTTTGTTGATTTCGCTTTTTACCTCAATGTGTCCACCATGGGCATCCACCATGTTTTTAACATAATACAATCCCAGACCGAATCCTTTTACATTGTGGATATTTCCGGTCGGGATCCTGTAGAATTTATCAAATATGTGCCTGACCGCATCTTTGGACATGCCAATCCCATTATCTTCTATGGATAGAACAATGCCTTCCTGCCTATTTTCTGTTTGTATGTTCAGGACGGTTCCGTTATTGGAGTACTTGATGGCATTATCCACAAGGTTGGTGACCACATTCTTGATATGCATTTCATCTGCAGTCAGTATATGTGGCTCAGCATCCAGCTTATAATTCAGGGTGGTTTGTTCTTCACACTTTTCAAAACAAAGGTTCTTGACAGTTTCTTTAACAAGCTGATGCAGGTCAAATGATGATTTGGTAAGGCTGAACTCTTCCCTGTCAAGCCTTGCTACCTGCAGTACGCGGTCAACCTGTCCCCTCATCCGGATATTCTCATCGTAAATGATCTTTGAATACTTTTTGATCCTTTCCGGTGAGGCTTCTATATCGGCATGTAACAATACTTCAGACGCAAGTGATATGGTGGATATAGGGGTCTTGAACTCGTGGGTCATATTGTTGATAAAATCATTCTTGATCTCCGACAGCTTTTTCTGTTTGATGATGGTATTGATAATATACATGAAAGTAAATATGATGATCAGGATGAAAATGGCCGTTAAGATCAGCCAGCCTGCCATCTCAACCAGTACAGCATTTCGCTGGGAGGGGAAATAAACTTCCAGATGTGTATATTCTTTGTTCCAGAGACAATAAAGGCATTTTTTATGGCAATTCTTCCTCAATGATTTTGGGATGATGGCCGAGGATGCATGCAGAATGGAATCATTGCTGTTCTTGACTACAGCATATTCATATTCAGTATCGAGCTTGTGGTAATCAATGTATTGCTGAAGAAGGGAGGCCAGGAGAGTAGTATCTATGGCATCAAATATATTATTCCCGGGACCCGATATGACTGCTGAGTATTGGCACTCCTCATGCCCTCAATCACTTCTTCCAGGGCCATATCAACCCTGTGGTCATGTCTCTTTTGTTCCAGGTCAATGGCCCTCCATACCCATAAGGATTGAGTAATTGTTAGGCCAACCAGTGAAATGGAAGCGGCCAGGATGATGATGGTGATATGAGATTTTTGCATGCCTCTTTTGCCGCTACAAATATACGGGTAAAAAGGGCTGGCGATCAGGCTTTAACAAATCTTTAACAGGCCTGTAGAACAAAGGGTTCCGGGTGGGTAGGTCAACGGTTGTTGAACTGGTTCATGGTCCTTTCCAGGCCTATGGTGCCGAAACTTAAAATGATATCTCCGGCGACTTTAATCTGATCAGCAAGAACTTCTTCTTCTTCACTTGTCCACTCACCGAGGACATGTCTCACCTGGCTGCCGGGAGAGAATTCATTTCCTATCCCGAACCTGAGGCGGGCATATTGCCGGGTACCCAGGATCTGGTTAATATGGGCCAGGCCATTATGTCCCCCGTCTCCCCCATGAGGTCGGAGGCGAAGTGTACCAAATGGGAGGGCCAGGTCATCCACCACGACCAGTACGCGGTCCACCGGTACCTTCTCCTTTTTCATCCAGTAATGCACTGCCCTGCCACTTAAATTTACATAGGTGGTGGGTTTGATCAGCACGAAGATCCTGCTTTTGTATTTCAGGTTTGCTGAGAATGCCAGACGGGTATCCTTAAAATGAATATTGGATGCACTGGCCAGTGCATCCAATATTGTAAAACCTATATTGTGCCTTGTACCGGAGTATTCCTCTCCAATATTGCCAAGTCCAGCAATCAGATATTTCAATGGAAAATTATTTTATCCTTCCTGGGAGGATCCTTCTTCTTTGGCAGCGGAACCTTCCTCAGTTGGAGCAACAGCTCCCTCTTCACCTTCTGCCACCTCTTCAGCTGCAACTTCCTCTACTTCTTCCGGTACAGCTTCTTCCATGCCTTTTGAAATCAGTCTGGAGGAAACTACTCCTACGATCATTGCCCTGGGCGGGTCCAGGATCTCAAGATTATCATAGCTTAGGTCGCCAACTTTCATACTTTCACCAATGTCAAGGTCCGAAAGATCTACTTCGAGCCTGTCCGGCATGTCCTTGATCAATCCGTTCACCTTCAGGTAACGCCTTCTCTGCCTTAGTTTCCCTCCTGCACGTATACCCACTGAACTGCCGGTTAACCTGACAGGCAGATTTACGGTAACTTTCTTGTCCGGGAAGACCTGTACAAAATCAATATGAATAATTGCATCAGTTACCGGGTGGAACTGTATATCCTGCATGACTGCATCATAAGGCTGGCCGTCCAGCACAACATTCACTAAAAATACCTCCGGTGTATAGACGAGCTTTTTGAACTGGTTCTCATGAGCAGAGAAATGCAGATTTTTTTCTCCACCGTACATCACACAGGGGACTAACTCTTGTTTCCTCATGTCTTTGGAATTCTTCTTTCCAAGATCCTGACGAAGGGATCCCTTGATTTCTAATGTTTTCATTTTAATAATTTTAAAGTGCTACTCAGAATTAGAGGGCGCTAACTCCCCATCACACACGCTTAGAAATTACCCCTCAAAAAAAGACCCGCAAATATAATACTTTATTGGATAAAATTAGAACTGATGGATTCATAATTGTAGACTTTGTTGATCACATCAGCAAAAAGTTCGGCCACAGAGATGGTCCTGATCTTTTTACTATTCCTGGGAAGGGGGATGGTATCGGTCACAATGACCTCCTTGATCTTGGATTTCTGGATACGTTCATAAGCCTTGCCGGACAGGACCGGATGAGTGGCGCAAACCCTGACTGAGGTTGCCCCTTCCTTTACCAGCATATCGGCTGCCAGGCAAATGGTACCTGCCGTATCGATCATATCATCAATAATGATCACATCCTTACCCTTGATCTTTCCGATCACCTTGATATCTTCTACAACATTTGCTTTTTTCCTGACTTTGTAACAGATTACCATTTCTGTTTTCATAAACCTGGAATAAGCATTGGCCCTCTTGGTCCCTCCCATATCCGGGGCCGCAATGGTAAGGTTCTTCACGCTCAGGCTTTTCAGGTAGGGTACGAACAGGGAAGATGCATACAGGTGATCCACAGGAACATCAAAAAATCCCTGAAGCTGATCTGCGTGCAGGTCCATCGTCATTATTCTGTCCACGCCAGCCGCCGCCAGGAGATTGGCTACCAGCTTGGCACCTATGGCCGCCCTGGGCCTGTCTTTGCGGTCAGACCGTGCATAACCGAAATAGGGCATAACCGCTACGATCTTGTAGGCTGAGGCACGCTTGGCAGCATCGATAAGCAAAAGTAGTTCCAGCAGGTTTTCAGCAGGAGGGAAGGTTGATTGAATGATAAATACGGTACAACCCCGGACTGATTCCTCATAATTTGGTTGGAATTCACCATCACTGAATCGTTGGACGTTGGTTTTACCAAGTTCACTTCCAAATGCTTTCGCAATTTTTTCAGCAAGGTACATGGATTGTTTACCTGCAAAAAATTTAATGGGGGAATTGGGTCTCATCCTAAGAAAATAATAGTGTTTCCTACTGGTTAATGCTCGCTTTAAAAGTACAAATTAATTTTGTCTTACCTCAGAGTTTCTTTTATAAACTCCAGCAGTTCCTCCCTGTCCTTTTTTGTGCAATGCGGATGTCAGGAAAACAGGCGGAAGGGATTCCCAGGATTCAAGCAGGGTCTTCTTGTAATGGTCTATATTTTGCAGGACACGGTTACCCGTGATTTTATCTGTTTTGGTAAAGACCAGGGCAAAAGGAACCTGGTTACTGCCCAGAAAATCAAGGAATTCGCGATCTGCTTTCTGCATCTCAAGGCGCGTATCTATCAGGAGAAAAAGGCAGGCCAGGTTTTGTCTTTTCATCACATACCCCCGGATCATTTTCATCATTTTCTCCCGCTCCGTAAGTGGCATTCTGGCATAACCGTAGCCTGGCAGGTCAACCAGGTACCATTGCTTATTGATCAGGAAATGATTGATCAATTGGGTTTTTCCAGGAGTTGTGGATGTTTTGGCCAGTTTATTCCGGTTGGTAAGCATGTTGATCAGGGATGATTTCCCGACATTTGATCTGCCAATAAAGGCATATTCAGGAAGATCGTCCCGGGGACAGTCCTTCAATCCTGTGCTGCTTTTTCACGAACCTGGCTTCTTTGATGGTCATGACAACCACTTATGCAGATTTTCAGCTACAAAGCCGTCATCGTTAAGATCCGGATATGCTGCATAAACCCTGTCAATTTCTTCTTTTTGTCCGGGTGACAAAACCTCATCCCTGTTCAGTGTCCATAGTCCCTCCAGTAATCCCTGCCGCCGCAGTACTTCATGAAGGCCAACAATACAACCCTTGAAATTATTGGCTGCATCAAAAAAGGCTGCATTGCTGTCTGTAATCTGTATTCCAAGGTCCAGTTGCTGCTTTATGTCCCCGCTCAGGGTTCCCTTTTGAATTTTTTCCAGCAGGGTTACAGCCGACCGGGTCCATACTGCCCAGTGTCCCAGTAATCCACCCACTATCCGTTTTTTTAATGATCTTCTGATCCGACTGGAAGGTTGAATTCTGTCAGCAGATCCACCAGGATATTATCATCATTCCCGGTATAAAGTGCAATCTTCATCTGCCCGTCCGGATTCAACCACACCCCGCACAACATCCAGGGTCTGATAACGGTTAAAAGGAGCCATCTTGATGGCAATTACATTTTCAATCTGTGCAAATTCCCTCCAGAAATTAACATCCAGTATCCTTCCTCCTACGGCTGGCTGAAGGTAAAATCCAACAACAGGGATGATATCAGCAATTGCCCTGCAATGTTCCAGTATGGTTTGATTGGAAGCATCCGGGAAAGCCGCCAGGCTTAGGAGTCCGGCATGATAACCCAGTGATACTGCCAGTCCTGCTTCCCTTACAGCCTGTTCAGTCTGACCGATGATCCCGGCAATCCTGATTACGGGTTTATGGGTGTTTTCAGCAAAATCATCAAACTCTTCCCTGGCAATGCTGTAGTACAGGCTCATACAAATTGATCTCCGGCAGGCGGATCTCAAACTGGGTAGTGTGGACAGCAACGGCCACTCCCCCTGCACCTGCATCCAGGTAATACCTGATGATGGCCCTTTGCCTTCTCTCATCCAGTTTCCTGTCCCTGTCCAGGGCCAGTGGCATGGCCGGTATCACAACCCCTTTATGCAGGGATTTCAGCAGGTAATGTTATTCTGGATATTTCATCTTAATATTTTCCATCTCTTACTTCATAATGGGTTGGCTTGCCCAGCATATCCCCGCCTTCCTTGATCCAGTCAGCGATCCATTTGATGATCTGTGTGGTTGATACCTTGGGACGGCCAAACAACTTAAATGCCTGTTCTGAATTATTGAGCAGGGCGGTTTTGGCTTCTTCATTCACTAATTCGGGTTCTGTATTGAACAATTTTCCGAATTCTCATGGCAACTTCGCGGACAGACAATATTTCCGGACCTGTAATGTTCAGGATCTTTGCAGGACTTTCACAGATCTCCATTGAACGGAGCACCACATCATTCACATCACCCTGCCAGATGACATTGAAAAATCCCATGGAAAGGTCAATAGGTTCCTGGTTTTTGACCTTGAGGCCAATGTCAACCAGTACACCGTAACGCAATTCCACTGAATAATTAAGGCGGATCAGGCAGACCTTTGTACCATGCTGTTTACTTCCATATTCAAACATTCTCTCCCTTCCCAGGCAGGACTGCGCATACTCCCCAACCGGTCCGGGTGCATCGGTCTCCAATGATCCGCCTGATTCGACAGATACCAGGGAATATACACAACCGGTTGAAAATGCTACAATGTTTGAGTCCTTATAATAGTCTGCAACCAGTGCCGGCATATATGAATTGACAGCCCAGGTAAGGGAAAGATTCTCTTCAGAGCCAAACTTCATTCCTGCCAGAAAGTAAACATTCCTGACTTTTGGCAGACTATGTATAAAGTCCGGGTCCAGCAAATCTCCATGAAAGGTTTCAAAACCAAGAGCTTCCAGCTCTTTTTGCTGTTGCTCCGATTCGAAGAGGGCAACGCCATACATGCGTTTTTTAACACCCGCCTTTTCACAGGCACGCCTGGCCATTCTTGCAAGTGAGGGTCCGATCTTTCCTCCGATCCCAAGGAACATAAGGTCTCCTTCAATGCCCGAAAACATTTTTATAGCCTCGGCCGTAGGTGCCGATAGCAGATCTTCCAGCATGTCGAGGCTGGCTATTTTGTCCGGGATATTCTTTCATTTTATTTCCTCCTGTTTATTATTATTTTGAACAATATTTGTCAGTCTGGACCTCAGGTCATCCGGATTTGAGCTACGATATTTTGATACATGAAATAGACCATCAGGCTTACAACAAGAAAACCTGCCACTGCGATTATATTCTGCCGGATATTATTCCTGTAGCTTCCCCATTACCTTTTTGTTGTTAAGCACCAGGAACAGTCCCACAGCAATCAGGGGAACCGTTAACATGGTGGAAGCCTGGGCCATGATCAGGGCATAAATAACATTTCCCCTGAAGAAAACAGCCACCAGCATGCCTATCAGCAAAATGGCAATGATAAATATCTTGGTCCTCCAGTCATTCATAGAACGGCTCAAACCCAGGCCGTCAGCCAGCAGGCCTCCTCCTATCACCGAATTCACCATCATGGATGAGAATGCAGCCGCGCACAGGCCCACACTGAAAATGACCTTGGCATAAGCCCCGAACAATGCCTCCATCTGCAAGGCCATATCCGCTGCTGAATTGACCAGTATCCCCCTCGGATGCAGGGCAGCTGCAGAGGTGACGAGGATGGTGGTAGATATCAGGGCAAGAAACAGGATCCCAATGTAGGTATCTTTCAGGCTGCGCTTCAGGTTCTCCTTTTTCCAGCCCTTGTCCTGTGCCAGATAAGACTGGTATAAGGCAGCCGCCAGGGCAAAGGATGTACCCATCAGGGCAGAGACAACATGCAGGCTGTCCATGGAGAATTTTGATGGGAAAAATCCCCTTGCAAGGGGGCCAATTTCAGGTTTGGTCAGGATGAGATTGAGGAAGAAGGCGATGATCATGATCATCACCAGGAACTTCATCAGGTTCTCCAGGACCTTATAAAGATTTTTGGCCCAGAAGATCAAAATGATCCCAAGGGGGGTAAAGATCAGGGGCCAGACACGTTCATTGATCCCTGTGATACCCTGCATGCCAATCCCAATCCCCAGGTTATTGCCAAACTGGAAGCTGGATGTGGAGAGAAAGGCCGAGATTCCGATCAACAGGGCAAACCATCTGCCATAATTGTCAGCAATTGTCTGCAGGAATGAATCATTGTTCATAACCCCGTAGCGGGCACCCATGGAAGTATAGGTGATCATGAATATGGTTGCCAGGGCAATCACCCAGAGGAAAGCATAGCCATATTCCGAGCCAATCCTTGATGCTACCGTAATGCTGC
This sequence comes from uncultured Bacteroidaceae bacterium, assembly GCA_963767555.1. Taxonomy (GTDB): domain Bacteria; phylum Bacteroidota; class Bacteroidia; order Bacteroidales; family SM23-62; genus SM23-62. Next base: position 94,576 of record CAVYEL010000035.1, on the reverse strand, counting down.
CCGGTCCCAATACGACCGAGGCGATGATGAAACCCGGTCCGATTGATTTGAAAATATTCTTGATCTTACTGTACATGGAATGAAATTACACAAGATTTTTAAAATCTACCACCATCCTTCGCGGCATGTTCTCAATATCCTCAATTTACCCGGAATCCCTTCTGCCGGTCCGTAGTAAACACTACCGCCATATGTGGTCAGAAAAATCATCCCGGGATGATTGACATCGGGCACAGCTTTTTGTCCCCATTTAAACCGGTACCCTTCAATCCTTTTCCATTTTTTGCCGCCGTTTTCACTCCGGTAGGCTGCGTTCTGGAAGGTATTGATATAGATGGTTCCCGGACTGCCCGGTTCCATTCCGGCAGCGTTGACACTGATCCTATCGTCAAATACCTGTTTCCAGCTCTTGCCTCCGTCCACTGTTTTAATGACCCCGCCGCCTACGTCCCTGTCCCCCTCCCTGTAAGGCCAGCAACTAACATACATAATGGATGGATTTTCCGGGTCAATGAGCAGGTCATGTGGACCGTTAACTTCTTCCGGAAGGGATAGCTGTTTCCATGATCCGGCATTGTCATCGCTGTAATAGATGGTTCCATCCACCGTTTCCCCATTGCGTTCCCCGCGTGAACAGAGCAAAAACAAACGGCCCTCCGAATTTTGCCGTACCTCCCATGCAAACAGATTATCTCCAAGTCCCACATTAGCTTCTTCCCAGCTTTTTCCTCCGTCAACAGATTTGTACACCCCCTTGTCAAATACACTGACATAAAGTGTCCTGGCATCAACGGGTGAGCTGGCATCCAGCTGGATGTTCGTGCATATGGCATTTTCCGGCATGCCCCCGTTGCTTTTGTTCCAGGTACGGCCATCGTCTGTGGAGACGGCTACCCCCCCCTGGAAATGGTCGAACCCCCTTCTGCCAAACATTTTGGTCCGGGGCAGGTCATGGGCATTGGCCCAGACTGACCAGGCTTTTCCTTTTATTTCCGGATCAAATGTGAGGTCATAACAGGTATTCTGCCAGGACCTGGGTACATTGGTAATTGAATGGAACCAGCTTTCACCCCCGTTGAAAGTATGGAACAGTCCCATATCAGTATAACAAATGAAAAAATGCTCCGGATTGAAGGGATCAAATTCAACACCGTAGCAGGTCGTAACATCCAGTCCCCCGCTGGCATAGGATCCATCCGGCTGATTATGGCTGTATACCTGTTTCCATGTTTTACCACCATCGGTCGTTTTATAACCCCGGCCATTATCTCCTGCATAGCAGATATCCGGGTTCCCCGGAGCAACGCCCAGGTCGATGGGGCTTCCTCCCCAGCCGGGGTCAAAACTTTCCTCCATCCAGGATCCTTCAAAATTTCCGGTGATATATCCTCCGGGTGTAGAGGACAGAAGTACCGGCTGCCATTCACCTCCCCCGTTATCAGTCCGGTAAACACTGTATATGATCTCGGTTTCTCCATCTATTATTTTTAACCGGACTCATGGTAGATATATAGGCAACAGCCGGTTGTTTTTCACAAACAGCCAGCCCCTGCCTGAACCTTGGGGCCATTCCCTCGGGTACCTCATTGAACAGGCCATTATAGGAAGGGGTCCAGCTACGTCCCAGGTCCCTGCTCACATACATGCCACCCCTGGCTTTTCCCTCTATTAATTCGTATTTGGATTGAATGTAGAGGAGTCCGCCATCCTTCTCATATCCTCCTTCAGCAGCTATTATTGATTCGACAGGCAGAGGCAGAATTCTGGTAGCTCCTGTGTGCTCATTCACACTGATACAGGCACTTTCCGTGAAAACGATGACTTCACCCGGACTCCCAAATGTATTACCCGGGAAAATAGCTTTTATCTTTTCACCGGGAAGCCGGGCAATTAATTCCCAGTCCACACCATAGTTGGTTGACCGGACCAGCATGGCGGAATCAGCATTTTCCTGTCCGCTGCCTCCGATATAAGCTCTCAAAGGTGCCATTCCAAGATATATCCGCCGGTTGTCCAGGGGATCCACCTTAACCTTGTCAATGGTGCCATCCAGGGCACCCTCAATGATCTCTGATGGCAAATAATCGGTGTTCTGTAATCGCTCATACTTTTTTACAGCCTCCAGGTCAGGATAGATAATGTGCCAGCTTTCTCCCCGGTTTTCTGACCGGTACAAAATGCTTAATCCGGATCCCCTGTCCTCACTGTAGCGGTATCCCCGTGTAGCTACATAGACCGTATGCTGGTCTACAGGATCAAACTCAAAATCCTCGGGTACCGTCCATAAATTCTTCATTTTCCAATGCTCACCTCCATCCAGTGACACATAAGCTGCCGTCATATCGCAATGTGTCATGACAAAATTTTCGTCAAACGGGCTGATGCTAGGTTTTAATACTCCTCCTCCTCCGCCCGGTCCGATTACTTTCCAGGGTTTGTCCCCGGATATAATATTCTCCTGTCCCATGGTATCAGATCTGTTCTGACAACCGGAAATCAGCATGATTGCTGAAATAAGCAGAGGCACCTTATTAACAAGCTTTTTCATGGATATTATTGCTGGATCAGTTAACAAAAAGTAAAAATAATATTTATATTTGTTAATGAAACTAAATGAAAGATTTTATCTTTCTTTTTTGCTTACGATAGCTTTTTTATAATGCCATGAAGTCCATTCCATTCCTATTTTTTATACTGGCCGGTATTCATTGTTATGCTCAGGATGAGACTATTCCTGGCAGAGGTTTTAACACCGTATCCCACCATCATAAACCTGGCAGTCGAATGGTTTATCGAGGGAGATGATAATCTAAACGGGATCGTGACCGTACAGTTCCGTGAAAAAGGAGAAAAGGAATGGAAAGAGGGTATGCCTCTACGCAGGGTTCCTGCTGGAAATTCCGGAACCCGCACCCGGCCAACCTACACCTGGAAAAACAAGCATTCAGGAAGCATCTTTGATCTAAAACCGGGCACCGGGTATGAAATATCACTCAACCTTGAAGATCCGGATGGAGGATCAGCACAACGCACAGTTTATGCCGAAACCAGGCCTGTCCCACATTATGACGATGGTGCAGAGATCATTGAATTGGAGTCCGGGACCCATGATACCCTTTTTACACACGATGGCACCCAGGATAAACCGGTCGTTTACAGGTGTAGCAGTGGCAAAGCAATTTTTACCCATATTGATCTCAAAAACCGGGAATGGGTTTTTGTTGAGGGACTGACAGTTATCAATTTCGATCATAAAGGCATAGGCATACAGTTTAACGGTGCCAGGAATTGTGTCATCAGGAATTGTGAGGTCGATGCGGTTTATGGCATTGTATCTTATAAACCAGGTGCAGAAAATTGTTATATCAGCGATAATATTGTCACCGGCACCTCTGCATGGACAAATGTAGCCATGGGGGCACATGGTGCCAATATCGGGGAAGGCATTCAATTGACCGGTCCCGGTAATGTGATCTGTTATAACCGTGTTACAGGATTCCGTGATTGCATCTCAACCATGGAAGACACCCGGGCCAATAATCAGACCTGCATTGACATTTATAATAATGATGTTTTCAGAGGTCCGGATGATGGCATTGAGGCGGATTTCTGCTTTTCAAATTGCAGGATATTCCGCAACCGGATCACCAACTGTTATGTTGGACTCAGTTCTCAACCCGGATTAGGTGGCCCTACCTACTTTATCAGGAATGTGATGTACAACGTTGTACATGCTGCCTTCAAACTGAAGCGATTCAGCCGGGGTGATGTGGTCCTTCATAATACCGTCATCAAGGTGGGAACTGGTTTGGGGGCAACAGTGCCATGGATCATGCCTATTTCCGCAACAATCTTGCCATCGGCGGACCTACAGGGGGTGTCAACTGGGGTGATTATGGTGCAGGAAATCCCTATGCGGCTGATATTATTGATCCCGGCACCCACAGTGATCTCGATTATGATGCAGTGGGTGTGTATGAGGTTCCCTATATTGCCAGGATAGGGGGAGAACCATTTTCAGCCGTGGAGAAACATGGTATTGAAAACATTACACTTGAGGAAACATTTGCAAATGTTGCGTTTCCAGATCCACCGATCCCGGAAAGAATGGCCCCGGACCTGAGACCAAAGTCCGGTTCCAGGGTGATTGATGCAGGGATGCTGATTCCAAATATAAATGAACATTTCCATGGGAAATGGGCCGGACTGCGGGGCATATGAAGCAGGACAGCCCCTCCCGCATTACGGTCCCCGTCCAGGTAAACTTGTATTCGAAGATGATTTCAGCGGAGAACCCGTGAACTGGGTGGTTGAAAAATTTGACAGAGATGAAGTGGATGTTGGGTTTAAAGGCGGCAGCCTGATGGTAAGCACGAAGAAAGGTGTTGACGGGGTGATGGTATGGTGTAAAAACCAGCTGCCTGAAAATTTCATGTTGGAATATGATTTTATGCCGGTTTCTGAGAGCGGGTTTTTCCTGATGTTCTTTTGTGTGGAAAAAAATGACGGGGGGGATATTCTGGATCATGTTGATGATCATTTCACCACTCATTCCCTGTTCGAGAAATATACCAGGGGAGAAACAAACAGTTATCATATATCCTATCGGAGGAATGACAATCCGACCAGTAACCTTCGCAAAAATCCCGGTGAGCAAAACGGTGACCTGCTGAAGCAACAAACGCTGCCATGCGTATTGCCTGCCGGCAGGAACCCATCATGTGGTTCTCAAAAAAACCGGCGGGCATATCAGCCTTGCAATAAATCAGCAGGAGTTCATGAAATTTACGGATGAGGGAAGCAGCAGTGGTCCGGCATACAGCGGAGGCAGATTTGGTATTCGGCAGGTATATGATTCCGAAGGCAGGTATGATAATTTCAGGATATGGGATCTGGATAAGCGATGAAGGGAAAAGTATATATATATTTATCTCTCCTGGCATTTCTTCTTTTTACCGGGACCGGACTCTTTGCACAGGACCATACTATTCCAGGGGAAATAAGGGTCCCCTTTCCCACCATCATAAACCTGGCTGTAGAATGGAATATCCAGGGTGACGATAATCTGAATGGTACGGTGGATTTAGCCTACCGTAAAAAGGGGGAGAGATCCTGGACCAGGGGCATGCCCCTTTTTCGGGTCCCTGCCGGAGAAAATACCGGGTTTTCCTGGAGTAATAAGCATTCAGGAAGTATTTTTGACCTTGAGCCGGATACACCTTACGAGATCAGGCTCAGGCTTTCTGACCCGGATGGTGGGGCGGAAGAAAGAATCGTGGATGCACGCACAAGAATGGTTCCTGAAATTGGCCAGCATGCAGAGATCATTGAATTGCAGCCCGGGACATACGATACCTTGTTTACGAGAAGTGGAACCCCGAACCATCCTGTTGTTTACCGTTGCTCTGAGGGGAAGGCAATCTACAAACATATCGATCTTCAGAACCGGGAGTGGGTTTTCATTCTGGGACTCAACGTGATCAACCTGGAAAACAAAGGGATAGCCATTCAATTAAACGGATCAGAAAATTGTGTCATACAAGGTTGTACCATAAATGCTATTTATGGGATTGTTGCATACCTGCCCGGAGCGAGCAATTGTTTTATCAGCGATAATATTGTTACTGGTATCTGTGAGTGGAGCAGCAGGGCAATGGGCTCTAATGGTGACAATATAGGAGAGGGAATTCAGCTGACCGGTCCGGGGAACGTGATATGTTATAATCGTGTAACCGGATTTCGTGATTGCATTTCGACCATGGAAGACAGTCATGTCAACATGCAGACATGCATTGACATTTACAATAATGACATATACAGGGCAGCAGATGATGCCATTGAAGCAGATTTCTGTTTCTCAAATTGCAGGATCTTCCGCAACCGAATCACCAACTGTTATATAGGGCTCAGCTCACAACCGGGATTGGGTGGGCCAAATTATTTTGTCCGGAATGCCATGTATAATTTAATTAACGGAGGGTTAAAGCTGCAACGCATGAGCCGGGGGGATGTGATCCTGCATAATACCATGATTAAAATTGGCAGGGGACTGGGAGGCAATGCGCCGATGGACCATGCCTATTTCCGGAACAACCTGGCCATTGGCGGTCCCACTACAGAAAAAGCATGGGGCAAGTGGGGTGTTGGAAATCCATGGGCAGCGGATATCAGGGATCCCGGCATGCATAGCAGTTTTGATCATGATGCTGTGGGTGTTTATGATACCCCGTATATTGCAAAAATTGGCGATAAAGATTTTGCGGAAGTAGAAAAACATGGTGTGGAAAGACTTATATTGCATGATGTTTTTAATGATATCGAGTTTCCCAATCCGCCGGTGCCTGAAAGGGATGTTCCGGACCTGAGGCCAAAAGCCGGATCCAGGGTGGAAGATGCGGCCGTTTTTATCCCTAACATCAATGATCATTATAAAGGACTGGCACCGGATTGCGGAGCATACGAAGTCGGGGCAACTGCTTCCACATTACGGTCCCCGTCCATTAACCTGAAATAATATCAAGAATTGTCTTATATTAATGTACTTAACCAAAATGAATTCACCATGGCTGCTATTAGTTTTAAAAGAAACCTGCTTTTCTGCATTATTTATGCCATCCCCTTGCTGCTGTCAACGACATGCCAGGCCCAGTACCGGCCATCCCTGTTCTTTCGGGAGGACTGGAAAGAAACACCACCGGCAACACCTGTTAACCAGGACAATGTTGCCAATCCCGATCTGGTCCTGGGATTATACGGAGGAGCCGTCGATAGTATGAGAAAAAGCAATCATGACCATCCTGTTGACGATCCATTTTATGTATGGTCGGGACTATGCGTTGGAAACTGGGCGCTGACCCTGAAAAATCCCGGATCGTATGTTGATCTCAGCGAGTATGCCAAGATCAAATGGAGGACAAAACAAAGCGGGTTCCGTTGCCTGCGTATCCTCCTGAAACTGGCCGATGGTACCTGGCTGGTCAGTGACCAGTGTGACTGCCGTTCCGTTGACTGGAGGATAAGAGAATTCAATATATCGGATATCAAATGGTATTCCCTGGATATTGAAACCATAACGGAAGGGAATCCATCGATGATCCGGATCTCACAAAAGTTGATGAAATCGGTATTACGGACCTGATGGCTGGAGGAAGGAGTGTAGCCTGTTCCCGGCTTGACTGGATAGAGGTTTACGGGAAGCCGGTTAAAAGGTAATAAATGGGCAAAACGATTGGGATAGTTGGGGGAGTTGGAACATTTGCCGGAATTGACCTGTACAGGAAGATCTATCAACATACAGATGCCAGAACCGACCAGGACCATTTGCCCGTAGTACTGGTATCCGTTCCGGAGAAGGTATCGGACAGAACCAGATTCCTGCTGGGTGAGGTGGAAGAGAACCCGGGGATTGCCATTGCCGGGATCATCCAAACACTTGCTGCTGCCGGGGCAGAGATCATAGGTATACCATGTAATACGGCTCATGCGCCTGTAATTTTTAATGAAATTCTGGAGAGGATCCCGAAAGAAATTATACTGCTAAATATGATAGAGGAAGTGGGCAGACATATTTCAACGGATTATCCGGAGATCAGGAAAGCAGGTATACTGGGCACCAATGGAACATACCTGTCAAAAGTCTATACCGATGTTCTTTCCACATTTAATATCCAGGCCATATATCCGGAGGAGAGTATGCAAAAAAACCTGGTCCATCCCGCCATATATGATAAGAGCTATGGCATCAAGGCTTTCTCAGACCCGGTTACAGAAAGATCCAGGAATGACTTGCTGAAAGTGGCTTCATCACTGGTTCACCAGGGATCAGAAGCCATTATCCTCGGCTGTACTGAAATCCCCCTGGCCATCCCTGAAGCCAAAATAGGCCATAGCGTAGTATTTGATTCGGTAGCCATCCTGGCACAAGCATTAATCAATAATTCCAGATAGACTATGAAAAGCAGAAGGATCATTGTGGCATTAACCCTACTTACCTGTATTATTATGGTCAGCTGGACATGGGACAGGGATGTTGCCAGCACCATCATTCATGAAATTCCCACCATTTCAGCTGAAATTGATATGGACGGCATGCTTACGAGAGAAAAGCTGGTCAGAGGCCTGCATCATCGAGAAATTCTACAAGGCCGAGAGTATCAGTCCCACTTCAATCAATGCCAGGGTCCTTGCACTTTTCGATGGAGAAGACCTGGTTCTGGGATTCGATCTGCCGGCCATAATGAATGATAAGGAACCCAAACAATGTTACCTGAGTGATGAGTTTGATCTGCGGCGTATACCCAATGTTACCATCACAATAGATCCGGAGCACCAGCATGGAGTCTATTATAAGTTTGTTTTTGATCCCCGGGGACGGCGGCAGGACCTGAGGGTGGATGATGAGTCCTGGACAACTACATGGACATCCGAAACAGTGCAGGAAGATGGCAGGCTTAGCGCGGAGGTACGGATCCCCGTTGAAAAATTATCCAGGCAGCCACTGGCAGGTAAATTCTGGGGTTTCAATGTCTCTTTTTCAGAGACAAGTACCAGTGAGACCTACCATTCCACCCCTATGGGACTCAAAACAATGGATGCAGAAAATTTCGGACACCTCTTTTTTATAGAAACACTGTCCAATAGGCAGATTGGCGAGTTAAAATCATCATTGCCGGCTATCCATAATTCACAAATGGAAGACAAACTGGCTGCAAACAGGGCCCTCTGTGGTCCCATGCCGGAAGAATTACCGGGAGAGATCAAAAACCTGGAGATGGGTGGTAAATTCACATTACAGGATGGGACGGATATAACCTGTCTTGGCATGGATAACCCGGCAGTAATCAGGTCAGCGTATCCTTTCTTTTATGAAAAATATGATAATCCGGATCTTCAGCGCCTGAGAAAGCAGTACAGCCTGCAGGAAATTATTGCACCAGGGAAAAACGACTTCGAACAAATATTGCTGCTGAATGAATGGCTTGTGAACCATGTTCCCTTCGGCTCGCCACCACCGATCATGCCTCAGGGCCTGCATGTCCTTCATCATGGATTAAACGGCCAGACCTTTTATTGCACTTTCATGTCTTTTACCCTGATGCAAATGTATAGTTCCCTCGGTTTTACCGCCAGGAAAATCACCTCTGTAGGGCATGGGACCCTGGATGTCTGGTCCAATTACTGGCGCAAATGGATGCAGATAGATCCCAGCCGAAACTCGTATTTCAGGCTTAAAGGAACGGCTGTTCCGCTCAACAGCAATGAGATCAGAAGGGAATTTTACCGCAATGGCGGGGTGGATATGGAAATGGTTTTTGGGACGGAGCAAAGGGCAGAGAGGGTCACCCTGGAAAGGCGTGACAGGGATGGTGCCTACCAGTATCGCCAGGAGGGATACGAATGGGTCGCCTATAAAACGAGAAATAATTTTTTTGAAGTCCCCTTTACCTGGTGGAATTTTGATTACCTGATCGTCGAAGATGAGTACAATGAAGATAAAGTATGGCAGCACCGGGGAGAAACCGATGTACGGGATAAGATCGGGACCAGGACCAGCCGGAATGGGGATGTTTTCTGGACCCTCAACCAGGCTTGTATCCATCTTTACGATAAGGGAAATTCAACATTAAAGGTTCAGCTGGAAACCCATACTCCCAACTTCGACAGGTTTGAGGTTTCGGTGGACAATGGGGACTGGCAGGCATCGGATCCGGTATTATCCTGGGAGCTTCACGATGGACAAAATTACCTGAAGGCAAGGAGTGTAAATAAATTTGGTGTAACCGGACCAGAACATAAGATCATCCTTACTTTAAACTAATACCAAATAAATTAAAGCAATGAAATTTGATTTTTTCCGAAATGTATCAGGCATAGCCCTTTTAATATTGATCACCCTCCCGGCCAATGCACAGGTGGAGGCATATCAGGAGCCTCTCACATTGCCCACCTATGGGGTCAGGGAACCCGAGATAATGCCGGACTGGAGAACCCACCGTTATCCTTATACGATGATGGACAGGTTGACGAATAAACGCGGGTCGAGGACCTACAATGCCTTGTATGTTGAAAATGAATATGTAAAAGCCCTGGTGCTTCCTGAACTGGGGGGAAGGCTCCATGGAGCGGAGGACAAGACCAATGGTTATGGTTTCCTCTACGATCAGAAGGTGATCAAACCCGGACTGGTAGCCGTAACAGGAGCCTGGATATCAGGAGGTGTGGAATGGAATTTCCCGACTGGGCACCGTCCCAGTGGTTTCAGGGATACGGACTGGACCATCACTGAAAACCAGGATGGAACCAAGACCGTCTGGGTAGGTGAAATTGAGAGGCTCAAAAGGATGAGATGGTCTGTAGGAACAACCGTTCATCCCGGGAGGAACTGGGTGGAGACAAAGATAAGACTTGAAAATTGCACACCCTATATACAAAGTTTTCAGTATTGGGCCACCAGTGCTGTCAGGGCAACGGAAAACTACCAGGCTGTTATTCCGGGGGAAATAATGACAGGGCATGGCAAGCATGAATTTTATCGCTGGCCGGTACACAATGGTGCAGACATAAGTTACTGGAAGAATATCCCGGGAGCATCAAGCTATTTTGCGGTGGAATCAAGCTCAGATTATTTTGGAGGGTATAGTCCCGAAGAAGAAGCAGGCATGGTCCATGTCGCCGATCATAACATTGTTCGGGGAAAGAAACTTTGGACATGGGGAACGGCACCTGCAGGCCGGCTTTGGGAAAAAATCCTGACGGACGGGGACCTGCCCTATTTTGAACCCCAGGCCGGAGCATATTCTGATAATCAGCCCAGCCTTTTCTGGATCATGCCGGGTGAAACCAAGATCTTCAGCCATTTCTGGTTCCCGGTAAGGGATATCGGGGTTTATGACTATGCCAATCTGGAGGGATCCCTCAACCTGGAATTGACAGATGGGAAAGCCATTTTCGGATGGTCACCTACAGGCCCCAATAAGAATGCAAGAATTACTGTCACTTATGATGGGACTGAAATATTCAACCAGGAGACAGATGCCGGTCCTGCAGATCCCTTTCTCGGCGAGGCAAGCGGCAATGGCATGAACGACCTGTATAAGTTGAAAATGGCGGTTCTTTCATCTGGTGGAGATACCTTGCTGGCATTCAGCCATGAAGAACCGAAAAATCTTCCTTTTCCCGAACCTGAAACCGCTCCACCTGCTCCGGAAGAGGTAGGTTCTCAGGATCTGCTTTTCGTATACGGTGACCGGTCTTACCGTTATAATAATATTCAAAAAGCAAGATCATACTTCCAGGAAGCACTTAAGAGGGATCCCGGGGATGTTCGTTGCAATACCTCACTGGGCGAACTGGCCCTGAAAAGCGGATTGTATTCCGAAGCGCTGGAATATTTTAATAAATCTATTGAACGGGATGAGACCTTTTTCAAAGCATGGTATTACAAAGGGATGGCCCAGCTTCGCCTGGGAGATCTGGTGGATGCCGAAAAATGCCTGAACCGGGCAACATATGGACTGGATTGGTATGCCATTGCCCATTTTGAGCTTGCCCAGCTAAATGCTTCTCAAAACCGGCTGGACCGTGCCTGGGAACATATTAATATGAGCATCAAAAGCAATGGCTATAATTCCCAGGCCCATGCAGTTAAGGCATTGATATTAATTCGGATGGGACGATATGATGAAGCTATGGAAGTGACCAGGACAAATCTAATGGCCGATCCCCTGGATCTATTTTCAAAACAATTACAGGTAACTGCTGCAGAAGCCTCAGGTACAGAAGATGTATTGCTGGGTGCTCTGGACGCTGAATTACTGGAGATGACCAGGGCAGATGCTGAAAATCATATTGAAATTGCCATCCGTTTCGCCCGTTGCGGTAATTATGCTGACGCTATTAAAGTGCTTGAATTATCTGCCAGTGAATCTGAACAAATGACTGTTTCTCCACTGGTGTATTATTACCAGGCCTATTATAACAAGCAATTGGGGAAATCTTCCCCGGCCGGCAATTTGCTGAAGAAGGCCTCCAGGATGAGCCCGAAATATTGTTTTCCATACAGACTGGAGACTTTCCCGGTCCTTGAATGGGCCATCTCGGAAAATCCTGATGATGCACTGGCATATTACCTTCTGGGCAACCTGCTTAATAAGAGCAAGCGTCCCGAAGAGGCTGTTGCGCACTGGGAAAAATCAGTAGAATTAGATCCGGGGAATGCAGTTGCCCAGAGAAATCTCGGACAGGTTTACGCTGAGGAGGGTGACACACAGAAAGCAAAAACAGCCTATCAGGCTGCAATACAGGCAGATCCTTCTGCTGGCAAAGCGATCACCGAACTTGGATTGATCAATTGGGAATTGAAACTGCCCTTGTCCGAGCAGGTTGCCATGTTCGAGGATAATATTAAGGTCGTACGGGAATATAATCCCGCTGTCTCGCAGTTGATATTACTCTATATACTGACCGGTAATAACAGTGAAGCGGTGAAACTTCTTAATAGCATTCATTTTAATTCATGGGAAGGGAAATATGGCATTCACCAGCTCTGGGTACAGGGCAATATTAAACAGGGGGATACCTATTTTGAGAAGGATCAATTTGATGAAGCCCTTGCTTACTACAAACAATCACTTCTTTATCCTGATAATCTTGAAGTTGCCGAACAACCCAATACAATCCACGCCAGGAAAAATTACAAGATCGGGAAAGCTTTGGAAGCGATGGGAAGGAAAGATGAGGCCAGGGAATATTATGAGCTGGTGATTGCTGATAAGGTTGAGGATGGGAATGCATACCAGTATTATCGTGCCAGGGCCATGGAAGGATTGAAACAGAAGCAGGAAGCAAAGAAGATCTATGAGAAGATGCTGGTAGCCCTGGATGGAGATGCTGATGCATCATCCGATGCAGTAACCTTATACGCGCGGTCGCTGGCGCTGGAGGGACTGGGCAAAAAGAAGGATGCCAGAACAAGCCGGAGCAGGGCTCTTGATCTTAATCCCCTGGTTGAGATTTCAGCCTTCCGTCCACCACGATCCGGATTCTAAATATTACAAAACAATGAAGATGAAAAAAGTACTTAAAACGTTTGTTTTATTCACTATTTGTCTAATGATCTTTGCACCCGGCCAGTCCATGAGGCCTTTCAGGGTGCTGGTGGTCATCGGGGACCAGTGGGAAGATCCTGCCAGCTATATGGTAAGCCGGCCTCAGCCCACCGGTGATTACTCAGGGTACTTTACCTATCCGGAAGTTGCGGGCCCCCATGATTTTCACCAGCTTATGGTACTGCTTAAATCCTGGGGAATACCCTATGATGTCGTCCGGCTGGACCAGCAATTCCTGGATCGGCATATGTTCCTGGATATGCAGGGAGAGCCAATGTATGGCACCATTATCTGGGATGTCAACCAGGGTGAGAAAATATTGCATCCTGATTATACCATTGTGCAGGAAATGGTAGAGGATCACGGGATCGGACTGATCGCCCTTTCCGATCGGATCAGGCAGGAAGAGATACAGTCAGTATTGGGGTTTAAATATTTGGGCAGCTGGGAGAGTAATGCGGAGATGGTTCCGGCAGGGGAGCATTTTCTGACAGAAGGACTCAGTTCTCCTTTTAAGCCTGATGTGGCCTCTACGGATGTTTTTTACGGATCACATTTCAAGCGGCACAGGGTAGACGTTCTTGAGGGTACCGAGGTTGTGGCCATGCAGGGAGACTATCCGCAGGCAACAGCAAAAACATATGAATCGGGTGGTAGGGCAGTCTGGATAGGGAATGATCATAATACCATGTTCAAGTACCAGGATATACGCACCATGCTGAGGCGGTCCATTACCTGGACCATAGGATATAATCTTTACAAGACCTGGGAGAATGATATCATTATGATCATGGATGATCCTGGAGGTGCCCAGAATGCCTGGCTGGAACACTGGCAGTATCCTACTCTGACAGAAGATATGATAGAAAAATATCTGATCAAGCCTCTTCAGGATAACAATGCCGTGCTCAATGTAAATTTCGTACCGGGTTTTGTAAATGAAGAAGCAGAAAGACTTGAACCAGCCTGGACTCAGAATTTCACCGATAAATTTGGGACCAAACAGGATTATACTTCCGGCAAGCGCGGCTATGACAAGGGTGTAAAACTCGGGGTTTTCGAGGTCCTTTGCCATGGACTGACGCATATGCAGCCTGATCTTGTTGCTGATCCGGGCTGGTATGGAACCTCCCTGGATAAGGAAAAGGCTGAGGTGGGATGGTACCGCGAGTTCGGAGATACCCGCCGGCAAAAGGAGATACCGGCAGCTGAGCAGTTATGGCGTATGAAGACCGGTAAACAATGGCTGATTGAACAGTTCGGGGTCACTCCACTCCAATTTTGTGCAGGTGGGAATGGAACATCCATCTCATATTTTAACAATACATTCAAATTGGCTGCCCAGGCCGGATTTGGATGGTGTGGATGGGAAGAGGGATATTGTGGCACCGATATGGTCATCATAGGATGGGAGTTCCTGGGCACTTCTGAGTCCCCTGCGATCATTGCTGCTCCCCCTGATGCGCACGATTTTGGAATCCGGAGACACCCGGAAGAATTTGCCACAGTTTTCAACCAGTACCCTGATGGCCGCTTCATGAGCATTAATGAGTTCATTGGCTATATCCATGCCGGTAATTCAGGATCCTGGATAAAAAATGAAGGTAAACTTACTCTCAAGCTTGGCTATGATCCGCATTACTGCCAGTATTTTGACAAGCACACATCCTCCTGGAACCTGGAGTTGGCCGACTGGCTGGAGTCAGTGTCCGGAAAGATCTCCGCCATAAAAGTAGATGGCAAGAAGATCCCGCTTTCCAGAAACGGATTAAAGATCCCGGTCCCCACCGGTTCCGGAGAACATAAAATTGAAGTTGAATTTTGATCACTAAGAGTTTAAAAATGAAACGAAGAAAGTTTTTTAAGTTAGCGACAACCGGTGCAGCCGGTTTAAGCATGGCTGCATCCTGTACAAACCAGCAAAAAGATCCTGGTTCGGGGATCAGCGAGGTGGATAATCCGAAGGAGACGCCGGCCTATAGAAACAGCCAATCCCCTTCCGGCATTTCAGTTCCGAAAAGAAGTGCCAATGATAGATTGACAGTAGCACTCATTGGTTGCGGCCATCATGGCATCAAGGTCATCACGGATGCAGCCGGACTGGATGAGAACATTCACGTAAAATATTTCTGTGATGTGGATGATACCAGAGGAGAATATGGCATCACTGAGGTGGGAAAGATCCAGGGCAGCAAACCCCAGCGCGTCCGTGATATGCGAAAGGTACTCGATGACAAGGAGGTGGATGCAGTATTTATAGCTACCCCTGAGCACTGGCATGGACTGGCGACGATGTGGGCATGCCAGGCAGGGAAGGATGTCTATGTGGAGAAATGTATTTCCCATACGATAGAAGAAGGCCAGCAAATGATAGATATAGCCAGGAAGTATAACCGCATTGTCCAGTGTGGCACACAGAACAGAAGTTCAGATTATGGCTATAAGGCCCGGGAGTATATCAAAAGTGGTGAGCTTGGTGATATTATCTCTGTCCATGTAAAGGAACTGTTGAATGGTCCTGTACCTTTTGTAGAAAAAGAGGAAGCCAACCCTCCTGATACCATTGACTGGGACATGTGGCTGGGTCCCGCCCCCAAAGTACCATATAGTGTATCCCGCAATAAATCCTGGGGCTTTTATTGGGATTATGCAGGAGGGAATGCACTGGCGGGAGGGGTCATCCACCAGCTTGACTTTGCCCGTCTGGTATTGGATGATCCGGGATTTCCCAAATCAGTGTATTGCTCAGGTGGAAGATATTTTTTCGACGATAAAAGGGATGTGCCTGATTACCAGATGGCAACATTCGATTATGGAAATTTCACACTGACAGTGGAAACAGGAGAGTGCACACCCTACATGAAAAAATCACCCCCTGAGGTTCGTTTTAGTGATAAGTACCCTGATTGGAGGCAAAATGCCACCAGGATAGATATCCTTGGCACAAAAGGGCTGATGTTTGTTGGACGTATGGGAGGTGGATGGCAGGTATTTGATGAAGACGAGCAGATTGTGGCCAAGGAAACGGGATATTACCCGCTGAATGCCCATATTAAAAACTTCTTCGATTGTGTGCGATCCAGGAATGAACCCAACGGTAACATTGTCCAGGGACATAACAGCTCTGTCCTGATTCACCTGGCCAATCTTTCCTACAGGATGGGGAATAAGCAGCTAAACTTTTCTCCTGAATATGAGGTTATAACGAATGATAATGAGGCACGGGAATTATCCAGGATGAATAACCGGGAAGGCTTTGAGGTCGATAAGTACGTATAATTTGTAAACATTAAAACATGAGATCCATTATAAAATGGGGTATGATATCCGCTGGAATAATCATAGCCGGACTGGTCATTTTTGCTTTCGCCCGGACCTGGAACAAAACCGAGCTTGAATTCCTGATACATATCAATGAAGAACTGGTGCAGCAATCGGTCTTTGGAGAATCCCCGACTTTTGCCATCTGGCTGGAAGATCCTGATAATGGGCAAACCTATACTGCCTATGCCACCCGGCGTGTTGCCATGGGAGATTGGGAAGGCAAGGCAGATGTCCCGGTTGCCCTGCCGTTGTGGTCTGAAATTACCAGGGCAGAAAAAATGAACAGATCCGGTGATGCCGCCCCGGCCGCGGATGAAATAATTTCTACCGGCGCCACCCCCTTGCCTGGATATTTCAGGACCAGGGTCAGGGTGAAGCCCGGCAGCAAATGGATAATCTGGATAGAATATAACCTTTCAGGTGATTTCAATGAGACCTACCTTGAGTATAACCCTGAAACCCATACCGAGGATGAATACTCCACCGGACAACCGGCCATGGTTTTCAAAGGAGAAATTGAGGTCGTGGAAGATCGGGTACTTATCCCTGAAATAGCCGGCATGTGTGTCTTTGATCCGGAGAACAAGGCGATAGTTGTACCACTGCAGGGCATAACCACCGCGGCAGAGGTACTTGATGAGATCAGCATTAGCGTCGTAAAACCGAAGCCCAGGATCATTAATAAGCCAATCCTCAAGATCCAGGATTGAGTTGAGAAATGTGAGGATATTAGTCCCCCGGCAAAGGCAGGTTCATTTTCTTAAGGAGTTCAATATACCTTGGATTCTCTTTTAATTGATCCAGGTCAAAAACCCTTGTGCTGATATAAGGCATAATCGGATGGTGGATTTCATATCCGTTTTCAAGCCAATCCATTGCTTTATCGGATTGATTTAGTTCTAGATATAGCCAAACATGTCTCGCCTGATCATCTACTTGTTTTTCATTGGCAGCTTCCTCATTAACCTTTATTATCTTTTCGACGGCAGCAAGATAACCATGCTCTTAGATAGACTGCATCGATAGATGCAACTATCCTTTTCATCCCAGCCAGGTTATTTTTTTCCATAATTCAAACCATCTTTCGTATTCCCCAATATGACGATATGCACGGGCTAAAACATTAGTAGCAAACCGGTGATTTGGATCAATTTTTAATGCTTTATTAGCATATAATTAATGACAGATTGATAGTCACCTATATGAATCATTACCGCATGCATATAATCCCAGAATAAAAGGCCGGGATGGATCCAGTTTCAGTGCAAGATCAGCTTGGCGGATAGCTTCCTCAGGCCTGTGCAGAATATTCAATAAATGTGCGTAGAACATCCTGCACAATGCATTGTTTGGGTTAAGTTCAATGGATTTTTTGAATTCTTCTTCGCCTTTCTCCCAGTTCCATTCCGTCCATACAGCGATAACGGCTTTGATATAATGAGCATTGGCAGAATTGGGGTCCAGTTCCAGAGCCTTATTAAGGTTTTCATAAATCTTTGGAATGGCAATAGTTGGCGGTATAAAGCTCATTTGATTCCGGTAAGCCTCGACCTCTGCCAGACCTGCATAAGGGGGCGCCCAATCCGGTTCAATTTCAATTGCTGTCATTGAAATGCTCCGCGGCCTTTTGAAGGGAAACCTCATTAATCATATCCAGGTAAAACAGGCCTCTCATATAAGCATCGTATGCTTCAGGATCAACTGTTTTTGCTTCAGCCAGCAAACGATCTTCATCGGCCGTTAATTCAATCCTGACATCACTCCGCAATGTGTTTTGTGATACTATTATAAAGGTTCAGTATCTGGCTTTTTTCCTCCTTGTAATCAGCGATCCAAATTGTTTTCTCCTCGGGAAATGCACTGATGACCCTTACCTGGAGACATATAGTATCACCCAGGCACATGACATCTGTCTCAATCGCTGCATCAGTGCCTAGCTCTGAAGCGATTTCATGAATGCGCATGTCAACATTTTTATATACATTGGAAGTTGTTCTGTTAACGACATGGAAACCGCTGATTTGTCCCATATCCTGGATCAGTGATGCATGCATGCCGGACACGAAATATTCAAGCTGGTCATCGCCTGTGAAATTTTCGAACGGAAGTATCACCAGGGATTGAATGGATCCAGGACGGATTTGTTTGTCTACTACCCATGACATTCAGGACAACCAACCCGATGATCACCACAAAACTTATATAAGTTGCTATTTTCCATGCGTTGGGAACAGCGGGTTTTTCTCCTTCCGGGATCTCGCCTATGGGTTTGGTTTTTTCGATACCCTCCGAGGTCAGATCATAAAGCCATGATAAAATAATAGCCAACGGGAATCCAATAGCCAGCACTACGATTACGATGGTTGGTAACCTTTCTGGAAGATTCAGGGATTCTGCCAGATTACCTACCAACTCGATGAGTACAAAAGAGGAAGTGGCATACACCGTTATTACATGGACAACCCTTCGGCGTTTAAGTTCCTGCCAGAAACCGGAGATTTTGTTGGGTTGTTTTGACATAACCGCTGGAGATTGGAAATAAGCAAGTTAAAACTTAAACCAATAGTAGCCAAACAGGATTAAACCTCACATTGCCTTTCATTTTTTTAAATATTTACCAAGCACTTTTTCGGTGGCGCCATGGGAGATCATATCAAGGGTTTGCTGGGGAAGGCGTAATTGCATGATGAATATATAATGCGGCAACCACCAGTTGCGTAGGTGTTCGGGGTATTTGCTTTCCAGTGGATGGTAGGCAAATGCGTCGGTGCCAAACATCAACCTGTCCGCATATTTTATGCAGAATTCCCGGTAGGGCCGGATCTCATCAGGAGTCAGGATATCATACTGGCGCAAGAACATGCCGATACTGGTATCCAGATAAAGATTCGGATACTTATCAAGTAAATGGGACAGGGATTCAATTCCCTGGAAATTCATATGTGCCATGATCCATTTAACGCCGGGATATTTACCAACCATCTCAGTAAGAAAGAAATCAAGTAGTTCCTGATTCGTGTATCCCGCCCCTTCCCAGAATTCCTTGCTTCCTTTCCCATATGTATAGCCCTGGTCTCCCCAGTGCTGGTTTACATGTATCATAATCGGAAGATCATGCTGTCCGCACCAGGCGTAAATCTCCTGCCATTCGGGTGTGGTCATGACGTGGTAGTCCGGATTGTCTTTTGACCTGAAATCTCCTGTATGCAATTTCAGTCCCTGAATCAATCCTTCTTTCACTCGTCGCTGGATCTCGGGAAGCTGATCTGACTGCTCCCATGTCATCCACCAGAAAACATGTGTCCTGGGATCATCCCTGGCCCATTCCATGGTTTCCAGGTAGGGATCCAGAAGGATCATCCTGGAACTGTGATATTCTCCCACCAGGCGGTACCATCTGTCCAAAACTTCCTGTATCTGGTTTCCCTTTAACTTGTTAGGGTAATGACTCCAGGCGAGGTGCATATGGCTGTCAAACCAGTCGAAAGAGTATGCATGATTGGTATTCCCGAATCCTCGGGAAAAACCATTGTCACCGGTATCCCTTTCCACGTTGTCAGGGTAAGGTTCTACAGGCTGGGCATTCAGGATATTTGATCCCGGGAATAAAATACATAGGACAAAAAGGCTGGTGATTAAATATTTCATGGTGACCCGTTTTGATTTGATTTACTGCCGATAGCATCACAGAATAAATGTACTTAATTCATATCTTGCAGCATTACATAAATTGATAAACCGAAAGACGAATCGATTATGAGTGTCAGGAATAAAGCCGATCAGTCGAAGGAATTTTGTTAAAATATCTGCAGTTGCTGCAGTATCTGCCCAAGTTTACCCGGTTTTTGCCGGAGGAGGGAGAAACAATTCAAAATCCAGGATCATCCGCATCCATGATCCCAATGCAACGAAACCATGGGATTATGCTGCCAATGCACCCTGGGACCATACCGTAGAGCCTGGTGAGACCGGAAATCCGGAGAAGGTCAAGGAGCGATACTTCGATTATATCAATGAGGATGTTGTAGCAAAAATGCTGGATAGAGGATTGCACGAACTGACCGATACCAGATCAACAGCCGATGCCTGGGGCAAACTTTTGCCAGATCTTCAGACCAGTGACCGGGTTACCATTAAGATGAACATGAACAATGCCTCCTTTGATGAAAAGGTAACCACCAACCGAATGGACCAGACAATCCCGCTGGTGAATGTCATGCTGGATGACCTGGTCGGGGAACTTGGACTCTCAGAAGAAAGGATCACCATACTCGATGCCTCGCGCTGGTTCCACCCTGAGATAATGAAAAGGCGGTGCCGCTATAAAAATGTAAACTGGGTTGATGAAATGGATACAGAGCGTTGGGACAAGGACGAATCCGTAACATTCACCAGAGATGAACCCAGTCCCGGTGGAGATTTCTGGATGCCCAAAGCTTATACCCAGACGGATCACATTATCAACCTCTGCCTGATGAAAAACCATGGTTGCGGCATCACCGGGGCCATGAAGAATCATTTTGGTTCCATCCCCTCACCCAGGAACCTGCATGATGGGATGGGAGACAAAAGCTATATAGCAGATGTGTGCAATACTCCGAGCATCAGGAATAAGGTCAGGTTGAATATTGCAGATGCCCTTTTTGCCAACTGGCATAATAATGTCTGGGCCCCCAGGCCATGGAAGACTTTTCCCCAGGAATCACCTAATTCGTTGTTGCTTGGGACTGATCCTGTGGCCCTGGATTCGGTCATGCTTAACCATATCATCGAAGAAATAAAAGTCCAGGGTGACGATGCCCCGGACTGGGTGAAGGAAAACTCTCAAAAACATGGTTTTCTGAAATATGCCATGGATGAACTGGGACTGGGCATTCATGAACTGGCACCCTATGACCGGATTGATTACAGGACATTTTCATACAGTAGTTGATAGTATAATGCTACTATGTGTTAATATGGCTTTGGATTCGCCCAAGCTGCGTTGATATTATTGACCAAGGAGTCGTTTGCCCTTATCTATGAATTTCTGCAGTTCTTCTTCTGTCGGCAATGAGACTTTGTAGCGGGATACAAATACTTTGTGATCAAGATTGCCGAGTGCATATCTTGCGGTTGATTCATCCTTTTCGGTGCAGAGCAGTATTCCAATAGGTAGCTCGTCACCTATCTCCATCTCATTGTCTAGGTAGTAATTCAAATAAAAATTCATCTGACCTGCATCCGTGTGTTTGAACTTCCTTATTTTAAGGTCAATCAGAACATGACACCTCAGGATACGATGATAAAACACAAGGTCGACATAAAAATGCTCATTATCAACGCTTATCCTTTTCTGTCTAGCTTCAAAACAGAAGCCCCTACCCATCTCCATTAAAAATGCCTGTAAGTGATCCAATAAGGCTATTTCCAGATCATCTTCACTGACTTCATCTTTTCGAGGAAGTCCTAAGAATTCAAAAACGTACGGATCCCTGATTACTTCTTCGGGCTTTAGTTGAGAAGCATTGGCGCTGGTCTTTGTCAAAAATCCTTTTTTGTCTTTTGATAAGCCTGTGCGTTCATACATCAGGCTGCCCATCTGACGTTTAAGTTCGCGGACTGACCAATTACCTTTGATAGATTCTATCTCATAAAAAGCTCTTTTTGTTGGATCTTTTTCAGCAATAAGTTCAATAATATGTGAGAATGATAACCTGCCTATCAATAGATGTGGAGCTACTCCGATATTTTTATTTTCTTGCTTTAGTATTTCAGATTTTGCAGACAGCGTCTGCAAAATTACCTTTGGCAATTCTTTATCTGAAAGAACCAGTACTATATCAGGATACGTCAGGTAGAATTGACAGAAGTTATATAAGTTTCTTTGTGACAGACCTTTTAATCCCTACTCTTCAGGTTCTTGGCCAAAATAGCCAGGAGTTTATCTCCATATTTTGCCCTATCTTTTCCATTTTGTTCATATTCAACAATGTAGTAGCCATAAAGCCAATTCCGAATGGTTAGCGATTGGTTTACCGCTGATACAGCACGATTTTTTAAATATTCATGCGCCTGATATATACTCCGGGTTAATTCTTCAAAAACCATGACTTATATTCGTGTATTATAAAGTCTATTTCAAATGCTTGTTATCATCTCCTGCTTCAAATATTAATACCAAAAGGGCTAAAAAATAGTCTAGTGAGCTGAAAATCTCAATATCCGCTCAAATCAAGTGATTCAAAATAATAATGTTGGAATGTGAAGGTAGATTTATATGAAGCGTGTTAAAGTAGGATTGCCTTCTATTCCGACTGAAGTACACAATTCTGGCATCCTAGAAATTATTTTTGCTTACCCTGATCTACGAGCCCTATATTTGCCGCATAACTTTTAATACTACCAAACCTAATTTCTCCAGCCAGGATTCTCACTTGGTATTCGGTTCTTCAGATCTCCCAGCCAGTCCCAGTACTTATGCTGGTTAAGATCCACCTGGTATACAGCCACGGGATCCTGCTCATTTGCTTCCACCACTAGCTCTCCCTCAGGGTCGAATACACCGGTTTTCATACTATAGGTTGAAGAAACGAGCCAGATCTGGTTCTCAATGGCCCTGGCACTGGCCAGGATCAGATTGCCGCCCCATATAGGCATGAGAATAACCTCGGCGCCCTGCATGGCCAGATTTTGTGAAACCTCGGGGAACTGCAAATCCCAGCAGATCATCATGCCTATCCTGCCGAAATCTGTATCGAATACAGGATAGGAGTTCCCGGGGGTAACACCACCTTCTATCTCTTCCCTTGGCAGGGTAACTTTCCGGTATCTGCCTGCCAGCTTACCTTCCCTGTCGATCAATACAGCCGTGTTATAGACAACCGGGCCATCCCGTTCCAGCAATCCTGCCACAATGTACATTTTGTATTGTCTGGCAAGGGAGCCCAGGTATTCTGTGGACGGTCCCGGAACCGGCTCACTCACCTCCACGTAGGATTTACCGGTTCCCACCAGGGTGATGGCTTCAGGAAGACAAACTATATCGGCATTACTGTCTGCTGCCATTCCGATATAATTTGAATACTGGTCCAGGTTCTCACGGGAGGAACTGGTATTTTCAGGGCGGTAATGAATGGCTGCTAAAGTAACGGGTCTGGTACCAATCTCCTGAACCTCATCGAATGTGGCCTCGGTGAAATGAACAATCCCGTCAGCATCCCATTGAAACACCAGTTCCAGTTTTGCAGTCACAGCATTTTCCGGTACCCTGTAGCGCTGTTGAATGATGTTCCAGTCATTAGCAGTTTTCTCACGCAATGTTCTGGGATACTCGGGACGCAATATCTGCTTCCCGTCTTTCCTCTGCCAGATGATTCGGGCCAGTACGGATCGGTTGGGTAAGTCGACTTTTGCCTGGTGGTAATAGGACTGAAACTCGTAAAATTTACCGGGAGTAACATCAAATTCGAGATTCCAGTTACCATTGGCATATGCTTTCCCGTCTCCTGCAAGTGCCAGGGTGGCTTTTCCCTCGTATATTACCTCATTATCGACCCAGTGGGTGGGAGCGATCTCTTCTCTTTGAGCCTTGAATTGCCATTGGGTGGTTGATGTATCAGGCGGTCTTTCATCTTTACAGCCTGAAACCAGGATCACAATTATGATCAGGATTCCTGTCCGGAGATTATTCCTTTTTGATTGATTCATATGGATTCAGAATTGTTATTTGGATAATACTATTTGATCTTAGATCCCCAGGATTCTTTTTGCATTCCCTGATCTCAGTAGTTCCATGGTTGCTTCATCGGCTTCACTTTCCCGGAGTGATTCTATCCTCAGCAAACCTGTGAGATAATCCAAGATAGGTGAATGAGTGCCAAATGCAAACATGTCTGTTCCGAATTTTTGGATCAGCTCACTGAGGTTATAGATATTTCTTCCGGAAGTATCAAATACAACATTGGCATTTTTGAAAGTCGCTGTATCTTCCTCATTCACATGTATCCCATTGGCAATATTCAGTACCATATATTTGGCATCAGGCACTTTTTTAATGATCGGAATAACATCCGCCAGGTTCCATTCCCTTTCTATATCCATCCAAGAGCGGGACCTGCTGTCAGCCATTCGGAGCGTAAGTGCCACAGCAAGACCACGGTCCAGTGCCATCTCTACAAGTTCAATACATTCAGGATCCGTCAGTTCATAATCATGATATTTTGGATAAAGACGGATTCCCTTTATCCCCATTTGCTTATGGCATATATCCAGGTCCCGTTTCCATCCGCCATATATGGGGTTAATAATAGCAAAAGGTATAAAGCGGTTTTGAAAAAGTGGATCCGAGCTGATTTCCTGAAAAAGTTCCTCATTGGATGCCTGGGTGTCCTTATAAAATATACCATTCATGTTGCTCACAACGGAAATATCTATTCCAGATTGATCCATTCTATCAAGCAGGGCTTTGCAGTTATTGCCTTTGGTTTGCCGGAAAGGCCAGTGGCCGATATTGGCATTGATGTCAATCAACATGGTTACCGGACTTTCTTAAAATAGTATTGTAATTTTCGAAAAAGATCTTTCTTTTCTGGGTCTCATTCATGTTGGAAGAGAGGATGTTTCCTACACCCTGGTAATATGAACTGTCCGTACCAAAAAACATCCTGTCCTCACCAAAATATTTAAGGACATAATCAATCATACCCCCCGAGTTATTGCTGCCGGATGTGTCGATATAAATGTTCGGGTAGTCTTTCATTGTTTTGCAGGCATATTCCCAGTCCCCACCGCCACCCGTATGGGCATACTGGAACATGGCCTCGGGATATCTTTCAGCAGCCTCAACAAAGTCTTCGGGTATGGAAGCATTGGGCTGGATATTGCCATATTTGGTCCTTTCTCCTCCGACACCCAGACCGCAGTGTGCATGCATAAGGATGATCATCTTCAGGTCTATGAATTTTTCTATGATGGGGTAGAATAAGGGGGAATTGATTTTCACCTGATGGTAGACCTTCAAGGCTACCATCCCCAGATCTATACATCTATTTATCTCTTCGAGTGATTCTTTGCCATACAAGGGATTCACATAAACCATACCCAGATACCTGTCGGGATATCTTTTCATGGCCTGGAGCACAGTGTCGTTATACTTCCTGAATTCTTCCGGAGTGGCATCCTTTGCAATGCCCTGTGTGTATGGCCGTGAAATAGCCAGTTTTTCAATACCCAGCCTGTCCGCAAAATCTATCTGGGCCTCTACGTTACTGCAATCTGCGGCAACATGTTCATGGGTGTCGATCTTCCGGTATTTCATTACTTCCTTCATGATATCAGAGGAAGCAGAAACATTATTATCCTGGGCCGACAGATCAAGCAGATTACCTCCCATGAGAATCCCTGCTGTGGAAAAGGCAGTGTTCCTGAAAAACTTTCTTCGATTAATCTTCACTGGCGTTATTTTAGATTAAACTTATCCTGGCTCATGATTGCAAGACTGTCAATTGTTACTTGCCTTCGGGCGGTGATCTTTAATTTCAACCGGACTGTTTGTAAATGAATTTTCTTCCAGGGTGATGCGTTTAGCATCTTTGCTGATCCGGACCCCGGTTTGCTGCCGACTCTGTCCGTCAGTATTTCCGATCCGGTTACCTTTGATTGAAATATCTGTAATTTCCCATCCGATATCGATGCCAATTCCGCTACCGTCTGTGCCGTTGTTGTTTATATTACAATCCTCAATGGCATTGCGGTTGCCTGCACGAAATTTTTCGATACCGCCGGGTTCTCTGAAATAGATACCAACGTTCCCATTGTTTTCGATCGTACAGCCCGTGATGAGGTTATCCGTATCACGGTGGCCAATGCTGACCCCGTATCTTTTATTGCCCGTTAAAATGCAATTCTCTGCAAGTCCGTCACTGACTCCCCAGCAGAAGAAAATTCCCAGATCGTTTCCTATGGATGTGCAATTTTTGAAGACAGGTCGCTGAGATCCGCTGCCGGGGTGAAAACCCAGCCCTGCGTTGTCAAGTGATCTGCAGTTCACAAAATGAATGTCATCGCAAACCTGGAAACTGTAGCCGTCTCCGTTGTAATTCCTGGTAGTTACGTTCCGGAACTTCCAGTTGTCACAGTTCTGGATAAAGACCGCCCCTGCAAAATTGCCATTTATATTATCATTATGGACCTTGTTCCCATCCAGCACAATATCTTCAATATTCACATCATCGGTATGTTCATCTGCTGTAATTATCGGGAAAATGGTGGCAGCGGAAGCATCTTTCTCCTCCCAGAAATTTTTGTAAGGCATGTCATCCAGAAACAGGATATCCCCCTCAATGGATTGAACGGTAGCTCTGAATATATCCAATGTCCATTCGAATGAATCGGTTTTCGACATCAGCATGATGCCTCCCCCTTGAGTGAATCCTGTCAGGTCCTCCACCCGGACAGCATATTCATACCAGTCCATATCCCGGGTGATCGAAGTCACAACTCCGTCTGTTTTGCGCAGTATTGTTTCTTCACCGGATCCCCGAAGGGTTATGTTCGGGCGCAGGTAAAGCGCATTGTTCATCTCATAGGTCCCCGGTAAAATCTGAAGTATTCCTCCACCCAGCCGATGCAGGTACTCAATTCCTGCCTGGATAATTTTGTCATTTTTTCCCTGCAGGTCTCCTTTATCCTGTCCGACAGTGAGAACCAGTTCCCGGGAATTTCTGATGGGACGGTTTGTGTTGAGCAGGTCTTCCTGAGCGACCAAACTCTCCGGATTGGCCAGGCTTAACAGGAAGGCCGCGAATATGGTGATTTGCTTACCCGTCATGATAATTTTATTTCAGCACGTCCGTGATCGCTGCCATCAAAACCTTTTCAACTTCCGGGGACACACAAGAGGCCCTTTCACTGGATTCATACCCTCCCTGGCTGTAAGCAATCTCTGTACATACGTATCCGGGACCGTATTCTTCATAACCGGCTGTACAGACATGTTCACCGGGCCGCATTTCCTGGGCGGCCATCTGGTATTCAATGAATGTCTCTCCTGGTAAACTCAGCAGCCAGACCTTACCGAACCTGGCAGAAGAGACTTTTACCTTGTTTCCTTCATCGGTCCGGCGCAGCCAGGCCAAATGGTCGGCGGCCACGAGTTTGCTTGTAGAGTCCGCTTGCGGATCAGAGAGTTGGGCAATGAGTTCTTCCTCGACAAGGTGGTCCGCCAGAGGAAGCACCAACTGTGTAAGGTTCCAGTCAAAATCTGCAGCCTTGATGGGCGTTTTTTCCGTTTCCTCCCATGCCTGGCGCATGGCTTTTTCCATCCGACCAGCCAGCACCGGCCTGTTCTCCGGTGATCCGTCATTGTATTTTCCTGCGGTGATATTACCTCCCGCACCTGAGAAATATATATGAGGCACACCCGACTGTTTTTCCCGCCTGTCCCTTGCAATTCCCGGGAAATCAGAGCTCACATCACCTTTTCCGTAATGGCTCATCGGATGGGTTGTATAATAATTCAGCACGGCAATGGCCTGATCTTCATCCCAGAAACTGACAGATTTCAGCCACGGATCTATCAGTCCCTCAGGAGCCGCAATAGCCGCAGTATCTGTTGTCCTGCTATACCGGGTTATCTTAACTTTTCCATCTTCACCGATGATGCGACGGTTGGAAGCAACATTCTCGACCATGGCCTGGCCAAACCCCAGGTGGGTTACTGGCCGGGCATTTTGTTTGGCCAGCTCAACGGCGGCCGCCACTGACTGGATCGCACTTCGTAAAAATGCAGTATCGGATTTCCATCCACCCAGTCCATATTCATCCAGGATGTTTTCGATGGTGAAATCGCAGTTCAGCCCGTCATGCTGATGGACAGTATGGACTGCCACCCTGTCAACGCTGGTGCCGGCTGCTTTTGCAAGGCTTTCCCGCCACGCGTCCTGTCCCTCATTACCGATGCCGATCCAGTCCACTGAACACAGCACCACCGGATCTTCATCCGATAGGATAACAATGCCTTTGGCTCTCAGTGAATCTACAATGGATCTGGCATCTGCGTAGGCAACCGGACTGCCGATCGGTGGGGTGACATCCACAATAAAAACACCCACCTCAAGCTTATCGGAAACTTTGCTGCACCCGGTGCTGGTAAGGATAAGAATCCTAAGATCAGCAATAATGATATGGGTATTGAAAATAATAACTGTCTTGATCTACTCATCTGATTAAACTTTTTGCAACTGGTCTCTGTTCTCATAAACTTTGGCAAGGGCATTGATGATATCGTCCATATCCTCCTGTGTACCGAGTAGCGGTCCCGATGCCCAGATCATGATCATTTCTTCCTCACAGACTGTATCACAGGTTGGACATTGCATTTGCTCCTTGAATTCCTGAAGTCGCTTGGGCGTATACATTGCTTTATACACCCTGCGATTGATGATGTCGTCAACCCAGGGCTCCTTATGCAAGCCATTCTTGATATAGGGACTCAGGCTTACGCCTTCTGCCGACATTGCCTTCAGGAACTTACTACGGTCGGCACCGTTGAAAGCCTTCTTATCGTAATTCATGGAATACAGATAGAATGAACCTTCTGTCGTTCCTTCATAGAGCTTCTGGGGCTGGATCCCAGGGATGTCCTTAATCTTAGATGTAAGATATTTGGCATTTTTGTTGCGAATGGCGTGGCGTTCCATCACAGTGGGGAATTGTCCCAGTAAAACAGCCGCTTCAAATTCATTCATGCGGTATTTCGGTCCTATGGTTTCGGTGCGCCCACGCTTTGAAGTGCCATGGTTCTGCACAGTATAACATCGGTCCATGAGTTCTTCATTATTCCCAATGAGACTGCCTCCTTCACCGCAGGCAAGCACCTTGGATGACTGGTGGCTGAAACAACCTACATCACCGATGGTTCCGAGCAATTTTCCCTGGTATTTTGCGAAATGAGCCTGACAGGCGTCTTCGATTATAAACAGATCGTGTTTTTTAGCCATTTCCAGGAACCTTTCCATATGTGCGGGTTGTCCCATCATATGTACGGGCATGAGGGCCTTTGTATTTTGATTGATCCTGCGTTCTACGTCATCCGGGTCGAGTTGGAAGGAGAAACGGTCAATGTCGGCCAGGACCGGAAGGACTCTGGCAGAGAGTATGGCCGCAATGGTGCCCGGGTCAGTATAGGGGGAGGTGATCACCTCATCTCCAGGGCCCAGCCCCAATGCTTCCACGGCAGTATGAAGGGCCTGTGTCCCGGAACCGACCGCAACACATTGTTTGACACCGGTCATCTCAGCATATTTTTTCTCAAATGTGGGAACAGTGCCGGTTTTGGACTGGATCCTGCACCAGATGCCACTTTTGGTGGTATTCAAAACGGAATCAATGACGTTTTGATCGTGGTAAGGCCATGCCGGCCAGCTTTTATTGCTCCTGACAGGTGTTCCTCCCAGCGCAGCCAGTTTCCCGGATGCTCCGCTTCCTTGCGCGTTAAATGCAAAAGTAGGAATGAACTGGCTTGCAGCGATGGCACCAACCGAGGTGGTTTTCATGAACTGGCGCCGGGTAAAAGGTCTTTTCTTGTTTTTCATAATATAGGATGCTTAGTGCAAATAAAGTTATTGCATATTGAGTGAATTCACAAACCAGGTACTGGGGGAAGGTCCAGTTTAGAATACAGTCGAACCGTAATCCTTCTGCAGCTTATCAAGGTCTATTCGAACCCGCATCGCCGGTGTGCAGGATCAATCTGTATCTCAATTTAACCGGTTGGTCTATGGATATTTCAACCGGTTCCCTCCCCGGGTACACAATGTTCTGCATGCTGCTCTTCTGCCGGAGGATCCAGGGAGCAGGGTAGTTGGGTGTTCCCGGATGGCATAATATGGACAAACCGTTTTGATCAACCCCGGCCCCGAAAGAGCCAGAAAAATCCATCCAGGGACCAGCTACGATCTGAAGATTTTCTGGTGTAACCCGGCCATCGGTGGACGTAAAAACCAGATCATCAGGCAGTTTAATACGTGTGCATAATCCGCCATAGCCTTTTTCATCATCAGAGCCACCCAGGCTTACACCGGGGACAAGAGCCTGCAGTGTGATCTCGAAATCTATCATTCGTATCCCTGATTTCACAAGATGCACGACAATATTCGTATTTTCCTCAATATAGGCCTTGCCTTGCTCGTGGTTGGGGGATCTCCACAATACTTTCAGATCCAGAGATGCAGTGGTTTTATCACTACCTGCCTCTATTTCTACGACTTCATTGGCTATGTCTTCCATTACCCAGCCATCACCAATGCTTTGACCGTTTATATAATGCTGGTGCCAGGACCAGAAGATGCCCCTGTGATAGGGATGGTCAGCAGGAGATTCTTCGGTCAGAATATCACCGTTTGGTGCATAGAGCGGATGGATGTAATTATTGCAGATGTATTCCCCGCCCAGGGTCTTTGGTTCTTTCTGATAAAAATATACGGCCTTCCCGTTTTCAAATAATTCCAACCCCTGGTCACTTTCCACAAAACTAAATGGAGAATTGTTATCAGAGGACGGCCCACAGGAAGAAGTAAGAACTATCAGAAAAAAGAGAACGGATTTGTTTACCGCCTTTATCATTAAAGCATTATTTACTTATCAGACGATCCTGCGGTTCACAGGATCCCATTCCACCCTGCGCTTCTCCAGGTAGGATTTGTTCGCCATGACACAGGCGACACCTTCCTCAAATGCCAGTTCGATATTGCAAGTGGTCTCTCCGCCGTTCCGTATGCAATCTATCCACTGTTTGATGTGCAGGTGGGTTACATCCACATTTCTGCCGCCAATATTGGTGGTGGTCAATCCCCTGGATGCATAGTATTTTTCTGTGGCTGATGTAATGGCGTCAACTTCTCCTCCTGAACCCGGACTGATAGAGATCATGGGGCCGTTGGTATCAATGATGCCCTTTTTAATTTGTTCCGCATACTGGGTTGAATCCCAGTCAGCTGTAATGCTCATAGATCCCCCAAGTTCCATGTTGGCATCATGCCCGTTGAATACCCGTCCCCTAGGCCGGCTGGATGCCAGGTTGGCACTATAGGTCAGGGTCAGTTCTTTATCAGGATACTCAAAAACGGCATGCAGGGAATCTGGTATTTCCCTGTTATCTTTCCAGTAATAGATGCCACCCGAGGCCACTGCAGAATGAGGGATGCCTATTCTTAACAACTGGTTCACAGCATCGAATTCATGGGTGAATAACTGGCCTATCATGCCCATGTCATAGGCGAAAAATTTTGTCCAGTTATAATACCGGTCAGTGGTAAAAGGTTGGTATGGGCTTTCACCCAGCCATTGCATCCAATCTATGGAATTCTCATCTCCCGGTTTCAGTTTCCCATCTGCGTCA
The DNA here is from genome assembly GCA_963767555.1 of uncultured Bacteroidaceae bacterium. Taxonomy (GTDB): domain Bacteria; phylum Bacteroidota; class Bacteroidia; order Bacteroidales; family SM23-62; genus SM23-62. Next base: position 62,767 of record CAVYEL010000035.1, on the reverse strand, counting down.
AGATGCCTGATCCATGCACCGCTGGCTGTATTCCTGTTGGTTGTCGTCTCGACCAGGGTGATCTTACCCAGGATATCTCTCTTAATGATCTCCTTGGCCTGCTGAAAAATAACATTCTGGGTGATCTGGTGCCCCAATTGAAATTTCCGGTCACTGTTCCTGACTGTATCATACACTTCGTATAGCTCCTCCTCAGTCCGGCAAATGCTTTTTTCACAATATACATGCTTTCCTGCCTTGACAGCTTCACTGGTGATATGGGCATGGTGATGATCAGGCGTGGCAACGATCACCGCGTCAATATCCTTATCGTTTAACAGATCCTGGTAGCTCTTGTATCGTTTGGCCGGGAGGTTTTGTCCGGAATTACCTCCGGGACGGACCTCATTGGCCGCAGTTGCGAGTCCATTCTCAGCATGCAGATCAAACACATCACAGATCCCTGTAATCGCAACATTCAAATCCTCCTGTTCAAGCCATTCAGCCAGTGTACCATTATTTTCCATTGCTTTTGTCCGATCCGGATGCATGAAACCAAGGGAATTGGATAGTTGATTGGCCCTGTTCCCAAAACCGATAAATCCCAGTCTTACAACATCCCCTTTATTACCAGAGGCAATGACTTCAGGAGCTTTGATGTCATCCAGTCCGAGTTCCTTGATGACCCTGGTTTTTTTCTCCTTGTCAAAATTGATTTTTTTAACAGCTTCATAGGCGAAAAACCCGAGTACAGGTATGCCGGCTAAAGCCTTGAGTAATGTCCGGCGTTTCATAGTTTTTCCTTCTTCCATTGTTTTATTCTTCATTTTTGGATTTCGTAAATCGAGATATAAATATGTCCAGTCCGAATGCTGAACCAGTGGGAAATACTGCCAGTACGAGCAGGGCTACTGCCTCAATCAGTGTTTTGCTGACAATCAGGTAGTTCCCTTCGGCAGGCATGCTATATTCTATACCGATCAGTGGTATATTATTCAGGTAATACATGAATAACAGCCCCATACCTGCATATGCAGCCAGCCTGGTGAAGAGTCCCAGTATCAATCCTGCCCCAATGGCTATCAGTCCCCAGGTATTCAGGAAATCAACCACGCTTAAGACCCCGTCATTGGAAATGATCCAATTGGAAAACCCGGATAATACCCATTGGGATTCCCTTAAAAACAAGGCAGATGTCCAGTTGGGCATCAGCAACTTGGATACTCCTTCATATAAAATATGCCAACCGATCAGTATTCTTAGAAGAACCAGTGCAGTTAGTTGAAATGTTGTGAATGTTTTTGTACTTTTCATTACATAAGATGTTGCAAAATATAAGTTAACGTAAGTTTTTTCCTGTTAAATGATAACTTTGTGACAAGAAACAAAAGTAATTATAAATAATCAATTGGCACCAATTGAGATAACTCAAATTTAGAACAATTTGACAAACCTTTAAAATGAATTATCGATCTCTGTTATAATTCTCAATGAATTCTAAAGAACGTTTAATCATAACATTGGAGGGAGGAAGGGCAGACAGGATGCCTGTAACCATGCATCATATCATGCCATCCTTCCTTGATAATTATATGGATGGGATATCAAGCCTGGAATTTTTTGATTTTCTGGGGATAGATCCAATCAACTGGGTTATGGCATATCAGTATTCCCCTGATAAGGGTGAGTACTTTGATCCCCTCCATACCAGCCTGGGATTTCTGGAAGCTCGCAGGGTATGCTCGCATAACTGGCAGATAGATCTTGAATCCCTGGAAGATCCTAATTATTCGACACAAAGGTTCAATATCATAACACCGGAGAAAAAACTTTCGATGGTGCTGCAATCGAATGAGCATACTACCTGGCTGGCTGAGCATCTGGTGAAGGAAAAATCAGACATTGATGTCATCTCCAAATACATGACCTATCCCCTCTGTGATGTGCAGGAGATCAACAGGGCAGCCGATGAATTTGGCAACAGGGGATTGATCCGGGGGCATATCAGTGCCTTTGAAGGTTTTGGACAGCCGGGATGCTGGCAGGATGCAGCCTGCCTCTATGGCATTGAGAACCTGATCATGGCCAGTATGGAAGACCCGGAATGGGTGCATGCTTTTTTAAACATCCTGAAGGAGAGAAAGAAAGTATATATTGATTCACTTAAGGGGGCCAGGTATGATTTACTGGAGCTGGGTGGGGGTGATGCATCCACCACCGTTATCTCACCCGATATTTTTAATGAATTTGTAGCCCCCTATGATGCTGAACTGATAGAAGCGGCACATAAGGCCGGGCAACGGGTTGTCTATCATACCTGCGGTGGCATGATGCCCATACTGGAAGACATTGCCGACATGAAACCGGATGCCATGGAGACTTTCACTCCTCCTGCCATGGGAGGGGATGTTAACCTGCGAGAAGCAAAAGAGCGGATTGGGGACAGGGTGTGTATGATAGGGGGACTGGACCAGTTTCATTATTTTAAAGGATGTTCCGCGCAGGAAACCCGGGAGGAAGTCCGCCGTTGTTTTGAGGAGGCAGGTGAAGGCGGGGGATTTATTTTGTCATCTTCCGACCATTTCTTCGAGGCTGAAATTGATTTGTTAAAAGCCTTCGCGGATGAGGCATTAAAATGTAATTACTGAGATCAATGGACAAAAGTAAACAAGAAACCAACCGGTCGTTTCTCTTTTTCATCGCCATCACAGCTGCGTTGGGAGGATTTTTATTCGGCTATGATACTGCTGTGATCTCGGGTACCATAAGTTTTGTCAAGGGAAAGTTTGAACTGAACACAGTTATGGAAGGCTGGTTTGTCAGTTCCGCGCTTGTAGGTTGTATCATAGGTGTTGCTTTCGCAGGTGAAATTTCCGACCGCTTTGGCAGAAAATATTCGCTGATCGTTTCGGGACTCCTGTTTTCAATTTCAGCCATCGGATGTGCCTTATCTGGTTCACATACTGAGCTCATCATCTACCGTTTAATAGGGGGGACTGGTGTTGGTGTAGCTTCCATGCTTTCTCCCCTTTATATTTCAGAGGTTTCTCCGGCAAAAGTAAGAGGACGCATGGTGGCCCTGTACCAGTTTGCCATTACACTCGGCATATTATGTGCCTATTTTGCCAATGCGTATATGCTGAATCTGAGTGAATCCATGACATCTTTAAGTCCTGATGGGATCTGGCATAAGCTGTTTGTCGATGAAGTCTGGCGGGCCATGTTTGGCAGTGAAGCGATTCCTGCCCTGCTGTTTTCTGGTCACCATGTTCTTCGTCCCTTCCAGTCCCCGTTGGCTTGCCGCAAAAAACAGGAACGAAGAAGCAGGTAAGGTGCTGGAAAGGATCAATAATGCTTCCATTGCCAAAAAAGAACTGGAATCAATCAAGCTGGCCATTGCCAGGGAATCTGAGGGTTCCTGGTCAGTTTTGCTCCAAAAAGGTATTCTTGTAGCAGTGCTGGCAGGTGTCGGCCTGGCTTTACTTTCCCAGTTCACGGGGATCAATGCCATCATATATTATGGACCCCGGATCATGGAAGAAGCCGGGATAAAACTGAGCGATGCACTGGGAGGACAGGTCATGATTGGTTTTGTAAACATGGCAGCTACCATTTTTGCGATCATGAAGATTGATCAATACGGTAGGAAAAAACTCATGCAGGGTGGTATTACCGGGATGTTCCTGTCACTTATCATAGTGGGTATACTGTTCCTGCTTGGGAAAACACAGGGCATTATTCTGCTGATCTTTATATTAACCTTCATTACCTCATTCGCCATCGGCTATGGCCCTGTCATCTGGGTTTTACTTTCTGAGATCTACCCGACCAGGGTCAGGGGACGCGCCATGTCGGTTGCCACCCTTGCCGTATGGGTCGGAACAGCCATCATCGGGCAGGTAGTCCCATGGATGCTGGAAACACTGACCCCTGCAGGAACATTTTTTATATTCGCTGTATGTTGTATTCCGGTCCCATTTATATTAAAAAAGATCCCAGAAACCAAGGGGAAAACACTGGAAGAAATTGAAGAGGTTTGGCAAAAACATTAAAAAGAATAAATCATGAGAAGATTACTAACAAGCATGTGCCTGGTATTGGGCAGCCTGGTTTTCACATACGGACAGACAGAAAAGAATGCAGCGTCAGGTTCCACAGATCCAGAAAGCGGGAAGATCAGGATAGCATCCTGTCAGTTCCCCATTTCTGCTGACATCATGGAGAATCTCCGCTGGATAGAGGAACAGATGACCGATGCAAAATTGCGCAAGGTGGATATTGTCCATTTCCCCGAATGTGCATTATCAGGTTATCCGGGTGCTGACATGGAAACCCTGGATGATTTTGACTGGCAATTGCTGAAAAAGGCAACTGATTCGGTATTGGAACTGGCGAAAACCTTCAGGACCTGGGTGGTCCTGGGCTCCATACATCCTTTAAGTGAGGGCAATAAACCACATAACTGTCTGTACCTGATAAATCCTGAAGGTGAGATCATAGACCGCTATGATAAACGCTTCTGCACAGGAGGGGACCTGGAATGCTTTTCACCTGGAGATCATTTTGTAAACTTCAATGTGAACGGAGTGAACTGCGGATTGTTAATTTGTTATGATATTCGGTTTCCTGAACTGTATCGTGAATACAGGAAAACTGAAACGGACGTGATCTTTCAGTCATTTTATAATGCCAGGCAGGGCAAAGGGAGCATCCATCCCATCATTATGCATATTACGGCCCAGGCAAGGGCGGCCACCAATTATTTCTATATGTCCCTGACGAATTCTTCCGCCCCTGAAAGCTGGCCATGTTATTTTATAACACCGGATGGACTGATCCGCAATAAGCTGGAAAAAAATGTGCCGGGAATATTAATCTCGGATATTGATACCGGGGAAAAATACTATGATGCAAGCAGTTCATACAGACCGGATGCCATGAGTGGTAAGTTGAACAGTGGAGAAACGGTCAGTGATCCTCTTTCAAAAAACCGGGGTGATCATTAGGAAGGTAAATCAGGTTATGAAACTCAGGTTTGTAATCGAAATGAAGTTGGTCCTTATACTTGGACTTATTCTGATCCCAGCAATTATTCAAGGTTTTCCTTTTGTCGACGGACCTGATGATGAGGGGTATATCTGGACAGATATAAAGGAACTCGGCATAAGGGGAAGGGGCTGGACGAACGATCCCCAGGAATTCAACCGCCTTCCGGCAAAGGCAGAGACCATGGTACGTGATGATGTTTGGCACCTCAGCCATCATACTGCCGGATTATATGTTCAGTTTAAAAGCAATGCCACCTCTATCAAGGCAAACTGGAAACTAACGGAAGAAAAACTGGCTTTCCCACATATGGCTGCCACCGGGGTCAGCGGACTGGATCTATATGTAAAAACAGATGATGGATCCTGGCGCTGGATTGGAATTGGAAAACCCGACAGCATTGTTAGTACCTTCATGCTGCTGGAAGGAATCAGTGAATCTCCACGCGAATATTTATTGTACCTCCCCTTATATAATGGAATTGAATTCGTCAAACTAGGGATACCTGCTGGATTTATGATCGAAACTGTACCCATTGATACAAGAAAACCAATAGTATTTTATGGCACTTCCATTACCCAGGGGGGGTGCGCATCCAGACCGGGGATGTGTGCAACAGCCATAATCGGCAGGCACCTGGACAGGGAGATCATAAACCTGGGATTTTCCGGCAACGGAAGAATGGAGCCTGAATTGGCGGAATTGATGGCGGAGCTGGATCCACTGGTTTATTTTATCGATTGCCTTCCAAATCTGATGCCGGATGATGTGGCTGAGCGGGTTGAGCCATTTGTTGAAATATTGCGGGCGGCCCATCCTGAAACACCGATCGTACTTGCTGAGGGTATTACCTATAATAATGCAATCCTGGTTCAAAGCAACGCGCTTGAAAATGCCCAGAGCTGGAAGGCCTTGAGAACTGCTTATGAAAATTTGCTGAATCGAGGTATAAAGCATTTATATTACCAGATGGCCGAAGGGCAGCTTGGATTTGACGGAGAGGGTACTGTTGACGGGGTCCACCCAACAGATCTGGGATTCCACCGGCAGGCAGGAGTTTACCAGCTGATGCTGGAAAATATCATTAAGGGGATTAAGGAGGAGTAGTAAGGATAATTAAATCGTACAAGGGTGATGTATAAGTCAGGAATATCTGTTTTGGTTTTATTGATGATGTTGTGGCCGTCTGGTTTATTTTCCCAGGAGGATAAATCCCATTTCAGTGAAGTGTTTAGCCGGGAAAAGCCTTACAGGATATTCCTGCCGGATGATTATTCTACTTCAGGAAGATCATATCCTGTGATCTACTATTTCCATGGTAATACCGGGACCCATGTACCCAGGTTGTCAGATGAAATGGCTGCAGTGGCGAAAGCAAATCCTGTCATCATTGTTGCCTGGAATGGCCGGTCAGTTGATACCGACAAGAGACCATACAACATTGGATTTCATTCCAATATCAACTACGAAACCCAGTTTAAAGATTATTTTCCCGAGTTTGTCAGGCATATCGATGCAAATTACCGAACCACTGGCATACCAGGGAAAACAGGGCCATCATCGGGCATAGCATGGGGGGGATCATGTCCTTTTTCTTAGCCGGGAAGTATCCCCAGCTGGTCGGGACGGCCGTAAACTCCAAAGGCTCACCCGAGTTTTTTATCGGTTATCCTGACAATCATACTCTTTACCCTGTCAGGTATATGTTCAAGAATCTACATGGGGTGAACCTCAGATTTCATAACAGTACTACCGGCGAACTGGTTTACCTGAATGACGAGGTCCATGCCGGAGCTTTGCAGGAGGGCAATCCTGCCATACGAGTACCAGGTCTATGAAGGTGGGCACACACTGAATGCCCCTGGATCTGAATGATGCCTTTGATTTTGTACTGGCATCCTTTAAGAATCCCTTACCCGCACCGGAGCGATGGCACCATGCCGACCTATATCCAGATTTTAATATCTGGGGGTACCAGGTTGAAAGTAATCTGGCCGAGCCCGGATTCATTGAAATGAACGGGGTTACAAAAGGAGGAATGAGGATCTCTACCAGTAAATGGCAGCCCCATGGATGGGTCATACCGGGAGTACAAATAAAGGTGAGAACACCTACCGTTTATGAACCCAATACATGCTATACACTTCTGAATTATAATGTAAACAGGAAGCAGGAGCTGGTCAGCCAGGAAAGCGATGCGGAGGGCAGGATTGGTTTCTCGGTAAACCATGAGCCCCATCAGATCGGTATTTATAAAAAGAAGATCCGGCAGAAATAGTCTATGTGGCCCATAAAGTAAATGATAGGAATATTTTTCTTGACCAGAACAAAGCAATGCCGGTTAAAACTTCGCCTACTGAACAGGGGAGGCAGCACAGCGAAGAATGTCAGTCTGGAAATCGAATGTGCACATCCCGATGTAGCCATTGACAATCCGGAGATTGAAATTGGAGAACTGATTGCCCGGTGAACCGCTTTGGATAGAACCTGACTTTGAGATCACTGCATCCAACCGGCCCCCTGAGAATGGTGCTCCCTTCCGGTTGAAATTCCATCTTTCCATATCCGACCGGAAAAACACCTGGGTTGATGAGTTTGAAGCTCCGGTGATGTATGATGTGCCCGAGTTTACCAATATCGGGATTGATGACGGAGACAGTGAGATATTTGGGAGCGGCAACGGGAATAATATTGCAGAACCAGGTGAATCCATTCTGATATATGAAATAAGCCATGTACCGCATCGTACCAGGTTATATTATGATGATCCTTATATCGATCATGAAAGGATATATGTTGACCTGCAACCTGATAAATGGGGTGATGGCTATGCGGTTTCATCCGTGATCCATATATCAGAAGATTGCCCTGTGGGGCATAAGATTAAGTTCCTTGCCAGTTATGAAGTCAAGGAGTGGAAAACGATAAAAAGAAATGTTACCTGGGGGACTTTCACCATCACCATTGGAGTCAGATCATAAAGGAACAATAAGACAGATAATTAAATCAAATCCGTAAAATGATAAAATTAAACGATTCACTATCCTGTTCTTTTAACCATTTTCTCGCTTGAGATTTTCATTTTCCAGGAAGCCATTGAAGCCGGGGATCCGCCCAATCCAACCGATATACCTGATTTCTTTAAATCAAAGTTATCCGACATTGATGAAGAGATACATGAATTTAAAAACCGGAAAAGCAAAAGCCGTCGCCATCTCTCCAGGAGGCCGGCCGGTCTATGCAGTATATTATGGGGAGAAAGAAGATTTTTCTTCCCAGGCCAATTATAATTCGGCCGTAGCTGCCCGGAATCCGGCTTATTTTGCAAAAAAAGACAAGGATACCAAACCCGTCAGTTTTTTTTTGGTCCCGTTCACGGACAGGAAGTTGAGAATATCGTGGGCATGGTTAACCTGATCCATGTGGCAGAGACAGGCAAGGATTATCGTGGGAAGGACTGGTCTTCCTTGAAAAGTAAAATAGAAAAATGCAGGGTTATTATTATTCCCATGCGGAAATCCGGACGGGCGTGAAAAGATGTCCCTATGATAGTTTTGTGGGACTGCCCACAGAGATCATGACGAAATACGGCCAGGGAACCAGAAAGGACGGGTCCCTTTATGGGTGGCCCGGTGCCAAGGCTGTCCATCCCATGAAAGGAGATGTTAAAATCCTGGGCGCCTACTTCAATGATGACGGGATCAATCCCATGCATGATGATTGTTTCTCCGCCCATGGCCGATGAAGTAAAAGCCATTCTGGACATTGCCACGCTCGGAGGTACCCGACATGACAGTATCCTTGCATTCGCATGAAAACAAACCCAGTGATCCTTCCTGGCCAGCTATGTGCCCTGGTTTATGAAAGAACGGATGCAGGATATAACGCAGCCGGCTGAATCACCGGTATAAAAAGTCCGGACTGCCCTATGTCCCGGATGATTGGTAGGGGAAGCTGGTATCGAAGATAAAGAATTTCCACCCAGGGCCAGCTTTTAACCTGATTCCTGCTTTGCATCATATTTCCGGAACCATGGCCTTTACCTTCGAATGCAGTCACGGATCACTTCCTGAGAGAGAAACTGAACCTTTTGTCACCCATAGTGATATTGTGGATGTCCAGCTGAATCTGCATGAGGAAATGCTTGATTATGCCCTGGAGAACAGGTTGTACTGGACATTGGGAGAATAATCCTTTATAGTTGACATGTATAACATACTTTCAAAAAATCAGCCTTTATGAAAACAAAAATAAGCCGTCGTGAATTTAACCTGACCATGGCTGCCGGAACATTGGGACTGATGGCCGGATGCAGCATCCGTAATAGATTCGATATCATCATTCAAAACGGGCTCGTACTTGATGGGACGGGAGGCCCGGGACTTAAGCAGGACATCGGCATCGTTGGCGATAGAATAAGCGCCATAGATGATCTGAAAAAGGCAACAGCTGATATCGTCATTGATGGTGAAGGCCTTGTTGTATCACCAGGGTTTATTGATATCCATACCCACACCGATATTCAGCTACTGGTGAATTCCAAAGCGGAAAGCAAGATCCACCAGGGTGTTACCACAGAAGTAGCCGGAAACTGTGGTGGTTCATACTTTCCAATAGGTGATGATGATCTCAAGGAAATGGATGAACAGATATTCGAACAGTATGGGATCCATATTGACTGGAGAACGGCCGAGGGTTATTTAAGAAAGACTCGAAGACCATAAAATATCCAACAACCATGCGACACTGACAGGGCAGGGGACTTTAAGAAGTATTGCGGTGGGCAATAATGACGTCCCGGCCACTCCGGAACAGATAAAGGAGATGAAGGACCTGCTGGAGCGTTCCATGGCTGAGGGTAGTTTCGGACTTTCATCGGGACTTGAATATGCACCGGGAAGTTATGCCTCGACAGAAGAACTGATAGCATTGAATCAGGTGGTTGCTAGGCAGGGCGGGATTTATGCTACCCATATACGCAGTGAAGATGATCAGGTTGAGGAAGCCATACAGGAAGCCCTGCGGATCTGTAAAGAAGCTGAAGTTTCCACCCAGATTGCACATCTGAAAGCATGCAACAAGGTCAACTGGCATAAAATCGACCATGTACTGGAATTGATCCATGATGCTGCCGAGTCCGGTATGCAGATAACAGCTGACCGCTATCCGTATATTGCTTATGGGACAGGCCTTACCATGTTCCTTCCTTTATGGTCACGGCAGGGAGATACAGATGAAATACTGGCCCGCCTGGAAGATAAGAGCACGGCTGCAAAGATTAAAGAGCTCATGCAGAAAGCAAAGGAGCAGGATATCGGAGGATGGGACAGGGTGGTTATCAGCTCCTGTCAATTAGAGAAGAATAAGGATCTGGAAGGAAAATCTGTCCAGGCCTGTGCAGATGAGCTAAATTTAACACCCTTTGAATTCATCCGGAATATATTGATCGAAGAGCGCAACCGTGTATCGATGATTGGATTTGCCATGGATGAAGACAACCTGAAAAAGGTGCTTTCCTCTCCTCATGTAATGATCGGTTCCGATGGAAATGCAGTAGCTCCACACGGAAAGCTGGGAGAAGGAAAACCGCACCCCAGGTATTACGGGACCTTCCCGCGGGTTCTCGGCAAATATGCAAGGGAGGATAAAATATTTGACCTTGCCACGGCAGTAAACAAAATGACACTTATGCCCGCAACAAAACTTGGCCTGAAAAATCGCGGGCTGATCGCAAAAGGATAACTATGCGGATATAGTCCTGTTTAATCCTGATACGGTTATCGATAATGCAAGCTTTACTGATCCCCATCAATTTCCTACGGGGATTGAGTATGTAATCGTTAACGGGAAAATCACCATTCAAAACGGAGAACATACAGGAGCAATGGCAGGCAGTGTTCTGAGACATACTTCAGCATAAAACGGATGAAAATATTTCTACATATTTCTTTGATCCTGGTTGTTTTTAATGCCAGCGGACAGGAGGGTGGGGATCATTTTCCAGGAGGATTTTGAAGCTGCTTCCATCTCGGAAATGACCGAAAAATGGGATGAGGCAAAAAACAGTGCAAATATGTCTTTCTCCAGCGATGTCCCGGCAGGCAGTCCGGGTTCCCAATCCCTGGTTATGACCTATACAGAAGGTCAGAATTCGGGCGGACATTTATACAAAATGTTCCCTGAGGGCTATGACTCCCTTTTTGCCCGGTTTTATGTAAAATTTGAATCCAATCATAGTCCGGTTCATCATTTTGTCCACATGGGAGGCTACAATCCCCCGACCGCATGGCCCCAGGGAGGAGCTGGCAGCAGGCCGGTGGGGAATGAACGTTTTACGACAGGGATTGAACCCATTGGTGAAAAATGGTCCTGGGATTTTTATACCTACTGGATGCATATGCGGGGCTATGCTGATCCCAATTATTTCTGGGGAAATACTTTCCATCCTTATCCTCCTGCCCCGATTGTCCGTGGAGAATGGATTTGTGTAGAGTTGATGATGAAGGTCAATGACCCGGTTGACTCCTATAATGGTGAGCAGGCCTTCTGGGTAAACGGGAAAAAGATCCAACATCTTGGAAAAGGATTTCCCGATGGTTATTGGACCTGGGATAAATTTTATCCCCATCCTGACAGCTCAGCATTTGAGGGTTTCCAGTGGAGGAATGATGAAAACTTAAAACTGAATTTCTTCTGGTTACTTTACTACATGACAGGAGAAACAGATCATATGAATAAGGTATATTTTGATGATGTTGTAGTATCCACAGAATATATCGGACAAATAGTCACAGGTGCTGATGATCTTCATTTGAGAATCGGACTTGATACAAGTGTATATCCCAATCCTTTTACTGGTATTACGACCATTAAATATGATCTAAAGAAGCAGGGAGACGTGAGAATTGATGTTTACAATGCCCTGGGAAACAGGGTAGTAACAATGGTGGAAGAAAACCAGGATCCCGGGGAACACGCTGTTGTTTTTGATGCAGATCCTTATTCTTCAGGCATTTATTACTATAACATACAAACTGGTGAGCTTAGCAACAAAGGAAAGATGGTCCTGTTGCGCTAGTTTACACTGAAAGATCGAATTATGACAAAGAATATGGATACCAGGTATCAAAAAAAACAAATTATCTCCATCGCACATATCATGGTGGTGTTATCCATGCTGGTTGTTTCAGTCAGTGCACAAGGGCAAGAAACAGAAGAAGAAAGAGTATTTGTGATCCATGCCCCGATAAGAGATCTGGATGAATACCGCATACTGGCAGAACAGGCAGCCAGGCTGAAACCGTTCGGCAGGGTGGAGGTAAATGTCAGCAGCCTGGCGGAAAAGGGGTTTCATGATGTACCGGAAGGACGCAATTTCTGGTATGAGTATACAAGTTATAATCCGACACCTTATAAATTTTTCCCTGATCCAAAGATTGCTCCCTTTATCCCGGCAGAATTTGTGAAGAAAAACAAGGAATTACTACTGGGGAAAGCTGACATATTGCGTGAATTCGGACTGGATGCTGCATTCTGGTCGTATGAGCCCAATTACCTGCCTGAGGCTTTCTTCGAGGCTTATCCACATATGCGTGGTGCCAGGGTGGATCATCCCAGGAGGGGAAACCATCCGGCCTTTGCACCCTGCGTAAGTGTTAAGGAAACGCAGGAAATGTTTTCAGGCATGGTTGCTGAACTGCTGGACAATGTTCCCGAATTACACACCTTCTTTTTTAAAACCAATGATGCCGGGTCTGGCATCTGCTGGTCTGACTGGCAGTATACTGGTCCCAATGGACCCAACCATTGCAAAAACCACAGTATGGGAGAACGGGTTGCCAATCTGATGAATTCATTTAAAGATGGGGCTGAAGCGGCAGGACAGGATATCTCCATTTACTTGACCGGATCCATGTTTTCCGATGAAGAAAAGGATGATATTTTTGCCCATTTACCCGAGGGCTGTTATTTTCAGAGTCATAATTCCGATAAGGTAAGGGGAATAAGCAGCATGATATCAGGCAATTACCCGGTAAGGGGCCTGTTGTTCCCAATGGATATCCTGAGATCTACCAATGCACTTGCAAGGGGAAGCGCCAATACCGTTTTTATAAGTTTCCGGGCTTCCTACGACAGGGGTTATGAGCGGCTGGAAACCGTAGAGAAATTTTTTGACCTGCTGGTGGCAAACCTGGGTGCAGAGCCTCCCGAGGGATATATCGCCTCAATGGAGCAGCTGTATGAAATCTGTGAGAAATGGGCTGGAGAGGGTTCGGCAGAGCAATTGTTCAATGCCTTTATAGAACTGGAGGAAGCGAACAAATATAAAAGGGTTGCCATGCGTGGACCAACCGGTATCTACTGGGGTGTATCTGCAAGGCACATCACCCGGCCATTGGTTATTGCCCCGGACAGGCTGACTGCTGAAGAAGAGGTTTATTTCATGCCCCATGTTTTTAATCCTTCGGAACAGGAGGCACGCATGGATTATACAGATATTCATGGTGCCCACCGGGAGGTTCCTTCAGGCGCTGTCAGTCAATATGTTTCCAGGGTCAACAGGGTGATCCGGCAGATGGAGAGTATTGATGATTCAGCGCCTGAAAAGGAATTTATTGCTGACATGGCCAATGCTTTGAGAATATACAATAGTATTTTCAGGAGCCTGGGGAATTTTGGCGAAGCACAGGCGATCCGGGACCGTAACGCAGAAAAGCTCAGCGTAGTTCCACACCGGCCGTCTAAAACGCCAACATGGGAAGGGGATCCCGATCTGCAGAATTTCAATGCCGTGATGCGCGATGAACTGGACAACACCCAGGAATTGATAGACCTGCTGGAGGACGGTGGTATGGAATTTATCAGCCACGCCGATGATCCAATATTTGAGGATACCTTTTTATTGGGACCGGACCTGGTCGATCAGCTGAAATTGAAAAGAAAGATCATGCTGGATCACTGGAGAGATATTGAGGGATATATGGCTACTCCATTCAAGTAAAGATTTTATCGGTTCAATATGGCAGTTTAGCAATTGTTCGATGATTACATGATCATCCAGGTTGTATTATCTGTCTTCGTCATTGGTACACCCTGGCCGGTTTTTCACAGGATTTTGTCCGCCAGCTCCCATTCCTCAGTAAGATGTATATTCCAGAGCAAGCTGACCAATGCAATCCTGTCTAATAAGGTCTTAAAGAGCTATCGATGGTTTCTTGAACTACCAGATCGTCCGTGGCATCAATAAACCTTCTTACAGATTCCATAATGTAAGCCGCTTCAGCTTCCAGGATCCCGGTGATGCAGGTACTTTTCAATGTGTGTTGTGCCTGTCCGGATAGCTGTAGGATGTAAGGCATAGGGCCAGGATGTATTTCGGCTTTCATGGCGGTGAGATCTCCGATTTTTTTCGCAATCAATGAGCAACGCTGAAGGTTTTTATGCCTTGTTCCGGAAGCCATTCTCAATCGAGCAGTGATTCTCAGGTAACCATCTTTGATCGAAATGCTGTAGTGATTTCTGCCAGTGCTGATATGCAGCGTATTTTCCGTAAGCCAGGGCCATGAGTTCTTGGCGGTTCTTTTGAGCTGTTCCTTGATGCCATGCATAATCTTTTTCAGGTCTGCGGCCGGCTGGCCGGCTATTGTAACACAGTGATCAGGATCGCCAATATGGATATACCTGTGATAGAAACCTAATAAGTCATTGTATTCGGTCCGGTTTTCCGTGGCATATCCAATTTCCAGGGAGTTGATCTCAGAGCTTAGCAGTAAATTCATGGAAGTTACGATGCCGTATCTTTCATTCAGGTAAAGTTTGCTGTGCAGGTGAGGGATCTTTTTATAGGGCAGTGCCAATTGATCCAGATCACGATAGGTGGCTGTGTTGTCGGGATCGTCCCTGACATATATCTCTGTGAGGATCCTTCTGGTTTTCAATTCATTGACCTTGTTCACAAATTTATACCATTTCGAAATCTTCATATAAGGAGATACAATGATGACCATTTCATCACTCTCATCGAGCAGTGTGAGAATCCTGGCAGAAATTTCAGAAGGTTTGATCAATTTCATGCTTGTTTCATTTTTCTGTTGATTTGACTGATAATAAACTATTGAGGATTGGTCTTTCATAGGTATATGTCGCTGAGAGGCAGATATCGACATTATGGTTGAAAAAAAATCAGGGAGAGATATAAAATATCGAGTTATTAACTATATTGATGCTGTTTCGGATATAATATATCTATTTAGGGATATATTTTATCCGAAATAGCACTAAATAAGTATGGTAATCAGATAATTTATATCCTTTTCCCATGAGTAGTCAATTGAGTTGGAACATTATTAAGCAGTTTTCAGGCAGAAATATGTTTGGTTTTACAATTCAGGATGTAGCCAGGGCATTTCCGAAGAAGAGCCGTGTTCATCTGGCCAGGATACTTGCAGAGATGGTCAATAAGGGTATGCTATGTAAAATAACCCGGGGCAATTACCATATCATTCCTATTAATGCAGATCCACAAAACTATGCTCCTGACGGGCATCAGGTGGCAAAATACCTGATGCAGAATAAGGAGTATTATATCGGGTATGCTTCAGCGATAAAGATCCATGGGCTAATGCTCCAATCTGAGGCCAAGATCTGAGGCCAAATCTGAAGCCAGTTCTGAGGCCAGGGAATATGTGGTCACCAAAAGGCAGATGAAGCCAGCCATCAGGAATTTCGGGGGAATTACGTATCAATTCATTCAGCATGATGCAACCCGATTTTTCGGTTTCACCAGCATCTGGATAAACCAGTATGAGAAAGCGATGGTCAGTGATTTGGAAAAAACCATCGTGGATATTGCTACCAAACCCCAGCATTGTGGAGGCATCGTTGAGGTCGGGAATGCCATATTCCAGGCCAGGGAACGGACAAATCATGATAAGCTGTTTTATTATTTCTCTAGGAATATGCATATGTCCGCTAAAAAGAGATTCCTTTTTCTCACCGATTTATTGGGTTTGGAATGGACTACGGAGCACGAAAGAATGATGGAAGAGTTGGGAACAGGCATCTCTATATTGGATCCGGCGGCACCGGACCAAGGAAGAAAAATGAAAAAATTTGGATTGAAAATCAATGTGGATCCTATCCGCATTAAGATGAAAGTCCTACATCTAAAAAAATCCTGATGTTCTCATCCCTGATTCCTGGATCGGTAGTTGACTCAGCAAAATGTCCCATGGCCAGTATATCTTTACAAGAAAACGGGACACCCGGGAACACCAAAACTAATATCCTATAATGCTGATTATATACGACTTAAAAAATTACCCGAAAGGAGTGACGAAAACAGGAGATTTTCTCCGGTTCAATCCAGCCAGTCAAGCAATTGCTCCAGAACTAAATGATCATCAATATTGTTTTTCAGTTCAAGCTTGTTGATGGCATTTTTTTCAGCATACACTTTGAAGGGAAAAAGCAAGTTTTGTTTGGATTTTGTCTCCGCTGCTTTCTCGCCATTTGCTGAGAGTGGGGTTTATTATTAGTGCCTTTCGTGGACATAAACTGGCCAGCAGGTCAGGCAGGTCATATTCTTCGATCGCTCCTGCAACGGTGGAGTGTATGAAAGAAGGTTTATACTCGTGTGACCCGGCAATTTCAGAATAACTCAGAAACGGACGGATCAAACATACCTTTTGAATATCTTTTTCGAATACTGCGGCATGTAGTAATTCACTTCCCAATACTCCTGTTGAAATGGCTGAAATCGAATTATAATCTGCCAGGTTGGTTTTAATGAAATGAATCATCCTGATGATGTCTTCTGCTCTTAATCCAACGATGGATTTTCCTGTGAGAATACCCGCGAACCATTTGTTGTATGAAACATTGATTAATGTAAGTGTCACCTCTCATATATCCGGGACCCATTTCTCCAATATCCGGAAGGTCCCCTGACAATATTGTATATCCATTGGCCAGAAGCTGTTTAGCCAGGCTGTCATTATTTATGGCATAATCTTTACCTTTTTCATGCAATAAAAGAATTACCTCCTTTTTGTTATTCTTGTTCGGGATAAACAAAGCCAGGGGGATCATGTAATCACCACTTCCCGGTATCAGGTATTTCTCCAGCTTATATTCTGCATTCACATATCGTCCTGAAAAAATTTTATCACCAAACATCTCCGGGGATGAAAATCCGGAAATTTACTGCAGCCATTCCCGGAACAGCGGACAGATGTTTATTTGATACTGGCACGTTTGAATTCCAGTTGCGCTACCTGTTTCTCCACAACCTTCTTATTCAGAGAATACATGGTCTCTCCCTTTAAGGAAGTAGCAAGCTGGCCTGTTTCCGTAACCCATAATTCCCTGGCAGGAATAACTTCCACTTCATTGTCGCCTGGATCTCCAGGATTATTCAGGATGCTTCTGAAAAAAGGCATACATGGCTTCCCTGTTTTTTCTGGTGAAGCCATGGCCGAAATCGTCTTCTGTCATTTGTAAATTGCCGGCTGCTCCCAGGGCAGTATAATGCTTTCCCAGCTTCCTGGAATGTTTCCCTGGCTCCCTGTATGCTGAAAAAGTCACGGGTTGTGCTCATGATCAGTGTTGGTTTGGGAGCCCAGAGTTCTAAAAAATCAGGATGATCAAGGCCATGATGAATCAATCCAAAAAGATTTTGCTCGGAATCCTGAGGCCCCTCACTTTTAAACAAATAATAGTAATTGGTTATAAAGCACTCAGGCGCAGCAGCAGCAATACGGTCGTCGAATGCTGAAATATAGGTGGTGGAAGTTCCGCCTCCTGAAATCCCGGTAATCCCGATCCTGTCCGCATCGACTTCTGGCCTTGATACCAGTACATCAATGCCCCGGATGCCATCCCATATAAAGTGTTTTGCCGGGGAATATCCTGAAATAAAACATTGCGCGCCAGGATATGAGTGCTCATGATTGGAAGGGAATCTGGATTTCCCCAGATTCAGGATCATAATATTGCAGGCGTTCACCCTGACCTATTGGATCGTAAGCAAATACTATAAATCCCTTTTGCACCAGATTTATGATTGTATGCTGATAACCATCCCTTCGAAAGCTCGCGGGACTATGTCCTATTGGATTCAAAATGGCAGGAGCCCTTGCCCTCAATATTGTCGGGAATAAATAAAGCAGAAGTAACGTAGTAACCAGGGCGTGACTCGTAGATTATTTTTTCAATCCTGTAGCCATCCTTTTGAATGATTCCTGTAATACGAATATTCAATGGTGTCTTTTCAGGAAAAGGACCCATTATCTCAGCCAGTTTCTTCCGGACGATGGATTGTCTTTCCAACCAGTCCGATTTCGTTTTCAACTTGCTGATTTCTGCTTTTCTTGATTCCAGTTGATCAAGGGCTACAGAACAAAAATATTTGTAGAGTGAGTTTTCAATATCTGAATAATATTTCCAGTAATTGAAAAGGTCTACATCATCCTGTGCCCTTGTTGGCATAAGGATACATAGAAATAAAGTACAGGTAATTATTATCCGGATTATCATAATAGGTGCCTAGTCTTCCAATCGCTTGGTTTCCGAACCTATTACAGGAATGTTGTGGCGTTTGGCAAAACCGTTGACAATATCTTTTAATTGCTCCCTCCATTCCTCCATTTCCATTCTTTCAAAAGGAGCCAGCATATAGTCCAGTCCCTTCCGCCGGTCTGCGAAATGATCTTTTACATCATCATATTCATGGATAAAATCTTTGCCACCAACACTTTGATTCTTAACAAGTCTGCTCTTGTACCAGGTGGCCTCAAGATCTGACCACATGCTTATTTTGCTCATGGATTATTTTTCCTGATAAGGCATAAGCATCTGTCATCAGATTAACGGCTGCTGCAGGATCGCTATCAGTTTTTGAAGCTGCTACCAGATAATCTTCGACTTTAGCTAAATTTAGCACCGTTTCCATGGTATATCGTTGCAGATAGGCAATGGCCAGGAAAACTTCCAGGTTATAGCTATTGTAGTCCACCCTGGTAATATTCCGCATAAGCTTGGAAATAAGCAGATCATTTTGTTTTAACTGCAAAGGAAGCTTCTTCAATCTTCTGTTCATACTTCATGCGGAAAGTTGGTTCCAGGCTCAGATCATTCTCCAGATGGTAATGCTGGCATCTGTATCTGCAGATCGATCATATCACCTCCGATTCCTTTCCCGTAAGAATTACCGTAACCTTTTACACGCTCTTTTGATGGAACCCTGTCCCACAAAGCCTCATAAAACCTGGCCCCTTCCTCCAGTAATTTGTATGCTTCTGTCATATCCGGACTGTCAAATCCATAGAATAGGTCCATGAAGTCTGCCACACTTTGCTGTAGTTTCGGCGTACTTTTGGTCCAGCCATACTGGGTGACTGTTGCCCAGCCCAGCCAGAAGGTTTCGTTATGCAATCCGGCATCTCCCCAGGCTGCAGCGAAGGTGCCAATAAGATCTGCTCCCCTGTCATGAAGGTCGGCCACAGCTCCATAAGTGTCGCTGAGCCGGCCATCTATCTGGCGGTTCCGGTAGATGGTCGGAAAGTAATTCGGGAAAAGATACTCAGATCCCTGCATCGAGTTGTAAGACAGTTGTTTAATTCCGGCATTGTTTTCATTGTTTATCCATTCCTGCTTTTTATTCTCACTCATAATGCCGTCTATAACATTATCCGGCAGTTGATGGATATCCTCCGGTAGCAGTGGGTACTCCACCCATGCCATTACCCTGCGGCCGCGCTGGTTCATCCATTGATTCACCCGGTTTAGATAGTCTACCCATATCTGGCTGCGGTTTTTTTCATTGTATTCATCTTCACATTTACCGCATATGCCTGCGTAATATATTTCGTCAGTAGAAACCAGAAAATAATCCACCCCGGGAGTGGCATCTATCATGTCCTGATACAGATCGAAAATCAGCGCTATGGCCTCCTCATCACACATACAAGCCTGGTAGTTGCTCTCAGGTTCGGCCCTGAGGTGTTCAAATTCCTTGTGCTTCAGAACAAATGCCATGTGAGCGGGAGCCTGTACATTGGGTATCAATTGAATAAACCTGTCCAGTGCATACCGGGTCAATTCATGCATTTCTTCTTTGGTAAAGGCATTTGGATGTCCTATGACCGGGTGTGTAGGGTATTCATATTTATCTTCTATCTCGAAAGCGATGGCATTTATTTTAAAATAGGCCGACCAGTCAATGTATCTTTTAAGGGTCTCCATTTTGTCCCTGTGGTGTTTGGTATCCCAGTGGATTACTCGTAGTTCCACATCTGGCCAGTCGGTTATGGTGCCTGCAGGTATTTTGAATTTACCCTCGGGTGTTCGTCTTAATAATTGCATAAAACTCTGTACACCATAGAAAAGGCCCTCTTTCTTATTGCCTTCAATGAGGACCCTGTCCTGTTTGATGGTTATTTTATACGCCTGCCGGGAGAGTCCGGGATCAGAAATACCAGCAACTACATCCTGTGTAATCTTCAAAACTATCTGACCCTTTACCGGTGCCTGAGAAGTCTAAACCATGCAACTCCTGAGCCTTTTTGCGAAGTTCATTTGTTATTTTTGGGGTAGTGGATTCCTCTGGCAGGACCTGCCAGGAGCCGTCGATGATGATGGTTTCCTTCTCGAGAGCTTACCTGTTGAGGTGCGGGGAAGATCGCATACCCCATACTACGTAGATCAGTAACGGTTCCCTGTCCCAGGCTTGTTTCCTGCACTAAGAGAGTCAATATTACGGTTAGGCTGATCGTCAAATGATGTTTCATACGGATTATTCTTTGGGTTGGTAATACACAAAGATATCAATAAGAAGGTTAGGAAGAAAGGTGAAATACAGGATATCAGGGTAAGGATATTATTGTACAAATTTTCTCGTGTAGGGTGGCTCACATTCTTTGATCCGGTCTGAGAATTCTACAATTCGTCCGTCCTCTAATTTGTAAATTTTGGCGCCATGATCCTTTTTCAATTCTATGATTACCACACCATTCCTGCCCTTACATCCATACTTTGTTTCAGCCCAGCTATCCTTCAGGACGGTTACGCTCTTAATCCACTTGACTTCCAGATTGCTTCCTGATAGGCTCCCTAATTCGTATTCCCGTGAATTAAACTTGACAATTATTAATGGACCGTTCTCGGAGGAATAGATTTTATGGCCAGATAATTCCGGTATTTTAACCACTGAAAATTCCTTGTCGAATGTAAGCATTTGCCCGACTTCACAAGGAGATTTCTTGAGGATAGAATACGAAGATGACATATTCTGATAGGGATCCCAATGGAAGGGTTCCACTTGTATCTGAGCCGTGGAGGTTCCTGAAAAAAATGAAATCATCATGAATAGGAGGGTGAATCTTTTCATGGCTTTAGGTTTAGTGGATTTCAAGAATTCATTGCACAATTATCATGCCTGATTATCTGAAAAACGATCTCATAAAATGCTGATGATATACCTATTATCAATCCAACAAGTATCAGTATCATGAATGATTTCTTCATGGCCTGTTTAGTTTAGTGGTACCTTGTATTCATAATACGGCAAGGAAATCAAAAAACTAACAATAACTGCCACTAAATAATTGAAAATGGCCGTTTAATAAAGAGTTCTTTTTATTGGCCGAGACATTTAGGATATTTGTTTTGAAATCGGAAAGAACGCTAAACCATGGACAGATATATATTGAGTTTTCTGTTCTTATTATTTCAAAGTTACAGCCAGGGCTTTTCCCAACAAAACAACCCCGATCAACTACGATTGAACCTGAAAGTTGGAGATAGCTTCAGTTATGAAGTGAAATCTTCAAAATCCTATCTTTTAACATATCCAAAGGATTCGGTATTAAGATCGCTTGTTACCCAGTCAAATCCAGAGGATTCGGTATTGAGATCGATTGTTACACGGTCAAAGCATACGTTTTATGTTGAAGAAACAATTCCAGATAATAAGTACCTGATTAAATATAAACTTGATTATGTGATATCTGAAGACTGGACGGGATCGGAGGTAAGTATTAAAGACTCAAGGTTCCCTCCCTTCTCAAACTATGCTTACGATATTGCAGAGTGTTTTCTCAATACAATTGAATACAAGATCCTTTTTTCACCACTGGAGAATTCAATGCAAGTTTTGAACCGTGAAGAGATCAATGAAAAATTATTGGATTACCTGAAAGAAAGAGGGGTCCAGGTTTCCGAACATATAAAAAGAGAACTTGGACATAGACATACAAATTACGGTATTCTTAAACGAATTCAGTTCATGAATTTTTATCCTGAAGCTGGTAATTACAAACAAAACTGGACCATTGATCAAATGACGGGAGAAACGAAAACCTATGCAGTGCTGGGTGAAAAAGATTCAATCATATCCATGCTATCCACCTGGCCATATACTGAGCATTCCGAAGAAACCGGGTTGGTGGTAGGGGAAAGTATGAAAGTAATGAAGCGGATGGACATACATAAAAAAACAGGTTTGATTCAGGGTGCTGAATCAGCTACATTTATATTACCGGATAGTACCCAAACGCACGATATATATCAATATAGATCAGATATTACCGACTTCAGGTCAACTTTGGAGCTGGTTGATTTTTCCAGGTGGAGAACTCCGACAATTCTTTCAGGCAGGATTAATAATCCGTCAGTTATTAAACTCTGCCTGGTTTCGTCCCAAGGCATAGTTGGCTCAAGGAAAAATTATCATTACATAGAACCAGACAGTGGAGGTAGGTTTTCAGAAACGATAGATACGAAAGAATCAAAAAGATATCAGTTGTATTTTCTGGAGAACTATCCTGTATGGAATAATGGTTCTATTCAACTTTATTTCGAGCCGGGAGATAGTATTTATTTAATCATCCGGATTTCTTCAAAAAATAGAACATTACTTTCTCTGGCAATGGTTATCAGAATTCGAAATTTCTGACTGATTTTTATAATAAGTATGATAAGGATTTTCTAAGATACCTGGGACCGGATCAGATGTTTAATCACTCTCTATTACTTCGAAGGTATGAGAACTGGGAAAATCTAATTGAAATTTTCCCTGAGATGTCAGATTACCTGGAGGACAGAAGAATTGTTCTAAGTCAAGGATTTTATGACTTCTGGAAGTTTGCAATATTTTGCCTCTCTCAAATCGCAGATATCATCTTTGAATATAATAAGAATGCTACCCTTGGAAAGGATAAATTTCAATCTCAAAAGTCGATTAAAATGCTGCCGGACACAATAAATCCGTTGTATAAATTCCAAACAAATATGGAAGAGTATAATACCCTAGTTGGTGTTCATTCTATATCTCAAAATGAGTTTACTTTAAGGCTATCCCCTGGAATGCGTTATGCTGGATATAGTAATTTAGAGGACATGTCTCTTGCCAAACTGATCTTTCAAGGTTATCCCCTTTATATTGAAGCCACAAGACATACGGAGATGTTGACCCGCTATACCTCAACTCAGTATTATATGCAGCCGCCAATTTATAAGACATTGCTAAATGGATGCAATAATCAGGAAGTGCGCGATTTTATTACCAGCCAATACAATTTTTTCTCCAGGATCCAGAGAGGGAATGATATGCCGGTAATGGAGTTAGTAGGGATGGATGGAAAAAAAATGAACTGGCGGAGAACCAAAGGTAAGGTTGTTATTCTAATGATGTATAATGACTATACAGGGGACCAAAAGTTCTGTGAGAAAATATTCCATCTTTTTGGAGAGAACAAAAAAGACGTGATCGTATTAAGAATAAGCCCGGGATTTGATTACCAAAGCTGGAAAGATTTTAATGAAAGTTATACTGATAAGGGTTTGCACATGTTTTTTACAGGTGAAGAATCAGCATTCAGGGACCGATTCCTTATGATAGAAACTCGCTATGATGCAAGATATTTGATTATCGGAAAAGACGGGAAAATATTTACTAATCCTGGAAGAAGAGATGTGATTAAAGAAACTGACGCAGCATTGAAAGAAGAGGCTCCTCCGAATGAGTATTTAAAAGCACTTTGGTCGAGGATTCTGCCAGGAGCCTTAATGGGAATGATTCTGACCTTTATTTTTTACAGGATCATAAATCGACGAAGATTGGCAAAACACCTTCTGGAACGTAAAATGGCCGAACTGGAGCAAAAAGCCATTAAAGCACAATTAAATCCTCACTTTCTTTTCAATTGTCTGAATTCCATTCAGAACCTGATTAGAACAGATAGAAAAGGTGATGCAGACCGTTACCTCTCAAAATTTGCCGTACTTATCAGGCAGGTCTTAAAAAACTCTGAGAAAGAAGAGATTTCGATTTCTGAAGAATTGAAAGGACTTGAATTGTATCTGGGTTTAGAGCAAATGCGGTTCAACTTTGATTATGAGATTCTGCCTGATGAAACAATAGACATATATAACGTAATGATTCCCTCCATGCTTATTCATCCTGTGGTAGAGAATGCAATTTTACATGGGCTGGATCCAAAGGAGGGGGACAAAAAGCTCATCATCAGGATTAAGCAATCTGGCGGATCAATTCAGTTTTTAATTGAAGATAATGGTATTGGCAGGAAAAAAGAATCCATGAGGGAATCATCCGATGAGAGCAGAGGACTTAAACTGATGGAAACCCGAATGGAAATATTAAGAAAAAATAGCCATGAGGAATACAATTTCAAGATAACTGATAAAAAAGACCAGAATGGAAAAGCAACCGGTACCTGCGTTGAGATATTGATCCCTGATGAAAGATAATTCATAAGCAATGAGGGAAACCAAAATCAGTGCACTGATAGTAGATGATGAAGAGCATTCCAGGGACAACCTGAAAGGTTTATTAATGGAACATTGTCCTTCAATTCAGGTCGTTAGAATGGCCTCATCGGTTGAAATCGCAGCGAGTAGCGTTGAAGAACTCCGACCAGATGTGGTATTTCTGGATATCAGGATGTCTGGGTCATATGGCTTTAAGCTGCTTGAGTTGGTCAAAAAAATTGATTTTGAGGTCATTTTTGTAACGGCCTATGATAATTATGCCATAAAAGCCATTAAGTTCTCAGCCCTGGATTATATTCTGAAACCAATAGACCCGGATGAATTAAAAACAGCAATTTCTAAGCTGAAATCGAAAATCAAGAAGGATCACAAAGTGAATCAACTAAATATGCTACTTGGAAATTTATCAAGAGAAGGGGTATATGACAAGATTGGTGTCAGTTCAGAAGGGAAATTGGAATTTCTTAAAACACAATCAATAATCAGATTGCAGGGTGAAAGTAATTACACAAGGATTTATCTTTATGGAGGGAAGTCAATACTGGCATCGAAAACATTGGTTGAATTTGAAGAGCTTTTGACAGATCTGGGTTTCTTCAGGGTGCATAAAACCCATCTTGTCAACCTGGCTCATGTAATATCATATCATAAAACAAAGAACAGTTATCTTTTGCTCGAGGATGATTCCCGTATAACGGTCTCACGCAGGAGAAAAACAGCATTAGAAGAGAGATTACATCCTAATCCAGTAACGCGGAGTCAGAAATCTTGATGAGAATCCAAATTACTTAGTATTTCTGGCATTTTTGGTAATCAATTGGTAGATGATATTGGTGATTACTACAGATGTTCCCTCATCCAGTCATAGGTCCAGGTCTCGGTGATGGGTATGGCAGAATGCCCTGTACCATGATTTTTCAGTTCGAGGTTCGCTGCTTTGTCATACAGACCGTAAACCGGTTTTACTGCATCTATATAAGGGCGGCTTTGTTCACCGTCCGCAGAGTCACCACCAATCAGCAGAAAAGGTTTCGGGGCTGCCAGGGAAAGCACTTCATGATGTTTGTGGCCGAATGCATCAATATCCTTGCTAAGGTACCAGACAGCATCCCAGTTCGACATTTTGATGCCAATGCCTCCTTCATTGCTGACGATGACCTTCACCCGGTCATCGAATGCACCCAGGTACAATGCTTCCTTTGCTCCCAGGGAATGTCCCATGCATCCGATGCGTGATGTATCCACCTCCGGCAGGCTCACCAGCACATCAACGGCCCGCTGCGCATCAAATAACATTTTAGCCATGCCCTTGGATTTGGGATGTTGGTCTGTAAAAAGTGTTGTCTGCTGTTCATAGTTCCACTCACCCTTGTTATGCCATAAATAGCACTGGGGACAAAAAACGACATTTCCCTGTTTGGCGAGATTATAGCCAAAGGCGACGATCCTTCCCTCTTCCACGCCCGCGATGCCAAGCATCTGGCTGTCACTGGTAGAATGCATGGCAACAATACCTGGCAATGGCTCATGTATCCTTCCAGGTTTCAGCAGGTATCCGCGGACCATTATGCCTGGTTCACCTTCATATTCCACAAGCTGCCGTACCAGTCCTTCAGGCTTATCCTCCTTCAATACTTTCAATACCGGCGTATTTGGGTTTGCATCCAAGGCGCCAAGGTAATCAAGCCATCTTTTTTTAATAAGTTCCCGCTGTTTTTTCCATTGCCCGGTTGACTCTATTGGTTTTCCTTCCGGGCCTACCAGCAGGGGAGGAAGTTCTCCGGAATTTTTCACGCTTATCCCGGTAGCCAGTCCGGGTATACCCAGACCTATTCCGGCTAATCCTATGGATCTGATAAAAGTTACTCGTTTCATGGATGGCACATTTGTTTCTTGAAGAAATGTCTATTTAATGAAAGTAAATTTAAGATAAAAGAAGTGAAATATAATGTATATTTGCTTATAAATCCTAACGATTGATGAAATACGGCAATCTGGCTTTTATACTTACGGTATCCATTATACTTGGATGCACGGGTCAGCATCAAAAAGCGGTTTTGGAAATTGGTTTTGGCAAGGCAGATCTTACCCGGGCTGGTATATTTGAAGACCCGGTTGCGGAAAGTCCAGGGAACACCTCAACAGGAAAATATAGCAGAGAAGAGAAGTTTGCCATTTCAGACCGGGTTGAGGGACGGTGGCGCCCGGGTTCCGGAGGCACCAGGAAGCTGGCTGACTCCATTTTCGTTACAGCCATGTACGGGGAGGATACAGAGGGACCGTGGACCATCATTGCCATTGATGAAGTTTCGCTGGATTTTGGACTCGTAGATATGCTTTCCCTTCCTCTCATTGAGGAATTGGGCATTTCGAAGGAAAGGATCGTTTTGCTGCCATCCCATTCCCATGCTACACCTCCCCTGGATCCGGATCTATTCCAGGAAGTCGTCCTCGAAGCAGTTAGACAGGCCAGGGACAACCAAAGCGAAGTGGAAGTTGCCTCCCTGAACCTGCTGTTGGAAGGGAAGGAATATGTCATTAACCGCAGGATCCATGTTGACGGGATTGGGTCACGAACCGTAATGTTCAATGATGGATGCACCATCCATAAGGAATACATTGATGCAACCGGCCATATTCATGATTGGGTTTCCAATCTTGGGGTGGATCCGGAGATTTACCTGGAAGAAGGCAGAGAATATGTTACCGATGGAGCAGTGGATAACAAACTTCAAACAATTTTTATCCGCAGTAAGCAAACGGGTACACTTCTGGGAAGCTTTACAAGGTTTGCAGCCCATTCGGTCATTGTTTCCGCAAAGGTCGTTAACGGGGATGTATCCGCTGATTTTCCTGGACATCTTAAGAGAAAGATCGAAGAAACCCTGGGAGGTATCGCGGTGTTTGGACAGGGTCCCTGTGGAGACCTCAGACCACTGAATGAAGAGTATTCCCATGTCATGGCAAGGGAATACGGTTACCGGCTTGCAGATGAGATCATACAGAGATATAATGGCATGGAGTGGCAACCATTGACCCACCTCAGATTTTTCGTTGAACCTGTGGAGATACCCCTGATAGACAATATTTTCCTTTCCAACGAAGAGGTAGAGGCAGAAATGGACAGGATTGAAGTACTGTTCGATAAGGAAACCAATCCTGAAGAGCGCCGTTTATTACAGAATAAATTCTGGGGACTATACCGGACACCGGGCATACACAGAATGGTACGTCCCGAATGGAAGGAGCAGGGAAAATTAGGATTAAACCTGTTTGCACTCAGGCTGAATGACCAGGTCCTCCTGGCTACACAGGGAGAGATCTTTAACAGGATCGGCCAACTAATGACAGAGCCGTACAAGGAGCATGATCCGGTCCTGGT
This sequence comes from uncultured Bacteroidaceae bacterium, assembly GCA_963767555.1. Taxonomy (GTDB): domain Bacteria; phylum Bacteroidota; class Bacteroidia; order Bacteroidales; family SM23-62; genus SM23-62. Next base: position 34,572 of record CAVYEL010000035.1, on the reverse strand, counting down.
TAGCATCGCCAACGAATATGTTTCATATCTCCCAACCGATGAGGAAAGGATAAAAGGAGGATACGAATCCAGCGTATCCATTATGACTCCTGGCAGTCCGGATATCCTGGTCCAAACCTCCCACAGGTTGTTGGACCGTATTTACAGTGAATAGCAATATGAGTTCAAAGGAGAATCATCCAGAGATGAAAATAAATTCAACCAGCTGTAAGATAGCCGGGGTTGAAAGAGGTATTGCCAGAATATTAGTATTGCCGGGAGAGATAATAGGGATTAGAACATTTTATGCAGAGTTTCATGGTGGGATGGCCAATAAAAACCTCCCTGATGAAAATGAACAGAGGGTATTGCTCTTTACAGACGGAACCGGCAGCATTCAGCAGGATGGTGCGAATTTTAATATTGACGGGCTCTCACTTTTTGTTCCTGACAACCAGCGCGATTTTTTAGTTACCGGCGGAAAAAAGAACCTCTGTTATCTTGAAATAGTATTGAACCTTGCAGCGGAAGACCATAGATGGATGGGAGAGAGGGAAGATAAATATCCCTATTTTATCCGGTATGCTGAATGCAGGCAATACGTTGATGACACAAAAAGCGGGGAAACCGTCAGCAGGATAATATTGCCTGAAGATATTGTTCCCCGCCTCTGTATTGGGTCAGTCCAGACCAGCGGTCCTGATGAAGTTGGAGCGCATACACATCCCATGCTGGAACAACTCTTTTTCGGCCTTACCGGGAATGATGTAGTTGTTAAGGCAGATTCGGCTGAGGCCGGATTCATGGAAAAAGATCTGCTGCATATTCCCCTGGGATCCAGTCATGGTGTAAAGGTTGAGGCAGGCAAAGAACTGCATTATGTCTGGATAGACATATTTCATTCCCTGGAGGATATTGATTACATAAAGAATAATCACTTTATTAAAGACGAATTAAATATGACGGACAATCTCAAAATTCCTGAACGTATCATGTCTGTCGATGCACTTCGAGGTTTCGACATGTTACTGATCATTTTTCTCGGACGTTTTTTCAGGGGACTGAACATGGGGGCAGACATCCCCTTTACGCAGTCCCTGGCAGAACAATTCACCCATCCGGAGTGGTTTGGATTCCATTTCTGGGATCTGGTCATGCCACTCTTCTTATTTGTCGTGGGTGCTGTGATCCCATTTTCTATGAATAAGCGCCTTGAAAAAGATCCCAACAGGCCACGCTTATACAGGCATTTAATCCGGCGTTTTATCATATTATTCATCCTGGGATGGATCGTACAGGGACGGCTTCTTAACTTGGATATCAATGAATTCCGTGTGTTTTGCAATACACTGCAGGCCATTGCGGTCGGCTATATCATTTGCATGCATAGCCTATCTGAATCTTTCCAGGAAAGGGCGGTATATTTTGTTTGCGGCATGCCTGATCGTGTATGCCATCCTGATAACTGTTCCACATGTGCCAGGAGTTGGTAAAAGCTTGTTGTTGCCTGATCAAAACTTTGCTTTGTATGTTGACCGGTTGATCATGGGAAGGTTTGAAGACGGTACCCAGTATACATGGATATTGAGCGGATTCGGTTTTACTGCAACGGTCCTGTCAGGCCTGTTTGCAGGAGAGATCATACAATCCACCCTGAAAAGGGAAAAAGTGGCACTCCACCTGTTGCTTTATGGTCTGGCCGGTATTGCATTGGGACTGATATGGGGGATATGGCATCCCATAGTCAAAAAATTATGGACCAGTTCATTTGTTTTGTTCTCATCCGGATTATGTTTTGTATTACTGGCATTGTTTTACTGGGTAATAGATGTGAAAGGATACAGGAAATGGGCCTTCTTTCTGAAGGTAATAGGCATGAATGCCATATTTCGCATATGTGGTTTCCAATACCATCAATATGCCAGCTATTTCACAGAATCTTACTATTCGGACTGGAACAATATGTAGGTAACTATTACTATATGGTAACAGCCACCGGAGGATTTATCATTCTGTATATCGTCCTGTGGTATCTTTATAAGAACAGGACTTTTATTAAAGTCTAATAAATCAAATTAATAAGATGACAGCAAAAAAGATCATTTTACTTACCCTGTTTGTCCTGGGCATGATCTTAATGATTTTAAATGTAACAGGACTATTCAAATCCTTGAGAAATGAAGAACTTTACAGCGAGATCACACCTTATAAAGACGATATCTCCATTCGTTTTGAGGAGGCTAAAAAACTTTGGGACCGTGGAGAAAATGAATCGGTTAAGGATTTTACTGCAAGGGCCACCATGCTCGTGAATAAGTCCATGGCCCACTACTGGAGAGATGAGGGGATCAAAAAGTACCATATGCGGATCCCGCTCTGGGAAAATTATATTTTAAGGATTCAAGCAATGGATCACCGGGCGATAAGAAATATGAATTCAGGAACTATAAAAAGGTCATTGAACGAGGGGTCGGTATTTGCTCACAGCCATGCATAGGATTAAAATACTTATTGAACGCTAACGGGATAGAAGCTGATCTGTGGGACCTGCAACAGCATATTGTTGTTGGTGTTACCTTTTATGATAAGACTGAATATACCCTTGATCCTGATTACGGATATGTTATTCCAGTTGCAATGAGGGGTTTACTGGTGAATCAGCACCTGGTGAGGGAGGCCTATAAGAACCATGATGATGTTTACGCCCCCCATTTAACAGAGCATAAACATACTGATGATATAGTAAAAATGTACACCCAGGAAGGGAACCATATCTATTATATGAAGAAAACTTTTGAGGATTTCTCATATATCGCCAAATGGATCTTTCCTCTTCTACTCATCATTACCCTATTTTTTAACCTTGATACTTACGAAAAAAGCATGAAAAAAATAATTCCTCCAATTTTTGCCGGATTTGCCTTTCTTTTTCTCGGATTTTCAATTACCAGCATTGTACTTGAAGATCCTGCCGGCGAGGACGGACAAAAGCTGAATTCCAATATCGAGAATGAAGCCTTTCAACGTACCTGGACATATGTGTCCGAAACTTCTGCCATTATTTACTGGCAATTGGATGATATCAGCGAATCTGCCAACAGTTTTATCGAATATGGAAAAACAGAAAATCTCGATCAGCAGACTGTCATAACCAAAAAACCCCGGTGGGCGCACTGGCACAGGCTGAAGGGCCTGGAGTCCGGAGAAATCTATTATTACAGGATGGTATTCGTCGATCCGACAGGAGAATATAAAACGGAGAGTGAAATTTTAAAAATTAAACCGGTGATGAAGGATAACGCCATACGTATCCCGGGTGATATGACGGGTTCAACACCGTACATCCTGGATCAAACAGATGCTTATTATATCCTGACAGAGGATATAAAAGCGGAGGGCACAGCCATTGAGATTGCCGCCTAAGGTGTGACCCTGGACCTGGACGGACATACCGTTGTTTTTGGTGATAATACTTCAGAACAGGTTTACGGGGTCAGGTTTGCAGATCCGGGGAATACTAAATTATGCAACGGGCACATTCTGCAAGGGAAAAGATCTCGTGATTACAGTACTGCAGTATCCAGTCTCAACCGGCCGGTCCCGACAGAAATTTTTGGGATCAGTACAGATGTCCATCTACCCAATGCCTTTCCCCTGTTGATGACACATGCCAATAAGACGGAAATTCATCATAACTATATATACAGCAGGGTGACGGAAATTGAATGCCGCCACTATCCAGGGAATGCCTTAATGCGGATTTATACATACGGGGGCGATATCCATATTCATGACAACCTCCTGACCGAAGGTTGCCATTGGGGGATAAGCATCAGGATCAGCAGCCGTTCTGCCAAAAACATTGAAATTGATTACAATGACATTCAGCACCATCAGCAATATGTGAATGGTTATGCCCTGTCACCCAGTTCAGGAGCCCTGGTACACCACAATAAGGTGACATCTTCAGGCAGGGGAGTCCATCTGACAGGAGAGGGCACACATTTTTATGAAAATTATATTGATACCAAAGGACATCAGCAGTTAAGTGACCTTCCCGCAAGGACCCGACCTTTTCATCACAGACTCATTGAATTGCATGGGATCAAGTTCGAAGGGAGATCTGCCAATAACTGTAAGATCTATGATAATTTTGTGAGAATAAACCAGTATTTACCGACTGATTCTGATGGAGTTGGAGAACCTGAAGACAAAATGGACAATGGTGTTTACATACGTTCGACTGCTTCTTCTTTACAAAAGGACAGGCTTATCGATGATAAGCAGGATTGGGAAAAAGACCGCTGGAGGTATTATTTTGTGAAATACCATCCCGATCTGCCTCCTGCTAAGATAACAGGAAATGATGCAAATACGCTCTTCGGCGATTTTGAAATGCAAGACCCTGGTGAGTATACCATATATATGGTTTGGGAATATGTGCCCCCGACCCCTTTGAATCTGGCCTGTTATGATCCTAATGGAATGAATGAGATCTATGGAAATACCTTCATCGGGATCACACATTATAAGGAAGTATGGCATGGGGATTATGGTAATACGGGGGACTGGGCAACTGGTGTTATGCTGATTGGTATGGACAGGGGACCGGCAGATCCGGGGAAATATACCGCCTATGTGCATAATAACCAGTTTTTTAGTAATGATCTTTTCTTTAATTCCGGATGGAAGGTCGATATGACCATTAAGCTGGAGGATAATACTTTTACCCTTCTACAGGAGCCTTTCGCGATTGACAGAGAGAGCCGGATTTTCGATGTCGGGGAGGCATTTGAGAAAGAGGTAAGGGCGAGCAAGAATACTTTTGTTGAATGATTTAATTCATAAGCGATGAAAATAATAAGCAGGATATTAATATTGTTTGTTGTGTTTTCCATGACGAGCTGCAAGACAAAACAAAAACCTTCAAGCCAGAGTAAAGATGGCGTGAAATTTGCGTCTTCCATGGTGGATTTTACCCCCTATAAAGCAAATCCGGTATTTCAGGGAACGGGGACAGATACATGGGATAAGTATATTCGTGAGCGCGGTTTTATCCTGAAGGAAGGTGGAGGATATAAAATGTGGTATACAGGATATACTGAGGATTCAGAACCCAAATACCTGGGATATGCCACCTCAGACGATGGGATCAGTTGGAACAGGTATTCTGATGGACCAATTTTCAGCGAAAGGTGGACGGAAGATATGTTTGTATTCAAGGATGGAGGATTGTATTATATGTATGCGGAAGGAACTTTTGACATAGCCCATCTTTTGACATCCACAGACGGGATCAACTGGGAGGATCAGGGAGACCTGGTGATACTGGATGCTGAAGGAGAACCAATTCCTCCACCATACGGAACTCCGGTTGTCTGGATCGAAGATGGGAAATGGTATCTTTTCTATGAACGCAATGATCTTGGCATCTGGCTGGCTACCACCAGTGACAAGATAACCTGGAGGAATGTCCAGGATGAGCCCGTAATTAATATCGGTCCTGAAGCCTATGATGCAGCAGCTGTGGCTGCTAACCAGGTGCTTAAACATGAGGGAAAATATTATCTTTACTATCACGGATCCTCCAATCCGGATTGGGCTGACCCGGATGCCAATGCCCTATGGACTTCCAATGTGGCTGTATCTACTGATCTTATGAATTGGGAGAAATATCCTGAAAATCCGATTGTGGAAGGTGACCATTCCAGTCCCATTCTTGTTTTTGATGGGGAAAAAAACCGTCTGTATACCATGCATGATAAGGTATGGCTTTATTTCTCGGAGTAAATTTTTTGATATAAACGGATAATTATGAAGAACCATAAATTTTCCTTAAAGACAGTCTGTTGTTTGCTTTTCCTGTTTTCGGGGAGCATCATCTACGCACAGGAAGATTGCAAGGTACTGATGCCTGAAATATCGGGAACCTATACAGGGAAATGTAAAAAAGGGCTTGGCACAGGGCAAGGGCCTGGCCGTAGGTACTGATACATATGAAGGACGCTTTTTAAAAGGATTGCCGGATGGTTCAGGTAAGTATACCTGGGCGGATGGCCGGGTATATGAGGGATCCTGGGAAGCGGGTAAGCGGGAAGGAAAAGGTTCCATGACCTACCCGACTACTGGAGAGGATTCAGTAGTCGTGGGGTATTGGAAAAAAGATGAATATGTCGGGACGGAACTCATTCCTCCATACCTGGTTACACAGGAATCAGGGTGTTGTCCGGTATTCTATCAGGAAAGTAAATGAGCTAGGCAGCGGATTCAGTGTAGGATTATATCTGGCTGGCAGCTTCAATACTGATGTAGACGACTTTTCTATGGATGCCAATAGTGGACAGCTATTTGAATCAGGCAGAAAAAGTGGCATTGAGGAAGCTGTTGTACCCTACAAAGTATATATTAAATACCGTGTGTGGAATCAAATGCATTCCCAGCAGCATGATGTGTATTTTGATTTTACGATTAATGAAGCAGGAACTTTTGAAGTTACCATAACAAATTAACCATTATGAAAATCAGATAAATATACTAAAGACATTATTTTATATGACTGATCCTTGATTTCGGAAGCATGTTATTACGCCCAGAAGGAATGCTAAGGTGTCTGCATGCCTGAAATATCCGGATCATACACTGGAAAATGTAAAAATGGCCTGGCACATGGAAAAGGGTATGGCTGTGGGTACTGATACTTATGAAGGACGTTTCTCTAATGGTTTTCCGCATGGCAGAGGTAAATATACCTGGGCAGATGGTAGAATTTATGATGGGGAATGGTCAGAAGGGGAACCATCGGGTAATGGAACCATGATCTACCCAAGGGCAGGTGAGGATTCCATTGTTTCAGGGATATGGAAGGATGAATACTATTATGGACCAGTACCGGGTCCTCCCATAAAATTAATAGAAGCATGAGTGTTGTCCGTTCACTCCATCAGAAAAATAAACGATATGGGCACCAGTGTCAGGATAGGGATCTTTACTGGGTGGTAACTTCAATGTCTGAAATTTCAGATTTTTCCATGGTGAGTGATACCGGATGAACAAATGATGGTAGGCCAGCGTTATGGTATTGAAAATGCGGTAATTCCTTATACGGTATCTATCAAGTACCGGACCTGGAATCATACTCCATACTCAGCAACATGATGTGATTTTTGAATTTACGATCAATGAGCCGGGCACCTTTGAAGTTTCCATACATAACTGATTCTTGAATTCCAGGGAACGTACCATAGCAGCCATCAATCACCGGCAACCGGACAGGCCTCCACTTTATGTTTCTCTTACTCCGCAGATCGCAGAGAAACTAAGTGAACTGCATGGCCTTCCCTTTGAACCGCCGGTCGATGCCATGGAGTCATCCAGGATTTCTCACATGGGACTGCTGACCGAGCTGGGTGCGGATATCGTTGCCATCGCACCAGCTTCCCCTCCATCAGCACCAACCATAACCCTTCCTGATGGGCAGAATAAAGAATGAGTGGGGAATGGTGTTCAAGGATATAGGCATGTACAGTGAGTTTGATGAATTTCCATTATCAGAAGCCATCTCTAAAGAAGATATCTGGCATATCCTTTTCCGGATCCCCTGGCAGCAGGAAGGTATGATATCGCTCGGAGATGTTGGCCAGGTATGGTGGTTCACATGGTATAATCGGAGATGTGGAAACCATGTTTTTCGAGATATCCTGGTACCTGACCGGTCTGGAAAAGTTCCTGGTCGATCTGATTACAGAAGCTGAATACCTGCCTGTATCTGATGGATCAGGTCATGCATTACATCATTGATGCAGGTAAAAAGCTTCTGGAAATGGGAGTTGATATCCTCTGGTGCGGGGATGATTTCGGCGGACAAAATGGGATGCTGATCGATCCTGATGACCTGGAGGCAGCATCATCAAACCCAGGATAAAATATATGTTTGAGGAATTCCGGAAAGTACATCCCGATATCAAACTGGCCTGGCATAGTTGTGGTTCCATCCTTCCGATCATTCCGGATTTTATTGAACTTGGCCTTGATATTCTGAATCCCATCCAGCCACTGGCAGCGGGAATGGATCCGCTATTCCTGAAAGAGACTATGGAAAGGATCTGGTGTTTTTTGGTGGTATTGATGTCCAGGATCTGTTGCCCAATGGAACACCCGGAAATGATCCAGGATGAAGTAAGGCGCAGGATTGAGATCCTTGGTAAGGATGGAGGATATATTGTGGCCCCGGCCCATAATATCCAGCCGGATACACCGGTGGAAAATGTATCAGCCTTTTTTAATGCAGTGTTGTCACAGTGATATCCGGCAGTACCATTCCCCATCCTCATTCTATTTTTATTTTACCCAGTGTGTACCATCCTTCCTGGTCCATGCCCTCGATGGCCAGTTTGATGACGGGTTCCAATCCCAGGGGTCAAGCATCCCAATTTGCAGGTCATAGTCTCCCGCCGGCGTGTCCCAGGGAATAAAAACGGCATCATTGTACAGATTATCTCCCGGAAGCCAATCCTTATATCCGCATCGGTGATCAAAACCCTGGAATCTTTCTCGTTTTTCAGCCGGATGGCCAGAGGATATTCCTTGTAGCAAGGAGCGACACCTTTATTGTCCCACCACGAGGTAAAATGCAGACTTTGGTTTGGTTTTACCGTCTCCGGGGTAGGTGAATTTCCGGAGCACAAAACGGTAGCCCATCTTTTTCAGCCAACGGTTGATCTCCGGCCACCATTCTGCAGGAATTCCTGATGATTTGTTATTAAACGAAGATATATGCCATTTCAGGGATTCATCAATGATAAATCTTACCTCGATCAAGGTCATAGCCCTGTCTTTCTTTCCAGCCCTTGATAGTACCACATACTTCCAGGGAAACAGGTGCCTTTTTCCAGGCATCCTGCATTCCAAATTGATGATATCCATGGGATATTTGTCATACATATGGTTAAAACCATCCTGTTCTTCAGCCCAGAATCCAAGGTCACCCAGGCAGTCTACCCGCCAGCCCACATGTGCTTTGGAGAGGCCGTAGTGGTTTGATGCGCGATCAGCTAACTGCATGATCAAAGGAGTGTGGGGGAAGGATTCCAGGTAAGCATCCACCAGGGCTTTCATGGTTTCTTCACTGACAGCAGGTGGGTATACTCCCCTTCGCCCCAGGCACCGATGATGGACAGGTCTACTGCATGCAGGTCAGGATGGCCGTCATAACGTTTCCCCATCTCCCGTATGAAATTGCCAAAATGCTTTATATACAGAGGATTCTCATGGTCAACCTGCCAGTGTTTGACTTTCGACTGATCTTTATAATCATCTCCAATCATTTCCCTGAACCATTCCGGAACATCCGTATCCGGTAACTTATTACCATAGGGGGCTACCCTGATCAGCAACTGTTGATTTCTTTCCCTGGCTGTTTGCAGGGCTTTATCAAAATGATCCCATTGGTATTTTCCCTGTTCAGGTTCCAGGAACCTCCAGTACAGGCGGAAATAGGCGATAGAGGTTAAGGGGTGATCTTGCATCTCAAGATTGCCATCAAATTCCTGGTATTCTATAGGGTATCCTTCTGTCCAGCGGATGCCTTCATTTAATGCATCCCCGTTAAAGCGCTGAAAGGTCATGAATCCCATTCCGGGATTGGTCAGTACATCATCGATTTCAACTGGGTTTGACAGTTATGGTTTCCTGGGACATTAGCTTGTTAAACGTACAGAGCAGGATAAACAGGATGAATAATGATTTGTTTAGCGGATTGGTAATTTCATTAAATTTTATTTATTGACTAAGTGAAATGTAACATATAAATATAAGGAAGTTTTATGGTATAAAATAAGGATACGTAAGAATAATATTTATCTTTATCTAGCATAATCTTACATAAGCATAAATTCATGAAAACATTTAAAATCATCCTGTTTGGATTGGGTGTCCTGCTTTTACTGATTAATATTTTCGGTTTGCTGAAATCGATGCGGCACAACGATCTCTATACAGAGGAGAATACCGGCCGTTTGAATGATGTTACGATTAAACTGGAAGATGCAAAAAAACAGCTGGTCAGGGTGGAGGGTGAATCAGATCAAAGAATTTGCACTCCGGGTCAATGATGTCGTCAGCAAAAGTATGTCACATTATTTCAAAAATGAGGGTAAGAAAAAGTATAATCTGAGGGTCCCGCTCAGGGAAAATTATATCCTGTTTATTGCGAATTCATTTCGTGAGGATAACCGGTATGAATTTAAAAACTATAAAAAGGGACTCGAAAGGGGTGTTGGATTATGTTCTTCCCATTCCATTGTTGTAAAAGGCGTATTGTTGGATCATGGGGTGGAGGCTCATTTATGGGATATTGCCGGACATGTGGTTGTCAGGGCAAAAGTTTCCGATAATGAATGGTATATACTGGATCCTGACTTTGGATTGTATGTCCCATATGATATTGCAGAGATTGAAGCTGATCCTGAAATAACCAGGCCCAGCTATGAGAATATGGCAGATCTCTATAAACCCGAATACGATGATCCCTATACTACCGATATGGTAGTCGCATTATTTGAAAAGGAAGGAAACCATATCTATACCTACGATGCCAGGTTTGAAAAAATCTCCTACATCGCCATATGGGTAATACCATTCCTGTTAATGTTGCCATTTCTTCTAAAAAAGCTACGAAAATGAAACAGACAAACCTATCACTGATCTGGATCCTCTCGATTTTATGTTTATCCCCAAAATCTGTTCAGTCACAGTACAAGCAGACGGTGCACCGGGCACCGGGCAAATGGGAAATACCCATCAGTGAACCGGGGAGTTATGATAAGGTTGGTGCAACTTATATTCTTACAAAGGATATTGCCAGTCCGAAATCTGCCATTTTTCTGGGAAAGGATGTAACGCTGGACCTGAACGGATATACGGTTACTTATGCGGCAGGGGACTACCAGCATATACCCAATTACAGTTTTGAAGAAGGGCTTGCAGGCTGGGACATATCGAAAGCACCCTCAGCCAGGATCGAGGATACCAAAGTGCATGTTTTTGTGGGTGAAAAAATCCTCCGCCTGTCAGCAGGGGAGGAAATAGTCTCACCATTTATAGACCTGCCTGTTGCTGATCGGTCTTACATTGCCATGTGTGGTGTTACCAAACGCGAAATGCAGGTGAGTGTATATGTTGAAGATGAAGCAGGGAACCAGGTAAGATGTACCACTGATTATGCTGATAGCACCATGCTAAGTTGCCCCATTGAGAAACGGTCACCCCGGCTTGGTGGGGGATTTGTCTATGCCCACCTGAATGGAATAAATGCTGGCAGGTACCGTATCAGAGTGAAGGCGGAAACGGATTGCCTGGTCGACCATATTGATATACGCCCTGCCATGGATGTAGGCATTGGCATTGTCGAGAAGACACATCCCCTTGGTCATAACGACCATTTATATGAAAGAGGGCACAGTGCATTCTTTGATTTACAGATGATGTTTCTGAGGGCAAACCCATCTCGGGGATACCGGTTATTAAGGGACGGGGAACAATGACCATCAAGAACGGGATGATCAGAAATGGTACCACCGGTGTATTATCATGGGGTATACAGTCCACCGCAGGTGAGGTTATGATTATTCTGGATAATGTGAAAATAGTAACTTCAGGTATTAATACCTCTGCAGTTGATGTACCGCAGGCCACCATTACGGAGTGTTATTTTGATGTAAACAGTCCGTTTATCATCAACCGTCACGGGGCTGAATTTTATGCGGTTGATCTGATCGGGGAAGGGCCTTCCGAGGTATCCTACTCGGAGTTTTTCGGGGGACAGGGATGCCTGGTTTTCAAGGGGAATTATTCAAAGATCCATCACAACTTCTTTGCCAATAGGCAGACTGTCACCAACCATTATAGTATCATGGCCATGGGAGACAGTTCCCAGATCTTTGAAAACAAAATAATCCCTGAGGTCGGCTCGGGAATTGAAATATATGTTCACAGTGGAATGGAAATCTTCAATAATGAAATTCATATCGTAGCAGCACCACCCACATGTGAATACGGGCATGGGGATTTCAGCACCACAGCCATACGGATAGCAGATTATGGTGCAAGGCCGGGTTCCGGGGGAGGATGCTTTGGGAATAATATATACAACAACAAGTTCTACATAACCGGCAAAGATTATCCGGAATATACTGACTATATCCCCATGGCATGGGCTGTTTTTTACAGTGCCAGTGCCGGGGAGAATTTTATTTTTGGGAACCAGATAGTAGTGAATGACCAGGATGCGGGTTCCAAAGAATGAGACAGCTGCCTTTTATATTGGGGGAGGAACCATAGGCGGGCATTTCTTTGATAATCATATTACAACCAATGCACCTGCCGCCTGGGTGGCCTCCCGATATGGCTCGGCCACCGGGACGAAAATATGCAATAACACCATCGTCAAATCAGCCAACGCCGGTGAAGATTTCAAACCCTTCAGAATGGGATGGGATGGATATTACAGATGTGTTGCGAAGGACATTCAATTCCGTTCAAATGTAATTGAAGGAGCCGGTTTTGAGATCGATGCAACGGGACAGGACCATACCTATGAGGTATACTGGAAACTTGAAATCCATATTACCGACAAAAATGGCAAGGCCCTGGCAGGTAAAGAGGTCAGGATCCTGGATAAGAACGGGGAAGAAATATTTAAGCAGTTGACCGGTCAGGAAGGGACCATTATTCATGATTTGCCTGAATATTCATTTATCTCACAGGACAAAGTTTTCAATACCCCTTACACAGTGATTGTTGGAAAAAAGAAACAAAAAGTTGAACTTACCAAGGATTCTGTTATTGCAATCGTCTCCAGATAATAATGGATAAAGTTTTATCCGGTGTTCATCCCATGATGAGGATAATATTAAAAATCACAGGTTTTTGTTTACTCACTGTTTTGATTATCAGCTGTAGAGGTGATAATAAAGACATTGAGGAAACCATCCTTTCAGATAAGAAGAATTACTACTATATAGATTTTAAATCTTACCCCGCAGATGATAATACCCTGCCCATTGGGGTATTTGATTCGGGTACCGGGGGATTAACGGTATTAAAATCCATACTTGATTATGATCAGTATCAGAATGAAACTCATGCCTATGGCAGTGATAATGCAAGGGATTTTATGAGCGAATCATTCATCTATTTTGGTGACCTGGCCAATATGCCATATGGCAATTATGCTGCAGAGAATAATACAGATCTGCTCAAAGAACATGTTATTAAGGATGCCCAATTCCTGATGGGCAATAAATATTATGCAGATAATAAGGATCTAACCGCAAATGCAGACAAGCAGGCTGTAAAGGCCATTGTGATCGGCTGTAATACTGCCACTGCCTATGGTAAGGAACATCTTGAGGAATTCATAACCAGGGCAGGCATTGAGCTTAAAATTATAGGGGTTATTGATGCCGGGGTTGAAGGAGCTTTAGACTGCCTGGCAAAAGATGAAGACGCTATTGTCGGGGTAATGGCTACAGCAGGAACAGTAGCATCAAAGGGTTATGAGAATGCCCTAATAGATCTGAAGAACAAAAAGAACTATGCTGGTAACATTGAGGTGTTCTCCCAGGGTGGGATTGGGATAGCCGAGGCTGTGGACGGGGATGCTGATTATTATCAAAAAAATGCTGATTCACCACGCAAAGATTATAAAGGTCCGGGTCTGAGTGGTGATCTTCCCATTGATAAAGATCTGCTGGATGCGTATAATTTTGATTTTTCCGGTGGAAAAATGTTGTGCGACGCTGAAAATCTGGATGAATGCACCATTATGCAGATCAATAATGCTGAGAACTATGTGCGTTTTCATCTGGTATCTCTTTTGGAACAGATACGCAGATCAAATACCAGCAACAAACTGAAGGTTATCATACTGGGATGTACCCATTATCCATATTTATCGGTAGAGATTACCAGGGTTCTCGGTGAATTGTACGATTTGAAGTCGGCTGAGGGAAAATATTTGTACAGGGAATTCATGATCCGGAACATTCAATTGATTGATCCGGCTGAAAACACAGCAAAGGAATTATATGAATACCTGAAGAAACAATCGTTTTTCAACCCGGACGGAGACATTAAAGAAAGTGAGTTTTATATAAGCATTCCTAACATAGATAACCCGGATGTTACAGACGGATCCGGCAGGCAGGTTTCCCATATGATTATAAATACGGAAGAACCGCAGGGGAGATCCAGGAATATGTTAAGGTCGTACCTTTCAGCAGAAAAAATCTATCGGGTGAAGTAATAACCCGCATACAGGATCAAATGCCTTACATATACATGCTCATCCATCATTTTAACGAATACAATCCTAAAACAAGCAGCCTGGAGGCAATTGACAGGATTTAAGATGTTTAACCAGGATCTAATAAATAAGTAAAAATGAAAATTAATTTTATGCCAGGTATGGTTCTTAAAGGAGTCATATTATCTCTTATCGTCTTATTCTCAGGATGTAGCCAGCCTGACCAGGGGGAAAACTCCTATGATATCGTAGTCTATGGCGGAACATCTGCGGGATTGGCCGCAGCCATCCAGGCTTCCAGGATGGGAAAAACAGTTATCGTACTGGAGCCGGGCAGCAGGGTAGGGGGACTAACCACAGGTGGACTGGGACAAACGGACATCGGTAATAAGCAGGCCATTGGTGGTATTTCGAGGGAGTTCTATCAGAACATTAAAAAGTATTACAGTAATCCTGATCACTGGAATTGGCAGACCCAGGAGGAATATCGTGACGGGGGGCAAACCCGGACCAGTGAAAATGAAGATGCCATGTGGACCTTTGAGCCTTCAGCAGCCCTGGAAGTATATCATGGTATGTTACAGAAGGAAGGCATTGATGTCAGATACAACCAGCGACTGGACAGGGAGAATGGGGTTTTGAAAAAAGAGGGTTCAATAATCTCCATTAGCATGGAATCCGGAGAAGTTTTTCATGGCCATATGTTTATTGATGCCACCTATGAAGGAGACCTGATGGCAACGGCTGGAATTAGCTACACCACGGGCAGGGAAGGGAATGACCAATACGGAGAGAACCTGAACGGAGTGCAGGCCAACGACACCAGTTTGACGCTGGTAGGGACAGTATCTGCCAATGGGAGGAATCATAATTTTGTTGAAGGTGTAGATCCCTATATAATTAAGGGAGATAAAAGCAGCGGGGCTTTGCCTTATATAGATGTAAGTGGACCAGGAGAAGCCGGGGAAGGTGATCACAGGGTACAGGCTTATTGCTTCAGGATGTGCCTTACCGATCATCCTGAGAACAGGATACCTTTTGTAAAACCGGCGGACTATATTGAGTTAAATTATGAATTGTTGATCCGGAATTATGAAGCTGGTTTTAACCATGTACCCTGGATAAACAGTAAAATGCCTAATAAGAAGACAGATACGAATAACCGGACCGGTTTTTCAACTGATTTCATAGGCCAGAATTACCTTTACCCGGAAGCGTCCTATGAGGAAAGAGAAGAGATCATTGAAAGGCATCGTTCCTATCAACAGGGATTGTGGTGGACTTTAGCGAATCACCCCAGGATCCCTGAAAATATCAGGACAGAGGTAACACGCTGGGGTACCTGTAAAGATGAATTTGAAAGAGAAGATGGATGGCAGCAACAGTTATATGTTCGGGAAGCCAGGAGAATGGTCAGCGATTATGTGATGACACAGAAACATTGCGAGGGGATTGAGGTTGTGGAGGATGCAGTGGGAATGGCAGCGTATGGGATGGATTCCCATCATGTACAGCGATATATTAGCAAGGAGGGTTATGTGAGAAACGAGGGGAATGTCGAAGCACATGTCAAAGGTCCCTATCCGGTTAGTTTCCGCTCCATTATCCCCAAAGCCGCAGAATGTGATAACCTGTTAGTTCCGGTTTGTCTCAGTGCCTCTCACATTGCCTTCGGTTCCATCCGCATGGAGCCGGTATTTATGGTAATGGGACAATCAGCAGCAACGGCTGCATGTTTGGCCATCAACGATGGTATACCGGTGCATGAACTGGACTATGAAAAGTTTAAGGAGCAATTGATTTTAGATAAGCAGATTCTGAAATGAGCAGGCAGATTATTGCACTTTTATTTATCTTCCCGGTTTTTCTTATCTCCTGCTTGCAAATGGAATTCCCGGAGGAGGACTGGCTTGAGAGAACCCCGGAAAGCCAGGGGATAGATCCGGTTAAACTTGACCAGGCCTTATCCTACTTGTCCAGTCAGTGCGGGGAGCATAAAACAAACCAGGCCCTGGTGATACGCAATGGTTTTTTGATCTGGAAAGGGAATGATATAAATAATATGCACAACGTCTGGTCCTGTTCCAAATCTTTTACCAGTACGGTACTGGGACTTCTAATAGATGAGGAAAAATGCGGGCTCGAAACACTGGCCAGAGATTTTGTTCCTGGACTGAAACAGCAGTATCCTGATGTAAACCTTGGCCATTTTACCACCATGACCTCGGGCTACGATGCGGTGGGTGGTGACCAGTCCGGTACTCCCTATCAAACCGATACTCCCCTTTTCGCACCGGGCAGCATGTATAAATACCATGACTGTGCCATGAACCAGTTTACCAATGTGCTTACCCGGATAGGAGGAGAACCTGTAGAGGAGCTGTTCAGACGGAGGATTGCGGATCCCATCGGGATGGATCCAGCGCAATGGGATTGGAAGGACTGGGGGACCATGGATGGGTTGCTGGTCAATGGAGGGGCTGGAAATAAAGGTAAAGGGATACATATCTCGGCCCGGGAGTTGGCGCGGTTCGGGCACCTCTTCCTAAACCGGGGTAATTGGGATGGGGAGCAACTGATAAGTTCCGAATGGGTGGATAAGGCCACTACAGTTCAGGTGGACCAGGAGCTGCCTGCATATAATACAACGAATAACCGGGGACCAGGAACCTATGGTTTCAACTGGTGGGTTAATGGGATAGGACCGGACGGGCTCCGCAAATGGCCATCTGCACCACCTGATGCCTATGCAGCGCTGGGTCATAACAACAATGTCTGCCTGGTTATCCCAGCCTGGAATATGGTAATCGTAAGATTGGGAGTGGACGGCAATATCCCTGATGAAAAATGGGATAATTTCCTGAAAATGGTATCTGAAGCAGTGGAATAATACTGAAATCATGAAAAATGAAATAATTCGATTGACAGGGATTGTTTGCATTGTTTGTACCATGCTGATTCTCTTATCCTGTTTAAATAATGGTGCCATGGAAAAAGTAGATATAAACGAGGTATTTCGACGGGTCGAGGCACAAAACTTTAATCCACTGAATGAAGATAATTCATTGACCCTTGACCATAATGCAAGAGAAGCCGGGATACCTGACCTTGATAATGAGGATTGGAGGGTCCGGCTGCTGGGAGTAAGGGACCTGGTAAGGGCCGGGCAGAAAACTGTGGATGGGATCCTCGTGGGATTGCAACACCCAAACATGCATGTGCGGCAGGTAAGCGCCATGGCATTGGGGATATTAAGGGCTGAGGAAGGTATCGCCGGACTGGAAAAGCTGGCCCTAGAGGATAGCATAACCGTGGTACGGTCCCAGGCGATCATTTCATTGGGACAGATTGAATCCTCCGGTTCACTTGATCTGCTGAATAAGATCAAGGAAGAGGATCCTTCCCGGGATGTGGTGCACCAGTGTGAGTTGGCTATTGACCAGATAAAAAAACAATTGGGGACCAGCGAGGATCAGTTGAACGCCTTTTTATCACTTGACGAGACTACATTTGAGTCTGTCCGGGTAGGAGAAAAAGCAATCGATTTCGAGTTGCAGGATACAGAAGGGAAATCCTGGAAGCTCAGTGATTTTGAAGAAAAGAAATGGGTTGTTCTGATCTGGGTATTCGCAGATTGGTGTCCGGTTTGCCACGGAGAGTTCCATGATTTAATGGATCTGCATGAATCGTTTCAAAAAGAGGGGATCGAGGTATTTACCATGGAGATACATGACAGATACAGGGGTCGTGTAATGGTCGGGAAGGAGCTGGAACCAGGCTACTGGTTCGCCAAGGAATCTTTCAAAGAAGCTTATACAAACCGGATCAAATGGCCTCACCTGCTCGACCGGGCCGGTGCGGTTGGTGCTCAATATGGTATTGATCCACTGGCCTTTGCCGTCCATGCAGAATATATTAACAGGCCCAGCACAGTGATCGTGGATAAGGAGGGTATCGTACGCTTTCTATATCTGGGAACCTACTGGGGAGACAGGCCTACCATTGAACAGACACTGGAGATGATCCGGCAGGAGGATTTTGAATTTGAACATTCCCGGAGACGGAAATGAAAAATTATTTAGGCAGTACAATGACCTGGATGGATGATGCCGATGTGGCTCCTTCATTGTCATGGGCCAGGACAGTAAGCCTGTAATTACCGGCAGGAACATTCTTG
Source organism: uncultured Bacteroidaceae bacterium (assembly GCA_963767555.1). Lineage (GTDB taxonomy): Bacteria > Bacteroidota > Bacteroidia > Bacteroidales > SM23-62 > SM23-62. Next base: position 16,114 of record CAVYEL010000035.1, on the reverse strand, counting down.
CTGACAAATTCATATCCTGGTGTAGTATCCTGTCCCAGCTTGGAAAAGTTTGCATAGAATTCCACCCTGGCAATGCTTCCATCAGGATCTGAGGCCTTGGCCCTGAAAGAGATATCATCTCCTTCTTTAAAAAAAACTGTCCCACCCAATTCCAGTGTAAGTTTTTGCTGGTTATAGACGTACTGGTCTTTCCACAAGTTCCTGCAATCTGAATAATTCATATACATGGTCTTACCATCCTCAGAAGTAAATTTTGAAACCAGTTTGGGTTGATACAATTTGTTGTTGTGGTGGTCACCGATCCAGCAATCATTGTGGTAAAACGGGATCCATTTTCCCCAAGGGTTCTTTGACCAGTAGAAGGTCAGCGTCGAAGGCCCTCCTGTATGCCTTTGTTCAGGCCTGGCACCAAGAGCCATGATATACAGGTCGAGGCCTTTGTTATATACAACCGATGGAAGAAAAGCACTGTGGTAATGCCCTGTTGGGAAAGACATAATGATCTCCGACCGGGATATTTCAGAGGTCCATTCCGGTTCTTCATTCTCAGCATACCCTTGGAAGTATTCATACTTTGATTTGTCAATGATGTTTTCATGCCCTTTAGGCACCCTTGCCAGATAAATAGATGGAACAGGATTGGTCAGCTTGCAGTAAAGGTAGACATAGCCATCTTTTGAATCCTGGTAATCTTTACCACATTGAACGAAACCGATATATGAAAACAGTAAGTTAGGTTCATTGTAGAAGAACATGGTACGCTCGTTTTCCTCATACTGATTTATCGTGTCACAGGTACCATCATGCCTGTACCAACTTTTGCCAAAATCAGGAGAGTAGAGCAATTTGATGCCTCTTTTATCAGGTTTGTAGGGTGTTGAGATCGTATAATACAGATATCCATCAACTGCTACAATGCCAAATGCGTACCAACGTTCCTGCATCTCATAATTCGGGAATCCTGGCAGGTATTCGGGCTGGTATTCTTCCGGGCCTCCATCCAACGCCCATACCCTGTTGTTATTCTCCATGACAGGGGAACCAGATTCCAGGGGCCATCCGACCCCATCATCAACAGTTACATAAATTTTATCATTCGCGGCCCATGTGTTGCAGAAGTTATCTCCCCCATAGGGACGGATAACATTGTCTGATCCGCCAGATCTGTGGACTTCAGGGTCAAATTTTAGGTCCACCGGTATATTCTGGTGACTTGGTTCTGGTGAAACGATTTGAACCTCAGGAGGATCATTGGCTATCGATGGAACATTTATAAAGACCAGGAGACATGTCAGGGATACGAAAATATATTTTACAGACATAATAATTGTAGTTTCTAATCTCTATATTTATTTGGGATTACATCTCTAATAAAAATACTGTTTTTAAGGGATTATACTAAAACTAAAATCATGAAAAGGAGCCTTTTTACACTATTGTTGGTAAACCTGCTTTCATTGTGTCTTTACGGTCAATATTCCCCTGTTGAGCATAAGGATCTACCCGATGGCGTAATACCTGTTGAGGAGCCAGGCAGCTATGGTCTGCCCGGAGCAAGCTACATGCTGACCCGGGATATTTCCAGCGACCGAAGTGCCATTTTTCTGGGTAAGGATGTTACCCTTGACCTGAATGGTTATACCCTGACCTATGCAGATGGTGATTATGAGCATATTCCCAATTTTGGTTTCGAAGAAGGACTGAAGGGATGGGACGTGTCGAAGGCGCCGGGGGCAAAAATTGAAAATACAGAAGAGGTCCATGAGTTTATCGGGGAAAAGATCCTGCGTCTGAGAGCAGGTGATGAGATCGCCTCTGCCTATCTAAACCTTCCTGTTGAAGGGCGTTCCTACTACGCCATGTGTGGCATAACGGGCCATTATTATCACGATATGGGCGGGGATGTTCGCAATGATATGAGGATCAGTGTTTATGTGAATAATGAAGCCGGTGATGAGGTAAACTGTATTACCCGGTATGCTGATACCATAATGGTTTCCTGTCCGGTCGAGAACCGTTCTGCCCGGCTGGGTGGCGGTTTTATTGTCGCCCATCTGAATAATTTACCGGCAGGCAGATACCGTATCCGGGTAAAAGCGGAGAATGATTGCCTCGTTGACCATATTGACATCCGGCCGGCCATGGATGTTGGTATCGGAATTGTGGATATTACGCATCCCATGGGGCATAACGATCATTTGTACAACCGGAACCACTCCGCTTTTTTTGACTACACCGCTGATGCATCAAAGGGCGAGCCGGTTCCCGGAATTCCAAAAGTTGAGGGAAGAGGTACTGCAACCATTAAAAACGGTGTGATAAAAAATGGCAGCCTGGGTATCCTGTCCTGGGGGATACAGTCCACCGCCAACGATGTCAGGATCATCCTGGATAATGTGAAATTCATTACCTCAGGAATCAACACCATTGCGGTTGACGTTCCGCATGCCACCATCACCAACTGCAGGTTTGAGATCCAGAGTCCCTTTATCATCAACAGGCATGGTTCCGAGTTTTATGCCGTGGACCTGCGTGGCTTGAAGGCTTCGGAAGTATCTTATTCAGATTTTTACGGCGGACAGGGTTGCCTGGTGTTTAAAGGAAGGCATTCCATCATACATCATAATCTATTTGTGAACCGCCAGACGGTTACCAATCATTACAGTATTATGGCCATGGGGGACAGCTCCATGGTGTTTGAGAATCACATAGAACCTGAGATCGGATCGGGACTGGAAATCTTCAGGCACAGTCATATAGAGATCTTTAATAATGTGTTTAAGATAAAAGCGGCGCCTCCCAGTTGTGAATATCATGAACATTACAGTACGAATGCCATTCGGGTGGCAGACTACGGTGAAGCGCTTGGATCGCCCAGGGGATGTTTCGGGAACCGGATATACAATAATAAATTTTACATCAGGGGAAAAAAATTTGAAAAATACCCCGATTTCATTCCCATGGTATCAGCCTTCTTCTTCAGTACCAGTGCAGGGGACAATTATGTATTCGGGAATGATATATATCTCGAACAGGACCATCCTGATACGGATGCAGAGGCATACGCTTTTTTCATCGGCAATGCCCTGGGCGGCCAATTGTATAATAACCGGATCTTTTCCAATGTAACACCCATGTGGGTGGGAAGCGGATACGGGAGTGCTACTGGGACCGTGATAGCAGGGAACAGTTTCATTAAGTCTGCCAATGCTGAAACAGATTTCCCCGCAGTGCGCATGGGCTGGATCGAGCGGGATGATTGCCTGGCGAAGGATATAGAATTCCGTTCCAATACATTTAAGGGCTTGGATTTTAGCATAGATGCCAGTCCCCAGCATCATTCATATACTGTTTTCTGGACACTGACAGTTAAGGCGGCCAATAAAAAAGGGCAAGAAGTTCAAGGAGTTGAAATAAGGATCCTGGACAAGAACGGAGAAGAAGTATTGACCAGGAAGACCGATGAGAATGGTTCCATTAAGGCTGAATTACCCGAATACAATGTGGATGGCGATGAAATTACTTATTTGTCACCCTACACAGTTAATATAGGCAGGAAGAAGGAAGAAGTAATCCTGAGCACAGATCAAGTAGTAACAATGAAAGTTAAGTGATGATCAACATCGTATCCTTGATATTGCTGTTGATCCTTGGTTTTGAGAACCAGTTGGATAAGCCGGAGAATCGCATTTTATTCGAGGAAACTTTTGATAATGCTGATCTTGAGCAAAGGGGCTGGTATGATGGAACGGCCTTACGGATCTCAGAGCATTCCGTGAAGGGCAAAGGATGTTTAGAATACGAGTGGATTATTAATGATCAGCGTGTCCAGGGGTCTTCCTCCCAGAGACACCTCTTTGAACCGGTTGATGCGATCTATATACGTTTTTATTTAAGGCTCTCAAAGGAATGGGAATGGTCAGGCAGGAATTATCACCCGCATCTTACCCATTTTCTTACTACTGAGAACAGTGAATATCACGGTCCCGCTGCCAGCCACCTCACCCTGTATATCGAACCGGTGGCCGGCAAATTGCGCCTGGCAGCTACTGATATTCAAAATAAAGACATGCCTCACGGGCTCACACAGGGACCCTTGCGGGGAGGATATAATGGAAAGTTCTATGACAGTGAAGAAGAACTGTTTAATGATGATAAATGGCATTGTATTGAAGCTTATTTCTGCTTGAATACCCTGGATGCTGATAATGATCAGCCAAACAGGGATGGCATAGTACGGGGCTGGTTTGATGGGAAGAAAGTCATTGATCAAACGGATGTGATTTTAAGATCCACTGACTTCCCGGATATGATGTTCAATCAATTCCTCATGGCACCATATTTTGGTCCGGGGCTTCTTAATAATGCCCAGAAATTATGGATTGACGAACTGGTTGTTAGTACTGAACGTATTGGTACCTTGGGTAAATAAACCTTTAAACCGAATATTATGAAATATGATCTTGTGTTATTAAATCTCATTTTCCTATTGGTTCTATCAGGATGCCTATCGAGACAAACTGGAAATTCATTTGAAAATGATATAAAACCGTATACTGAGAATCCACGATACTGGCAATACAATGGGGAGCCTGTTTTGCTTCTGGGTGGTACTGTTGATGATAACCTGTTCCAGATCCCCGGACTCGAAGAGCATTTGGATCTGCTGCAAAGTGTTGGAGGTAATTACATCAGAAATACCATGAGTTCCAGAGATTCCGGAAACGTCTGGCCCTTTTTATTACAAGCCGATGGTTCTTATGACCTGGATGAGTGGAATGAAGTCTACTGGGATAAATTTGAATCCCTCCTGAGCTTAACTTATGAAAGAGACATTATTGTCCAGATTGAGGTGTGGGATCGCTTTGATTTTTCTACAGCTTTCTGGAAGGCTAATCCTCTTAATCCTGCCAATAATGTAAACTATACAGAAGATGAATGTGGCATGAAAGAAGAATATCCCCGGCATCCATCGACAGATATACAACCTTTCTTTCACTCTATTCCAGGCATGCCCCTGTACAGTCAGGAATCGGAACTGGTAAGAAAATACCAGGAGAAATTTGTCGATAAAATGTTATCCCATAGCCTGAAATATGGGAATGTGCTTTATTGCATGGACAATGAAACTAGCACTCCTCGAGAGTGGGGAAAATACTGGATGAAGTTTATCCATGACAGGGCTGGGGAAAAGCAGGTTTTTACAACGGATATGTTTGACAAATTCTTTATGCCTCACATGTGTGAATCCTGTTTAGCTGCCATTGAAAATCCTGAAACATATGAATTTCTGGATGTTTCTCAAATAAACAGCAGGAATTTCAACAGGATGCACTGGGATACCCTATCCTGGATCCTGAAGCAGCGGGAGTTATATTCATTGCGCCCTGTAAACTGTGTAAAAGTCTATGGCGGGATGAATTCAACCTGGGGATCAGGTTCCAATGAAGATGGCATTGAACGGTTCGCCAGGAATGTCATCGGGGGTTGTGCAGCAGTGAGGCATCACAGGCCACCTACATGGGAATGGACTGAGTGCAAGCCTCACAGGCATGCATTCAATCAGTTAGAAAGATAGAGACCATGGTGAAGATATGGGATATGACACCACAGATGGAATTATTGTCTGACATAGAAGATGATGAAGCTTATCTCACTGCAAAGAAAGGTGAGAATTACGTAATATTGTTTCCGGATGGTGGAGAGGCCATGCTGGATCTGCATGATTTTCCGGGTGAATTCTCCGGCCAATGGATCAGTATTGGATCCGGCTCGTGGGGAGAAGAATTTTCAGTGGGAGGAGGGAGCCTCGCAGAAATTGCAACACCAGGACCAGGTGGATGGTTTGCCGTAATAATCAAGGATTAATTAAAGGTTTAATATGATGAAATATTTAAGCGGATTTGCCCTGGTAATATTGTTGTCTTGTACACCCAGGCAAGAATTTGATATTGTCCTGAGGAACGGGATGATCTATGATGGCAGCGGATCATTATCCTATGCGGGTGATATAGCCATTAATGCTGATACCATTGCTGCCATGGGAGATCTGAAATCGGCCCGGGGAGAAATTGAACTGGATGCTGGCGGACTTGCCATAGCACCTGGTTTCATTAATATGCTGAGCTGGGCACAGGAGTCTTTGATCGAGGATGGCCGTTCACAGAGTAATATCCGGCAGGGTGTCACACTGGAAGTTATGGGAGAGGGATGGTCGGAGGGACCGTTGACCCCATCGATGAAAAAGGAAAATACCGAACAACAGGGCGATATAAAATACGATATTGTATGGTCAACGGTGGGTGAATTTCTCGAGTTTCTCGAGAATAAAGGGGTGTCATGTAATATCGCTTCGTTTGTTGGTGCCACCACCGTCAGGGTGAATGCCCTGGGGCATGAAGATCGTGCACCAACCGCCTGAGGAGATGGAATATATGAAAAGGCTTGTACGGGAAGCCATGGAAGAGGGGGCTGTCGGCATCAGTTCCTCCCTAATCTATGCCCCTGCTTTTTTTGCCGATACGGAAGAGTTGATCGAGTTATGCAAGGAAGTATCCTCCAATGGATTATACATAACCCATATGAGAAGTGAAGGGGAGCAACTATTGGAAGGGATAGATGAGGTGATAGAGATTGCACAGAAGGCCGGTATCAGGTCGGAGATCTACCATCTGAAAGCAGCTGGAAGGGAGAACTGGCCTAAGATGGACCAGGCCATAGCCAAGATAGAGGCTGCCAGGAAGGCCGGAATGGATATTACGGCGGATATGTATAATTATCAGGCAGCTGGAACGGGATTGTATGCAACCATGCCTCAATGGGTACAGGAAGGAGGGCATGATGCCTGGGTAGCAAGATTAAAGGATAAGAAAATCAGGGAACGGGTGATGGAGGAAATGAGGTTACCCGGCAAGGATTGGGAAAATTTCTTCCATATGACCGGCTCTGCAGAAAAAATTATCTCAGTTGGGTTTAAGAATGACTCATTGAAATATCTAACCGGAAAAACCCTTGCCGAAGTGGCTCACATGAGAAATACATCACCGGCTGAAACCATACTCGATCTGATCATACATGATAATAGCCGGGTGGATGCCATCTATTTTTTAATGTCTGAAGAAAACATAAAAAAGCAGATAGTCCTTCCCTGGGTAAGCTTTGGTTCAGATGAACAATCACTGGCCCCGGAGGGTGTCTTCTTGAAAACAAATCCCCACCCCAGGGCCTATGGGAACTTTTCCCGGCTCTCTGGGAAAATATGTCAGGGATGAAAAGATTATTACACTGGAAGAAGCCATCCGAAAACTGAGCCATTTACCCGCTGAAAATCTGAAAATAGACAAGCGTGGATTGCTGAAAGCAGGGTATTATGCTGATATCGTTGTCTTTGATCCGCAGAAGATTCAGGACCATGCTACCTTCGAAGATCCGCATCAGTATGCAACCGGAGTCAGACATGTATTTGTGAACGGGCAGCAGGTGCTGAAAGACGGAGAGCATACGGGGGCTATGCCCGGGCGGATTGTTAGGGGACCGGGTTATAATCTAGATCTTTAAAAAGATCTTCCTTTTGTATAAGAAATAGAGTAATAGCAGCTCTAATCCCAGGACACCAATGGCTGAAATTGTCCCGGAGAAATCCCCGGAAAATATTCATTATCCCTGTTAATATATAATCGGAGGTGAATTTAAAGTTTACCATACGATGTGCCATATAGATGGTAATTGGGTTTAAACCAATCAAAACAAATGGGAATGACCATTTTGCGAAGCCTTTAGCATCAATAATAAAATAGAATAGGGCCAAAAAAAGAAGCGATATTCCGATTGTCAGCACATTGAAAGAGCTTGACCAGATCTCCTTGTTTATGGGATACCAAATATTCCATAATAAACTTAAACCAATCAATACTATCCCGCTAACAGTCATTATCACTGTTTTCCTCTCTTTAGATAGCTTTTCGTTTATGATCAAGGTCCCGGTAACTGCTCCCATCACTGTAATAGTGGCAGCCGATATCATCAACAGAATGCCCTGTGGGTCATAATGCTCGCGGTATGTCGTGCCTGGCAATAAAAGCCTGTCAACATAACCAGAGAAATTTCCTTCAGGAGTAAGCACCCCTGCACCGAATCCAGGAACGGGAACCAATGCCATTAAGGCCCAGAAACCTAATAATATTGAAACTGTCCAGATGATTTGCCCCCGCAGGCTTGAATAGAGGTAAATGGATGCAGCAATAAAATAAGCCACCCCTATTTGTCCCAATACACTGGCATACCTCATATTTGCAAAATCGAAGGATACTTTATTATTGTAGATTATGCCGAAAATGATCAGGATTAAAGCACGTTTTGCGGACTTTGCCAGTAGTTTCTTCTTACTTGCTCCTTGTTTTAACTTTCTGCCGATAGAATATGGCATAGCCACCCCAGAAACGAACATGAATAATGGAAAGATCAAATCAAAAAAATGGAAACCGTTCCATTGTACATGGGTTAACTGGTTTGAAAACCAACTTAATACCTGCCAGCCAGTCGCATCCTCTAATGTATGTATTAACAGACCACCCCCGATTATCCAGAACATGGTAAACCCACGCAAGGCATCAAGTGATTTTAATCGTTTCGATTTTAGTACCATTTTGTATCTGTTCCATTAAATACCATCAATATACCAGTCTGTCGAGATCCTTTCAGCAAATATTTTATGATAGGCTCAATATCTCCTTCTGTAAAAAGAATCATTCCTTCAGCATAGGCTTCTTCTCCCGGCCTTAATGTACCGAAATATGGATCTGCATGGATACAGGGAATGAAGGAATTGGCGATCATACTTTTCCCGGGATTCCACCAAAAAATCACCTTTCGCTTCTGGTCCAGGGAGGTAACAACAGATAAAGCAGCGTCCATGTCCTGTTCTATCAGTCCCCCGTTCTTTTCGGACCGTGTATCCCGCTGAGGACAACCTTTGACAACACAACCTTTAAAAGTGGTTTCCGGATCTTCAGTGGGCAGATTAGCCAATGCTGTTATTTCACCATCCATCACGATATGGGTGTGCTGAAAATCATGATGGCGCTGAGGAAATCCGGTCAAACCTTTGAACTGGTTGCAGATCAAAGGTCGTATTACCGGCAGGGTTTTGGATCCATGGTTAATAATCCTCATGGCCACATGAACTCCCTGGGCATCAAATGGGATTTCACCGCCACTCATCACACGCGCAAATGATTCTACATATACATCTTTAAGTGCCAAACTTTGCACCCTGTAGGATGCCTGTTTTCCATCCGGTGAAATGATCCAGGGATTGGGTATGCTATCCCAGTGGCGCAGAATGGTATTTCCCACAGGGTTGTATTCCAGGTGTTCCGGAAAATTCATGTATAAATTCCCCCCGTTTTCCCACGGAGCGGTAATAAACAGGCCATAGGTGAGCTTCTCAACAGGAGCTTCACTTTGTCTTATCGGGATCAATATAGAAATGGATCTTCTCAGGGGATGAGGACGTTTCTGAGACAATGGAATTGGTCTTTTTATTTGAGCATCCAAATAGAATTGACATAAAGGCGAGCAGCATATATCTGTTTAGTAACTGCCTGTTACTGATCAATTTATCCATAATCATTAGGGTGTTAAAGATTGGTAATTTGACTCTTAATCAATAAGCTTATTTTCCAGGTAATCTGCATGCTCTTTACCATTATTAGCATTGCCAGGCCATAAATTCCAGACCTTGGAAAATATATCCAGGTCTCCATCACCATCTACATCACCGACCAGGGCATCATGCCCGCCCAGTTTGCCGTCAAAGATCACCCTTTCTTCGAACCGGATACCCTTATCACTGCTGACATTTTCCCAGATATACCACCTGGGATCAGCCCCTTCCGGAAATATGCTATCATCCTCCTGGTCGCAGGAGAAAATATCGTAATCACCGTCATTATCAAAATCGCCGACATAAAGGGAATGAAAGGATCCCCTGATTCCGGTGGCTGTCATAGGGAGAAAATGTGTGGTAAATTCAGGTGGATTTGTTCCATGGTTCTCCAGCCAGGCGATCCTTGAGCACACCTGGTCACAGTCTGCCATGACAATATCATTGTAACCATCCCCGTTCAGGTCGATGATCCAGCTTCGTGAAGAAAGACCCCAGGGCCCTCTCTTTCCGAAAGGGATGGGATGTTTCTGCCACGTTTTTCCCTGACCTGTATTTTCCAGCCACCTGTCCGGAAGGACAAGGTCCTTATCTCCATCACCATCCAGGTCATCAACACCATTTGGGAAGAAACCCGCATGCATCTGATCCTTGTCCGTTAGTACATCCAATGTTATGAGGGTCTTTTGCCAGGCCGCATCATGATTGGGTTCAGCAGGAATATCATACCAGAATACCCCCTCATGATCGCCTGTTAAAATCAGCTCACCTTCGCCATCACCATCAACATCAGCAATGACTATATCATGAATATTTGACTCAATCCCCTCGTCATACTCGTATCTGACAAAAGCCTCCTGACGTGGATCCTGGGTATTCCTGTACCAGAACCTTCCAATAATTATATCCTCCCAGCCATCCCTGTCCACATCATGGGAAGTTGCCCCTAACTGTTTTATAGGCATCACCCCCACTTTATGCATTGTCCAATCAGCATTGCCCGTATTTTCAAACCAGTACAGACCTTCAGCTCCTGAATAAGCATAATCCGGGTCTCCGTCCTTATCAAAATCAGCCAGGGCAGGGCATCCGTAACCCCAATCGGTTTCTCCGGGCAGGTCCTGTGTTATATAGTGGTGCTGGAACATATCCTTACCAATCTGTCTTTTCTGAGATTGTTCAGCTGGCTTTGGTCCCTGGCAAGCTATGCAAACAAATACACAGATAATGCTTATTGTTTTATTCATGGAAATATGATTTATGATTTAAGATACCACTATACCACCATCCCGGTACCCGGGCCTGGCCCAGCAAAGTGCATGCGGTCCTGCGTAAGCTGCCAGCCTGGTCTCGAGTTCCTTACGGTCCAGTTCAGCAATGGGATTTTCAATATATTCCTGTGCTATTCTGATATTCTCCTGAAGTGGTTCAATGCCCCAGTGTCCGACAGTTGCACTGGCAACGCCTTCCTGCGTCCATGCATACTCCAGCAATTCTCTGGGAGTGGCAGCTTCGCCTACGATATCCCTCATTACCTTCATGGCGATAACTCCCATGTTTTTCTTTCTGGCGGCTGGCAGTATGGTTTCTGCAAAACCACCATACTTGGTTGCATTCATGGTTACCAGGGTGACATCAAAGTCAAGTTTCTCCAGCAGGTCCCTGCTGTGAGCGGGATCATTCATACATGAAAAACCGATATTTTTCACCATACCCTCTTCTTTGAAGGAGAGCATGGTCCTATAAAGTCCTTTCTCAATTTCAGAAATATTATCATCCAGGGTTATGCCATGGATCATCAATATATCTACATGGTCTGTTTTGAAATTTTTCAGACTGCTTTCCAGGGATCTTTTTGCCTCTTCCGGATCACGGGATGGAGCTTTTGTAGACAAAAGAATATTGTCACGATAAGCCGATAATACCTGGCCATAGCGTTGTTCGCTGCTGTCAAGAGATTTCCCGTCACCGGTTTCCCAAAATTCAGAGGCGATATATGTGGGTGCCGTTTCGAAAAAATTTATCCCCCCTTCAACAGCTGCTTCCAGAAGCTTCTCCCATTCCCCGTCATTGTTCTGGAGAAACTGGGAACCGCCCCCAAAAGCTAAAATAGAAGTTTCAAGTCCCGTATTACCCAGGATCCGCCGGGGTATTTTATATTTCACCGCGCTCTTCCCTGAAAGGAAGGAACAGGAACTCAAAAAGCCTGCGGCCGAAACAACAGAGGCTGCTTTGGCCGAATCGAGTAATGAACTTTCTTCTTGATACTTTGTTTTCTTGTCTCATCGGGATCTTATGTTTATTTGTGAATTCAGTTTTTTATAGCTGATAATATATTTTCTGACCACTGATAAGCTTCCGGAACCTCTCCCTGGAATTCTATTTGTGCTGGCCAAAGCAAAGCCGGTAACTGGTACAGGTCGGTAATCCTCAGGCAGTTCAGCATTTCGATGGCGGCTCCCCGGCCATCCGGCTGGCTTGGACTATCCTGGCTTGCGGGCGGATCTTTCAGGATCAGGTTATTGCATTTACCATCAAGCAGTGCAGCATACATGGCCACTGCTGTCATTTCATCCCTGGCAGCAATTCCGATTTTACCCGGATCAACACCTTCCAGGGTACGGCAGAATTCCATGGATCGCAATAGATCATAGACCTGCATGGATGCTATGGTTCTCCCGGTCCATGCCGAAGCCCTGCGAACATGCCATTGCAGGCCCGGGTCCCAGCCATTTTCCCCAATTCCTCTTACTTCAAGAAAGGCGATGTTCCACTTGTTTTCCAGTCCCGAAATAAAACTTTCAGATTCCCACTGGTTCTCATCGTAGTTTCGTAATACGATCATCATGGGCTTTCGAACATCAGGTTCATTTCTCCAGCGAAAATCGAGTTTCAGACGCCAGCCCTCTTCTGAAATGAAACTATGAATGGTCCACCCGTATTTCGCCCCGTCGGCGGCGCGAAACTCAAGCCTGGGATCGAAGGATACTTTGACCTCAGGAAAAGCCCCAAAGGTTCTGGTTTTTAAAAACTGTTTGACTGAGTCCCGGAATATAGACCAGATCCTGTTCACTGGTTATTTCAGGATCACCATGAAGTTTTACGAATGAATCCTGTATGGTTGGGGTCCTGTCGTTTTCAGGCAGACCATCTGTATAAACCCTCAATTCATCTTCCGATAAGAGGTTTTCAGCTGTTTCATCAATGTCTCCGGTTTCTTCAGGAGCAAGCTGTTTATCCATTAGGTGCTCCAGGAAAAATGAATGGATTTCCTGTCGTGAAATTCTGTGGTAGGAGTGACCTCCGGGAGTTTCCACTAATCTGGATATTTTCAGGTACACCATAGAGGTCATACATTTTTTTTATGTCATCATGCAGCTCCCGAATCGATTCAATGGTATTCATTCCGTCACCGTCAGCCTGGGCAATCAGCAGTGGCCTTGGGGCAATCAATGCCCCAATGTCCTGAAAATCTATCATATAGGTGTTAATTGGCATCATGCAGTCACAATGTCCATCAACCGTACGGGTAGCCATGTGGGCTTTGAGGGTACTGGCTCCGCAAACCGGGGCTGCCGCCTTTATACGGGGATCTGCTGCTGCAATGTACCAGCTTTGCGATCCACCCCCCGATAAACCAGTAACCCCCAGTTTTTCCGGATCCACTTCTGGCCTTTCCGCCAGGAGGTCCAGTCCCCGTATACCATTCCATGCCTCTACTCCTCCGGGATTATAACCCCTGCTGTACCAGTTGAACCAGCCCTGGAAATAGCATCCATGATGGTGGCCCCGGACCTCTCCGAACTGGATTGTTTCAATGATCAGGCAGACAAATCCCAGCTCTGCAAATTTTCTTGGATAGGGCTGGTACCTGACTTTCTGGGTGGGAGAGTGGCCGCAGACATAGAGAATGGCCGGCCTTGGTTCCAGAATATTATCAGGGATATAAAGATTCGCAGGCACATACAGACCAGGCAGGGATTCATAATACAGTTTCTCAATACGGTACCCTTCCTGTTGGATCGTTCCTGTAATCCGGATGTTTAGATCCGGTCTTTCTGATTCAATTGGCATATCCTGCAGGCTCATCATTTCAATAAACTCCATATAGCGTCGATGCCGTTGTTGTTCCAAATCCGGTGAAGAGCTGATATCTGACAGGGCATTGTCAGTAATTTCTTTGGCCACTGCAGAAAGGTAAGTACGGATATTATTCGTGTTGATCAGTTTCCGGTGCAGGATTGTTGGCTGTGAGGATAGAGATGAAGAAATACGATACAGATAATTAGTGGGATGGATACTGTTTTTTTCATGACCAGATAGGGATTTCAGGTTTCACTTATCTATAATAAAGAAAACAGCCCATAAAGAAAATCTTTATAGGCTGTTTTAAAACTGGTTATCTGAGAAAACTTATTTCCCCTCACCCATGGCGCTCCATGTACGGGACTGTACCGGGATGCTCATGGGGGGCAAGTGGATTTTCATCCCACCACATTTTTTCAAGCATATTGTCTGCTCCGCCCATACGGGAGATGGCCTCATCCAGATTTTCGCGTTTAACGGCTGTTCACTATCCGGGTAAATATACCTCCTGGGTGAAACACCCTGAAGGGCATCATCGTCATCTCCGACCAGGACCCTCGGGTAACCTGTTCTTCTCCATTCAGCATATGCTTCAACGGTCTGGGTAGGAAAGAATCCGACGATTTTCTGGTTCATGATCATCTCCAGCTTTTCCTCATCGGTACCTGTCAGTGTCATGACCATGGCGGTGTCAACAAAGGCATCGGCCTCCTCCTGGGTGACCCGGTGGAATTCTGCATACTCGGCCACAAACTCGGCTGAAGAATCGGGCCTGTAGGAGTCCGATCATATCCGGTAATTGAGGCTCAATCATGTCATTCCAGTAAACAGACCAGTCCAGTGCCGCTTTTACTCCTTTTTCATAAAAGCCCTGGGCATCGGCCGGTGAACCTTTTATACTGAACAGTGCTGCTTCTGCCAGTGCAAAATAGGCTTCATGGGCAGTCAACGCAACACTCGGCCAGATGGGTGCATAATATGCAGGGACCACCTCGAGCATGACTCAGAGCCGTAGGGGTACTTCTGTTCCACAGGCACATAGCCCAGTACAGGATGCCCACGGTAACCGAAATAATCGATGGTGTCATAACCAGGCGTAGTAGGCCATGCAGCTTCAGCTGTATCACAATATAATTTCAGCCGTGGGTCAAAATTGTCCTGCCAGATATCCAAAGCCGTTTTGCCGATAAAACTTTTTGTCAGATCTGGTCCGTTTGCACGCAGACCAGACCAGCTAGCATTAACATTAAAGAAATTCTCGTTCAGGTTCATTTCATAAGGTCACGGCGGTCATTATGTAGGCAATATCCTCTGCGCTGGTGATCAGGTTGGATTCATTCAGATCACTCATTTCCTGTGCGGCCAGGGCCGGATCCACATATCGCACGCGCAAGGCAAGGCGGAGTCTGAGCGAGTTGGCAAACTTCCTCCACTTGGCAACATTTCCGCCATACAGAATGTCAGCGCTCCCATAGGCATCCTTATTATCATCCAGTTGAGCCGCCGCCTCTCTCAACTCCTTTAAAAGGTCTTTATAAATGCTTTCCTGGGTATCATATTTGGGCGAGTATACCACCTCTTCCTGGGGCAGGCATGATTCAAAATAGGGACAATCGCCGACATTGATCGGTAATCATGGGAAAAGTATGGGCCTTCAGTATCCTTGCTATTGCAATCTCGGTAGCATTGTCATTGTTGCCGGCCTCGGCATCCCTGTTTTCCAGGATTCTGATCAAATCCGCCACATTCCTGGCAACAGAATATGCACCATATCCCCTTGTTGTACCTGGAAAGGGCGGTTGAGTTGGAAACCGACAGACCGGGATAATTACCTATTGTTCCGCCTCCACCAGTTTCGCCACCGCCTATCCACTTGTGTCCAGAATGTATGTCATTAGCAGATCAGTATTCAAGACATCTTCCGTGACCAGATCATGCTGGTATTCATCTCCTCATAGTGATCCGTACATGCACTGATCATCAGAAGCATCAATGCCAAACCAGCTACTGTCTTTATATTTATTATTGATTTCATATTTTGTATTTTTTAGAAGGTTAATTTGACATTTAGACCGAAGGACCGTGTAGTAGGTATGGAGAAATGATTGAAGACCCCTTGAGCGCCGCCACTAGTATTCGGGGGAAGCTTCCGGGGATACACCATAGTCTGCCAGGTGATTCTGCCAGGTACATAGCAGATTTCTTCCAACCAGGCTGAGTGTTATCCCTGTAAAACGGTGTCTTGTCCACTGAGAGATGGCTGGAACCGATAGCTTAACATGACTTCCCTTAGACTGATATAACTTCCGTTCAATACAAACCAGTCTGTCGGTCCACCCCAGGACCTGTGTGCATATATGGTCT
>CAVYEL010000034.1:0-285825 GCA_963767555.1 uncultured Bacteroidaceae bacterium | reverse complement strand
GCAATACAATACACTCGCTTAATCAGTTTCCCGGGATCAACTGGGGATACTTCAGGTTCGGCAAGAGCATACCGGGTTGCTGAACCTGGCATACCCAATGATGTAAAATGACCGGGCACATAATCGGGCAATTCCCAACCATCGGGCACGACCTGTAAAATCATTAACCAGGGGGAAACCTCGTTTCGCAGGGTCACAATCGCATTTAATGTTGGTTCTTCCATCAGCTTTAAATAAAAATAACTTATGCAGGGGGCATCATTTCAATGGCATGATAACTGCACACCGCAACGCAATCACCGCATCCATTACAAATCTCACCATCTATAATTGCTTTGCCAGGAAGCAATTCAGTTGCACCACATTGCATTGGCAAAATCTTTGGCCCCTCTTCAATTGCTTTTACTTTGCAAACCTTTATACAATCGCCATTACCAAAGCAATTTTTCTCATTGACTATAGCTCGATAAGTTGAATTTTCCATTGCTTGTATAGATTATATCCTTTCCTCAGTTGCTTATTTCTCTTCCGCTTCGCGTCCAAAAGCCTTATCAATCATAGCCTGAAAGTGTGCGATTACTTCATCTGATGGTGTTTTGTAATCATCGAGTTCATACACTACACCAAGAGATTCATATTTACCCAGACCATAACGGTGATAGGGTAGCAGCTCATAGTCAATCACGTTTTTGTGGGGCTTAATGAATTCCAGTACTCCAAGAACATGTTCATCATCGCAATTAACACTGGGAATTAGTGGTGTTCGGGCAATAAAATCAATATCAGGAAAAGTTTCGTACGCTTTTTTGAAGTTGGCCAAAATCCGCTCGTTGCCTACGCCTGTCCATTTTTTGTGGCGTTCCGAATCCATCAGTTTAATATCGTGAAGCACTGTATCAACATGTGGAAGTACTTTTTCGAGATTTGCCCAGGGTGCATTACAGGCCGTTTCAATAGCAGTATTCATACCCCTGTTGTGGGCTTCCTGCAGTAAAGCTGCAGCAAAATCAGGTTGGAGCATCACTTCTCCACCACTAATGGTCATTCCACCTCCTGAACTCCGGTAAATAGAAGCATCTTTTTCCACTATATCCATTACTTCACCAACTGTCATGATTTTGCCATACATTTCGAGCGCACCGGTAGGGCAAAGCGCAGCAATTTCCTCAGTAATTCCAGCTGCCAGCTGCCAGTTAACTTTAACCTGTGAATCGTCACCCTCTACAAAATAGAATGCACCTTCCGGGAATGGCGCTTTCAGGCAAATACTGCACTTTTTCCCTGAACATTTTTTCGGATCGTATGAGACTTCCGGCTTTAACCTGATACTTTCAGGATTGCCACACCATTTACAGCGCAGGGAACAACCTTTAATGAAAACATTTGTGCGTATTCCCGGGCCGTCGTGGCTGCAATATCTCTGGATATTCAACACTCTTCCTGTGATATCCAATATATTTTTTGTTTGATTTGTCATAATTCTTCCCCCCTTATTTTCCAACGTAAATATCCAATGAATCGGCTACCTGAAAAAACATGCTTTCAGCGGGTAGTGTTCTTACTTTGTTGATTGCCTCAGCAAGTGGAACAAACTTCACATCAGGTGGTACAAATGACACCATTACACCATTGCTTCCGGCTTTCAGGGCCTGAATAGCTCCGGCACCATAGGCCACTCCCAACTGGCGATCGACTGCAGAGGGTGCACCTCCTCTTACCCATGGGCCAATGACCATCGGGAATGTTTCTTCCGCAATTCTCAGTTGTAAGCCTTCTGCCACAGCCTGTGCTGCCTGCCCTGATTTCTGAATCACATACTCGCTGTTGGAGTCGCCTGTTGCCAAGGGAGATAAGGAAGCTTTGAGGGTAGAAACTTTCTCTTCCTTTTTCTTCTGATTGATGATTTTTGCGCCTTGAGCGACAACCACCAAGCCCCATGATTTTTTTCCTGACATTTTCTTTTTTAAGTGGTCAGCCACATCTTTCAAATCAACTGGAACTTCGGGAATCAACACCGCATCGGCAGCAACAGCAATACCTGCCTGTAAGGCAATCCACCCCGCTACCTCGCCCTGTACTTCGACTACAGCAATTTTTTGTGCCGACTTTGCTGCTAAACGTGCCCTGTCGAGCATATCAATGGTAAATGTAAGGGCGGTATTAAATCCGAATGATACAGAGGTAGATGCAATATCGTTTTCGATAGAACGGGGTACGCATATAGTGTTAAGTCCTTTTTTATGGAGCTGATAAAAAATGCTGATACCCCTTGCACCGACAATAGAAATAACGGCATCGATGTTTTCTCTCTTTAAACTTTTAATCAGCTCATCCGACATATCAACTTCCTCGACCATTTCCAATTCATTAATGGTTCGAACATTAAAAGGATCCATACGGGCACTCTGGCCGATAACGCTACCTGTATTTGGATCTATATTTAATATCTGGGGATCGATGGGGAATAATCCGCCATAGGGGTATTTTTCAGGATGAAGAATACCTTCAAATCCGTCGCGAATACCAACCAGTTCCCATCCCAGTTTGCTTGCAGCCAGGGCAGCGCCTGCAACTACAGCATTTATGCCCGGGATGTAACCGGCGCCAACCATTATGGCAACCCGTTTTTGTCCTGTATCTTTACTCATAACTATTTCTTATTGGTTAGTTTTCATTAATCCATTGCAATCAACTGTGTTGGAAAAAAGCAAGGCATGACAATCGCCATGCCTTGCTTAATTTTACTCAAATTCAGCCTTATTCGCACCTCTGCAGCGTACGTTCAATAACTTCGTTCTGTACCCCCACATGAAGTTGAGTAAAGAATGCGCTGAAACCAGCAACACGAACCACTAAATCGCGGTAGTTTTCAGGATGCTTTTGCGCGTCTCTCAACATCTGCGTATCCAGCACATTGAACTGAATGTGATAGCCACCGTTTGCGAATAAGGTCCTGACCAGATTCATCATGCTTTCCCGTCCCTTGCGCGTATTCAATTGTTCTGGTGGAAGTTTCATATTCATGTGCGTGGCGCACCACTTGGTAGCATCATTACCTTTTGCAGCAGAATTTATCAGGGCAGTTGCTCCGTTCACATCGGTTCCCCGCATGGCTGACAAACTTCCATCGGTAAGTGCCTCTCCGGCTTTCTTACCTGTTGGTAAGGCACCGGTTACCAAACCCATCAGGTTGTGGACACTCTTGGTGTATTGATCAAGCGAGGTCTTAATGTTTTTGCTAATGTAGTTTCCACCACCGTCAACTCTTTGGAAAGCGTCGTAAATACTGTCATTCACCCGACGAAGCATAAGGTCAACTTCATCAATGTCGTTACCGTATTTGGGTGCTTCCTCGTAGCACATTTTAAAGACCTTCTGGTATTCTCCTTCGAAATTGGCATTCAGAGCTTTTTTCAATTCAGCCATGGTCAACTTTTTCTTGTCAAATACAAGGTGTTTAACAGCCATTAATCCATTGGCTGCATCAACACCCCCTACTGAAATCTGGGCAACGGTGTAGTAGTTGGCGCCACCTTTCCAGGTTTCGGTGCCTGTTTCAATACAACCTTTCGTAAGGATGGAGCGCCAGGTACAAGGCAGGAAATCTGCATTCAACATACTCGCAATCCAGGCCCCCCTGCGGAGTGTATTTTCACAAGATTGAAGTTGTGCTTCAAAGGCAGTGTATAGTTCTTCAAAGTTCTTAAAATCTTCGGGATTTCCTGATTTAGGCCCTACCTGCATTTTGGTGCGTGGATCGAATCCGTCGTTTAGCGTTAATTCGAGTATTTTACCAAGGTTTGGCTGCCCTTCTACCGGGTGACCAGTTTCGTAAGGGATGTAGCTACCTACGCAAGCACCAACACAAGTTCGTCTGGCTTTTCCCAGTGGGAGATCGCCTACCCTGTCGTTACGACCCCAAATATGTAAGGCTCGCTTCATCATTACATCGGCATTGAGGAACTGTGGCATACCGACACCAGTGTTGATACAGTCGAGCACTTTTTCGACCAACTTACCCGGTGTTTTTGGAGTAAGCGCACAAGATAAAGGTGGCTGCGGGTACGATAGGTAAATACATGAATCGAGAATCACGTAGTCCATTTCAGCAGTAGCATCATCGCCCTCCTCCGTATAACCAGCAAGGGTAATACTTTGCCCAAGGTCGGCGGAGTTCTGGATAGCAACTTTCTCGCCATAGTAGTAGTTGATCTCATTTAGTCTGATAATCAGGTTCTGGAACATAAACACGGCGTCGTCATAGGTAATGAGACCGGCAGCCTTGTCGGCCTGGTAATATGGGTCCAGGTTCTGGCCCAGATAGGCCTGTGAGTATCCGCAGCCAACCTGTTCGAGTTCTGCCACCAGGTGACAGAAGAAATGGCACTGTATGGCTTCCCGCAAGTTGCGTGCAGGATGCTCGGGAACCCATTCGCAGGTTTCTGCAATGGCAATCAGTTCCGCCTTACGTGTTTTATCGGTTTCTTTTTCAGCCATCTCGCGCGCCAGCGCAGCATAACGGTTAGCCCAGCGGATAACCGCTTTCATTACAATAAGACTGGCCTGGTAAAAGTAAAGTTTGTCTGTGTTTTCCAAACGCATTTCCAATGACATCATCCGCTCCTCGACGTCCTTGATTGCATTGGCAAGACCCTGCTGATATACCATCGGGTAGTTGAGATTTCCACCACCGCCCGGCCAGTCATGGAATGGCACAACAAGACCTGATTGGTAAGAAGGGGTTGGATCAAAACCATAACGCTGTTTGAATATCGATTCTGTCCGGCTCTTCAGCCCACGTTTGTCCCAGTAATCGAGCGCCCATTGATTGGCTTCCTTGTCTTCCTTGGTTTTCGAATTCTCAACAGTTTTCTCTTCCTTCATCCACAGGACGTTCCATTCAGGATTGGGATAAATCGCCATGTAGCTTCCTGCCATGGTGCCCACAAAGAGGTTGTCATCGATAAAAATCTTCTTGCGATCCAGCATAGCGGCCAGAAATTTGGCGCGACGTAGGATTTGCACATCGCCAGATGTTTCTTCATATACATCTTTCATGATTCGGATTCGCTCGAAATCGAGTTCCTGAGGCGTACTTCTTTGACGCTCTTTCAGTCTGTCAATACGTGCGGTATCGGCAGTAACTTTTGCTGTGTTTTTGTTGTTTTTTGTTGCCATTTTTATTGTCTCTTATGGTTTTACTTAGAATTATTATCCTGGATATCTGAGAGTTTTCGTTGAATTGTTTCTTTTTTCAGATGTAAATCATTGATCTGTTGATTGTAAGTGGATTCAACTTCACTTAATACCTCATTGGTTAAGGACTCGAGTTTCTGAATTCGGCTATCCAGGACCTTCAGTTTATTAAGCATGTTATCGATGTGCACTTTTCGCTTATCCATTGGCGGATTTTATTTTAACAATAAGGATCGTACTTCAATTGTAAAATCTCCAGCATACGTTAATTGCTTTATAGCATTGCAAATGCTATTTTTAAGCAGATAAGTAAAAGTAGGCCTTGATTGCACAGAGATCAATACAGTAAAAACTGTATTTTAGCCTCAATTGGAAGTGATGACATTAGAAAATAGCGATTACAGTTTATTCACGGATTTCTTTGAAGCCTTTTCTCATGTAGGTGTGGAAGGAATTGGTTCTGAGGATTCTATACTGATGGAGCTTGAACGAGTTACGGAGCAAAACAAGCAGATATTTTACATTTCGGATGCAATTATGTTTGATATACTTTTTATTAGCAAAGGGGTCCAAAGCATGTTTGGGATAAAGCAGGAAAAGGTATCGCCAGGCTTTTTCCTCACAACGACAATCCCGGAAGACTTCAAGAGGCACCAACTTGCCCGGTCCCATTTGATAAGCCTGGCGCAGAAGCTATATGTTCAAAAAAGCGGCACCAGGATCATTTCAACCAATGTAAGGGCAAGAAAACCAGATGGAAGCTACATTCATCTTCTGTATCAGGCCAATATTTTTTATAGTAAAGTGCCATACGAATCTGTTTTTCTCATGCTGGTAATAACTGATATTTCAAAGTATTTGAAGAATAATAAAGGGTTTCATTATTACACTGGGGAAGATCGTAGCTTATTTCGTTTCCCCGATGAATGAACTCCTTAAGACCGGAATCATATATACGCATACTGAATTCGAAATCCTCCAACTGATTGAGCAAGGATTGAGTAGCAAGGAGATCGCGAATAAACTATTCAGAAGCCCTTATACCATCAGCACCCACCGCACCAATATCCTGAAAAAATCAGGGAATTCCTCAGTTGCTGATGTGATCAGGTATCTGAAAGAATCTGGAATGCTTTAATTGTTACAGCCCGAGCAACTCTTCAAAACTTAGCGTTTTTTCATCCTGCTTTTCCAACAGGTCTTTCAACTCCGCTCCGCTTCTTATCCTGTTAAAGAGAATTTCGACAAGTCCTTTCCTGAAACTGCTGATGGTATATTTGAAATTATCCTGATCAAACAATTCACACATCAATATATGATCCGTCTGATCGTCACTCTCCTGTTTACACTCCCGTCCGAATCCGTAAATAACTCTTATCCCGTTTACTTCCTCCTGCGATGTCCACTGTATCTCGCCATACCCCCCGAATTCATTGTGCCATATTTGCCCCCATCTGCGGACATCACTTCGCCAGCCTGCAAGAGCGATCTGCCGGGTATCATCCAAAGCACCTCTGTTTGGAGGAGCAAATTTTCCCCCCTCTGTGCCCAGAGAAGAATACCTGCCAAAAGCTTTCGGCCAATTGAAGACAAGGGTCCGCTGAAACTCACCGTTCTTAGTGATCTTACCACACCAGCTTCCTGCAAAAAAATTACGAAAAATATTTGCTGTCAATTCGGCCAAAATACATTAATCTTTAGGATGTGATTCCATGTTCAGTTCTAAGCTGATAAAGCCCGGATTAATACTGGTGAAATTACATTTAATACGAACCAGACCCAATACCTACCTATCAGTATTTTTCTGGAATATTCTGGTGATTCTATTATATTTGGAGAATGATTGCATATTATGAAGGTGCCCTACAGTTATAGCATATTTTTCGATTTTATTGAGTCCTACCTGGCATCGGGTTTCCTGGATATTAATCCCGATGATCCGATCATGCAGCGGCTTGAGGAGCATATGGAAGAGAATGATCAGTTCTTTTCTGCCTCCGATCTGAGCCTGATGCAATATCTGTTTACCAGCAAAAGGAGTATGCAAATATTGGGAATCGCCCCAGATGAGGTGGATCCAGGCTTTTTCATGAATGCTGTTCATCCTGATGATTTGCAAAGACTGGTGCTGGGAAGGGAGAAAATGTCTAAGGTGGCGCAGGGAATATATGCTCAAAATCAGGTAGTGCATTAATGTCTTTCACCTTAAGAGTTCTGAATCCCGAAGGAGGATATAACAATCTGCTTGGGCAGGCTTATTTTTTTCATTCTACCATTCCGCGGGAGGCAGTTTTTCTTATTCAGGTGATCACCAATCTTCCTAGCCCGGTTAAGACCAACCCTGATGGGCATTGGTACGTTGGCCAGGATGTCTCTCTATTTAAATTCCCGGATGCAAAATTATTGATGATGGGCTCCAATCTCTCTGATCGTGAATTTGAGATTGTTAAGCTGATAGCTTCGGGCCTCGGAAGTAAAGAAATTGCAGAGAAATTATTTCTTAGCGTACACACTGTGAATACGCATCGATCAAACATCCTGAATAAAACCCGGAAGGCTACTGTTGCAGACCTGATTTATGAACTAAAAAATCTCGGGTTGCTTTGAGCCTCTCTCCATATAATTATAGCATCTTTTTTGATTTTATTGAATCCTATCTTCCTATGGGATTCCGGAGTATCGATGAGAATGATCCGATCATGCAGAGGCTCGGGGAGGAGATGGAGTGCAATAATCAGTTTTTATTGGTTATTCACCTGGAAAAAATCAAGACCCTGTATGTAAGTATAAGCAGTAATCAGGTAATGGGTATGGATTCTTCCCAACTCACTCCGGCCAAATTTGAGGCAGTTGTACATCCAGACGACCAGAAACGCTTAGGCTGGAGAAATAGTCAATTACTGAAGGAAGGAGGGGGGATATTTATAAAAAAGGAAGGAAGTGTATTGCTTTCCTATACCCTCAGATTTCGTGGTCTTTCCGGAGAATTCGTCAATTATCTTTCGCAGGACTATGTCTTTTATGCACCAGAGCCAAACAATGCAGTCTTTGCTATTCGGGTAATAAGCAATGTGGATTGGTGTAAATTGAAGAATGCAGGTTTTCATCAGTATATAGGCAAAGACCTGTCTTTATTTAGATTCCCTGATGAACAGTTGTTGAAGATTGCTTCTATTTACTCATTGCGCGAGCTTGAGGTTCTCAAACTAATAGAGTCGGGCTTGAGCAGCAAGGAGGTAGCTGAGAAATTATTTCTGAGCGTGCACACAGTGAATACACACCGTACCAATGTTCTGGAGAAGTCAGGTAAAGCTCAAATATCGGATCTGGTTTACGAGCTCAAAGAGCAGGGTTTGCTATAGAAGCATCGTTTTAGGATTATTTGACCATAATACTAAGCTCAACCTTATCAATGGCATTCAGATCATTACCAAGCTCTATAAGCAGCTCATAGATTTTTAATTCTCGACCAGGAGCTTAAGAACTTTTCCATCTATGTTATTTACGATTTCGCTTTGCAGGATTAAATCAACCAGCTTTTGAGATGCTTCATCCACGTTAATGGAGCCTATCAGCTCAGCAATAATTCCCGTAATTGCTTCCAGGATCTCCTCTTCCGTGAAATTATCCCCTATCAGTCCCAGGTCAGACAACCAGTCCGTGATAATCCTTGCAGCTGCTTCCACGTTTATTTCGCTCAAGCGCTCCATGAAAGGAAGAATAAGCTCATAAAGATTTTCGGCTTCGAACATCTCCAGTATTTTAGCATGGATTTTTGCAGAAAGCTCATCCGCTACTTCTTCGGCATTAAACTGATCGGCAAGTTCATTCAATTTACTTTCCAGAAAGGTCACAATCTGGGGCTCGGCCATATCCACCAGGATACTGATCCAGGCGGCAATCACCTGCGAAGCCTGATCGGCCGGTATATCCTGTAAACGAAAGATAGCCGTCTCTACCCCTTTACTAATAAGTAAGTCCATCATACCAATAATGTTATCAGCCAGGCTGGCAGCTGCTTCCGCATCTGTCTGATCCCCAATGTCAGATTTAATTACGGTTAATGCCGAAACAAGAATTGGCTTTATGTTGTTCCAGTCAGGATCCAGTTCCAGTCCGGGGATTGAGGCATTGATGCTGTCCACCAGTGGAATCAAAACATCGTCGATGATTTCCTGCGCCAGGGCCGGGATCTTGGCATTACTCGTGGAGCGCAGGGTGGCAATAAAAGGCTCCAGAGAGGTGGCCAGGGCCTCTGCATCAAAAAAGTGTTCGGTAATGACTGTTCCCAATGTATCGGCCAGTTCAACAATGCTGCTTGAATCTACTTCGGAAAATGCCATCCAGACCGGGTATATTTTATTATATACATTTTCTTCTGAGAATGCATTGTCAATGACGCTGTAAATAGCCTCCGATAAGATAGGAACCAGTTTTGGCAGTGTCTCGTTTTCAAAATCTTTTAATATGGGGAGAATGGCCTCGTAGATATCGGATTGGCTGATGCCAGTTTCAATTCTGTCGGCTATTTTTTCCGCCAGATCCATTGCGGCCTGCTCGGGGTCATCTACCTTCAGTTCTTCAAGCAGGTCGACCAGTTTATCATACACCAGGGTCTCCCAATCTACCTCCTTTAGCTTTTGAACAATGATTTCAGCCAGCTTCTGGGCTACTTCTTCCGGGTTCTGTGCTAATTCGTCCAGGTTCCCATGTATTAAATCGTATAGCAACTGTTGAATGGCTGCCTGAACATTTTCATTGGCCAACAGCTTATCCACTACAAAATCGGAAATATCGCCGGGTTTACCTGACAATATGGACTCTGTAATCAACAGGTTCACTGCTTTATTAATTTTGGCATTTCCCAATTGACCGGAAGTCATTTTAAATAGGCCCACATCCTCCAGGTAGTCATACTTGTAACGGACAGTATTGATGCTATCAAGTGCCAGGCTGATCTCATCGGATCTCAGAACAATATAGGAGCCAAACTGATGGTATTCATCCTGTCCGGCACTATCCAGATATATTTTGTTGTTTATAAACTGGTAACTATAATATTCCTGTCGAAGGTCATTGTTAAAAATATCGAAAGAATTATATGCCCCCGGCTGTACCATGCCATTTTCGTCTGCAACATTGGCCAGCAAAGGTATGGCCCTCATTTCCGAATTTACATCGATGATCAGATCATCAAATCCCCAGGTATTGTACTGAAGTAAATCCCCGATGGCTTTTATCTTTTCAAGCTGTTTTTCTTCGGGGGTTCTGACATCTTCATCCTGGTCGCATGATGCTAGAAACAGCGATGCAGTAAAGGTCAGTAATAGAAATATTTTGTTCATCATTCTATTTTGTTATTAGCCTTGAATACTGGACAATAATAAGTTTCAACGTCCTTTAAATACGGGTTTGCGTTTTTCGTTCCATGCCAATGTGCCTTCGACCCTGTCCTCGGTGCCTGTCAGTCGGTTGTATGCTTCAACTTCGTAGCGAAGTGCGGTGCGGACATCCATTTGCAGTCCTTCGTGGATCGCTTTCTTGGCCTGACGCACAGCCAATGGTGCATTGCTGCGATGGTTTCGGCAACGGCGATTACCGCAGGCATCAAATCATTTGCACTGCAAACACGATTGAAAATACCCCATTCCAGCGCCTCAGCAGCACCAAATGGACCACCAGCCAATATGATTTCATTAGCGCGACGCTCACCAACGATACGTGGCAGGGTAGTGGTACCCCCAACACCAGGAAGAATTCCAATTTTCGTTTCGGGAACCATAATTGTGCGGTATCCACCCCATAAGCAAAATCAGCCGCAAGGATCATCTCCAGTCCTCCGCCAAAGGCTTTACCGTTTACTGCAGCAATGACCGGAACAGGACATTCCATCATAGTCCATAGAGCCTGCTCGAATATCTCATGTTGATGCCGCCAGGAATATTCCGACATCCCTTTTCTTTGCTTCATATCACCACCGGCGCAAAATGCTTCTTCACCGGCTCCAGTTAATATGACGCAACGGAGTCCCTCATTATTGCGAACAAAGTCTGTCCACAAATCAAGCAGTTCGATCCCCATATCCGTGTTGACAGCGTTACCCTCTTCGGGACGGTTAAGTGTTACAATTACCAATCCGTTATCACGACGGTCGACCAGGATTGTTGAAAAGTCTGACTGTTTAATTTCCTTGGTCATAAATTCCTTTTTTGGGTTGACCAATTTCAAATCCAGGTTACATCCACCGGTTTCCGCGTAGGAATTCGCAGATACCTTTCAGCCGGATAACCTATTAGGAAAGTTCCAAACGGGATGTAGCCTTCAGGGATTCCGAGCAATCCAATCAGAGGTGGATAAGCTTGAGCGGCCGTATTAATGCTGCCGGTGAAAGTGGTTCCCAGCCCAAGTGCAGGTGCTGCCAACTGGATATGCGCTATGGCAATCATGGCTGCCGGAGGTGCTGTCCGTTCATCTTTGGGCGCACAGGCGACGATCACACAGGGTGCACCTCTCGAAATACGATCCTGACCCAGATCCCATGTTTCAACAAACAGTTCCAGATTAGCTTCCTGGTAGAGCGCCGGGTTCTTTTCCTTTATAACTTTCATCCAGTCAATGGTCATTTCTGAAATTTGATGTGCCTTTGCAGATTCATTTATGACAATCCACTTTATAACCTGCCGGTTCGCTCCGTTGGGCGCAAAGCGGGCAATATCCAGTAACTGCTCTATCTTTTCTTTTTCGACGGGTTTGTTGATAAAGGTGCGGATAGAACGCCTTGAAGTCAGGTACTGTTTCACTTTATCCCATTGAGGAATCAGATGAATATCGATTGGTTCGCAATCTTCAGGGCTCATGAAACGCTGATGCATCGCCCCGGTAGGACAGGTAGCCACACAATGTCCACAGTCGATGCACTGATCCCACGAATTTTCGATGGGAACGGGAAAATCATTTTTCGTAATCAAGCCGCCCGGACATGCCCTGATGCAAGCACCGCAGTTAATGCATAAATCCTCATCAACCTTGATAATCGAATCTAATTTGTAAGAATTTTTCATTTCCATGTTTTGTTTTTCAACGTTTTTCATTATTATTTTCTGCTTATTAACATCTCTTTCAGAAATTAAATCCAAACCTTATCACCGGGCCAAATTCCTTCACATTGAATACAAATTCATTGAAATCAGCTTCTTTGCTGTAATCAGTGGATAATACCCTGTAACCGGCAGTGATCTGAAACATTTTCGTGAAATCGATAACCGGCATAAGCCTGCAATTGCCAGGTTAAATCGGAACCAATACCAAAACCACCCACGTCGCCCCTGAATTGGAAAAGCCATTTATCGTTGATATCCGTGGTGAATCTGGTGATCAGAATGGGATCAATCCAGATGTCGTCATGTTTCCCGTGACCTCTTCAGTACCTCCTGGAAATACATTGCGCCGCACATCTATTTCTGTTTGAAGGTTGTTGATCCTGCCCCCTATACCTGCTTCCAGAAGGGTAAAATCCGATATAGTCCGGCGACTTCCCATACCAGTTGCTTGGCGCCTACTGTTCCGGAGTGCAAAAGTCTACCCGGAGTAACCTCCTGGTTCAGTTTCATGTACACCAGATCTGAAGTGATGGCCCATTTATCAGTTCGGGCTTCAAGGTACAGCATGGCAGCCATTTGCAGCTTACTGAAGATATCGCCGGGATTTGCATCTATGGGTACTGTCAGAGAATTGCCAATACCTGTCTCGCCATCCATATAAGGAAACATCACGTAAACATCCGCAAGGAAATGCCATTTTTTTTCTGTGCCTGGGTCCTGGGCTGCAAGGGAATTGATCCCACTAAAACAGATTAGCAAGAAACAGCATATGGGCGCAATAAAACTCTGGTTTTTAAGGTGTCTCATCTTCTTGTGTATTGATTCTGGCTAGCAATATTTATAAACCAAAGCGGTATTGCAAACCGGTCATGAACTGCTGGCGGCTTCCCAGGAATCCATATTCGGCTCTCCACATAAAATGTTTGTTTAATTGGAATTGGCCACCGATGATGAAGTTCCACATATTTTTTGGGCGCTTTGTAAGTGAATACTGAACGGTTGCATGTTCCTCATCGTTCAATGCACCATCAACCGTATTTAAAACACTCCCGTATTTCTCCAGGACCCTGTTTGCAGTTTCATATTTTGCCTCATTGACAGGATTCCTCTGCTCCATTTCTGTCAATCCGTTCCACCACTCATCAACTTGAACTGTGGCATCTGCCACTTTCATCATTCCCTCATCCACTTTGGCCTGAGCGTCGTCAAGGGGAAGCACATCTGAAAGCGCAAGTGAACCATCTGTTTCAGCTGACAGATGTACCCTGAATCCACCAGCCCAGACGGCAATGTTTCTATGAGGATCTTTGAACTTGAATGTTTTTCCAAACCTTGGGCCAAAAACATAGGTAAAAACAGGTTTATTCAGAGCGCTTACATCTGTCCAGGTCATATTCATATCAAGGGCCATCCATCCTCCACCTATCCCAATGGTTGGGGTAATTCCGAATCCCATCCCGGTTGCATTAAAGTCTGCTTTTGAATTAAACGAAGTGACTTCATTCCAGACATTGGAGGTATCGGGCAACCATAAACCTGCACTAATTTCGGTGGATGTTTTTGCTTTTGAAAAAATGCCATACACATTCAGGAAAGGCAAGAGCCAGATATCAGGCCTTACAGTAATAACGGAGGCAGTTGATATAGCATCATTGAACCGAATAATCTCGTCGAGATCATACATTGGGCCATCGTTGAATCCAACGAAAAGATTGTTGATCAGCAAATCTGATTGCTGCCAGAAGTAGTTAACACTCACTCCAGCCGAGTATGGAAGATCATAACCCTTTGCCGTAGCTTTAGCTCCCCATATAGGCAATGAATAAGGGTAGGGTTTGGACTTGATGGTGTCTACCAGCGTTTTATTTTTTTCACCAACAACCTTGTTTGTATAAACCTGTCCCAGGGTCTGACTTAAAAGCCCCAGGGTTAAACCAGCGATAAACAGTATCTTTTTCATTGCAGTCGTTTTAATTGGCAAGCACTTGATAAATTAGCATGAGAGCCTATTCCTTTTTTTTCTCTACTCCAATTGGGATTTTTAATATAAAAATATATGGATGAGTTCTTAATTTTAAGATCCGGCCTTTCACTCACATTCACCAGTCCGTAATAGTAGTTTATTCCGGCACTCATACTTTTGGTTTCTTTCCTGAATTTAAACCCGATACCGCCGAGAAGACCGGCATCAATGGATTTATATTCATCCTTTACATCACGCTTATAAGTAAGATCTCCTCCATGATCAGTTATTTCAAAAATATCCACTGGTTTATGTATCAGTCCCACCTGCGGTCCGGCCTCGATATACCACCGGTGGTTAAACCGCTGGTGAAAGAGGATGGGCACATAAAAACAGCTAATTTTTTTTGTCAGTGTCCCATCTTGATACACTGCATCAAAATCCTCATCCCCAATCGGATATGTGGCCATTCCGGTGGCACCGACATTCGATTTTACCAGAACACCGGTACTCAAATAGGAACTTTTCTTCATGTTGATATGAAAATAGAACCCCAGGTTAAAATAGTTTTTCCCTTCAGCATCTTCTATATCAAGGATATAGGAACGGTTTAAACCGCCAACCAGTCCAAATTCAATTTTTTCAGAATTTAATGCATCTCCTAACAAAAGTGTGATAAGCACCTGGGCATTCAATGCGGCAGGAACTGCCATCAGAATGGAAAGTAAAATAATTCTATATATTTTCTTCATCATTTATATATTTAGCATTTCTTTCGCCTGCATTCTGCCATTTTACCGACTGACCGAACGATAAAATTTCACTGAACCCTCTGGGAATAATCCTGGTTCTGGGCATCAATTTTCATTTTTTGAGCCGGCATATTTAATAAAGTCGACGATCCGTGGTTGACCCCAGAGTTGAATTTCTCATAATTTATTTCACCATCAATGGGGTCAGCTCCCAGCAGACTTGTGAATTTTTTATGAAGGTAAAGATGGGTGGCTGGATCAACCTGAATGGTCAGTTTGTCTCCCTTGACATATACATTTTCTGCAGTGGCTTCAATCATCCCGTTTTGTTCAGTAACCACTGCTTTGGAAAGAAATCAAGCAGCTGTCCTTTGGTCATAAAGGTATACGCAAGTGCAAGCTCAAGTGCTTTCTCCACATAATCCATTTTACCTTCTGCCGCTTTTTCCTGCATATTTCCTCTCAGTCCACGCTTTTGCTTTACAGAACTTTCGGCATCCACGATCTTTGCCTGAAGTTCTCCATCTGCATCAAAACTGAATTCTGTGATGGTGGTGAGTTTGACTTCACCTTCAATTGAAACATCCGATTTCCGTTTCCAGATATAGGCTTTTAGTTGTTCTGTATTGGCTTCATCCGCCTTGTTGATGGCTAAAGCAAGCTGATCCTTATCGGTCTGTGCAGAACAAAGCATGGCCGGGATAACACAAACAAGAAAAAATATTTCTTCATTCATTTTAGTTTTTGTTAATTTAAATTAATACATGAATGGATTATGTTTATATCACTTCTATCTTACCGGGCCTCCAGGTTTGATCAATCCCGGATTCCGATATTCCATAAAGTCGCAACATCATGGTCCAGCCTTTCCCCGGAATCGTCTGTATCCAGTTGTCCTCTTTCCCAGCCGGAACTTTTGGGCCAAACCAGATATCTACCGAACCATCCTGATTGACAACAAGTCCCTTCCTACTGCTAAAAACGGATGGCCATAACTGATTGTTCTTGATTATCAATTGAGTATGTCTGTCATACACAATCACAGACCAGAAGTCTGTGGCAGGAATATCGGGAGGTAAATGCAATCCGTAATTCTTTTCTCCAGTCAGCGTGTTACCGTCAGCATCTTTTGTTACGATATATTCTACCTTTTCTTCCACTTGAATCAGGTTTCACGTGGGGGGCTGGCTGCAATAACAGGCTGGCCCCGAAAATTAATGTGATTCTTTTTCAAGTTCAGCTCTTATTGCTGTTACAGCCTCAAATTGGGTAAGGTATACCTTTCCGGTCAGCTCATGTAAAAAGTGTGTCCCCTTTAAACGGTCCATTACAGGGCCCTTTACCTCAGACATGTGGAAAGTGATCCCGCTCTCCTTTAGCCGGAGATTGATTGCTTCAAGGCTTTCCAGGGCCGAGAGGTCTATGGTATTCACTGCAGAACAGACCAGGATGAAATGATTGATATCAGGATTCTCAGCTACCGCATCGTTAACCGTATCTTCAAGGAAACGTGCATTCGGGAAATAAAGACTTGCATCCACCCTGATTGAAAGCAACCCAGCGTCCGTAATAACAGTCATGGCGCTTGATATTGCGAAAATGTTCGGTACCTGGTAACTGACCTACAATGGCCACATGTGGTTTGGACGTTCGGTATAAATGCAGGAACACAGAAAGGCCAACCCCTGCAATCAGCCCTATCTCGACACCTTTCCACAGGGTGACAAGGATGGTGACAGCCATTGCAGCAAAATCGGTTTTTGAATAGGACCAGGCATGTTTAAGTGCTCCAAAGTTTACCAGGCCCAATACAGCTACAATGATGGTGGCTCCAAGGACCGCTTTTGGCAGGAAGAATAGCAAGGGGGTAAGAAACAGGGTTGCGATCGCGATGCCAATGGCTGTGAAAGCACCGGCTGCAGGGGTTTCAGCGCCTGCATCGAAGTTTACCACCGAACGTGAAAATCCTCCGGTTACCGGAAATCCGCCCGATAAGGCTGAACCTATGTTTGATGCACCCAGAGCAATCAGCTCCTGGTCAGGGTCCACCCGCTGACGGCGTTTGGCAGCAAGGGTCAGGGCCACAGAGATGGACTCCACATATCCCACTATTGAAATCAGTATGGCCGGGACAAGGATCTTCATCCAGAGGGACATATCCAGTGGAGGCATGGCAACCTTGGGCAAACCCTTGGGTACCTTTCCAACAATAGCGACCCCTTTATCAGCCAGGCCCAGGCCTGCAACGACGAGAATGGTTATTACAATGGCCAGAGCGGGTCCAATCTTTACAAAGATGTCTGCAACTTTTACACCAACCCCCAGGCCGGACCAGAAGTGGCTTCAGCCCACGACGAACCCAGAAAAGAAAGATAAGCGAACCTATGCCAACTGCTGCAGTAATGATATGGGTATGGCCGATATTTTGCCAGAGTGAGATTGCTACATCCAGAAAACTATGTCCATGAGCATGGATGCCCAGAACCGGTCCGAGCTGACCTGCAGCGATCTGGATACCCGAGGCTGTAATAAACCCTGTGATAACCGGGTGGCTGAGAAAATTTGCGAGAAATCCCAGTTTCAGAAAACCTATAAGAATCAGAAACAATCCCGATACCATGGCCAGGGCGATAGCTGCTCCCAGGTACTCAGGTGTTCCCTGCGATGCCAGCTGTCCGGCTGCCGCGGCTGTCATAAGACTGGCCACCGCCACAGGGCCCACCGCCAGTGTTCGTGAAGAGCCAAAAATGGCATAGATAAGCAGTGGAGCTATGGATGCGTATAACCCGATTTCCGGAGGCAGGCCGGCAAGTATGGCATAAGCCAGTGACTGGGGAATCAGCATCATGGTTACGATCAAAGCAACGATCATGTCATTGCTGAAGGTCTTGCTGTTATACTTGGATCCCCAATCCAGGATTGGCAAATAGCCTTTCAGCACTCCCATCACAGTTGATTTTCCTTTTTTATTTTCCACTTTTCAGGTTGATTTTATGGTTCCTGCTGTATTTATCTAAACTGCTGCAGCTGTCTTAGCGGCCTTTTTGCCCATAAGGGGGGCAATAATTATGCTGAGGATAAAAGACCACAAAGTCCAGATGATAACCATCGCCACCATATTAGGTGTTACTTCGGCAATGGCAAGAACTCCGATCAGGACAGCGGCTATATTCCGTGTACCTATTCCCAGTGACAAGACAACTCTCTCACTCCGTTTAAGGCCGAATCCGAAATAAAATGAGATCAGTGCCATCACAACCATAAAAATGGTCAGGGAAAGCATTGCCATGCTGCCGGCAGTAGCCCACATCTGCTTATAATAAAGCAGAAAGCAGAATATGACTGTCAATAATGTTGTCAGGCCAGCCAGCATTTTTACAGGCTTGAAGATTTTATCGGCCACATTACTCGCAAAAGTCTTAATTAATGCCCCAATTAACAAAGGCAGGAGTACGGTCATAAAGAGCGGTTTCAGAAGGGACATGATACTCAATTCTATCCCCTTGATCAGGAAAGGTGCAAATAGGGGCATTAACAGGGAAGTGCCGATTGCTGCCACCGGGATGAAGGCCCCGGCGAAGACAATGTCTCCATGTGCTTTAGGGAGAAGCGGCGGAAGAAATGGTGCACACGGGGCTAGGCTACCTATGAATAATACGATTACATAGGACTGATCCAGGGGAATAATTCTGGTGATCAGGTATGCGACAGCGGGGCCCAACACCCAGCCATATCCGAACGTAAGACCCAGGAACTTCAAATTTCCAACTACCTTGAACATCTTGCCCAGATCCACCTGCAACCCCATGCTGAGGAGGTTCGCCACAGTGAAGACAACGACCAGTGGATTGAATATGGACTGACAAAACTGTAAGAATTCGTTCATAGTATCTAATATTAAAAGTTAAACTGCACGATGTGAACGTGAAAGCATACTTCCTGAAATATTTCTTGCTTTGAATCCATTTTGCAGGAGGATTCGGGTGGCATAATAGGATCGCTGCGCTGACCTGCAGAAAAGGGCTATTTCACGATCTCGGGGAAGTTCTGCCAGACGCGAACGCAGTTGTGGAAGCGGTATATTGACTGCGCCGGGAACCGATTCTACCTCCACTTCCTGAGGACTGCGCACATCAACAAGGAAGCTGTCCCCCAGGTTGTCCCAGTGAACAAGCGGCATGTCACCCCGAAGTACATCAGCGGCAACCATCCCTGCAAAGTTTACCGGATCTTTAGCGCTTCCATAGGGAGGAGCATAGCTGAGCTCGGCTTCTTCCAGGTCATAGATGGTACAGCCCATCTGTATGGCCATGGCAAAAGAATCAATCCGCTTCGCTACGCCATCCTCACCGAGCACCTGGGCTCCCAGTACCTTTCCGTCCGATTTGCGGAACAGGAATTTAATGGGCATGATCTTGGCTCCGGGGTAGTATCCTGCATGTGAATTGGGGTAGATGTAGACCTTTTCATAA
Organism: uncultured Bacteroidaceae bacterium; assembly: GCA_963767555.1. Taxonomy (GTDB): domain Bacteria; phylum Bacteroidota; class Bacteroidia; order Bacteroidales; family SM23-62; genus SM23-62. Next base: position 266,342 of record CAVYEL010000034.1, on the reverse strand, counting down.
TCAGTCTCCCCAATCCTTTTAAGTGTTTTTTCGCTTATTCCGGTCTGTGCAATGGTAGCCCCAAAAAGTTTACAGATGGAGGTCCCCTGTGTTCCCCGGAATTTGGAATCACGACCTGCAATTACATCGGCTGCAATTCGTCCCTGCCTGTTTGCCGGCCCTGCCAGCGGAATGAGGGTCCAGTCGCCTGTCATGAAATCTTTCACTTCCACAGCATCACCCACAGCCAGGATATGAGGATCGGACGTGATCATGTGCTCGTTAACACGCATTCCTCCACGTTCCCCGATCTCGATTCCCGCCATTTTGGCCAAGGCAAGTTCTGGTTTTACCCCGATGGCCATGACCACCAGGTCGGCCGGATGTACTTTACCCTTTTCCGTAAGGACTTCAAGGCCACCCTTGGATGCCTTTTTGAATCCTGCCACCCCATCTTCAAGCTCAACCTTTACGCCATGTTTTGCAAGGTAACGTTCCACAAGACGTGCCATCTCAGGATCCAGCGGAGGCATGACCTGATTGAGCTTCTCAATCAACGTTACTGAAAGTCCTCGTTCTTTAAGGTTTTCGACCATCTCCAATCCTATGAATCCGCCCCCGATCACCACTGCATGCTTTGGTTTAGAAACCGTATCTACACCCGTAAATGAGTTACCCACAGAACGGTCGATATCTCTTTCAAGCCATTGGCGTATATTTGTTGCATCAGCCACTGTCCGAACCGAGAATATCCCCGGGAGATCAATCCCTTCAAGGGGGGGACGAATGGGAGCCGCACCTGGTGAAAGCACCAGCTTATCGTATTTTTCGGTGGTCACTTCACCGGTCAGGTGATTTTTCAGTTCCACGGTCTTTTCCCCGGCATTGATACCGGTCACCTCGCAGTTGGTCCTGCAGTCCATGGCAAAAATCACCTTGAACATCTGTTCAGTTGCAACCAACAAATCAGCCTCGTTTTCAATGGAGCCTCCCACATGGTATGGCAGTCCGCAGTTTGCATAGGACACATAAGGTCCTCGCTCCACCAAAAGAATTTCAGCTTTTTCATCTAATCTACGCAGGCGTGCTGCACAAGATGCGCCACCGGCTACTCCACCAACGATTATTACTTTCATAAGATTGATTTTTGTTGTTATTTTATTTCTGTACAAAGGGAATTGCATCAAGCAATTCTAACCTGATACCAGTCAGGATAAAGTACTCGACCTGGTAAAACTGGGTGGCAACGATTCCATCTGATATGCCTTTTACCTTCTTATAATAGGTTGAGATAAGTTGGTCGGTCTTTTTTTGAAGTGCAATGACCTTGGTCGTCCAGGCATCTGCCTGTTCGCTTGTCATGGTTTCGTATTGTTGTGCATATTGTTCTAACAATGCGATCCTATCCTTACCAAGACCTTTCCTTTGTGATTCATACTCATCATACAGCGTCCAGAAAGCTTCGCTCTGAGACGCTGAAGGGTTGACAAATGCTGATACAATATCTTTCTTTCCCATTCCGAATGCGGCCTGCATCAAATCCACCTCTTCTGTGTTTGATTGTGTGTAGGCAATTGAAGCCAGGAATAATGCAGCAATGATTAAAAAGTACTTTTTCATGATTTTAATATAGTTTATACAATTAATTAAGTGAATTAAGTAATGGTAATCTATCTTTTGAAACCCAGGACACATAATGAATTATGGGCCCCAGGATTCAAATGAACTAAAGCGTGCTAAAATGCTATTTTGGAAAATTCTCCCGCTACCCCATACGTTGTCCGGATTGTAAAGGATCAGCCGCCTCAGGAAGTTTTGCCCTGGTTCTTTTTGCCCATTCTTCTTCCAATAATTCCCGTGCTGCCTGTTCCAGGAATTCAGGTGCAGCCCATTCATTTACATCGAAATCATTCTTGATATAAGCGTGGCTCAGCATAAAGTCCTTGCCGATTTCAACGGACCTCATGTTCTGTGGTGAAAGGTTAGGCACCATATCAATGAGCCTGATTCCTTCATAAGTATCATCTACATCGCGATAGAAAGTCTGTTTGTCCAGAATGGCTGCTGCTGCATGCTTGTGCTCATTGGCCCAGCGTCCAACCTTGATCATTCCTTTCAGAAAGGTGACTGCCAACTCGGGATGCTTTTCTGCCATCTCATCACTACAGGTGATAGTCGCGGGTATATTCGCTACCTGCAGGGTCCAGTCGGGATACCTCGAAAGGTCTTCGATAGACTTAAATTTACCGGTTGTTTCGGAGAGTATACTAAGCACCTTGCTCTGGCTGTACATGGCATCAATGGCTCCTTTTTCCAGGGCAGTTTCGAGCGGGCGGAAAGCCAAATCATTTTTATGATCGCGTTTTAACCATAATTCTGATGGATTTTCCATCTCCGGGCCCATCATTTCAGGATTGTCATACCAATCGTCAGCATACGGGAATTCAACGATCTCAACATCATCCCGGGTCATACCGTTCATTCTCAGCATCAGCTCGATGCCCTGTTCTTCCTGGATACCCCACCAGTCGGTTTTAATTTTATTCTGACTCCGCGAAAGCCCAATCTTTTTCCCTTTTAGTTCCTGCATGGTGTAAATGTCATCTCTTGAGCGTACCATCATCACACCGCCCTCTTTTGGTGCATGTGTAACTCCCAAAAGCCTTGTCCTGCGGATATCGGCATTCACATGAATGGGGGGGAACAGGCCTCCAAAACGGATAATGTTATCCATGTTATGGATGTAGTGTGGGTACCAGTCGTTCTCTTTGCTTGCGCGCAAGTAGAGGTACTGAACATCCATCTTCTTATACAATTCCTTGGTCCAGCCCAATTCCTGATCCACGTTACTTGCTGATATCAGCGGACAGTTGGTGTAATACACTTCATTCCAGTCCAAAGGCACTGTCTTGAGTTTGCCTTCTTTCTTTGCATTGGCAATAATTTCGTCCATGTTTGGAGCGGTTCTTTTTACTTCATTTCCCATTTTTTTAAATATTTAAATGATTAAGTTGTGGTTGTTATAACAATCCCAAATGGTATAAGAATCTGTATTGGGGGGATCCTACTTTGATTGCTTTATAATTAATCCTCTTTATCGGCAGAATCAGAAGAATTGCTGCTGTCTTTAGTCAGATTGGAAGGTGTTGTATCAGATACTTCCTTATTTTTGTTTTCGTTCTTCAGCCATTCTTCATAAAGATCCCCTTTTCCGCAGGCACAGGTGGGACCTTCTTTTTTTATTATTTCTTTATTCATTGATAATTTATTTAAGGTTGGTTGCTCATTAAAAATTAAAATATTTCAATAACTCAGGAGTTGTAGTAGTGGATTTTAAAAGTAGAGACATAATGTCCCCCAGTCAATAGTTAGTAATCTGTATTTTTTGTATTTTTTTTTATAGATTTACAGACCACTTTTTCAATCAATTACAGATATTAAATCTTTGCATGGAAACCCTTTCTCCTGACTATGGACTGTTTTTCGAGTTCATTGAAACCTTTTCAAATGATGGTTTCACTGGAATTGATCGTGATCATCCACTGATGCTTGAGCTGGAAAAGATGATGGAACTTAATAATCAGTTTTTCTATATAGCAGACGTCATCCAGTTGAAGATCTTGTTTACAAGCAAACGAAGTACCCGGATGATTGGAATTGATCCCGAGGAATTGACCTTTTACCAATTCATGGAAGTCACACATCCTGATGAAATTCAGAGACTTAGCCTCGGGAGACCTAAGATACTCAAGCTGGCACAGGATCTTTACGTTGCCGAAAAAGGAGCCAGGCTTTTATCCACAGATTTCAGGATGAGAAATACTCTTGGCGATTACTCCAATATACTTATTCAGTGCTATTTAGTTTATGCAACCATACCTCGAAAAACAGTCTTCTTTTTAAAGCTTCATACCAACATTGATTGGTATCAAAAGAAAAAATTTGGTTTTCATTATTTTCTTGGAGAGGATCTGACTTATTTTAAATACCCCGACAAGGAATTGTTGGATATGGGTATGCTATTATCAAAGAGAGAATTTGAGATCCTCAAGCTGGTTGAGCAGGGACTGAGCAGCGAACAGATATCTGAAAAATTATTCCTGAGTATTAACACGGTCAACACCCATCGAAGCAATATGTTGGAGAAGACCGGAAAAGATAGCATCTCTGATCTGATTTACAGCTTCAAAGAAAGAGGATTGATGTAGAAAGCCGGGAAATCAACTTCTACTCTCCTGCTTCCTCCCTGTTCGAGTCAAACAAATAATTATGAGCAAACGAAATCATACCACCTGACACGTTTTTTGCTTTAAATCCGTTCTGTAGCAGTACGCGGGTGGCATAGTATGCACGTTGGCCGGAACGGCAGATAATATGAATTTCGCGGTCCTTAGGCAGTTCGTCAAGACGCGAGCGAAGCTGCCCCATGGGGATATTGGTTGCGCCGGGTATATTTTCAACGGCAAGTTCAAACGGTTCACGCACATCCAGGATAAATGCGGTTTTAGCTTCTTCCCAGTGACTGATAGGCATATCGTTCCGGAGCACATCGGCTGCTACCATGCCGGCAAAATTCACAGGGTCTTTTGCACTTCCAAATTGAGGAGCATAGCAAAGCTCGGCTTCTTCAAGGTCATAAATGGTTGCGCCCATCTGCAGCATACCGGCAATCACACTTATCCGTTTGTCAACGCCGTCTAAACCAAGTGCCTGTGCCCCCAGCAGTGTTCCATCAGATTTCCTGAAAATAACCTTCATTGCAATCGGCTTTGCGCCCGGGTAATACCCCGCATGTGAATTTGGGTAGAGATATATCTTTTCATAATCGGTATCGCCAATCCGGTTCAATGTTTTTTCACTCACGCCTGTCCAGGCTATGGTTGCATCAAACAAGCCAACAACGGCCGTACCCTGAGTCCCCCGGAAATGAGAATCGCGTCCTGCGATCACATCGGCTGCTATGCGCCCCTGACGGTTGGCTGGCCCCGCGAGTGCGATAAGGCTCCATTCTCCTGTCATAAAATCTTTAACTTCCACAGCATCACCTACTGCGAAGATATCCGGATCGCTAGTATGCATTTTATCATCCACACGTATTCCTCCCCGTTCTCCAATCTCCAGACCGGCCATTTTTGCCAGGCTTGTATCCGGACGGACACCAATGGCCAGGATCACAACATCAGCCGGATAGATTTTTCCTGATTCGGTTTCCACCTCGATACCACCTTTGGCACCCTGTTTAAAAGCAGCAGCGCCATCACCAAGTTTAATATCCACCCCGTACTTCTTCATGTGTGCTTCCACCACACGTGCGTTTTCCTTGTCCAGCGGATTCAGTACCTGGTCGCCACGTTGGAGCAGGGTCACCTCAAATCCTCGATGGATAAGGTTCTCCGCCGTCTCCAGTCCAATGAATCCTCCACCTACAACTACTGCTCTCGTCTTGGGCCGCAGTGTCTGGAACCCGGAATAACGGTGCATTCCGGCCAGAAATGGATTGCCTTTTTCGATAAACTCATTGATTTGTCGCGCATCCGGAACGGTTCTCATATGAAATATTCCGGGAAGGTCAATACCCGGCAGTGGGGGGTGAAACGATTCTGCCCCGGGAGAAAGCACCAGCTTGTCGTAGGCCTGTATAGTTACCTCTCCGGTCTCTGTGTTCCGCATTTTAACGGTTTTCTCTTCAGGTGAGATCCCAATAGCTTCACAATTGATGAGCACATCAATGTTATACATCATTTTGAACATCACCTCATTAGCCAGCAGTAGGCTTGATTCTTTTTCGATCACACCACCCACATGATAAGGAAGTCCGCAGTTTGCATACGAAACATAGGGACCCCGTTCAACCATGAGGATTTCAGCTTTTTCATCTAATCTGCGGAGGCGGGCTGCACACGATGCTCCACCTGCGACTCCACCAACGATTATTACTTTCATACTATGGATATTTATTGATTATTCATTTTTGATAAATTGAAATATTTCGCTACTTCAGGAGCTTTACTTGTTGATTTTTAAAAGTAGAGACATAATGTCCAGAAGTCAATAGTTAGCAATCTGTATTTTCTGAATATATTATTAGATTTACAGACCCCTTTTTCAATCAATTACAGATACTAAATCTGTTTGCGGAAACTACACATCCTGATGAATTTCAGAGACTTAGCACCGGCAAGTGTAATCAATTAAAAACTAAAACCGAGGCTGAGGTAGGGGCCCTGATAGATAAAATCAAATATTCCTACAAACTGAGATGTTTCTGCTTCAATGTTGAGATCTAACAAATAGTATCCAAGTCCCAGATCCAGCCAGGGGGTTAAATAGAAATCCAGTTCTCCCCCAATATTATGGATCGCTCCGGAGAAGTCTCCTACCGTGAGAAAGAAAATGCTGAAAAACCCAGATAATCCAATCCTCTTGGATAGCTTGTATTGCGCTATGGCCCCAAAATTTGGCAAAGGTGCCGTAACCTTAAAATTTTCATCAATAAGTCCACCGGCAGTTTGGATCCCGGAACTTAGCGTCATGATGTAAAAATTCACAAACAATCCGAGATTTGCCTTTGAATCACGGACAACATCATACATATAACCAACACTGAATACATTAGTATTATAATAGGAATTTATTTCAGTCCCTACCTCAATGATATTACCATTATATTCAAATTCTCTCTCTGTTTTAATATAGGAATCGCGTGGCAGACTGGTAGACAATCCCTAATAAACTATGCCTGTTTTTAATGTTAAATGTAGCCATGAACATTGGCATGATCCTGGATTTATCAAAGCCCAGACTTTCTTCAAGGTTTATCTTAGCCCCAAGGATGCTATTCTGTGATTCAAAACGAATATTGGTCTCCAGCATAGCATATACTCCATCTACCGAGATATGGAAGCGTGGTCTTTTATCAGAGTGACCAATGTTGGTTGAATCATTGGATTGTGCTGCAGCCGGATTTACCAGAATTAAGTTAAGAATAAGTCCTGCGAGTGCGGCTGTTCTGGTGATTTGCCTGTAGGTTCTTTCCGGGGATAACATGATATTGTAAATATAATCTAATCCATGAGAACTGATGGACAATGCCAAGCGGGGAAAAAATATGCTGCGGAGAAGGATGATGCCAGTTTTAATCTTATGCTACTCTAAAGCCGCTGCCTTCTTCTTCCGCCTGCTTTTCCTCAGGTGTGATCCATCCTCCTCCCAAGGACTTGTACAGCTGGATATGGCTAATTAGATAGGTGCGGTAGCTGTTGGATGCCGTTAATTCTGCATTAAAATATGTTCTTTCAGAGTCAAGCACCTCGAGGTAGCTTGTTACTCCCCCATTATATCTTTCCCTTGAAAGCATGTTGGCATTCCCTGCAGCAATCATCTGTCGATTAACGGCCAACAATACATCTTCATTGGTTTGCAGGCTGATCAGTGCATCATCCACATCCGCCAGGGCCAGCAGGATACTCTGTTCATATCCATAGGTGGCCTGCTCGGTGCGGGATCTTTCGATTTCTACCCGCCTTTTGTTCTTGCCGAATTCAAATATGGGTCCCACTATACCTGCAGCAGCAGACCAGCCCAGGGAGTTGGATGAAAGCAATGATCCCAACTCAGGGCTAGCAGCCCCAAAAAGCCCGGTTAAACTGATGGATGGGAACCGCATGGCCTGGGCCACACCTATCCTGGCATTTTGTGCAATCAGCATCTGCTCAGCCTGCTTCACATCCGGCCGCCGGGCAAGGATCTCGGAGGGGATACCCACCGGAATGTCAGAAGGAGGCTTAACATCCTCCAATTTTGTTTCAATCAACAGGGGCCTGGGATGTTGGCCAAGCAGCAGGTTTAGCGTATTTTCGGTAATGGCCATTAACCTCAGGTTCTGGGGTATTGAAGCAGCAGCAATCGCTTCCTGGATCTGGGCCTGGTTCAGGTCGAGTTCAGGGGCGGTCCCTTTATCAAACCGCGCTGCAATGATCCTGAGGGATTCCTGCCTTGAGGCCAGGGTTCTGACAGAGATCTCATACCGCTGTTTGAAGTCCAGATAAGCAAAATAAGTGCTGGCCACATCCGCGATAAGGCTGACATAGATCCATCGCTGGGCATATTGCGAAGCCAGCAGTTCAGCTCTCGCGGCTTCGTTGGCCCTGCGGAACTTTCCCCAGAAATCCAATTCCCAAACAATCCCTGCAGTAAGAAAGGAACCCATGGGGCTTATCTGGGAGTTATCCGGGACCAGTACGCTCCCGTTATAATTCAATGCCGGCCAGAGATCTGCTTGATTAAAACCAAGATAAGCCTTGGCCTCATTTACCCTGGAGGCAGCCTGAAGCACACTCAGGTTGTTTGCAAGGGCCGTCTTGATCAGGGTATCCAGCTGTTCATCGTCAAACAGTTCCCACCATTCAATATTGACGGTACTGTCACCCATCAGGCTGTCATACATGAAACTCGTAGATGTTTCGATGGCCGGGGCTTCATAGTTGGGCCCTACCTTGCATCCGCCAAGGACCAGGACGGCAAGGACAAGTATAAATGTTGTATATCTTATCATGATTCCGGGTTTTTAGATGATGCTTTTTCTGCCAGTTTTTTATCGCGTTTCTGCTCGTATTTGGCAATCTTCCCGATAAAAACGAATAACATCGGGTAGAAGAAAACCCCCAGTATTGTCGCCATCACCATTCCTCCGAGCAGGGCGACACCCATGACCTTTCTCGCCTCAGCACCAGCGCCCGAGGCCAGTATCAATGGAAAAATTCCCAGAATAAAAGAAAAGGCGGTCATCAGGATGGGCCTGAAACGCATCTTGGCTGCCTTCATCGCTGCATCGTACAGTTTCAGTCCCTTTTCAAATTCAAGGTTGGCAAACTCGACGATCAGGATGGCATTCTTGGCAGCCATGGCAATGAGCATGACCAGCGATACCTGCATAAAGACATTGTTTTCAAAGCTGGGGCTGAAGATCCTGAAAATGGCTACGAACAACATGGCACCGAAAATAGCGAAGGGAGTACCCAGCAGGATGCTGAAAGGAAGTGACCAGCTTTCATACTGTGCCGCCAGGATGAGAAAAACAAATACAAGGGCAAAAACAAATACGATGCTCCCTGCCCCGCCTGCCATCTTTTCCTGGTAGGACATATTGGCCCAGGCATATCCAACGCCCTGGGGTAGCACCTCTCCTGCTACCTCCTCCAGTGCATCGAGGGCATCGGCCGAAGAATAACCCGGGGCTGGTTGCCCGGACAGTTCCACTGATCTGAGTAAGTTGAAACGGACGGTATAATCAGGCCCGTTCGCCTCCCTGACCGTAATCAGCGTGGCCAGGGGCACGTTTTCCCCCTTGTCGTTCCTGATGAAAAACAGGTTGAGCTTGTCAGCATTCAAGCGGTATTCCGGTTCGGCCTGTATAAATGCCTTGTACAACCTGCCAAAGCGGTTGAAATCACTCACATAAGCTCCTCCAAGAAAGGCTCCGACAGTGCTGTAGAGTTCACCCAGAGGGACACCCATTTTGAGCGCCTTGTCAATATCAATGTCCAGGTATCGCTGGGGTACATTTGATCTGTAGGTAGTGAATATGGAACCGATTTCCGGCCTTTGCTGGGCCGCTGCTATATATTTTGCAGCTTCAGCGGACAGATAGGCAGGGGTATTTCCAAGGCGGTCCTGAAGCATGAGGGTAAAGCCGGAGCCGCTCCCGAGCCCGGGTATGGCCGGTGGACCAAAAGCAAAGACCGCGGCGCCTTTGATTTTCTGCCTGAATTCCATATTCAGGGCCTGAACAATCTCGTTAACCGTATTATCCCTTTCATCCCAATCAGTGGTAGTTATAAAAAGAAATCCCGCGTTCGGTGCCATGGAGTTGGACAAGAGGCTGTATCCTGTAGCAGTAGTGACATATTTAATTTCATCTTTATGGGCGAAGAGGATGTCTTCAACCTGCCTGGCAATGATATCACTCCGCTGAATAGAGGACGCATCAGGCAACTGTATATTGACATAGAAATAGCCCTGGTCTTCCTCCGGGACGAAGCCTCCGGGGATGAATTTACCCACCAGGAGAATACTACCACTTATGACCACGATAAAGACGATGCTTCGTTTGATCTTGCGGGCCACTACATTGGTAAATTTCATATAGCCAACAGATGTCCTGTCGAAGGTGTTGTTGAATCCGGTAAAAAATTTACCCATAATACCTTTTGAGGGTTTGGACTTGCGCAGGATCAGGGAACATAAAGCCGGACTCAGCGTAAGGGCGTTCAAAGAAGAAAACAGTACGGATACAGCGATGGTGATGGCGAATTGCTGGTAGAGCCTGCCTGTGATACCACCCATACTGGCCACCGGCACAAATACAGCCACCAGAACAAGTGTGGTGGCAATAACCGGGGCAGTCACTTCTTTCATGGCAGCTATGGTGGCCTCTTTGGGAGTAAGGCCTTCTTCGATCTTGACCTGCACCGCCTCCACTACTACAATGGCATCATCCACCACTATCCCGATGGCCAGTACAAGTCCCAGCAGGGAAAGGGTATTTATAGTGAAACCCAGCATGGGGAAGAGAACAAAGGCCCCGATGAGAGATACAGGGATAGCAAGTGTAGGGATCAGGGTGGCACGGAAATCCTGGATAAATATGAATACTACCAGGACCACCAGCACAATGGCGATTAACAGGGTGTTGAGAATTTCCTTGATCCCGGCAGTAATCGGCGTTGTAGTATCCAGGGAAATTGTATAATCTATACCCTCCGGGAAGTTTGCCTTGAGCTCTTCCATGGTCTTGAGTACGACTTCCTGCAGCTCTACCGCATTTGACCCCGGCATCTGGTAGAGGGCAATAATGGCAGCTTCTTCCTGATCGAGTCTGGTATATGCCAGATACGTTTCCACCCCAAGCTCAACCCGCGCGATATCAGATACATGGACCTGGGATCCATCATGGTTGGTGCGTACAATGATGTTCCCGAACTCCTCGGCTGTCTGGAGGCGTTCAGGCATCCTGACGGTATAGGTAAATTCCGTACCCTCAGGTGCCGGTTCCGCACCGAATTTTCCTCCCGGGACAATGATGTTCTGCTCGGAGATGGCCTTTTTGATATCACCAATGGAAATCCCCAGGTGGGCCAGGCGGTCAGGTTTTACCCAGATCCGCATGGAGTAGTCGCTGGCTCCCAGTACATTTACATTGCCTATTCCCTTGATCCGGGCCAGTACGTCCTTGATGTTTATCAGGGCATAGTTTCCTAAAAAGTTCTGATCATAACGCCCGTCGGATGTGAGGGTCACCATGAGCATAATATTGGGAAGGGTCTTCTTGGTGGACACCCCGAATTTTTTAACATCCTCCGGGAGTTTGGCTGTAGCAGCTGACACCCTGTTCTGTGCGAACACTGTACTCATATCGGGATCGGCTCCGACCTCAAAGGAGATCTGGAGGTTCATGATGCCGTCATTGGAATTGATGGACTTCATGTAGATCATGTTCTCCACTCCGTTCATCTCCTGTTCCACAGGGGTAGCCACCGACTGCTCAACATTGACTGCATTGGCACCTGTGTAGGTCCCTTTGACTTCGACTATGGGCGGGGTAATATTCGGATATTGCTCCATCGGTAATCCCAGCAGGGAGACTAAGCCCACAATAATGATCACGATGGCAATGACCATGGCCACGATGGGCCTTCGTACAAAAAAGTTGCCTCCTTCCATGGTCTAGACTTTCTCTTTTATGATCTCGAAATCAGCGAGGACCGGAGAGATGGTCACTCCTTCCCGGGCTATCTGCAGTCCTTCAAGCACGATCACATCTCCTTTCTCCAGACCGCTTTCAACGGCCCACATATTCCCGTTCTTAAAGGCTAGTTCTACTTCGCGTGATTCAATGATATTGCCTTCACCGACCACGTTGACCAGGAATCTGCCCTGCAATTCGGTAACACAGCGCTGGGGGATCATAACCACATCCTCTTCAATATCAAAAATGGCTCTGATCCTGGCAAACTGTCCCGGCCGAACGATTTGATTTGGATTGTCAAAGGATGCCTGAAGAAGAAGGGTTCCAGTCGTGGAATTAATGCTGCGGTCTGCAAAATCGACCCTTCCCGTCTGCTCATGTTCATAACCACCTGCCATAAGTAGTCTCAGGGTTACTTTCTCGGATGACTCTTCGCCCTCTTTCTGGACTTGGACATTTCGCTTGCCGAGACTGAGGTATTGTGCCTCGGTCAAAGAGAACCGTACCAGGATCACATTGGTTTTGGAAACCCCATTCAAAACCACAGGGTTGGGTTCCCTTCCCACAAAATCACCGGGCTTGGCCTGGGTGATCCCTATGATGCCGTCAATGGGAGAATAGATCTTCGTGTAACCCAGTTCTATAGTTGCAGCCCGCAGTGAGGCTTCAGCTGCCTCCACCTCGGAGATGGTAGCATCATAATTCGCCACCGCCGCATCAAGGTCCCGCTGGCTGACCGCATTCATTTCCGCCAGGGGCCTGATCCTGTCCAGGTCACTTTTCATTTTGACCTTAGCAGTCTCGGCCTGTGCCAGCCGGCTTTTCTGTTCAGCCACCTTTGCCTCAAAAGGCAATGGATCAATGCTGTATAACAGCTGCCCCTTGCTTACATCGGAACCCTCCTGAAAATGCACACCTTCCAAGAATCCCTCCACCCTGGCCCGGATGGCAATATCAAATAATCCATAGGTCTGTCCTACAAATTCCATGATGAATGGAATATCATAAGCATTGACTTCGTGAACCTGGATCGCTGGGGGTGGAGGTGCCTGTTGTGCCTTTTCCTTGCATGAGGTAAGGAGAATGAATGGCAGAACAAGGGTTAGCACCGCCATCAACAGAAAATGGTTTTTAGACATGGATAATCGTTTTATCTGAGAATTAATAGTGATTTCAAATGGTCGACCGGACAAATATAAATTATTATGCAGTAATTATATAGTACGATAGCCATTTTTTCACTTTTCCCTGCGCCAATTGGGATTTTTACATAAAAGTATATGGATGAGTTCCTGATTTTAAGATCAGGCGTTTTACTCACATTCACCAGGCCAAATTAGTAATTTATTCCGGCACTTACACTTTTGGTTTTTTTCTTGAATTTAAAGCAGACCGGCATCAATGTATTTATATTCATCCCTTACAACACGCTCATAAGAAATATCTCCTTCAGATTCAGATATTTCAAAAATATCCTTTGGCTTATATATCAGTCCCAGCTGCGGTCCGGCCTGAATATACCAACGGTTTTTAAACCGCTGGTGAAAGAGGATAGGTACATAAAAGCAGCTAGTTTTTTTGGTCAATATCCCATCTTGAAACACTGCATCAAAATCCTCATCCCCAATCGAATATGTGGGCATCCCTGTGGCACCGACATTTGATTTTACCAGCACACCGGTATTTAAATAGGAACTTTTCTTCATAAGGATATGAAAATAAAACCCGAGGTTAAAATTATTAAGCCCTTTAGAAGCATCGATGTCATATATATATGAACGATTCATACCGCCAATCAGTCCAAATTCAATTTTTTCAGAATTTAATGCATCCCCAAATAAAAGAGAAATAAGCACCTGGGCATTCAATGTGGCAGGATTGCCATCAAGATGGAGAGGAAAATAATTCTATTGATTGTCTTCATCAATCATATTATTTAGCATTTATTTGGCCAGGATCTATTCATCCAGCCAGGTCAGGTAAAGCTTGTATCCCAGTGAGAGGCCTATGGCACCGAGAAAGAGTCCAAGGAAACCAAAGGCAATGAATCCACCAATGGCACCCAGGAATATCACCAGCATTGGGACAACAGCCCCCTTTCCCATCAGCATGGGTTTTAAAACATTGTCTGAGAGACCGGCCAACAGCAGGTAAATGGTCCACAAAACAGCCGGCAATGGCTCCTTGAAGGCAAAAAGCCAGATGATCACCGGGATGGTCACCAGTGAGACAGGCAATTGGGCGATGGCCAGGATCAGGGTCAGTATGATCCATACACCCGCCAGTGGTAAATCCATAATGAGCAGGGCAGCACCGACAAGAACGGACTGAATGAGTGCGACACCTATAACACCGGTGGCTACGTTCCGGATTGTTTGTTCTGCGGCCTTGGTAAAACTCTCTCCCCGTTCTCCCATAAGTTTGGTGAATAAATTTTTTCCTGACCTAGAGGCATCAGCTGAGTAAGTCAGAAAAACGCCGGCAATAATGATAGACACAGCAAATTGCAAAATACCGGCCCCGGTCCCTGCCAAGGCCTCCATCAGCTTTTCACCTAAGGCCTTTAGCTGTGGCAAATATTTCACAACTATCTCACCCAGGTTTTCAGAAGCTGCCAGCCAGTTTGTATAGAGCCAGTTGCCTATCAGGGGCCATTCAGCTATTTCCTTTTTAGGTGGGGGAATCTGAAAACTCCCCTCTCGCAAACTCTCTCCAAGTTCCCTCAACCCATCAACAAGTGAACCGACCAACCAGTATGAAGGTATCAGCAAAATCGCCAGTACCAGAATAATTATCATGACCGATGCCAATTTTTTCCGCCTTCCAAAATAGCTCCCCAATTTCTCATAGAGGGGAAATAAAATGATGGCAATGATCATGGCCCAGAGTAAAACATGTACAAAGGGCTGTAAGATCTTGAAACAAAAGAAAATGACCAGCAACAATAACCCGATCTTCACTACCAGGTCTATAGTAGTTTTCAATACGGTGTCCTGTGTTTTTTGTTCAGGGAATTTTTCTTCAATCATTATTAATATGGTTTGATTTTCCTAATTTAGATAATATTCTGCAAATCATCCCGACTGATTCAGGATATAATCATATATTTAGATACTACTATATACCATTTTAAAATAAGGAAATGAAATTATTACTCGGTGTTTTATTGGCAACACTATTACTGGCAGGTGTTTCGTTTGGCCAGGATACAACCCAGGTCGCTACCCAGCAGGAGCAGGAGCAACAACAGGAGCAACAGCCGGAACAGGCAACAAAACAAGAACCGGCTAAGAAACAGCAACCACCTATCTATAAAAGGGTGTACCTGGGGGGTTATGCGTCATTATCAGTTGGTTCATACACCAGGATTGGTGTCTATCCACTTCTGGGATATAAATTTACACCCAAGCTTTCCGGGGGACTGAAGATCGGGTACGAGTATGTTAGTGACAAGAGGTATACAGATACCTATACCTCATCCAACTACGGGGGAAGTATTTTCGCCCGGTACCGGATCATTCCAAGGCTTTATGCCCATGTGGAATATGAACAATTCAGTTATGAACTCTACAATTATGATGGAACCTCAAACCGTGAGTGGGTCCCCTTCCTTTATGTTGGCGGTGGTTATAGCCAGCCCATTGGCAGACATGTCTGGTTGACCGCGCAGGTTCTCTTCGATGTACTGCAGAATGAACGGTCCCCATACAACGCATGGGATCCCATTTTCAGTGTTGGCGTGGCAGCAGGCTTCTAGACCAGAATTACTACCCTTGCCATCTAACTTTTACAGATGGAAAAGAACTACGAAAAGGTCATTGCCACAGGATTGAATATCCACCCCTGGCAGGTGGCCAATACCCTTAAATTATTCAGCGAAGGAGCCAGACGACACTTCCTGGTTCTAAAGATTTCTTAGTAATAATTTGAGTTTATTACCGAAAATACAGTATCTTTCTCGAATAAATACTAAGAATGACTGTTGCCAACTACATAAAACAACTTTTATCCTTTGAAGAATATTCATTTTCACTGTATGAGCTCCAACAAGCGCTTCGTCGAAATAAAACATCTATCAGCAGTGAATTATCAAGATTGGTAAATAAAAGGGAAATTGTAAACCTGAGAAAGGGGTATTACCTGATCATCCCTCCCAGATACTCATTTTCCGGAAGACTTCCCATTCAGCTTTATGGAGAGAAATTATTCAGGTATTTAAACAAGAATTATTATCTGGGATTTTACACAGCGGCTAAAATTCACGGGGCAAGCCATCAACAGGTCCAACGAGATTATGTGATGACAGACATTCCAAAGCTCAATGACATTAGCAAAAATACTATTGATATCAGATTCTTTACCACAAGCCATTGGCCTGATAAAAACATTTTAATCAAAAAGGCTGATGCAGGAAAATTTAGAATTTCAACCCCTGGTTTAACTGCTCTGGATCTAATACACCATCAAACTAAGTTGGGAGGTTTAAATAGGATGTTAGCAACCATTGAAGAATTGGCAGAGGAGATTGATGAGCAGGATTTGTCCGAATTGCTAAGCTGGTACCCAAAAACAAGTACTTTGCAGCGATTTGGATTCTTACTGGAAGAAGTTGGCGGAAATGAAGAACACCTGGAACAGATATTCGACCAACTAAGATCAAAACAGTTTTTCCCGGTTTTATTAAGTCCAAATTCCCAACAAAAACCCGGATCAGTAAATAACAAATGGAAGGTGGATGTGAACATAAAACTTGAAAGCGATTAATGATTCCCAAACCTAACATAGCAAAATGGCAAATTCAGGCCCCCTGGAAGGAATTTGCTCAGGTGGAACAAGACTTAATTATCAGCAGGCTATTGATTGAAATTTTCTCTGATGAATTTCTGCGAAAACATCTTGCATTTAGGGGCGGTACAGCATTACATAAACTATATCTTCAGCCAGCCTCCCGTTATTCGGAAGACATTGATCTGGTACAGATTAATGCAGGACCTATCAAACCGATCATGGAACATTTAGGTGAGGTGATTGGCTTTTTTGAAGAAGACCGAAAAACAGAGGTAAGAGGGCATGGAGCTAAGGCGCTTTATCGCTATACTTCTGAATACGAAGGTATTAGAATGCGTTTGAAATTAGAAATCAATTGCAAGGAACATTTCAATGTTTTGGATTGGGTAGAATTTCCCTTTGAAGTGAGCAACGATTGGTATAATGGAGGGGCTTTAATCAGAACGTATAGCATTAATGAGTTGCTCGGAACCAAATTGAGGGCTTTATATCAGCGCAGAAAAGGAAGGGACTTATTTGACCTTGATTACGCCCGATTACATATGGATCTGGATTTATTTCAGATTGTACATTGCTTTAAAGAATATACTGCCTTTTCAGCGGGCAGAAACCTACCAAGCAAAAAAGTGTTCTTACAAAACATAGAAGAAAAGGAAAATGACCTGCTCTTTGCAGGAGACATGGAAGGCTTGCTGAGAAGTGAGATTGTCTACAATCAGAAGGCAGCTTTTGATTGGCTGAGATCGGAACTCATTGAAAAGATGTAAATTTTTACAGATGGAAAAGAACTATGAAAATGTCATTGCAAAGGGCCTGAATATCGTCCCCTGGCAGGTGACCAATACACTTAAGTTATTCAGCGAAGGAGCCACCATTCCCTTTATCAGCAGGTACCGGAAAGAAGCTACCGGAAGCCTGGATGAGACGGTATTGCTGGATATCCAGAAAACCCATAACCAACTGCTTGATCTGGATAAACGCCGGGAGGCCATCCTGAAGAGCATTGAAGAACAGGGCAAACTTACCGATGAGTTGAAAAGGCAGATAGAGGGGGTCTCCAATATGAATGAACTGGAGGATATTTATCTTCCCTATAAACCCAAGAGAAAGACCCGGGCATCTGTGGCAAGGGACAAAGGACTCGAACCACTGGCGAAGATCCTGATGAAACAACAGGAATCGCTTGTCGAAAAAAGAGCTGAAGCATTTGTTACCGATGAAGTGGTATCCGTGGAAGATGCCCTCCAGGGAGCCAGGGATATCATTGCGGAATGGGTGAATGAGAATAAAAGGGCCAGGGAATCCATACGCCGCCTGTTTGGCAAAAATGCCCTGATCGGATCAAAGGTGGTCAAGGGCAAGGAGGAGGACGGCATCAAATACCAGGATTATTTTGAATTCTCGGAACCCCTGAACCGTTGTCCATCACACCGGATAATGGCCATGCTCCGCGGTGAGGACGAAGGATTCCTGAAAATATCCCTGGAACCCGTCCGGGAGGCAGCGATTGAACTGCTGGAGGACATATTTGTGAAAGGAAGTTTGGACATATCGGAACAGGTAAGAGAAGCTGTTAAGGATTCATATAAAAGGCTTTTACAGCCTTCCATCGAGACCGAATTCAGAAAACTGTCCAAGGAAAAGGCCGATGAAGAAGCCATCAGGGTATTCGCAGAGAACTTACGTCAATTACTCATGGCCGCCCCCCTTGGAGAAAAGGCCGTACTGGCTTTGGACCCCGGGTTCCGCAGCGGCTGCAAACTGGTTTGCCTGGATCGCCAGGGAAACCTGGTGCATAACGAGACCATCTACCCCCATGCACCGCAGAATGAAAAGGGTGCGGCATCCAAAAAAGTGGTTTCCCTCGTAAATGCCTATAAGATCGATGCCATTGCCATCGGGAATGGAACTGCCAGCCGGGAGACCGAACAGTTTGTCCGGAAATTGCGCTTCGACCGTGACCTGCAGGTCTTTGTTGTTAACGAAAACGGGGCATCCATTTATTCTGCCTCGAAGGTGGCCAGGGAGGAGTTCCCCGAGTATGACGTTACCGTACGTGGTGCCGTATCCATAGGCAGACGACTGATGGACCCGTTGGCGGAACTAGTGAAGATCGATCCTAAATCGATTGGGGTTGGACAATACCAGCATGATGTGGACCAGGGAAGCCTGAAAGAAAGCCTGGACCAGGTGGTTGAAAGCTCTGTGAACAAGGTGGGTGTGAACCTGAATACCGCCAGCAAGCATCTTCTGACTTATATTTCTGGATTGGGCCCCACCCTTGCTCAGAATATCGTTGAACACCGCAGGGAAAAAGGCCCTTTCAAATCCAGGAAGGAACTGATGAAGGTGGCCCGTATGGGGGAAAAGGTTTTTGAACAATCTGCCGGCTTCCTGCGGATCCCTGATGCAAAACAGCCGCTGGATAATTCCGCTGTACACCCGGAGAGCTATAAGGTGGTGGAGAAGATGGCTGGCAACCTGCATTGCCAGGTGGTTGACCTGATGGCGGATGAGACCCTTCGAAAAAAAATACAGCTTGATCAATACGTTAGCCCTCAGACCGGCCTTCCCACCCTGCAGGATATCATGGAGGAACTGGCAAAACCAGGGAGGGACCCGCGGTCCCGCATCAAGGTATTCGAATTTGCCCAGGATGTCAGGAGCATTTCAGATCTCAGTGAAGGCATGGTGATCCCGGGCATTGTGACAAACATTACCAACTTCGGGGCATTTGTTGATGTAGGTGTGAAACAGGACGGACTGGTGCATATCTCACAGCTGGCGGACCGCTTCATTTCCGATCCGAACGAAGTGGTCAAGATCCATGAACACGTACAGGTGAAGGTCCTGACTGTGGATGTTGACCGTAAAAGGATACAATTGTCAATGAAGGAGGTTTAGTCCACCTGCAGGACCAGTCCCTTTAAATAATCCCCTTCCGGATGGTAGATGCTTACGGGATGATCAACCGGCTGCGTCAGCTGGTGAAGAACGCGTACCCTTCGGCCGGTGTTTGCAGCCGCCACAAAAACGGATTTTCTGAAATTCTCCCTGCTGACCGCCTGGGAACAGGAGAAAGTAAATATGATACCTCCTGGTCCCACAGCCCTTATCGCCTTGGCATTTAGCCGCTTATAACCCTGAAGTGCATTATTCAGTACGTTGTGGTGCTTGGCAAAAGCTGGAGGATCGAGGATCATCAGATCATAGGTTTCGGGTGGACTGGCCAGGAATTCAAAGGCATCGGCCACGATCCCTTTATGTTTCTCCGGGGTTCCGAAGTTCAGTTCTATATGCTGATCCGCCATGTCTATGGCATGTGCCGAACTGTCCACCGTATGTACCAACTCCGCCCCACCCTGCCTGGCATACACAGAAAATCCCCCGGTATACCCGAAAAGGTTCAGCACCTTCCTGCCTGCTGAATATTTACCCAGTAATTCACGGTTTTCCCTCTGGTCGATAAAAAAACCCGTTTTCTGCCCTCTTTCCCAGTTGATATGGAATTGGTTCCCATTCTCCTTTACTATTTTCTGTTCCGGTCCGCCGAATAAATACTCATTCTGGTATTTGGAAGCTACACGTGAAGGAAGTGTAGAAGCACTTTTGTCATAAACGGTAGTCAGCTTTTCCCCAAAGATCTCCTGTAAACCCTTCACCAGAAGGTCCCGGTGCCGCTGCATGCCAATGGAATGAAACTGCATTACCAGAGTGCCATTGTAGTAGTCCATGATGAGTCCGGGTAAACCATCCCCTTCTGCATTCACCAGCCTGAACACATTGGTTTCCGGATTATTCAGCAAACCAAGTTGCTCCCTGGCACTAACAGCCTCTCTGATCCGCGTCAGGTAGAAATCCTCTCCTATCTCTTCTTTTCTGAAGGAAAGTATCCGGATGGCAATGGACCCATCCTGGTAATGCCCCGTTCCGAGGAATTCATCCTGGTTAGAGTATACCTGGACAATGTCTCCGTCAGCGGGCTCCCCATGTATCTTTTTTATGGCGCCTGAGAAGACCCAGGGATGGTATCGCTTCAAGGATTGATCTTTGCCAGAACGCAGTATGATCTTTACGGGGTCTTTCATTTTAATTTAAGATTCTGTAGTTCATTGTATATCCGGAGGCAGACCCAGGCATCAGTGGCTGCATATTCTTTCTGGGCTTCAGTTAGGGATTCGGCATCCCAGTTGGAAAGTTGCTGGTTTTTAGAGATCCGGAATCCTAGTACAATCCCTGTCAGCTTGGCCACACCTTTATTCTCAATCCCAAAAGCCTCAACGTATTTCTGAAGATCCAGGAACCCGCCGGCTTTAAAATCCCTGATCTTGCGCAGATCTATCAGGTCATCATGCAAAGCAGCTCCAACCTTTTTAATGGAATCATCTTCAAATAGTTCTATCATTTCATCCGGCAAATTCAACGAAGCGATCCTGAAGAGGAATGCATGGAACTGTGTTGAAAATTGGACAAGAGAGATCTGGTTGAACATACCCTTTTTAAAAGTCGGCCTGGTTTCGGTATCAAATCCAATCACTTTTTCCTGTTTCAGAACCGAAAGATATTTTTTCATTCCGGCCGATGTATCAACCACATGGATGGTTCCAGGAAATGCCTTCAATGGCAACTTCTTTAATTCTTCCTTATCGATGGTGGGTTGGAACATATTATTCAACTGGATAGCAAGTGCACAAAGAAACACAAATTCGATGTCTGAACCAAGCCAGACCGTGTCAATTATTCCATGACAATCGCTCATCCAGTCTCTTGAGAATCTTATTATGATCCAGAAGCCAGCGGATCACGATAATGGACTTCTCACTTGGAAGCCCCAGCTCTTTTACAAGTTCATCCAGGGAAAGTGGTTTATTACGAAGAAGTGTCCGGGTTTCTTCCACGGCCCTGTCAAATTCGTATTTGTTTACATCGAGCTCCTGGTCCTGCATGCATACATCACATTGCCCGCATTTATCCCGGCCCTTTTCCCCGAAATAGGCCAGCAGGAAAAGGCTCCGGCAGCGGTTCTTTCCTGATGCATATTCCATCAGTGTTTCCAGCCTGTCAATATACTCCTTTTTCCGGTCCAGGTAGTGCTTCTTGCTGATATGCAGTGATTTGACATCCAGCCTTTCTTCAGTAAATATGATCACCGGGGTCTTTTTCTGGGGAAGATACCGTATGATACCCATGGAACTGAGACGCTTGAGATACTGGATGATCAATTCCGGTTTCACCCTGGCCTGGTTGGCAAGCGATCCTTCATAAATGGTAATATAATCAGTGAAAAGTCCGGTATAGGTACGCAGTACAAGCTTGATAAAAGCATCAAAATCAACATTGGCAATCTGGAATTTATACAATTCATCCCGGCTGATCAGGAATTTCAGTTTGGAAGGATTAAATATTTCCTCTGTAAGTTCCATGTATCCATCCAGTTGCAGAAACTTAAGGCTACTGTAGATGGTCATGATAGACAGCTTGTATCTGGCTGCAAAATCTGCCACATTGAAATCAAAAACCTGATTTTTGGCTGTCCCCACGGGTATCTGGTAAAAATTTCCAATGGCACGGTAGATCTGCTTGATCTCATCGATCTCAGGATAATTCCTGCTGATGCGTTGTTCCACACTTTTCTTATCGGAAGGACTGTACAGCAGGACGGCATGGGCCATTTTGCCATCCCTCCCGGCACGGCCTGCTTCCTGAAAGTAGGATTCAATGGAATCGGGAATATCCATATGGATCACGAACCTGACATCCGGTTTGTCAATCCCCATCCCAAATGCATTGGTAGCAATGATCACCCGGGTATGGCCGGTCATCCATTCAGATTGCTTCCGGTGTCGGATATCCTGCTGCAGGCCCGCATGATAATAGTCGCATGATATTTTTTCCTGCCTCAGGTAATTTGCCAGGTCCCTGGTTTTCTTCCTGCTCCTGGCATAGATAATGCCTGATCCATCCATCTGGTGTAAAAGATCCAGCAGGTAATGCTCCTTGTCCTCCACGTCCTTAACTGTGTAAACGAGATTTTCCCTATTAAAACTGGCCCGCAGGACATTTCTTTCCCTGAAATGCAGTTTCTCCTGGATATCATCAATCACCTTGCTGGTTGCCGTGGCGGTGAGTGCAAGGAATGGTACATCGGGGATATGTTCACGCAAATCTGCGATCTTCATATAGGAGGGACGGAAATCATAGCCCCACTGGGAGATACAATGGGCTTCATCTATCGTGACCAGGGAGAGATTCATCTGGGGCAACCTGATGCGGAAAATATCTGTTGCCAGGCGCTCCGGGGAGACATACAGAAATTTGTAGTTCCCATAGATGGCATTGTTCAGTCCGATATCAATCTCCTCCCTTGACAGTCCCGAGTGAAGGGCCATGGCCTTGATCCCTTTCTGGACCAGCTTCTCTACCTGGTCCTTCATCAGGGCAATCAGGGGAGTAATGACCAGGCACATCCCATCTCCTGCAAGGGTAGGAACCTGGAAAGTAAGTGATTTGCCTCCTCCTGTCGGGAGCAAACCCAGGGTATCGTGTCCTGCTGCTACAGATTTGATAATGTCTTCCTGCACCGGCCGGAAGTCAGGGTACCCCCAGTAGCGGATCAGTATTTGCTGGTAAATGTTCATTGATAGTCAGTATGTAATATCGCCATTTTTTTTGTATTTTCGCACAATTTTATAACCCTCAAAAACACTGCAAATATGTCCTTCCAGGAAGATAAAGTCAGATCAGAAGGTTTAACCTTTGATGACGTTCTGCTCGTTCCATCATACTCTGAGGTAATGCCACGGGAAGTAAGCCTTAGTACAAGGCTCTCCAGAAACATCCCTATGAAGATGCCGATTGTTTCCGCGGCCATGGATACCGTGACCGAGGCTAACCTTGCCATAGCCATTGCCAGGGAAGGGGGCATGGGTGTGATCCATAAGAATATGTCCATTGAAGATCAGGCCAAACAGGTGAAGAACGTAAAGCGGGCAGAGAACATTATGATCCTCGATCCCATCACCATCCTGAAAGAAGGGACCATAGCCGATGCGCTTATGCTTATGCAGGAATACAAGATAGGCGGGATCCCGGTGGTGGATGATAACAGGAAACTGATCGGGATCCTGACCAACCGTGACCTGAGGTTCGAAACGGACATGGCCAGGCCGATCCAGGAGGTAATGACCCGGAATAATATCATCACCACCACACAGAAAACAGACCTGATCAAAGCTGCAGAGATCCTCCAGAAACACAAGATTGAGAAATTACCTGTTGTGGATGGGGACAATCGTCTTATCGGACTGATCACCTACAAGGATATTACCAAATCAAAAGACCGTCCCAATTCCTGTAAAGATGCCCAGGGCAGGTTACGTGTCGCTGCCGCGGTTGGCGTTACCAGCGATACTGCCGAAAGGATACAGCTCCTTGTTGATGCCGGGGCAGATGCAGTGATCATCGACACAGCCCACGGACATTCCGGTCCCGTAATAGAAACCCTGAAAAAAGCCAGAAAACTTGCTACTGATACAGATATTATCCTGGGCAATATTGGTACAGCCGAAGCTGCCAAGGCCCTTGTAAAAGCCGGAGCAGATGCAGTCAAGGTAGGGATCGGTCCGGGTTCCATCTGTACCACCCGTGTCATCGCGGGGGTAGGTGTTCCCCAGCTGACAGCCATTTATGATGTGGCCAAGGCGGTAAAAGGATCAGGTGTACCCGTCATTGCCGACGGAGGGATCCGGTACTCAGGTGATATTGTAAAGGCCCTGGCAGCCGGTGCGCATTCCGTCATGACAGGATCCCTTTTTGCCGGTGTGGAGGAATCACCCGGGGAAACCATCATCTACAACGGGCGCAAATATAAAAGCTACCGGGGTATGGGCTCGATTGAGGCCATGCAGAAAGGATCGAAGGACAGGTACTTCCAGGATGTAGAAGATGATATCAATAAACTTGTTCCGGAAGGCATAGCTGCGAGGGTTCCTTATAAAGGGACTTTGTCTGAGGTTGTTTACCAGCTGATCGGGGGACTCAGAGCAGGGATGGGGTACTGTGGTACACCGACGATTGAAGAACTCCAGCAGGCACAGTTTGTGAAGATCACCCATTCAGGTATCGTTGAGAGCCATCCGCATGATGTTACCATAACCAGGGAGGCACCCAATTACAGCCGGTAATAATATTTGTTTAATTTCGTTTTTGTATTTACCTAATCAAAATACTTTTATAATGTACAGATTAACACGTTTTATCCTTCCGTTACTGTTGTTTTCAACACATATCTTTTGTCAGGCTGACTCGGATAAGATCCTGATGACCATCCATGACAGGCAGGTAACCCTGGATGAATTTGAGAGGATCTATAATAAGAATAACAGCAGCACAGCACTGGAACAGCAAACGGTTGAAGAATACGTCGATCTCTTCATCAATTTTAAACTGAAGGTTATCGAGGCAGAGGAATTGGGACTGGATACTACCCAGCGGTTCCTCAAGGAATTCAACGGTTATAAAGAGCAACTGGCAAAACCCTATCTCTCCGATGAGGAGGAAGTAGAGGCACTTGTCAGGGAAGCTTTTGAAAGGGCCCAGAAAGAGCTCAATGTAAGCCACATCCTTATCCGGGCCAATGCAGAAGCACCCCCGGAAGATACGCTGCGGGCCTATAATAAAGCCGTTGAGATCAGGGCCAGGCTCCTGTCCGGCGAGGATTTCGGAACCGTTGCCAAAGCCACATCGGATGATCCTTCAGCCAAAACAAATGCAGGTCTGCTTGGCTGGTTCACTGTTTTCCGTATGGTCTATCCCTTTGAGAGCGGGGCTTACAATACGGAGAAGGGAAAGGTGTCCATACCCGTGCGTACCAGGTTCGGTTATCACCTGATCAAAGTTAACGACATCAGGCCTGCCCAGGGAAATGTCAGGGTCTCCCATATCATGATCATGACACCGGAAGGTATGAATGATGATAAAAAGGCAGATGCAAAAAATAGGATATTCGAACTCTACGACAGCCTTCAGTCCGGGATAGACTTTGCTCAAATAGCAAAGAGCTATTCTGAAGACAGGGGTTCTGCTGCCCGTGGCGGGGAGCTTCCCATGTTCGGTACCGGACGGATGGTGGCTCCATTCGAGGAAGCTAGCTTTGCCCTGGCCAATATAGGAGATATATCTGAACCAATCCAGACCTCATACGGATGGCATATCATCAAGCTGCTGGAGCAGAAAAATTACGATGATTTTGAAACTGTACAGGCAGACTTCCGGGCCAATGTGACGAAAAGTGACCGGAATACATATAGTAAAAAAGCCCTGGTTGAAAAGATCAAACAGAACAATAATTTTAATGAAAACAGGGAGAACCTGTATCCTTTCTACTCGGTAGTGGATTCCAGCATATATAACCGCAACTGGGAAAAAAGCAAGGCCGCAGGGCTCAATGAGGTGCTGTTCACCATCGGTGACAGGTCAGTGACCCAACCCGATTTCGCATCTTATCTGGCTGATAAACAAGGCACTAACAAAACAAACATCCAGGTTCTTGTCGACAATCACTATGAGAAGTTTATGGAGGAGCAGGTACTTCAATATGAAGAAGACCAGTTGCCTGGAAAGTATCCGGAATTTAAACACCTTATTCAGGAGTATCATGACGGGATCCTCCTGTTCGACCTGACGGATCAGATGGTCTGGACAAAGGCGGTGGAGGATAGCGTTGGACTGGAAGCATATTATGAAGATAACAAATCCAATTATATGTGGGACAAACGCCTGGACGCTGCACTGGTCACCTGCAGGGATGCGGAAGTAGCGGCTTTTGCCAGGGAGCAGTTGAGCAAGAAAAAGAGAAAAAGGCCTTCACTTGAAGGGCTACAATCCCTTGCTTATGCTGAGTTCAGCGATAGTTCATGCTTTTCATTCGAAATAAATAAGTATGAAATGGAAGATCATCCGCTGATTGACAAAATGGACTGGAACGAGCCCATGTCTGATAATACGGAGGAGGACGGAAAGGTTATCTTTGTGCTAAAGAACAAAATACTGAAGCCTGAACCCAAGTTGCTCGATGAATGCAGGGGAATAGTGACTGCAGATTACCAGAACCACCTGGAGACTGATTGGATCGAGACACTCCGGGCAAAATACAATGTTCAGGTCAACCGGGAAATGCTATCAGAGATAAATTAAACCCGATATGTTCAAAATCAGTAAAAGGATCATCATGCTGAATGGCAGGTTCCTCCTCGCCGGTCTGTTACTGATCACCCATGCTCTCTCCTGCACAAAGCTGGAGACCCGGACCAGGGAGAAATCACTGGCGCATGTTTTTGAGAATAACCTCTATCCTTCAGATATAAGGGATATCTTTCCAAATAATGTCTCTCCGGAAGATAGTATCATGATCCAGCAGAATTATGTTGATAAATGGGTTAAAAAGCAACTGATCCTGCAAAAAGCTGAATTGAATCTCACGGAGGAGCAGAAAGATGTAAGGCTGCAGATAGAGGAATACCGTTCTTCCCTGTTGATCTATAAATATGAGCAGAACCTGATCCTTCAGAAACTGGATACCCTCATCAGTGATGAAGAGATTGAAACCTATTACCTGGAAAATCCATCCAATTTCAACCTTGACCGGCATATTGTAAAGGCTCTTTTCCTCAAACTTCCGATAGATGCACCTGAAATCTGGAGGGTTAGACAGATGTCCAGATCAGAAAAGGAAGAGGATTTCAGGGAGATGGAAAGTTATTGCTACCAGCATGGTGCTAAATATGATTATTTTGATGATAACTGGACACCATTTTCTACCATTACACGTGCCCTGCCAAATGAAATAAGGACTCCAGAAAGTTTTCTTCGGTGGAACAGGTACATCGAGCAACAGGACTCTGCTTTCCGTTACATGGTAAATCTGAAGGAATACAGTCTGGCCGGCACGGTGGCTCCGCTGCCTTATGTAGAGCAAAAAATCAGGAGCATCATTCTGAATAAGAGGAAGGTCCAGTTTGTCAGGGACCTGGAAAATAATATATACAAGGACGCGTTAAACAAGGGAAGCTTCACTATCTACTAAGGATACTATATGATGACAGGGAAGAATTTATTAAGTACGTTATTGCTGGCTGGAACAATGATTGGTGGTATATCCGGACAATCCCTCATTCTTGACAGGGTTGTAGCCGTGGTGGGAGAATTTATGATCCTTCAATCAGACATAGAAGGTCTTGTCCTGCAGAATAAAGCACAGGGGATAAATTTGCCGGGGGATGAAAAATGTGCTATCCTGGAGAATTTCCTGGGCGAAAAACTGCTATTGAACCAGGCCAAAATTGATAGTATTGAAATTTCAGAGAGTTCCGTTGAGATGGAACTTGACAACAGGCTGAGTTACTTCATCAGCATGATCGGTTCTCCTGAAGCCCTGGAAGAGTATTTTGGAAAAACCATTCTGGAGATCAAGGAGGATATGAGAGAGGTGGTAAGGGACGCATCGATCACAAGGCAGATGCAGAGTACCATCACGGGAGATGTTACCGTAACTCCTTCTGAGATCCGGGATTATTATAATCGAATGTCGAAGGACAGTATCCCCTACATTGACTCAAAGGTCGAGCTCAGCCAGATCACCCGGTATCCAGCGGTGGATGAAGCTGCCGTCTTCGAGGTAAAACAAACCTTGCTGGATCTCCGGCGGAGGATACTGGACGGCGAAAAATTCACCACGCTGGCAGTGCTCTATTCCGAAGGCCCTTCAGCAACGAAGGGTGGGGAGATTGGTTTTATGGGAAAAGGGGAACTGGATGCGGAATATGCCAAGGCAGCTTTCAGTCTCAAAGCAGGAGGTGTATCCACCATCGTGGAATCATCTTTTGGATTCCATATCATCCAGCTTATTGAAAGACGTGAAGAAAGGGTGAACACAAGACATATCCTGATGAAACCCAAGGTTAAACCTGAGGCCATCAGATCCACCACACGCAAACTTGACAGCATTGCCACCCTGGTCCGCACTGACAGTGTAGAATTTGACCTGGCAGCAAGGATCTATTCACAAGATGTAAATACTGCAGTAAATGGAGGGATCATGGTCAATCCTGCCTCCAGTACCACAACCTTTACCATGGACGAGTTACAGCCTGCAGAATTCATTGCCCTTCGCGACCTGAAAGTAGGTGAGATCACGGAAGCCTTCAAATCAGAGGATGAAAATGGGAAAGACGTCTACAAGATCGTCCGGCTCAGAACTCGCAGCAGTCCCCACAGGGCCAATCTGAAAGACGATTATATGGTCCTGCAGGAAATGGCTCTGGGGATGAAAAGGAAGGAAGTATTTAAGCAATGGGTGGATGAGAAGATTGAAGAGACCTATGTCAGTGTTGACGATTCTTTTGCCGGATGTCAGTTTGCCCGCAAAGGTTGGGTGAAATAACCAAAATCAACCATGTACCGGCCAATTCTTTTATTTGCTCTGATCTTTGTGGGCACCCTGCTCCATGCCCAGGAAGAGAACAAAATTGAGATCCTGAACTCGGACTACATGGAATACGATGCCAGCGTTGCCAGTGGTGTTGTAAAATATGTCGGAGAGGTTGCCTTTCAACAACAAGACATGCTGCTAAGCTGTGACAGTGCCTGGTATTTCGCACGGGAAAACAATGTTCATGCATTCGGAAATGTTCACATCCTCCAGGGGGATACATTAAACCTGTATGGTGATCAACTCCGGTATTACGGCGATAATAAATTTGCCGAAATGCGGCACCATGTCACCCTGATCGATAAGGAAACCACGCTTACCACTGACTACCTGGATTTTGATCTGGAAAACAACGTTGGCTACTACGAAAGGCACGGGCATATTGTCAACGGGGACAATACCCTGGACAGCCGGGCTGGATATTACTACAGCGAAAGCAAAATGCTGAATTTCAGGGATAGTGTGGTCATTGTCAACCCCGAGTACACCATTTTCGCAGACACCCTTGAATACCATACCGTGACAGAGATTGCCTACTTCCTCGGCCCCACTGAGATCATCAGTCCGGATAATTACATATACTGCGAGAACGGCTGGTATGACACGCAAAACAATGTCTCCCAATTCAATAAAAATGCATACCTGGAATCAGATGAGCAATACCTGAGGGGAGACAGCCTCTATTATGACAGGGACAATGGCATGGGTATGGCCTTTGACAATGTTGAATTGTATGATTCAGCCCAGCAGATCATATTACTGGGCCGGTATGCCATCTATTTTGAGGAGCCTGAATACGCCATGCTGACAGACAGTGCCATCCTTATTCAGATCTCAGATGAAGACAGTCTGTTTGTTCACGCCGACACCCTGAAATCAGTCGTTGATTCTACCGGGCAATACAAGATCCTAAGGGCATATTACAAGGTAAAGTTCCATCGTCCCGACATGCAGGGTAAATGTGATTCCCTCGCCTATCTTGAAAGCGATTCCGTTTTTCAGCTTTTCGGCGATCCCGTCCTCTGGTCTGAGATCCACCAGCTCACTGCTGAACAAATGAATGTCCACATGGCCTTTGAAGAGCCTGATTACATTGAACTATCGAATGCCGCTTTTATTATCTCACAGGATGACAGTATCAGATTCAACCAGATCCGCGGCAGGAATATGGTGGGCTATTTCAGTGAAGATCAACTTTCCCATATTGATGTCAAGGGCAACGGAGAGAGCCTGTGGTTTGGAAGGGATGAAGGAGATCTGATCGGGGTCAACAAGGCAGCGAGCAGCGACATTAAGATCTACCTGGCAGACGGAGGTGTTGAAAAGGTAAATATGATCATGAGCCCCAACGCTATACTATATCCTCCGGATGAGCTGCTGAAGGAGAATTTGTACCTGAGCGGGTTTCTCTGGCTGGAAGAACATCGACCACAGACCAAACAGGACATATTTCGCTGGACCGATCATTAATTTTTTGCCTGCCCGGCAGGACTTGTCATTCCATTTCTCAAAAATTTCTCTATATTATTCTGTCTTTTCAGCAAAAGTCCAACCCACCGGAAAATCGATCACATCGGAGATCTTTACTTTCTTTCCGGTCTCTATGGATTGTCTGGCTGCTATCCCGATCAGGCTGGATTGTATTCCCGCACGGCTGTCTGCTACTTTTCCCAAAGGATCTTTTTGATCCTGTAGAAATAGTAGATCCTTCAATTTTTTATCTGCACCACCGTGTGTACCGGTAGAAGGATCTACATGCCAGGTTTTAGTATCCTTAAAACTATGCGTCAACCGAAAGTCTGTACCATGTCCGGGGTCCCATGACTGGCGTTGATATACCCTTACATCCAGCCTTCCTCTCTGCCCGTTGAATGCAATCCTTTGCCCTTCGTAAGGTAAAAATGCATTCAGGGAATAGCTCAGGATGGCACCTGTATTATACTTTACCTCCACTGTCATGGTGTCGTATGTATCAATATCATTGTCCCACACACAGCCATCTCTTAAATATCCATCCTCATTTTCACAGGCAACATACATATCCCTCATTAACTGATCTTTTGAGATATCCCAGTAAAAATCACATTTTTCCGTAAAGGAACAATTTCGGCAGTTTTTGCCCCTGAAGGCATTATTCCTGCCATAAAAAGAAACATCTCCAAAAGCACTTACTTCAACCGGTTCAGCGTCCAGGAACCAGTTTATCTCGTCGAAATGGTGGGATGCTTTATGGCAGAGCAAAGTTCCCGAGAACCTTGATTTGCCATGCCAGCGCCTGAAGTAACTTGCTCCATGGTCAATGTCCAGGTACTCCATAAACTCAGCAGAGACTATCTTTCCCAGAGTCCCTGAACTGAGTACCTTCTTTATTTCTTCAGCATGGACTGAATGCCTGGCATTGAATGTGGTGATTACCTTCCTGCCTGTCCTTTTTTCTGTATCCAGCAGCTGCTGGGCCTGAATGGCTTCCGTAACCAGGGGTTTTTCACAGATGACATCGCACCCCAGTTCCATAGCCCTGATCGCATACTCTGCATGAAAGCAATCGGTCGTAGTAACGATTACGATATCAGGATGGGTTTCCTTTATCATGCGGTTGAAATCCAGGGCAGGATAGACAGGTGCTGTGGTACCAATGTATCTTTTCGCAAAATCAACCCGTTTGGGATTGATATCGCACAGGGCCACCATTTCCAGCTGATCCGCGTAATTGATCACCAGGTCTTTGCCCCATGTTGATGTTCCTCTGCTTCCGGTACCGACCAGTGCAAACCTGAGTTTTTTTCCTGGTTCAGTATTAGCAAAAGAGCTTTGTGAGATTAATCCTAAAGCAGATATGCCCAGGGTCAATTTTGTGCCTTTACCAATAAATTCTCTTCTGTCTATTTCCATTTTCTTAATAATTAGTGGATACCCATAGCGGATTACATAAAAGTAAGGTTTTTCACGACCTTCTCCCAATTTGCGAATCCATCCAATAATTTGGCACACCCAGTCGGTTGGAGAGGATGCCAATAGGGCCAGCCTTTATCCTTCTCTCTGGATATAAATAGATATTGATTGAAAAAAGTGCCTATATTTTGCGGTTACTGCCGCAAAATTCAGTACGCTTTCAATTAATATCTGTTTGAATAAAACATAGGGAAATAAAAAAGGCTGCCCTATTGACAGCCTTTCATATTAATATTCGTCTTCATTAAAGAAGAAATCATCCTTACTCGGATAGTCGGGCCAAATGTCCTCAATGCTCTCGTAGATTTCACCTTCATCCTCAATTTCCTGTAAATTCTCAATAACCTCGAGGGGGGCACCGGAACGAATGCCGAAATCTATTAACTCATCTTTTGTTGCTGGCCAGGGAGCATCCTCCAATTTTGAAGCTAACTCTAATGTCCAGTACATATCGTAGGTGCTTTCGTGATAAAAATTATCTGGTGATCTTAAAATTCGTGCAAATATAAAAAAAAATGAATACCAGAAATCAGGTTACCAGATAATTTCTTCAATTTTTAGATCCATGGCGATCTTCCTTGCCAGGGTAAACAGGTAATCAGACAGACGGTTAAGGTATTTTACAAGGACCCTGGTCTGCTCAGAGTTTTTTATAAATTTTACGCTGTATCTCTCAGCCCTGCGGCATGTGGTCCTTGCAAGATGACAGAAACTAACGGTAGTATGGCCGCCGGGAAGGATAAATGACTTCAGGGGCTCAAGCTGCTTATCCATCCTGTCAATTTCCATCTCCAGAAAGTTTATATCTTTTTCATAAAGTTCGGGCAAAGTAACCGGATTGTTTGTTTTTTCGCTGGACAGAATGGTAGAGCCAACCATGATCCTGTCCTGTATCTTTAACAAGGCCTCTCTCATTTCCTCATCCTGTAACTGATCCCTGATAAGGCCTAACCAGGAATTCAGTTCATCAAGTGTCCCATATGCTTCCAACCTGGGATGATCCTTGGGCACAATGTTTCCACCCAGCAGGGTGGAGGTTCCCCTGTCACCTGCTTTGGTATATATTTTCATTAGCTTTTGGGTCTAGTTTTCTCCTTTGGATTCAACAGGTATCTCATTGTCAACATCCGATTCCACTTCGCCGTCCATTAACCTTACTACGCGTTTGGCCCTTTTTGCAATATCTTCTTCGTGCGTGACTACTATGATGGTATTGCCCAATTCATGGATATCATCGAAAAGGTTCATGATATCAATGGAAGTTTTGGAATCAAGGTTTCCTGTTGGCTCATCCGCCAGGATAATGGAAGGATGGTTAACCAGCGCCCTGGCAACAGCCACACGCTGTCTTTGTCCACCGGACAATTCATTTGGCTTATGGGTTATACGATCCGTAAGACTCACGCTTTCAAGCACTTCCTTAGCCCGCTCGATTCTATCTGCCTTTGAAAAACCCGCATAGATCAGTGGCAGCGTTACATTCTCAAGGGCTGTATAACGGGGTAATAAATTAAAAGTCTGGAACACAAATCCGATTTCATTATTCCTGATATCGGCAAGCTGGTTATCATCAAGCTTGCTGACATCTTTATTGTTCAGAACATATTTCCCTGAAGTAGGTGTATCAAGGCATCCTATCAGATTCATAAGAGTGGATTTCCCGGAACCCGATGGTCCCATGATGGCTACATACTCATTTTTATCGATATCCAGGTCGACGGATCTGAGGGCCCGTACAATGATGGTTCCTATCTTATAATTCTTGACGATCTTTGATAATTCGATGATTTTCTCCATGCGCTTTATTAAAATATGTACGAATTTACGGATATAAACGAATTAGCTGCAATAATAATTTTAAAAATTGACTACAAAGTGATCCTTTTGGATCTTCTGTCCTGCAAATACAATACCCATATTGAATATTTCAATACTAAGGCTGATCTCAGGATGCCTGATAATCTTTCTCCATGCCCTGTACATACCCTTCGACCAGTGAATATCATCCATTACTATGGATAGATCCTGTGTTTTTGAAGCCAGTACTCTGGGAAACATATGAAACCAGTCTTTCTTCCCTGTGATCACCGTCAATAAATACGAAAAGATCGGGACCGGCCTGGTCCATGAATCCGGGCAGCAGTTCATCGAACAATCCCCTGTGAACCTCGATATTTCCGACACCCAGCTTATTAAAACCCTCTTCGGCCAACCGTGCAATGGCGGGAGATCCCTCACAGGTATGAAGTCGCCCCGCCGGATTTCCCAGGGCCAGATACAAACTGCCTATGCCCGATCCTGTGCCCAGTTCTATCATCGTAGCCGGTTTCAGTTGAGCTGCCAGCCTGCCAAGTAAGCGCCCGCGCCGGGGTGAAATGGCCGTATGCCTGACCAGATCTTTGATACGCCTTTCGTAGCCCCCTCCCCTCCTGGAACCTGCTCCATGATCTTCCACAGGGATGGTTGCGGATATCTTCAACAGGTTTTGCCTGTACTCTTCAATCTGCGCAGTCGCTGAGTTTTCGGGATCACCCCCGTAGATCACCCCCCTGATAATGCCATAGGCAAAAGGCGGATGTATTCCCCTCCCTTTCCTGTGACGGGCCCTTAACCTGTAGTTCAAGTACAACATAAGCAATCACAAATATATGAGTTAGAATTCCGATATTTATTATTTATTTCACCCTTCGTTATGGCCGACCTTCTGCAAACAGATATCAAATTCCTGACGGGTGTGGGACCCAAACGTGCAGATCTGCTTAACCGTGAGCTGAATATCCATACATTTGAAGATCTGCTGAATCATTTTCCCTACCGTTATATAGACCGTTCCCGCTTTTACAAGATCTCTGAGATCAATTCACAGCTGCCCTACATTCAGATCAGGGGACGGATCATTTCCCTCGAGGTAACCGGTCCCCGTTATAAAAAACGGCTGGTGGCAAAATTCAGTGATGACACCGGAACGATCGAACTGGTCTGGTTCCGGGGGGTTTCCTGGATCAGGGAAACCATCAAAAAAGACAGGGTATATGTGGCCTTTGGCAAACCCAATCTGCACGGGCGCCAGCTCAACCTGGTACATCCTGAACTGGAAGAAGCTGAAAAGTATGAGAAACAACTTTCATCCGGACTCCAGGCTATGTACAGCACAACGGAGAAACTGAAAAATAACTACCTCACATCCAGGACCATACAAAAACTTATCACCACACTTTATCAGACACAAAAACCTGCCGTTCAGGAAACTTTACCAGGCTATCTCATTGAAAAACTAAATTTCCCATCCCTGGACAGGGCCATATTTGCCGTTCATTTTCCTTCTGATCTAAAAGAACTGGAACGGGCCACACTGAGATTAAAATTTGAGGAATTGTTTTTCATCCAGCTGAATATCCTGAAACATAAGGTGAACCGGGAGAAACATTTTCGGGGACTGGTATTCTCAAAGGTTGGAGAATACCTGAATACATTCTACAGGGACCGGCTTCCATTCGAACTGACCGGTGCTCAAAAGCGCGTTATTAAAGAGATCCGAAAAGATATCGGTTCGGGCCGGCAGCTGAATCGCCTCCTGCAGGGAGATGTTGGCAGCGGAAAAACACTGGTGGCCCTGATGAGCATGCTCATTGCCCTTGATAATGGGTATCAGGCCTGCCTTATGGCACCTACTGAGATCCTTGCCACACAACATTTTGCCACGCTACAGAAAATGCTTGGCGACATGCCGGTCAAATACAGCCTGCTAACGGGATCAACAAAAAAAGCAGAACGTGAAGAGATTCACAAATCACTGCTTGATGGTAGTATGCACATCCTGACCGGAACCCATGCACTGCTCGAGGAGACTGTACAGTTTCATAACCTGGGAATGGTGATCATTGATGAGCAGCACCGTTTCGGGGTAGCCCAGCGGGCCAGGTTATGGAAAAAGAATATCCAGCCACCCCATGTACTGGTCATGACCGCCACCCCAATCCCCAGAACCCTGGCTATGACCCTGTATGGAGACCTGGATGTATCGACCATTGATGAACTTCCGCCTGGCAGGAAACCGGTCAAAACAGTACACTACACTGATTCAAAAAGGCTTCGGGTGCATGGTTTCATGAGAAAACAGATTGCCGAAGGAAGGCAGATCTACGTCGTTTACCCCCTCATCCGGGAATCAGAAAAAATGGACTACAAAGACCTGGAGGATGGGTATTTCAGTATCAAACAGGCCTTTCCATCCCCTGATTATGCGGTAAGCATTGTGCACGGCAAACTGAAAGCAGGAGAAAAAGAGTTCGAAATGAAGCGTTTTCTGGAGAACAAGACCCAGATCATGGTGGCTACCACGGTGATCGAGGTGGGTGTTGATATCCCAAACGCTTCGGTGATGATCATCGAAAGTGCAGAAAGGTTCGGACTTTCCCAGTTGCACCAGTTGAGAGGGCGTGTTGGCCGCGGGGCAGACCAGTCTTACTGCATCCTGATGACCTCGAATAATCTGAGTGATGATGCCAGGCAGCGGATCAGTACCATGGTAAGGACCACCGATGGTTTTGAAATTGCAGAGGCTGACCTGAAACTCCGGGGACCGGGTGACCTGGAAGGTACCCAGCAAAGCGGTATACCTTTTGATCTAAAGATCGCCCACCTTGGCAAGGATTCGCAAATCCTTCAATATGCCAGAAAAACGGTTGTCGAAATATTGGAAGACGACCCATTGCTTGACCAGCCTAAGAATACAGTCCTGGTTGAACAGTTGAAAAAAATGTCAAAAGGAAGTTTCAACTGGGGTGTGATCAGCTAGGCTTATTTATACAGATTTTAAATTGATCCGGCTTCTGAAAAACTGATAAAAAGCAATCTAAACATATTATAGTATCTATATTTTTGTACGGATTTAAAACCTCCAGTTCTTCCATGCCAGATAAAAGGATTTCACACGATGGAGTGATAGCATCTTTGAGTGAAGACAGGGTTACGGTGAAAATCACCAGTTATGCTGCCTGTACAAGCTGTCATGCGAAAGGAGCCTGTAATATGGCAGGTGGTGAAGAAGAGAAACTACTCCATATACCGGTGTCCGATCCAGATTTCCATATTGGCGAAAAAGTAAGGGTTTTCCTGGCCCGGTCACTGGGTTTCAGGGCCCTGTTCCTGGGCTATGTACTGCCCTTCCTGCTGGTCCTGACCGTATTGCTGGTAATGACAGCTGCCGGCAGCAAGGAACTTTTAGCGGGACTGGCCTCACTGGCTGTGCTGCTGCCCTATTATGCAGGATTAAAACTGATGAGGGGAAAGGTAGACCGGCAGTTTTCATTTTTTGTACAGAGGACCTGATCATTAATTCATGAGCCCGATCGTATTATATACCATAATATCACTGAGTGCAACCGGAATAGCAGCGGCCATTATCCTGTTTGTCATTGCGCAGCGCTTTAAGGTCATCGAAGACCCCAGGATAGATATGGTTGAGGAGATCCTGCCGGGTGCCAATTGCGGTGGATGTGGATTTGCCGGCTGCAGGAACTTTGCCGAAGCATGTGTCAGTATTCGGGACCTATCAAGACTTTACTGTCCGCCGGGAGGAAATGAGACCATGCAGAAGGTGGCTTCTGCCCTTGGCAAGGAGGCAGATGAAAAAGATCCCCTGGTGGCAGTGGTCCGCTGCTCCGGGTCCTTTGCCCACCGGGCAAGAATTAATAATTACGATGGTGCTGCATCCTGTGCTATTGCCAGCAGGCTTTATGCTGGCGATACTGGTTGCCAGTATGGATGCCTGGGACATGGGGACTGTGTCAGGGCATGTGACTTTGATGCCATCCACATGAATCCCGAAACCGGTCTCCCGGTGGTGACTGATGACAATTGCACGGCATGTAATGCCTGTGTGAAGGCCTGTCCCAAAATCATCATTGAGCTGAGGAAAAAGAATAAAAGGGACCGGAAGATATTTGTCAGCTGCATCAACCAGGACAAGGGAGGCATCGCCAAAAAGAGTTGCTCAGTCGCCTGTATCGGTTGTGGAAAATGCGAAAAAGTTTGCCCGCATGATGCCATTACCATTGAAAATTTTCTGGCTTATATAGACCCAATAAAATGCAAACTATGCAGGAAATGTGTCCCGGAATGTCCTACAGATGCCATCCTGGAAATTAATTTTCCACCCAAAAAAGAGAAAGTTTAGAAACAGTACCGGAAAGGGGAGCAACAGTCAACAGTTGCCCGGATACGGAAGAAACTAAAAGCGAATAGAGAAGGTGTTTAAAACATTCAAACCTGGCGGCATACATCCTTCCGACAACAAACTGACAGCCGGAAGCAAAATCAGGGAACTTCCCATCCCCGGACAGGTAAGCATTCCGCTGAACCAGCATATTGGAGCTCCACCGAAGATACTGGTAGAAAAAGGCGACATGGTGAAAGTTGGCCAGCTCATCGCACAGGGTGAAGGTTTTATATCCGCCAACATCCACTCTTCCGTATCCGGGAAAGTCCTCAAGATAGATGAAGTGATTGACATTTCAGGATACAAACGAAAGGCGGTCACCATAAAGGTGGAAGGTGATGATTGGCTGGAGGAAATAGACACCTCTACTGAACCGGTAAAGGAAATAAGCCTTGAACGTCATGAAATTGTCCGCAAGATCAATGAATCAGGTATCGTCGGGATGGGAGGTGCCACCTTCCCTTCCCATGTAAAACTGATGTTACCGCGGGGCAAAAAGGCAGAATACCTGATTGTAAACGGTGCAGAATGTGAACCTTACCTGACCTCCGATCACATTCTGATGCTGGAAAAAGCAGAGCAGATACTGATAGGAACCACCATCATGAAAAAAGCCCTTGATGTGGATAAGGCAATCATTGGTATCGAAAACAATAAACCGGATGCCATCGCACATATGT
This sequence comes from uncultured Bacteroidaceae bacterium, assembly GCA_963767555.1. Taxonomy (GTDB): domain Bacteria; phylum Bacteroidota; class Bacteroidia; order Bacteroidales; family SM23-62; genus SM23-62. The sequence continues at coordinate 227,490 of CAVYEL010000034.1, read as the reverse complement.
CTGTTCTGGCAGAAAATTACCCTGGTATACAGGTCCAGGGACTGAAAGTGAAATACCCCCAGGGTGGCGAGAAACAATTGATACAGTCACTCATCGACAGGGAAGTACCTTCGGGTGGCCTGCCCATTGATGTTGGTGCCGTTGTTTTTAATGTCGGGACCCTTCTCGCCACATACCAGGCCATACAGAAAAACAAACCACTTTTTGAACGGGTGGTCACGGTAACCGGAAAGTATCTTTCTCAGTCAGGCAATTTTATGGTACGTATAGGAACACCTGTCTCTGCACTGATTGAGGCTTGCGGCGGACTTCCAGAGAACACCGGTAAGATCATTTCTGGCGGCCCCATGATGGGCAAGGCCCTGAACAGTCTCGAAGTACCGGTTATTAAAGGGACCAGTGGCATTACTGTATTACCGGATACCGAATCCAGGAGAAAAGAGGTACAAAATTGTATACGATGTTCCAAATGCATTACCGTATGTCCAATGGGACTCGAGCCTTACCTGCTGATGCCTCTGGGTGAAAGAGAAGTGTTTGATCGCATGGAAGAGGAATGGGCCATGGATTGCATCGAATGTGGATCCTGCAGTTATATCTGTCCTTCAAACAGACCACTGCTGGATTATATCAGGTTTGGCAAAGATGGAATCAACAAGATCAGGAATGCAAGAAAAAAGTAATTTATGGGACCATTAACCATATCTCCATCTCCACATGACCACAGCAGTGGATCGGTCTCAAAACTGATGTATGGAGTGGTTTTTGCATTGTTGCCAGCTTTTCTTGTTTCTGTCTATTTTTTCGGCATTGGAACCATCATAATTACGCTCACAGCCATGGTTTCCTGCGTTATATTTGAATGGTTGATCCAGCGGTTCCTAATGAAAGAAAAGCCTGCCATTTCTGATGGATCAGCCATGGTAACCGGCATATTACTGGCTTTCTGCCTCCCTGCCAACCTGCCAGTCTGGCTTGTTGTCCTGGGCAGTTTTGTGGCCATCTCAGTCGGAAAGATGTCATTCGGGGGACTGGGCAACAATCCTTTCAACCCGGCTTTGGTGGGCAGGGTCTTCCTGTTCATTTCTTTCCCGGTACAGCTGACCAGCTGGCCTGAACCCGGGGAGAATCATTTTGCCTACCTTGATGCTTCCACCGGAGCTACCCCTCTGAATATCATGAAAAATGGTATGAAAAGCGGGGAATCCATGAATGAGATCCTTCTTGATATTCCATTTTACCAGGACATGTTCATTGGCAGGATGGGGGGATCTGCCGGTGAGATTGCCGCTGCAGCATTATTGCTCGGTCTGGTTTTTCTGCTTATCAGAAAGATCATCACCTGGCATATCCCCGTTAGCATATTACTGACAGTAACTGTCTTTACGGGGATCCTCTGGCTTAGCAATCCCACAGTGAATCCAAATCCCCTGTTCCACCTTCTCAGCGGTGGCCTTATGCTGGGAGCAATATTTATGGCTACAGACTATGTCACATCTCCCATGGTTTCTAAAGGGATGTGGATCTATGGAATAGGAATAGGGATCATCACCGTTGTGATCCGTGTATTCGGGTCCTACCCGGAAGGTGTGCAATTTGCTATCCTGATCATGAACGCATTTACTCCTTTGATCAATAAATATGTAAAACCCAAAAGGTTTGGAAAGGAGGTGGCAAATGGCTAAGAAGGAGTCGACATTTAAAAGTATGGTGTTCACCCTTTTCCTGGTCACCCTGTTTGCGTCTTCTGCACTTGCATTGATTTATGAGGTCACGAAAGGCCCCATAGCCGAGGCAAAAAGGATTAAAAAGGCAAATGCCATAGGAGAAGTTATTCCGGCCTTCGACAATGATCCCGGAACCGAAGTAAAAAAGCTTGCTGTAAACGGAGACACAATTTATTTCTACCGCGCCTGGACGGCAGGCGAAGTTACTGGCATCGCCGTGGAAAGTTATACCCGTACCGGGTTTAGCGGATTGATCAAAGTCATGGTGGGATTTCTTCCGGATGGGACCCTGAGCAATATTACAGTGCTGGAACATGCTGAAACACCAGGACTTGGGGATAAAATGGAGAAAGCAAAATCATTTGATAAAACGACTGGTGAATCATGGACCACCCAGTTTGAAGGGAAGGATCCAAGGAATTTTTCACTCAAAGTAAAACAGGACAATGGGGATGTTGATGCCATCACTGCAGCCACCATAACATCACGTGCATTCTGTGATGCTGTCCAGCGGGCTTACGATGGTCTCCTGGTGGTGACAGGTGAACTGGATATTGACGCCATCAGCAGCAGTACAGACAGAGCAAACACAGAATAATAATAAAGAAGATATGAGCCAGTGGAACAATTTCAGCAGGGGGTTTTTCAAGGAGAATGCAGTTTTTGTACTGCTCCTCGGACTCTGCCCTACGCTGGGTGTAACAACATCTGCATTCAATGGACTTGGAATGGGACTGGCAACCACATTTGTGCTGTTGATGTCAAACATTGTGGTCTCCATCATCAAGAATTTCATCCCTGACAAGGTAAGGATCCCTTCCTACATTGTTATCATAGCCTCCTTCGTTACCATTGTTGAACTGGTAATGCAGGCCTATGTCCCCGACCTGTTTGCCGCCCTCGGATTGTTCATCCCTCTGATCGTGGTAAATTGCCTGGTGCTGGGACGTGCGGAAGCATTTGCATCGAAGAATAACCTTTTAAGTGCTGCTGTCGATGGAATGGGAATGGGACTGGGATTTACAATGGCCCTGGTACTGCTGGGGGCGGTGCGCGAGATACTTGGCAGCGGATCCCTGTTCGGACTAAAATTCATCCAGGGAGATGGTATGATCGTATTTGTACTGGCCCCGGGGGCATTCCTTGCACTGGGATACCTGATCGTTATCATCAATAAAATAAATAAGAAAAAGGCCTGACAATGGAATATGTGATCATTATCATCTCAGCCGTATTTGTCAATAACATTGTACTCATCAAGTTCCTGGGTATCTGTCCTTTTATTGGTGTCTCCAACAAGGTTGAAACCTCCATAGGCATGACGGGTGCCGTCGCTTTTGTGATGGTGATAGCCACCATCGTTACCTATCTTCTCCAGGTATACGTGCTGGTACCGCTGCATATCACTTTCATGCAGACCATAACATTCATCCTGGTGATTGCTTCCCTTGTTCAGATGGTCGAGATCATGTTAAAAAAGGTAAGTCCATCACTCTACCAGGCCCTGGGTATATTCCTGCCACTGATCACAACCAATTGTGCAGTCCTTGGGGTTGCTGTTCTGGCCGTCCAGAATGATTATAATTTGCTGGAGAGTGTTGTATTTGCTATCGGAAATGCCATCGGATTTGGTATTGCCCTGATCGTATTCGCGGGGATCAGGGAACATCTGGAACTGGTAAATGTACCCGATGCCATGAAGGGTGTACCTATTGCCTTTGTCGTCGCGGGTCTCCTGGCACTTGCATTTCTGGGCTTTTCAGGAATCGTTTAATCTTTGCTCTTCCTCTTCCCTTTCTTCTTTTTCTTTTCCTTGCCCTTCTGACTATGGGTATAGGTCGCTGCAAGAGCTGCACCCACAAGTCCGGCATTATTAAGTAGTTCAGCAGGTACTACCCGGGCCTTAACTGTCAGCAGGGGAAGAAGAGATCTCCCTTCTTGCTGGCACCCCCTCCCAGGATGATAAGATCAGGATTGACCAGTTTTTCAAGGGAGACAAGATATTTATCAAAACGTTTTGCCCATTCTTCCCAGCTCAGATCTTCAGCTTTTCTTGCAGCATCTGCCGCATACTTCTCCGCATCCATTCCCATCAGCTCGATATGGCCAAATTCTGTATTTGGAACCAGTGTGCCGTTCACAAATAAGACAGTGCCTATGCCTGTCCCTATCGTACAAAGAAGTATGACACCTCTGGTATCTATCCCGGCGCCAAATTTCATTTCAGCCAGTCCGGCTGCATCAGCATCATTTATAACAGAGACAGGGAGTCCGGTGGCCTTTTTAAACAATTTATTGATATCTGTCTCGATCCAGGAATCATCCAGGTTGGCTGCAGTCTTGGCTACCCCATTTTGCATTACGCCGGGGAAACCACATCCGATGGGGCCTTCCCACTTAAAATGTTTGACAATTTCAGCTATTAATGGAGCTACGTTTTGGGGAGTTGCAGGGTTGGGTGTAGGTATCCGATATCTTGACTCGAGCATTAATCCATCATCTGTATTGACGGGTGCTCCCTTAACACCCGAACCTCCAATATCAATACCCAATACCTTATTATACTTCATAAAAAGGAGTCTGAGTTGCTTTAAAGTTAGTATTATTTGTGAACCAGCCAAAGTATTTTTTTATCCTCCCATGCTACGGAAATGCCATAAATACCAATAATTAAGCTATTTGGATAGTCAGGATATGATCCTTGAATTCTATAATTTGTTTTATATCTCCCCTAATTTCAGTAAATTGATCCGGCGTAATCAGAACTGAACCATGGAAAAATACCTAATAGAATTGCTTGAGACGAATAACAGGGTGATAGTTCCAGACCTGGGTGCCTTCATAATCAGACAACAAGAACCTCAGGAACTTGTGTTTAACGACCTGCTGGCTTTTAACGATGGTATGCTTACATCACATATCAAACAGCATGAAGGAATCTCCATGTCAAAGGCACAGGTTAAGATCGAAGAGTTTGTTGACCAGATTAAGAAAGTACTGACACAGGGAGACATATATCACCTTGAAAATCTCGGCTACCTTAAAATGGATGACTCCAGTAAAATTGAGTTCTCTGTGAGTAAATTTGCGAATATCAGGGCAGCCATAGTTTCAGCTGCCACCTCAAACCAGGAAGAGGATCCAGAGGCACCCGGCAGACAGCCGGAGCAGGACAGCCAGGAGGAAACTTTTGAACCGGCCCAGGAAGAAGCCATAGAGGAAGAAAGTCCTGTTTCTGAGATAACTGAGGAAGAGGTTCCGGTTTTGGACCTGTCAGATGAAGAGGCTCCCGTTCTGGAGTTGCCGGAGGAAGAAGCTCCTGTCTCTGAGGTCCCGGAGGAAGAGGCTCCGGTTTTGGAACTGTCAGATGAAGAAGCTCCCGTTCTGGAGCTGCAAGAGGAGGAAGATCCAGTTTCAGAGGTCCCTGAGGAAGAGGCTCCTGTCCTGGAACTGCCAGACGAAGAGGCTCCCGTTCTGGAGCTGCAAGTGGAGGATACACCGGAAAAAGGATCTTCTCCTGAAGAAGATGCAGGGTTGAAGGCTCCTGAGGGGATTGTCGCGGATGAGGAAGTCCAAAAAGAATCAAAAGAAGCTGGCAGCTTTATCCTGGAAGACCAGGCAGCCGATATTGAGGTGGATGCGTCAGAAGATGCTCCCTTGATACCTGACCCTGAGGAACCTCCATTTTTAATAGAGGAGCAGGAAGAAGAGACAGATCAGAAAGTAACTGTTGTCGGGACCAGCCAGGCTCGCCTTGAGGCAGCCGCAGAGGCTGCCGTGGATGATGATGCAAATTTGCAGGAATCAGAACCTGAGTCAATGTCAACGCCCGAAACAAGCATGCCATACTATGTAGAAAGGGAAAGAACGGTCAGGAATATTTGGCCCTGGATTGGCGGAGGGGTAGCCCTTATCTTAATCCTGCTGGTAGCCGCATGGTTTTTCTTTCCCGATGAGGTCAACCGCATTTTGGGAGGGAAATCATCTGAAATTATAACTACAGAAGAACAAGTCTCTGATAATTCTTCCACACCCGGTCAGGAAGCAGGCAGCGAAGAGGAAACTACAGCCGAAACTCAACAGGACCAGGGAGTTATCGCTGAAGAAACAGACGCCGCCGGCAATGCTGCTGAAGAAAATGCCATCCAGGAAACAGTTACTGATCCAGAACCTGAGCCAGTAATTCCGCCTTCAGGACAGATCAAGAAGTATTATGTAGTTGCCGGCATGTTCTCCATCAGAACAAATGCTGAAGACTTAGTAAATACCCTTAAGGCCGAGGGTTATGAGTCGGAGCTCTTTGGAAGGCATGGCGACCTCTATGCTGTATCTTTCAGTTCTCATGAGTCAAGAGAGGCAGCTACCCGGGAATTGAACAGGATAAGGGAGGAAATCAACCCCAAGGCATGGTTACTTTATTACTAAGAGCAGGCCTGCATGATCATAGAATCCATTAAGAAGTATAAATGGGAAGGTAAAAAAGCCCTGGTAGTTGAGGATGATCCTTCCGCAGCATTCCTGTTGTCGGAAATACTTCAGCATACATCTATGCAGATTGAGGTAGTCAATTCCGGAATTGATGCCGTGGAAAAATGTAAATCTGACCCGGGTATTGATGTGGTACTGCTGGACTTGCAGATCCCCGGGATATCCGGTTTCGAGGCAGCCACGCAGATTAAACAGGGGCGTCCGGAACTGCCCATTATTGCACAATCAGCCTATGCGCTTATTGAAGAGAAAGAACGGGCGATAGAAGCAGGATGCGACGCTCATATCTCAAAGCCCATCAATACATTCGATCTGCTCGCAGCCATTCACCATTTTCTGGATCTGGGCGATCTTCCTTTCCTGTAAGAGCTGCTCAGTTTTGTATCAATCTTACTCTGGCCAGCACAGGTTGATGATCTGAAGGAACAAATCCAAGATGGAATCCCTGTACATCAACCGGAACAATATTCGGAGACAGAAGGTAAAAATCTATCACAGTGGTTGGGGATAGTGCCGGATCATAGGGCATGGCCACTCTTCTGTTGGTCGGAATGGTGGGATCATATAACCAGGTCCAGTCCCCGGGCAAATAATCCTTCTCTATATATGAAAGTTGTACAGTATCAAAGATATTATGCTCGAATTCAGGTTGAAAACCAGCAGGCGTCTGGTTCCAGTCCCCTCCCACAATAATATAGTTCCCCTTTTCATATTCTTCCATTAAGAATTCATGAAGGTAGTCCATCTGTCCCTTTCTGAGCGTGCCGTCATCATAGGCTGAATTATGGGTGTTAACCACGAGTAACTGCCTGTCGCCTGCAAGCGGATACCGGTTTACCAGGAAACAGCGGTCAAGCATAAAAGTGCCTTTGGGCCAGGCATAATTGCCCGGGAATGAATGGCGGACACTCCTCAATGGTTCCATCCTGCCCATTGTAGCTATACCTGACAGCACCTTTCCGTAAGGATCCTTCACCGGCAGGGGGACAAAGAATACATCGTAATTCGTAGCGGATGCAGTATGATATCCTTCCAATTGCTTAGCCAGTGTTTCCAACTGATTGATCCGATAGCTTCTCTTTGATTTCACATCCACTTCCTGGAACAGGAAAAAATCACATGAGTCCAGGCTGGCAGTATATTCCAGTATATGATGCAGGTTGGACCTCACACTGGCTTTTTCACTCCTCACCTTCTCCCCTCCGTCATAAAAGAAATCCATCTCATGACCCAGCCCGCAATATCCAATATTCCATATCATGATGTCGAAAATACTATCTGTGAATACGGGTGCATTGGCTTGCTCATATAGAAGGGTCTCCTCCTCCGGCCTGTAATCTGACAGGGTCCCGTAAAGCACGAACAAAACAAAAAGAATGACCAGTCCCAATACCAGGTAAAGTGGGTATTTTATGTATTTCATTTGATTCTCAGGATTTAAGTTTCAGGTTGAATTGCCTCGCACAACCTATCACAATCAGGTACTGGGCAGTAATATAAGAACTCATGATGGCTATCCGGGCAAGTTCGAATGGCTGGGCAAACTTATTGATGGCAATCAGGGAATCAGATAAAACAAAGAGGATGGCACCGGCAAGAACAAGAAGAAAGCTCTGCCTGTTCACTTTCTTTTCCCTGTTGGCAGCGGCCAGGAGCATGCCCAGGATGACCACGGTATAAATGGTAACCGGCAGTTTCATGTCCCCAAGCCCCTCCGACAGCAAGCACAGGATCCCCCAGCCATATAATGCTACAGGGACAAGCAGGTAGATCTTTCTGAAAAAAAGTGAATTCTTTCCAGGCGTAATAATAAAGGCTACAAGATAGATTAACTGGGTGATCAGAAAACTGCCCAGTCCCACAAGGAAAAAAGACTCATGGAATTGTGTTAACTGCAGCGTAATATCTCCTATCCAGGAGAAGACCAGGGCTATTAGGATCAGGCTGTGGAATCGGTTCATCTTGCCCCCGATGAATCTCAGGTATAACCAGATAAGCAGGGGTAAGATCAGTGATTTTACGGCAATGCTGATCCAGGCAACACCAATGGTTTCAAGGGCAATGAATGCAATACTGACAGCAAAATACAGGATGGAGTGCGTGCGAAAATTCATCAGTCTGGTTTTGGGATACGGTTACTTTTCATCAAAATATATTTTAAAAATAATGCTTATATTGGATCAACCAAACTAAACCTGGACATCTTATGAAAAGGGTTTTACTGTTACTCTCAATCATGGCATTGTTTGTGTGCCATCCTACAGCAGCCCAGAAAAATGAAAAAGCCAAGAAGGATTCCGTAAAGACCGGTTTCAATTTCGGGGGTGTCCCGGTGGTCGCCTATGACCAGGATGTCGGATTCAAATACGGGATCGTGCTCAACCTCTACCATTACGGGGACGGTTCAAGATACCCCCTGTATGATCATTCGCTTTACCTGGAATGGTCAAGGACCACCAAGGGAAGCGGTATCAACCAGCTGATCTGGGATACGGACAAACTCATCCGGAATGTCAGGACCACTTTTGAGGCCAGTTATCTCACGGAACAGACCCTGGATTTCTACGGGTTCAACGGGTACAAATCATATTTCGACTACCCGCTGATGAACAAGGATGATGCCGGTTACCTGTCCACAGGATTCTACCGGATGGACAGGAAATTGTTGAGGATCCGGGCAGATTTTGTAGGGGATATCATCAAGGACAAGTTGAACTGGTTTGCCGGACTGGAATATTATAACATCAAGTTGGGATCCGTTGATAAGGAAAAACTTGAAATGCCTGATGCCACCACACTTTATGAATATTATACCAACGAATGGAATATCATGCCCAGGACCAGGCCGGCGGGGGACAGCATACCCTGATCAAGGCCGGGGCCATTTATGATACGAGGGACAATGAACCCAATCCCATGAAGGGTATGTGGACAGAAGCCATGTTACTCTTTGCTCCCAAGGGACTGAGTAATACGGATTACGGATATACGCGACTGGCCATCACCCACCGCCAGTATTTCACCATCATCCCCCGTGACCTGAATTTTGCATACAGGCTCAGTTACCAGGCCAAGCTTGGCGGGACCATGCCATTCTACATGCTGCCATTCGTGTTTAACAGTCCCCCGTGGGACACCAAAAACGGACTGGGCGGTGCCAAGAACATCCGCGGTGTCATGCGGAACCGGGTAGTAGGGAATGATTTCTTCTATGGGAACCTGGAGCTGCGCTGGAAATTTATCCATTTCCAGTTCCTGAAACAGAATGTATACCTGGCGCTGGCAGGATTCCTGGATGGCGGTATGGTTACCAATGAGTATAAAATTGATCGGTCTTCAGTCCCGCAGGAATGGATGTATCTCTTCCCGGACCGGAATGAAAGCCTTCACCTGGGTACAGGTGCCGGATTCCATTTTGCCATGAACCAGAATTTTATTATTACTGTGGATTATGGCCTCCCTTTGAATGAACAGGACGGCCCCGGTGGGGCCCTGTATATCAATCTGAATTTCCTGTTTTAGATCTACCTGACCAGACCGGTATCCCTGGCAGTTTCGATAAATTCGTCCCTGCCGATGATGGAGGACTCTTTCATTTGATTGAATATCCTTTTGACCTCCTTTGACTGGCCCAGTTCGTAATGAATGGACATCATATACAGGTAGAGGGTTCCGAAAACGGGTGAATAATTATCATATTCGGCCTCCATGATATCCTCAAATACCTGCAATGAAGCAGAAAGCCTTCCTATTTCGTAGAGGTTAAATCCCTCTTTGATCCGCTTGTTCATTTCCTCATCGAGCAGTATATATTTAACGGAAACGCAGGCATCCTCACATCCTTCGTGCAGGTCTATGTATTTTATCTCATCCGGGATAGCCGGAAAGACCAGACTGAATTCCAGTACTTCACCAATGGATTTGAAACTGTGCTGATCCGGACAGGCGGGAATCCCGTCCATGGAGGTCAATTTCCATTCCTCAGTTCCAAGGGGATCGAGCAGGAAGGTTTCTTTATCAATGCAAAAACTGCCGGAGATCCGTTGATTCTTCACCCTGATATTGAGCACTGTCTGGTCTTCCCATATCTCAATGCTCATTATTTCGAGGGTGGGATGGCTGGTGAGTGAAAAACTGGGTTTATCGTAGACCTGTGCCATCATCCGGATCTGGGATCCGACCACAAACAAGAGTATGTAGAGTATTGTTTTCATATTGATCATTGTCTAAAAAAACCGCAACATGTGCCATGCTGCGGTTTTTATAACAAAAATTGTTCCAGACCTAATTACCGGCGCCCAGGCTGAAATTTATTCCGGCCCCAATAACCCAGGTTGATTTGTCAAGGTTTTCTTTAACAGGTACCAAAAGTCCCGAACTGGCAAAGTCATGGGAGAAGTTCCTGTCACCATCACTATACATCACATACTGACCGCCCACGTTTACCTGTATGGTAGGTACAACATTCCATCCTATACCAAGGCTGAAACCATTGGTAGGCAGCGTATAGCTCATGTCTGTCTGGTAATCATCCGTTGGTGATACACTGGTCATGATCCAACCGCCACTGAGGAAGAAACTTTCGGTAAGGGCATATTCAGCTGCAATGCCCAACTCCCAGGAGTTGGCATCCAGTTTATCCTGCCTTCCACCCCAGTCAGCGTTCTTGTCAAAGAAATAATGGAAACCGGCTGACAGGAGCAGGGGACTTGTAGGCTGGACAGTTGCTCCGACAGAGAGCATGGCAGGCAGGTCCAGGCGGGATGTTGCCCCATCGGGGAACATGGTGATGGGCGATCCGGTTCCGGGATCAATCCCTACAATTACATCACTTGTCGTTTTGTTCGTCAGTTCCAGCTTTGTTGTATGTTCGTATTTAACAGAGAAATTCAGCATGTCATTGGGCTGGATATTCACGCTGATGATGGGTGTGAAGCCTGACCCGGTTTTTTCGGCATCCACTTCCTGGTCATTCATCAACTGGCCTTTCACGGCTGTTTCAGCAGATTGTTGTGTAAAGCTGGCAGAAGCTCCGTTAAAGGTGGCCTGCGATTCTGCAATTGTCATTCCTTCCACGTACAGATCCAATGCCTGCAGTGTGGTACTTTTGTCAATCCATCTGGTAATGGAGCACTACCTCTGACCGCCATCAATGAAAGGCTGCAGGCCAGCAGAGAAGGCATCCATGCCAGCTGCATACTGGGTGAGTTGCTGTGAAAGGCCTGCAAATACAGTAGGTGCCGGAGTCCAGGTCCCGTCGACCTCCAGTTCGATATCCTTAATATATCCCGTGTATGTTTCCTTGGCTGTGACATAACGGCCACCGAGAGCCACCGAGATCATATCATTGATGGCATAGGAAATATTGGCCTGGTAGCCAAAAAAGACGGATTGTCCTTCAAAAAAGGTATTCATCCGGTAGGCAGTAACATTCATACCCTGGCTTGACAGGGCTGTCGGAAGATCGGAAATAGGCATCTCAAAGGATGGGAGTCCCCTGTTATAAGTTGCTCCACCCCCACCGCCTATGGGATTGAAACCGGCTGAAAAAGCCCATTTACCAGTTTTATACACAGCATATATCCCCGGGAAAAGAGGGGCGGATACATCCCCTAAATATTTCGGGTCATTCAGATACTGGTAATCACTGATAACGGTCCTCGTCTGGCCAACGAACTGGTTGTTGATAGAAAAGTGAAATCCATCCGCCAGTTTGGTTAGTCCGGCCGGATTGTAGTAGACAGCGTCAATACCAAGGGTAGCATCACGAGCGGGCATCCTGGTATACATGGCACTTTGATTGGTATTGGTAAGAATACCTCCCGCAAACATGGTGCCTGACAGGAGAAAGGCTGCCACTGCGGCTGAAAGGGATCTTCTCATGTTTTTTTAGGTTTAGTTAAAGCGTTCGAATTTAGAAGAATTATTGAAAAATAGCACAGGTTGCTGTACAAGTAAGAAAACGAAGGACTGGTTCAATTATTGTGAAATCCTTAACTGGACTAGGATACAGCCATTTTCAGGGGACTGATTAGTCCAGATTGATTAGAATTGATTTAAATAAGGGGTTTATTTTGTGAATTGTCCGTTAACAGCCTCAACTTCATAGTTTTTGTTGACGATGAGGTCTGCCATGGACTTGAGGGAGATGACATTCTGATGTTCCCTTTCCAATACCATTGCCCTGTATTCGTTCAATGGCTCTTTCCCCCGGATGATCTGGGTCATCTTGGTTTCATGGTAGGTCAGGTCGATGAAAACCCGCATATCAACATGGTCCGTTTTAATGGCATACAAACCATCTACGACGAGCAGGTCAACCTTCTTAAAATCCGTGATCAGCTTATCGATCTGTTCAGGAATGATATCAATGCAGGGCATCATAGCCTCACGGCCTTCCTTGAATTCACGAATATTCTGCTGGATCAGGCTCCAGTCATATTCATCTATGCCTATGCTTTCAACACCGTGTGTCTTCCGCCATTCGTTCCGTAGGAGAGGGGGCACGATGTAATAATTATCTGTGTGCAATACCTTCACCCGGATGGTGTCCTCCTTCAATAACTTGGCAAGTGAATGAGACAATTCGGATTTGCCTGCCCCCGATTCACCTGAAATGGCCACGATGTATTTATAGCCTTTGGGTTTGGATTCGAGATCCTTCTCCATGTACTCCTTGATATCAGCGGCTGCCCTTTTATGCGTCTCCTGAATTAACAGAACATCACCCAGCATAACACTCATTTTTCATTCAACTAGTAACCAACTTCAAATCCACTCCCAGGGAGGATCCCATGTTTTCTTCCGGCAATCTCTATTTCAACCGGCTGATCATCAGGGGAATCTACACTGATTATCATCCTCTCACAAAAGATTTCAAAGGTGTAATATTTTTTCCTAAATGCAAAATTGAATCTGATTTTTTTCCATCCTGCGGGTAAAGCCGGATTAACTGTTATGATCTTTTCCCTGAACTGTATCCCTGCAATGGACTGTATTACGAACAATAAAGTGGATCCCATAACCCCTGCATGAATTCCTTCTGCCGTTGTACCTCCCTGGATATCAACATAATCACTTGACAATGCCTCCATATACATCTCCCAGGCCAGATCGCTCTTCCCAAGTTCATTGGCAAGGTAGGCATGTACTATCCTGCTCAAAGTGGATCCATGTGATGTACGCTGAATATAATAATCAAAATTCGGTTGCAGGGTGGCTCTGTCTGCCTCGTATCCCATTGCAGAAAGCAGTGATGATACTTCACCTGTACCAAGGTTGTACCAGGCCATGAGTGTATCTGCCTGTTTGGCAACCTTATAGTCGTCCGGAGATTTTCCCTCGGCTTTCAGGATCCTGTCCATCCTGTGGATATTGTCGTATGCCTGACGGTAATGATCCCAGTCAAGTTCCTTCAAACCAAAATATCCTTCAAACTGGGAAATGACACCCTCATCAGAGATCTCAAGGCCTAATTTGCTTTTAATGTCCTTCCATCTGTTAATTTCTTCACTGCTCAGTTTGATCTTCTGAAGCAGCGGCGCCATTTTTTGCTCCGGTGCAGCTTCCAGGTAAGCGGTTACTTTCCCAAACAGCCAGGCCACCATGAGGTTGGTGTAAGCATTGTTTTTCAGTCCGCCTTCATCTGTGCCGGGAAGATGTTCATGGAACTCATCGGGCCCCATAACTTTTTTGATGGAATATCTCCCTTCATCTTCAATCCATCTGGCCTTACTGGCCCAGAACCGGCATATCTCAAGAAGCATTTCCCCTCCTTCAGCCACCATAAAAGTTTCATCCATGGTAATCCAGTAATAATTCCAGATGTTAAATGCAATGGCCAGTGAAACATGCCGCTGCAGGGAGCTGTAGTCGTCTCCCCATTCTCCTGAGACAGGATTCAGATGGAGGATCTGTGTCTCTTCTCTTCCGTCACTGCCGCTCTGCCATGGGTACATGGCTCCTTCATAGCCATATTCCCTGGCATATTTACGGGCCTCATCTATCCTCCTGTATCTGTACAGAAGCACTGATTTCACAATATCCGGAAAATGAAGGGCATAAAAATTAAGGATGTACAATTCATCCCAGAAAATATGCCCGCGGTATGCCTCGCCATGCAGGCCCCTTGCCGGGATACCGGCATCGAGCTTTACATTGTGATCAGAGGCAGTAAGCATCAGGTGATAGGCATGCATCCTCATCAATTTCTGTGCGTACCGGTCCCCTTCCACCTCAATGTCCGCTTTTTTCCAAATTTCCTTCCAAACCCCGGCACTGCCCTCATGTACCTGCTGGAAACTATCCAGTTGGCCGAGCCTTTCGCGGGCCTGCTGCAGCGTTTTCCCTGCACCTGATTCCCTGGATGTATATATACTGACCAGCTTCTCAACGGTCAGTGCCTGTCCCTCTTCAAGCTCAACGGCAGCGTCAGATTCCACTTTTCCAGGTGAAAAATTATGGTTCATCTCAGGTTGCAGTTCATTTTGGTCAAGAAGTATCCTCATCCTGCAGGCCAGTCCGATCTCCACATCGGACTGATTGGTTTTAACCAGGAGGTATTGTATCTGTCCGTCTCCTCCCTCTTCAACCGCTTCCAGATGATGCTGGTCAAGTTGCCGGTACCTGGCCACACCGTCGTTGATAATATCTCCATCCAGTCCCACGCAAACACTGATCCTGCCTGCATAATTCAGGGGCTGGATAGTATATTGCATGGCTGCCACATGTTGATCTTCCATACTGGCCACCCTGTAGGATGTTATCTTCGTACGTCTCTGCCCCGCATCCTCAATGATCATCTCCCGGGATAATAATCCATCCCGGAAAAACAGATTGCGCCGGACCTGCACCACCTTGAATTTATTGGGATCCATCCAGTCTTCTTCGCCAATACGGAAACTTATGGGAAGCCAGTTGGGACAATTCACGAGATCTTCATTCTCAATATCCCTGCCAGCCACTTTTGAAATTCTGCGATTGAACATACCGGCCATATAGGTGCCCGGATAATTGAACTCTCCTGCACTGGTTTCCTCCATCGCCCCCCGGGTCCCGAAATAGCCGTTCCCAACGGCCAGTAAGGCCTCCCTGGATTTCTCCTTTTCGGGATCATAGTCATGGTAAACTATGGACCACCGGTCTTTTTCCAGTCCCATTTCAAACCATCTGTCAATACCTTCTATCCCACCAATCTCAGCGATATCTTCCACAGCTATATCTGCACCGTTGACCAGCAATTCGTGGGCGTTCTCTTCCCTGGCAACACCAAGGACAAATCCAAAATTACCTTTTCTCCCCGCCTGAACCCCGCTGACTGCATCCTCGACAACCACTGAGTCTGCATATGCTACCCCCAGGTTATCACAGGCTGTTGTAAAAATGTCCGGTTCCGGCTTGCCCTGTAGTCCCAATTCAGCCGAAACCACCCCGTCCACCCTTGTTTCAAAATGTTCCAGCAGTCCGGCTGCCTCCAGAACAGGTTTGCAATTCTTGCTCGAAGATGCCACTCCAATGCGGATCCCGGCAGCCTTCAATGCATGGATCAGCTCAACCGTTGAATCATATACTTTCACTCCGTCCCGGTCAAGTATTTCATTGAAAGCGAAGTTTTTCCTGTTGCCCAGTCCACAGACAGTCTCAGCCTCCGGCAGGTCTGAAGGATCACCGAAAGGAATATCAATGCCCCGTGATTCCAGGAAGGAGGCCACCCCTTTATAGCGGGGTTTACCATCCACATAAGGAAGGTAATCGTCTGTATGGCTGAACTCCCGGAAAGGTTCACCATATTTTTCTTCACGGAATTTCAGGTAGGTATCAAACATTTCCTTCCATGCTAAGGAATGGGTAAGGGCTGTCTGGGTGATCACGCCATCCAGGTCGAATATGACTGCAGTGAATCTGTGTTTGCTCATTTATTGTGATGGTTTGATTTTGAATATCGAATGATAAGAATTAACTTGAACATATCTCAAAATTAGGAAAATTAATGACTGGTCAAATCAAGTAATCAATAGCTTCACAAAATATTATGAGCAAACTTATCAATATAGCGCATGAGCTCCCCTATATACTTCAAAGATCTGAAGATTTACAGTATGAAGTAATTCCTAAATCTCATATTTTCGGAAGCGGACTGGATGAATTTTATAAAGAGAACAAAAGCATCTGGGTTGGCAGACCAAGGAAGAACAAAAAGGATCTGTCTAAAAATGAACGTGAACGGCTGGAAAAAGAATTCCACAAAAACAACTGCTATCCTATTTACACCTCAAAAAAGGAGCATGACAAATTCCTGGATGGGTTCAGCATCACAACCATCTGGCCGCTTTTTCACTATTTTACAGATTATACGATATACAAAGAAGAGTTCTGGGAGGCGTATGTAAACATCAATCAAAAATATGCTGACGAGGTGTTGCCTTTGCTGGAGATAGGTGACAAGGTGTGGATCCATGATTATCACCTGATGCTCCTGCCCCAGATGATCAGGGCAAAATTCCCCTGGGTATCCATAGGTTTTTTCCTTCACATCCCATTTCCCTCATATGAGATCTTCCGCCTGCTGCCCTGGCGCAGGGAGATCCTTGAAGGACTCCTGGGATCTGACCTGGTAGGATTTCACACCTATGATTATGAACGGCATTTCATGAGTTGCGTGAGACGCCTGCTGGGCTATGATTCCGTATTCAACCGCATACACCTTGAGGAAAGGATAGTAAAGGTGGACTTTTTCCCACTGGGTATAGATTATGACAGGTTTGTCACCGGGGCAAAGGAACTCTGCCAGGCAAAAAAATCATCCGGGTTCACCAGGCATTTGATAAACCAACAATTGCTCGGCGGTGAAAAAAAACTCATCCTCTCCATAGACAGACTCGATTATACCAAAGGGATCAAGGTAAGGCTGCTGGCCTTCGAATATTTTCTCAGAACAAATCCTGAGTACCATGAAAAAGTAAGTTTCCTGTTCTTTGTGATGCCATCAAGGGAATCTGCAGAACTATACAAAAGCCTCAAAAAAAACATGGATGAACTGGTCGGACGGATCAATTCCACCTATGGTTCCCTGAACTGGATGCCGGTCTGGTATTTTTACCGCCACCTGGAATTTGAGGAAAGGATCGAATTGTACTGCCAGTCAGACATCGCCCTCATTACACCGGTCAGGGACGGTATGAACCTGATTGCCAAGGAATACCTGGCATCACGGTCAGACAGGAGCGGTGTTTTGATCATCAGTGAAACGGCAGGGGCATCCAAGGAACTGGTCGATGCCATCATTGTCAATCCGAACAATCAGATAGAGATCAGCGAAGCCATCCGGGATTCACTTGAAATGCCCGAAGAAATCCAGATCAGTAATAATAAAGCACTGGCAGCCCGATTGCGCAGTTATGATGTTGTGGCCTGGGCTGACCACTTCATTACAAGCCTGGATGAAGTTAAGAAGATCCAGGAAATCAAACTGGCCAAAAGGATCACTCACCAGATTGTTAAGGAAATCAGCAATGCATATGGAACAGGCAAAAATCGCATCCTGTTCCTGGATTATGACGGAACCCTGATGGGATTTAACAAAGATCCCCAGAAGGTTTTCCCCGACAAGGAATTATATGATGTTTTAAAGAAAATATCCCAAAAGAAGGAGAACAAACTGGTGATCATTTCAGGCAGGGATAAGGAAACCCTGGGGAGGTGGTTCCCGCCGGACTGGAACCTGGATATTGTTGCGGAGCATGGGGTCTGGACCCGGGAACCCAAAGGGGAGTTTACCATGATAGAACCCATTGACAGTGAATGGATGGAGATCATCCGGCCCATACTTGAATTCTATGTCATCCGTACCCCCCGTTCATTTATTGAAACCAAAAACTATTCCCTGGTATGGCATTACCGCAACGCAGATCCCGACCTGGGCGAACAACGTTCCTGGGAGCTCAAGGATGAGCTGAAGGCACTCGTTACCAACCTGAACCTGGAGATCATGGATGGGGACAAAGTGATTGAGATCAAAAATTCGGGCATCAATAAAGGCAGGGCAGCCAACATCAAGATCGGTGAAACGAAGTACGATTTTATCCTGGCCATTGGCGATGACTGGACCGATGAATATACTTTCGATGCCCTGCCTGATGATGCCTACACAATAAAAGTGGGCACAAAAACTACCAAGGCCAGCTATTACGTGGAAGGGGTTGCAGATGTAAGAAATATACTGAAAGAACTTGCAGCCAAATAGTTATCAAAAACCGTCAGCATCCAGAAATTCACTGGTACTCATGATTGTTGCATAGGCCTTCAGTGTGGACAGGGTGGAAAGATGTACTTCTTTTGCAGCAATGATCTCGTCCCCGAACTTAAGATCTCTGGTGGCACAGGCGTCATGGATGAGGATGGCCTCAAATCCCAGGTCATCCGCCGCACGGGTTGCCGCCTCCACACACATATGGGTCATCATTCCGACAATGACCAGGCGTTCTGCACCTACCGATTGTAAATGATCGAGCAAAGGAGTTTCACGGAAACAGCTGACATGTTCCTTGGTAAAAACCGTCTCTTCGGGCAGTGGTTTTACATACTCATGGATCTCTCCCCCACCCTTGTGTTTAATATGGACTACTTCCTGTCCGGTTTCCCGGAAATGCTCCAGCATCCTTCCGGCCTGGAGACTTGCTTCCTCTCTCCCGGCCAGGGGAGCCCTCGTGGTATCAAAATAAAATGCCTGAATGTCTATCAGTACAAGGGTGGTTTTTTGGGATCGTCTGCCTGTCCCCTGACAAGGCCCATCCCCGCAAAACAGCATAAAAAAAGCAGGATAGATTGTTTCATTGTATGATCTACTATCCTGCTAATATAAGGTTTTGACAGAATCGGAAAAAATAATTATTCTGATACCTGCTCCAAAGGCCTGTGCAATAGCTGACCAAGCACTTCTCCCTCAGCCACCCGGATGCTGGATTGAAGATTGGTCAGCACATTTACAGCCCCTATCATGGGGGCCTGTAAAAAACAGTATTGTAGCCAGCTGTAATCTCCTCTCTCACTGGTATCCAACAGGTTATCCACCATCTCATTAAGCTCCTGATCGGCATGTCCGGACAGGAATTCCCTGTATTCATCCATCCTTGTTTTCAATTCATCTCCCCTTCCCGGAATACCCTCGTCTCCGAAAATCACAACCCTGACACTATACAGTTCGTCCATATTATCAAGCTGATCAAAAATAACCTTTCCATCCTGATCCAGGGCTGCCTGGTTCTCAGGATGTGATCTCTGTACGACATCGACGATCAGATCCTGTATAAAATTGTTCAAACCCGCTGTTCTGGAGGCAATCTCCCTGGCCTTATCTGCAAGGGCTTCATTCTCGCCAGAAAACCTTTCCAGCTCGCCAAGGTATGATGCATTCCTTGCTTCAACGATCTCAGCGGATGCAACATGGCCTTCCGCGGCCACCGTAAAGGCAGTTAATACATTTTTACTGACCCGCAGGGCATACATCATGAAGGTAATGGCTACAAAACAGAGCACGAAAATGAGTAAGGTGAAATTCTGGACCTGGTTTTCCTTGTCTTTTACGGCCTGTATCACCAGGATGGGAATGAAAATCAGCACAGTTACTATGCCACTGAGCATGATCATGACACCGGCACCGGGCCAGTGCTGTATCTTGAACATGGCCCCGGCAATGAAAATGATCCCGGCAATCAATCCGGCAATATACATGGGCATATTGACTTTCTTGCCCTCTTTCCGTGTATCCCGGATCTTGACCATAACGAAAACAGGCAGGTAGATGGCGCCCAGCATGAAAAGGCTGAGTGTAAGCAATATACCGGCCCCAAACCAGTGCTGTGTCTTGAAAACAGTACCCGTGATCAACATTGCGGGGGCTATTATTCCAAGGATGTACATAAATTTTTTCATCATTCGGTATTTTTGGTTAATAAGCAGCAAAGTTTCTTCCTGTATCTGTTGGACCCTTTCCTCTCCCATCCCCTTCCTGACCTTTTCAAGCGCCTTTATAAATTCCAGTCCCTCTTCCATCTCCGCCTCAACATCACAGCAGAGGTGGTCAAGGAGCTCCTGTTGCAGTTCCGTATAGGTCAGGCCCTGCCTTTGGATCTCCCTGCTGAGTCTCCGGATCTCTTTTTCAGTCAGTTCAGCCATGGATCTTTGTTCAGCCTAAATTCAAGCTGGGTTTTGGATTCAGGATCTGACCCATAATAGCCACGAAATCTACGAATTCCTGCACCTTCTCTCTGGCGGATCTGGTGCCGGATTCGGTCAGGGTGTAGTACTTTCGCACCCGTTTACCGATGCTGACTTCTTCAGCCGTGATCATGTGATCCGCCTGCAGTTTATGCAGGGTTGGATACAGGGCCCCCCATGTGAGTTGTACTTTCCCTTTTGTGAGCCTTTCCACCTCCTGGGTGATCTCGTAACCGTACATCCTGCCCCTCTCCTCGAGAAGTTTCAGCACGATCGTTTTCAGTGTACCTTTTAGTAAATCATTAGAAACCATAGGGCAAATATATATAATTATCTGATATATCCAATTCTTATATATAACATTTTTATATATTGGCCGATTAACCGTCTCTGAACCAGCCAAATGCTATTTAAAAAAAATCAGGTGTGGGATTCAAGCCCCTCTGTCAAGGTTGAGAACGTGGAGATATTCGACGAAACCATGTTTTTCCCAGAAGGAATAACCGTTCATGTTTTTAGCAGCCACCCTCAGTTCGATACGTCTGGCATCATGTACATCGAACCATTCAAAGATGATCTTCAGCATATCTTCACCTATTCCCCTGTCCCTGTAATCATCGTGAATGGCCAGGTCTATGATCTCCCCGTATATTGGCTCGGTAAATACCGGAGGATGTTTTTTTACGGCGGAGATGGAAAATCCTACGACTTTCTCCTGATTTACGAGTGCCACAAGGGCATGAGTGTCACCCGCGGTGATGACCTCCCGAAAGTAATTTGAAAATTCTTTGTCGGCTCCCTTTCTCCTGGTAAAGAAAGCGTCTTTTGCCTGGTGGAAATTTATAAAATCTTTCCAGAATTCCACCACACCGGGAATGTGCTCTTCCCCAGCAAGTTTAATCCTTATTTTCATGTGTTTTCAAATCCAAACCTTTATACGCCTTAAAGGGAAAATGGTTACCTGCCATCAGAACCCGATCTGCTTTTCGGAGTTCTTCAGAGAAGTTGTACTGTACCAGTCGACATTCCTGGAAGTATACATAATCAGTCCCATTACAATGAACAGTCCTATACTGCCCAGCAACAGGGCATAATCCTTGAGCTGGATCAATATAAAGAGGAAGGCATATAACCCGACAAGGCAAATGCCAAGGATGAGGGTAAGCTTAATATTCCTGAATATGCCTGTCACGTAAGCTGTAATCAATCCGACAATGGCCACGCTGGAAACCAGGTAAGAGAGATTGAACCCTATCTGTTCTCCCAGGGAAAGCAAGAGAACATAAAAAATACTGATGCTCAATCCCACAAGAAGATACTGAACAGGATGTATCCTGCGTCTGTTCAGGATCTCAACAAAAAAGAAGATCATAAAGGTCAGGGCAATGAACATGATCGCATATTTGGCTGATCTCATGGTTTTCTGGTATTGGTCCACCGGCAGTATCAGAAAACAGCCAAAAGCCGACTCATCGGTCTGGTAGGATGATCCCTTCCAGGACTGGGGATAATTCCGGTTCAGGTGTAATACATTCCATTCCGCTTCAAATCCCCCGTCCGTGATATCCCGCCTGTCAGGAAGGAATGCCCCGTCAAACCTGGGGTGCCTCCAGGATGATCTCAGCCGGATGTTGGTGGACTTCCCAACGGGGACAAAATACAGGTGATCACTGCCATTTAAACTGAGTTCAAACTGAAAATCAAATCTATCCCTTTCTTCCAGTGGAATTTTAGCATGGAATCCTGATCCGGATATATCTCCGGTGGGTATACCGGGTTCGATCTCTTCTGTCTGCCGGTCCCATTCGAAGGGCAGGGCTTGCTGTATCCCTCTCATATCTGTGATCCCGACCTGTACAAAGGCATCGTCCATCAGTACCGAACTTCGTTCTATTTTGAGCTTATCAGTATCAGGAAAGTCGAAGGATCCCGATACCTTGAGCAGGGTATTGTATACAACCGTCCTGTAGATCCCCCGGTAGCGGATCTCAGGTGTGATTTCAGCATCAACTTCCAGTGCCCCGGGTAAAAAATGGGCGAAACGGATTTCCCTGTATGTTTTGTCCTCCTGCTCAACGTAATGATAATAAGGGATGGAGAGTACCGGTCCGGTAAGTGTCTGCCCATAGCCCCATTTCGAACCGATCTCGGATATAACATCCAGCTGTGTCTGCTCCCTTTCACTGATCAGGTTGCGGATCATGGCTCCGGGGATCAGCATGATGAGGATCAGCAGGCCAATGATGATCAATTTAAAAGTTACAGACTGCCAGAAGGAAGGGCGTTTGGGAACAGGAATCTCCATGATGCCGGGTTTTTAAAAATGGTCCTCCAACATAACGTTCCACGCCATTCTTAAATTACGTTTATCCTGTTAAAAAATGTTAATCTGCCGTATCCCTTACTCATAGCGCAGCGCATCTCCAGGATTGCTTACCCCGGCCCTGTAACTCTGCAGGCTAATGGTCAATATGGCTATCAGGTAAACACCGGCCGCTGCCAGGAAAAAGATCCATACCGGCAGGTTGATCTTATAGGCATACATTTGCATGTATTTCCTGACGATCAGGAAGGCAACAGGCCAGGCGAGAATATTGGCCAACAGGACCCACCTGGAAAACTTGCTTGAGATGAGGAAAACAACACCGGTTACAGATGAGCCGAATACCTTCCTTACACCAATCTCCCGGGTCCTCTGTTCCGTATTGAACAATGCCAGTCCGAATAAACCCATACAGGCTATGACAATGGCGAGGATGGCAAAATACAGCAGCATGGAACTCATCCGCTGTTCAGTTCTGTAGGCGGAGTCAAAGACATCATCCATAAAGTGGTATTCAAAAGGCTCATTCGGATCGATCTTTCTCCAGGCCTGCTGGATATCGGATATTAATCCCGCCAGGTTGGCTGTCCTGAACCGGACCAGCAGGTGATCATATCCCAGGTAGGGTCTCATATCAAAGATCAGGGAACCGATCTCCTGATGCACGGGGGCAAAATGAAAATCCTTTACCACCCCTATCACGGTGTGGTCTTTTCCACGATTAATGGTTTTTCCCACCGGGTAGGCCCAGTCCAGTTGCCGGGCCAGGGCTTCATTGATAAGATAAGCCTCCCTGTCCGTGGTGATATCCTCAGAAAATGCCCTGCCATCCGTAACCTGAAGTCCGATGGTACGAATGTAATCGAAATCCACTGCCACCTTGTTAAACATGATACTGCGATCATAGCCTTCGGGAACGTATCCATTGGAGGTAAATCCCTCCCCGGGTACCTGTGAAGTGGCAGATGAACTGATCACATCAGGTATACCGGATAGGTCATCCTTCAATTGTTCATATTTCTGTTTGAAAGATTCACTTGTAAAATTCAGGACCAGGATATTATCCTGGTTAAAACCCATGTCTTTGGAACGGATAAACCCCAGCTGTGCATAGATCACCAGTGTGCAGATAATGAGCACAATACTTATAGCAAATTGGATGAGGACAAGAGAATTCCGAACACCGGAAAAGCTTTTCTGGCCTTTGAACAGTCCCTTTAAAACACTGACAGGTTTAAAGGCTGAGAGGTAAAACGCCGGATAACTGCCTGCCAGTATACCTACCAGTAGTATAAGAATGGGGATCCCAATCATGAGATCAAGGTTAGACCACTGATAAAGTTCCAGCTCTCTACTGACCATTGTACCAAAAACAGGCAGCAGGATCTCGATCAGGATAAGCGCGATCACCAGACCTATCAGGCTCATCACGATTGATTCACCCAGAAATTGCCTGACCAGATTTGTCCGGGCTGCCCCGAATACCTTACGCAGGCCAACTTCCTTTGCTCTTTTTGTCGCCATGGCGGTAGTCAGATTCATAAAATTGATGCAGGCGATGAACAGAACGAATATGGCGATGGCCGCATAAATATAGATGTTGGCCATGCTTCCTGTGGGACCGATCTCCCCGACAAAACCCGATCTCAGGTGAATTTTTTCGATGGGCTGCAGGGAAGCATTTATTGATACTCCGTGGCTTTCGAACAGGCGGTTGATATTTTTATACATGAAATCAGGGAATTTCTCCGCCAGGGCTGCAGCATCTGCTCCCGGCACTAATTCCACATAGTGATAATACTGCATGCCACCATTCCAGTCCATATGATGTCTTCTGTCCTCGTAACGGCTTGAGAAAGAAATCAGGGAACTGAACTGCAGATGAGAATTAGCAGGCGGCGCCTCTACCACACCTGTGATCAACAGGTCATCCCTGTTATTCCAGCGGACCATCTCTCCCAACGGATCCTTATCTCCAAAAATCCGCATTGCTGTCTCCTGGCTGAGAACTACCGAATAAGGCTCTGTCAGCGCAGTATGAGGATCTCCTGCAAGCAACTCAAAAGAAAACATCTCAAATAGGGAGGAATCGGCATAAAACAATCCTTCTTCCCTGTAAGCTTTCTCCTGGTAAGAAAAATAACCGTCTATCCGTGCGGAAAACCGCGTACTCCTCACCACCTCCGGAAAAGTCTCCACCATGGCCGGTCCCACTGGAGCTGTCATCTGCGGAGTGCTGGTACCTCCCTCCGGGGTAACCATTTCAAAAACGATCCGCTGCAGGTTATCTTTATTCTCATGGAACCGGTCAAAACTGAATTCGTGCTTGATAAAGATCAGGATCAGCAGGCTGCAGGTGATCCCAATGGTCAGTCCGATGACATTTATCAGTGTATACAGGGGATTGCGCAGCAGATTCCTGAGACCCGTTTTCAAATAGTTACGTAGCATGGCAGTGTATTCAGGTTTACATTGCCAGCCTAATCACAATTAATATACCACAGCGTTTATGTACCTCTATTCCTGCCTGTTGCAAAAAGACGACAAGATAATCCAACTGTGTTTTTGTTGCAAATTGCTACATTTTTTTGTTTCAAACTGAAACAATTGATATCTTGATAACGCTGATGAATTCCAAACCTGGCAAAATACTGGTCATCGATGATGACAGGGATATCCTCCTGACCACCCGGATTGTCCTCAAAAAACAGTTCGGATTGATCAAAACAGAGGCCGATCCTGAAATGATCAATCAACAGCTGGAGAATGAGATCTTCGATATCATCCTGCTGGATATGAATTTCAGTGCAGGTGCCACCAGCGGCAAGGAGGGAATGAAATGGCTGCGTGAGATCAGGAAGAAGGACGAAGCAGTGCATGTCATTATGATGACGGCTTATGGGGATATTGATCTTGCTGTAAAAGCAATGAAGGAAGGAGCTTCAGACTTTATCGTCAAACCCTGGGATAATCAGAAACTGATGGCCACGGTCATAAATGCATACCGGCTCAGCCAGTCTAAAAGAGAGATCATTGAATTGCGCCGGAAACAGGAGCTTTTACATCAGGACATGGACCAGGAGTTCAGCGAGATCATAGGCAGGTCTGACCGGATGAAGATTGTCTTTTCGACCATCAGCAAGGTTGCTCAGACAGATGCCAATGTATTGATCCTGGGGGAAAATGGCACAGGAAAAGAACTGATCGCCCGGGCCCTGCACAGGGAATCCGAACGCGCCCGGGAGATCTTCGTTTCCGTTGACCTGGGAGCCATTCCGGAAACCCTGTTTGAGAGTGAGCTCTTCGGTCATGTAAAAGGAGCTTTCACTGATGCAAGGGAAGATCGCAGCGGACGTTTTGAGGTCGCCTCGGGAGGCACCCTGTTCCTTGATGAGATCGGCAACCTGTCCCTGTCCCTGCAATCAAAATTACTGTCTGTTGTCCAGAACAGGGTAATCAACCGGGTTGGATCCAGCAGGGAAACCTCCATAGATATCCGCCTTATCTGTGCAACCAATATGCCCCTTTACAGGATGGTCCAGGAAAAAACTTTCAGAGAGGACCTCCTTTACAGGATCAATACCGTAGAGATCAAGGTGCCCCCCCTGCGTGAGAGAAAATCAGACATCCCCCTGCTGATTGATCACTTCACCCGGATATTTGCAAGGAAATATAACAAAACAGGGATCTCTATTCATGAGGACGTCTACCAGAAGCTGGATACATACTCATGGCCGGGAAATATCCGTGAATTACAACATGTTGCTGAAAGAGCTATCATCCTGAATGACAAAGACATACTGAAGCCTTCGGATTTTCTGGTCATGCACGAAACCAGCCGGGGTATGGATCCTGTAGGTTTCCGGATGGAAGATGTGGAAAAACAAACCATTCAGCAGGCCCTCGAAAAGTATCGATACAATATCAGTAAAGCTGCTGATGAGCTCGGAATGGCCAGGACCACCCTGTACAGAAAAATGACGAAATATGGTATTTCGTAGCTTCCGTTTACGCATTGCTGGCAGGATCTTACTTACCGGCCTGATCATGGCATTCATGTTTTATGCCCTGGGTCAGGAAGAGTGGTATGTGGCAACGGGGGTTTCAGCACTGATTGTGATATTGCTCATGATTGATCTGTTCCGGCTCATTGACCGTTCAAACCGTGAATTTACCAGCCTGCTGGAAGCGCTAAAGCAACAGGATTTCACCACATCATCACAGACGGAAATACTCTGAAAAGTCTTTCAGGGACCTTGAAACAGGTTTTAATGAGATACTGGTTCAGTACCGGGAGGCCAGAATGGACCAGGCGGCACAGTATCAATACCTGCAGACTGTCATTGAACATATTAATATTGCCCTGGTATGTTTCAATAATGCCGGGGAGATCTTTCTTTTTAACCAGGCCGCAGCGGTTCTTTTCAGGAAAGCTAAACTCGAAAGCCTTGAACCGCTGAAATCCATACATCCAACCCTTCATCAATTGATGGTCACTCTCCGGGCCGGCCAACGGGAAGTGATCAGGTTCAACAGGGATGGGGAATTGCTGCAGTTATCAGTACATGTAACCGAATTCCGTGTCCGGAATGATAAATTTAAACTGGTTTCCCTGCAAAATATCAGGCAGGAACTGGAGGAACAGGAACTGGATTCCTGGCAAAAACTGATCCGGGTACTGACACACGAGATCATGAATTCAGTAACACCTGTCTCCTCCCTGAGTTCTGCCATCAATGAAATGTTAACGGATGAGAAAGGCCGGCGGCGGGCATTGGGAAGCCTGAGCAGGGATGACCTGGACGATATGTATTCCAGCATTGAGACCATCGAAGAGCGAAGCAAGGGATTATTGAGTTTTGTATCAGATTACAAGAATCTGACCCGCCTTCCCCAACCCCAGTTCGAGGATATCGCTGTGGAATTCCTTTTAAACCACATGCACAGGCTGTTTAAAAAGGATATGGCCAGTGAAAACATAAATTACCAGGTCCAGGTTCCCTCCATCCATATGTCCATTTGTGCTGATTCCATGATGATCCAGCAGGTCCTGATCAACCTGATTAAAAATGCCATGGAAGCGGTAAAGGAGAAGGAGGAGAAGACCATTATGCTGTCTGCCGATTCAAGGAACGAAAAGGTCATCATTCGTGTCAGGGATAACGGGAAGGGGATAGCTGACGAGGACCTTGAAAAGGTATTCATCCCGTTTTACACTACCAAGAAGAAAGGATCAGGGATAGGGCTAAGCCTGTCCAAACAGATCATGAGATTGCATAGGGGATCCATCCATTTCCAGTCGGATGATTCCGGAACCGTATTTAGTATTGAGTTTTAACGTAAATTTACCTGGCAATGAAATCAACCATACTAATTTTATTCCTGTATCTTCCCCTGGTATTATCAGGGCAAGGAGTTATCCAGCCCTGCCGGTTATGAAGAAACCAACCTGGATGTGCTCAATCCGAATCGAATGCTCCTTCAGACAAAGTCGGCAGATGCTTATGGAACCACGGGCACTCCGTATGTCTTCAAGGAATTCAGACAGGGAAATATCTATTATGCGAACCAGCAGAGGGTTGCCGGTATTACACTGAACTACGACTGTCATAACAATCGTCTGGAATACATAAGCTGGCGGATCAGTTTACCTTTTAAACAGCAGCCAGGTAAATTATGCCGAATTTTTATCTGCACCGGGAACGGCAATGCTCTTCGAGCATGTGTTTGTTGAAGGACTTAAAAAACGAGTTTTTCTGCAGGTCCTGTATAATGATAGTTCAATACTCTACAAAAGATACTTCAAGGAGTTCAGAGAGGCAGATTATGGAGGAGCATACAGCCAGGACCGGCGGTATGATGAATACCATGACCGTCACTCCTATTATCTCAAAACAGCTGATAATGAACTTCAGATGCTTAAACCCAAAAAGAATTCCATACTTGAGATAATGGAGGGTAAAAGTGATGAAGTCGAAAAATATATTAAAAAGGAAAAACCGGACCTGAAAACAGAGGAGGGATTGATCCAGGTGATCAATTTCTATGACAAGCTTGAATAATGGGCCGGGAATTAATCTGTCTCTATGAAGTTTATCTCCAGGTCTAGTATACTGGAATAATATTCTCCCCGTTCGAGGATATCATCGTCGCCCTCTTCATAATACCAGTTAACCTTCAGTTCTCTCCCTTCGGCCAGGAGCTCACTGAGTTCACGAAGGATCTGCATTACGAACTTGGCAGAACCGCTGTTAAAATATTCCAGCTCGATATCTACAACAGTGTTATCGCTGGGTGTATGGCAATAGTCTAACACCCAGTTAAGGATGTTGTCATAGAACTTGGAAGCATCCTCAGGAATGGATCGTCCGCCTATCCTGATCCTTCCGGACGGGTCCAGCAGGACATTGGGTGTCTTTTTGGTGCTTTCTAGTGAGACCAGTTCCATGATTTACTAACGAAACTTAAATATACTACTTTTTCAAAAATTATGAAACGTCCTTAAATCCCGGCCAATTGAGGTTCAAATCGGCAGCCTGGCCAGGGGTGAACTGTCAAGTCCGGCAAATTCTCCGGCCAGGAACTTAAAGTATCCTGTCATGGCTATCATGGCAGCATTATCAGTGCTCAACCTGATCTCGGGTATAAACACTTTCCATCCATGCCTTTCGGCAAGCTGTGTAATCCTTTCACGCAGTCCACTATTGGCAGAGACACCTCCCGCCAGGGCAATCTCCTTGATACCGGTTTGTATGCATGCTTTTTCAAGTTTATCTGTCAGAATCTCAACAATGGTTTTCTGAATGGAGGCACAGAGGTCATTCCGGTTTTGGTTGATAAAATCTTTATTCTCTCCCAGGGAGTCCCTTATAAAATATAAAAAAGCTGTTTTCAAACCACTGAAACTGTAATCCAATTCTTTTATGACTGGTTTGGTGAAGCTAAATGCATCCTCATTTCCGTCTTGTGCATAACGGTCAACAAGCGGCCCTCCCGGATAGGGAAGACCCATTACCTTGGCACATTTGTCAAAGGCTTCACCGGCTGCATCATCTATGGTTTTACCGATTATTTCCATGTCCAGATAGTCTTTGACTATGATGATCTGGGTATGGCCACCTGAGACAAGGAGACAGAGAAATGGGAATGGAGGCATGCTGACATCCCTGCCGGGTTGTTTTAGAAAGTGGACCAGAATATGTGCCTGCAGGTGGTTGACAGCCAACAGTGGGATGTCCGCAGCCAGGGCCAGACCCTTGGAAAAGGAGCTCCCCACCAGCAGAGATCCCAGTAGTCCGGGTCCCCTGGTAAATGCTACCGCTGACAGGTCTCCGGCCTGTATTCCTGCCGTTTTCAGTGCCTGGTCCACGACTGGTACTATGTTTTGCTGATGAGCCCTTGAGGCCAGCTCCGGCACAACACCTCCATATTTGCGGTGAACCTCCTGGTCCGCCACTATATTCGACAGCAGGACACCATCCTGAACCACGGCAGCTGCCGTATCATCACAAGAAGATTCTATTCCGAGAACAAATATTGGCATCTTAATTGCAAGTAAATGAGGGTAGTTGAACTATTTTTGTTTAATTTACGTTTGAAATTCGTAAGCCCGCTCATGCCATGATTTTTTGGTCCGGAATCATTCTAATTTCAGGGAATTAAAGAGGTGAAATTATAAAAAAAATACTGAAAATACTGGTGATCATCCTGCTGGGGATCTTTGTCATCCCGGCAATGGCTTTTATTATCCTTCAAAACAGTATGGTGCAGACCTACCTCGCCAACAGGATCGCAACCACTATTTCTGAAAACCTGGAGGCAGATTTTTCGATTGAATCAATGGACATGATACTGTTCAACCGGGTAGTATTGAAGGAGGTTATGTTAAAAGACCAGTACCTGGATACCTTGCTCTACGCCCCCACCATGATTGCTACACTGAAAACTTTCAGCCCGTCGACCAACAGGATTGAACTGAGCAGGCTGAAATTCAATGATGCCACGATAAGGTTGTCAACCGATACCACCCGGACCGTTAACCTTAAATTTATAACACAGGCCCTGAAAAAACCGCCTGATTCAACCAAGGTCAAATGGAAGGTTTCCATTCGCAATATTGATTTTGAGAATTCAAGGTTCAAGTATGAAAACCACTTCAAACCCAGGGAACCCGGATTACGGAGTAAATTACACGGATATGGATTTCGCAGATCTGGATATCCAGGTCAGAGACCTCAGGGTGGACTCCGGTGTTGTACAATTCCTGATCGAGCGTTTGGATTTCAGGGATAAAAGCGGCTGTGAGATGCACAATCTTTCCGCGCTTATGAGCCTCAACAGGGAATTCATGAAATTCAAGGATCTGCATATTATCCTGGATGATTCTGATATCAGATTAACCCAGCTTGATTTTATGTTCAATATCTGGAAAGATTTTGGTAATAAAGGATTTCAATCCAAGGTAAACCTGAATTTCGACTTTTTGCCATCCAGGATCAATATAGAGGATGCTGCGTATTGGGCAGCATTCCTGCATGGGATTGATAAAACAATTAACCTCACCGGGAAGCTTCATGGTAAGCTGAACAGCTTCAAGGGTGAAAACATCCTGCTG
The DNA here is from genome assembly GCA_963767555.1 of uncultured Bacteroidaceae bacterium. Classification (GTDB taxonomy): domain Bacteria; phylum Bacteroidota; class Bacteroidia; order Bacteroidales; family SM23-62; genus SM23-62. Next base: position 196,124 of record CAVYEL010000034.1, on the reverse strand, counting down.
GAGTATGGCCAGCATACCCTGTTCAACGGAAATTTTGACCTGAACGGCCTGCCGGATATTCAGGAAACCTTCATGTATTTTGACATTCAGGAGCTGACCACCACAGTGGCTGATATTGAGTCCTTTCAAAAACCGGGAGATCCCGGCGAAACAGTGGACCTTTCCGAGCAACTGTCGCAGCTCGGAGATATTACTTACCATGGAAAATTTGCCGGTTTCTACAATGACTTCGTTTCGTATGGCACTCTGTTCACTGATGTCGGGCAACTATCCACGGACCTGTCCATCCGGCCCGATTCTATGGAGAATGTACATTTCAACGGGAAATTGAACACGGAAGACTTTGACCTGGCCAGGCTGACTGACCTGGGAGATATGGCTGGCAAGCTGAGCATGAATGCACAGGTTGAAGGCACAAGCTACCAGGGTGGATCCCTGGGTGCACGTATGGACGGGCATATCTCAAAAGTTGAGCTTAACAATTATGAATACCAGCATATCGACTTTCAGGGCGACCTGTCGAACAGGAAATTCGACGGATCGTTTTCAGTCCGGGATCCTAACCTGCAGATGGAATTTTTTGGGAAGTTTGATATCAACGATACCCTTCCTGTATTTGACTTCACGGCAAACGTGGACAGGGCAAGGCTTTTTCCCCTGCACTTTGTAAGCTCCGATCCTACCTACACCCTGTCCTGTTACCTGAGGGCGAATTTTTTCGGATCTGATATCGATGAATTTGACGGAGAGATCAACCTGGTGAATTCCCTTTTTCAAAAGCAGGACAAACAGATACAGATCTATAATTTCAACCTGTATGCACAACACCGGCCTGACAGCAATCGAATGATCCTGCGATCTGACCTGGTAGATGCAGAGATCTTTGGCCAGTATGAATTCGAGGATATCGGGAAAGCGACCGGCAGGCTGCTGGCCCATCACCTGCCTGCTTTCAGGGACATTATAAAGAAAGATCCAGACACAGAGGATGAAAGCCTTAACAACTTCCGCTATGAGTTCAATCTGAAAAACACCTACCCCATAACAGATTTTTTCTTCCCGGAAATTGAATTTGCCAGAAATTCGAAGATCTATGGGAATTATAATCCTTCTGTTTATGAGTTTAACCTGGAATCGGAACTGCCCAATTTCAAATATAGAGAGAATACCTGGGATAACCTGGAAATCAGCCTGGTGACCAATGATTCCTCAGCCTATTTCCTGACCACATGCGGTTCCATGGTTTCCGGTTCCGTGATAAATATGGAGAATATCAGACTTGGCTGGAATGTTGACAACGACAGTCTCAAATATAGCCTGCTCTGGAAGAATAGTGACGAGGAGGATATTTCCATGGGTGACTTGAGTGGATTCGCTTCCTTTCTGTATCGTCCAACCTATCAGATCCCACAGATCGATCTACATTTCAATCCGGGCAGGATATTTATCAGGGATACGATCTGGGACCTGGATCAATCGGGGATCACCATAGATACTTCATCGGTGGAGTTTCATAAACTCCGGGTCAGTCACAACAAACAATCCCTTGCTGTCAATGGTAAACTTTCAAGGCAAGCCACCGATGAACTGCATTTCAATTTTACGGACCTGGATCTGGAGCATATGAACCTGGTCACCAGTAAATCCGGATTGCTGCTTGACGGAATCCTGAATGGAACAACCACCATCGCGGACGTTTATAATAATCCAATGTTCCTTTCGGATATCAGCATCAACAACCTGTTCATCAATAACGAAGAACTGGGCAATACTTTCATTCTTGCCAGGTGGATCAACCCCGAACAGAAGATCCGTCTGGAAATAGAAGCCATGAGGGGAAATTTGAAAACCCTGGATATCAAAGGAGACTATTACCCTGAAAACCGGAAGGTCGATTTTAACCTGGCCCTTGACAAGTTGAGGCTTGAGATCTTTGAGCCTTACACCAGGGGAGTTATTACTGAACTCAACGGTTTGGCAAGCGGGCAATTGCGGCTCGGGGGGTATACAGATAAACCCATGGTCAACGGTTCTTTGAATATACAGAAGACATCCTTCCAGGTGGAGTACCTTCAGACCACCTATAGTTTCACAAATGAAATTACGGTCAGGGACAACAACCTGATTATAAATGATTTTGAACTTTTTGACGAAATCGGGAACAGGGCAGAACTACAGGGTACTATTAACAACCGGTATTTCAAAGATTTTGAATTTGATCTGAGCCTCAGGGCGGAAAATTTCAATTTCATGGAAACCCGAGAAGTCCACAACCAGACCTTCTATGGAAATGCATTGGCGACCGGACTGGTCAGGTTTGCCGGTCAGCCCGGCAATCTGCGTCTGGTTGTCTCCGCAAAAACGGAAAAAAATACTCATATATATGTTCCCATCAACCAGGGACAGGATCTTCAGGAAAATAATTTCATCACCTATATCCTGCCTGATTCTATTGTGGTGGAGGAAGAAGCCGCCGACCCCCAATATACAGTTAACCTGTCCGGACTAAGTCTCGATTTCGATCTGGAGGTCACCCGGGATGCCACGGTCGAAATCATCTTTGACCCAAAAGTGGGTGACATTATGTCGGCCAATGGTTCAGGCAACATCCAGCTGTCCATAGATCCGCAAAAAAATTTCCAAATTTTCGGAGAGTACATCATTGAACGCGGGGACTACCTCTTTACGCTCCAGAATATCATCAATAAGAGGCTGAGTGTTCAGCGTGGCGGGAGGATCAGCTGGAATGGGGATCCCACAGGAGCAGTGATCAATATGAGTGCCATCTATGATACCAGGGCAGTCCCTGGTGTTCTTGTACCTGAACCCACAGAAAACCTGAAAAAGCGTATGCCGGTTGATTGCCACCTGATCATGGAAGGCAACTTGCTGAATCCTTTGCTCAGTTTTAAAATTGAAATGCCTACTGCGGAGGAAGAAACAAGGAATGTGGTGCGGAATGCCATCAGTACGGAGGAAGAACTTACCAAACAATTTCTGTCTCTCCTGGTGATCAACAATTTCTCTGCTCCCAGCACTGTTTCCGGGGGATCCGGAAATACGGGTGCAGGCATGGCCGGTGTCACGGCCAGCGAGCTACTGTCAAACCAGCTCAGCAACTGGCTGTCACAGATCAGCAACGACTTTGATATAGGTGTGAACTACCGGCCGGGGGATGAAATATCCAGTGACCAGGTTGAAGTGGCGCTGAGTACCCAGATATTCGATGACAGGGTAACCATCCATACCAATGTGGATGTTTCTGATAAGTCTACCACCACTACTACCAATCAACGTACGAATACCATAGCTGGAGACTTTGACGTGGATGTCAAGCTGACCGACAACGGGAAATTCCGCCTCAAGGCCTTCAACAGGTATAATTATGATCAACTCTATAAAACGGCGCCATATACACAGGGAGTAGGATTTCTTTACCGGGAGGATTTTAACAGCTTTGGCGAGCTGGGCAGGCGTTATTTCGGTGGGTCAAAAAAGAAAAAGAAGAACAAGGAGAACAAAAATATCAGTGAGAACACAACTGTTGATGAATAAGCTGATTTTCCTTTCTCCTTTTTTCCTATATTTGCACTTTTTAACCCCAAAAATCAATCATAATGTTTGTTTTAATGGTCGTCGTTTTCGTCCTGGGTTACACCGCCATTGCCCTGGAACATCCCTTAAAAATAGATAAAGCTGCATCCGCCCTCCTCACAGGAACCCTGCTCTGGGCCATATATATCCTGGCAGCTGACTCAATACTCCCTAACAGTGATGCATTTAAGGAATTTATGCATGAACATCCGCATGAGACTTATATCAATTTTATAGCCCATCACGAAATCACTTTTCACCTTGGGGAAATCTCACAGATCCTGTTCTTTTTGCTGGGTGCAATGACCATTGTTGAGATGGTGGATTCACATGAAGGTTTTAAACTGATCACTGATAAGATCAAGACAACCAACAAGATCAAGCTGCTGTGGATCCTCAGCATTCTGACCTTCTTCATGTCCGCTGCCCTGGATAACCTGACCACAACCATAGTCATGGTAGCACTCCTGAGGAAACTGATTGACAAGCAGCAGGACCGATGGTTTATGGCGGCCATGGTGGTCCTTGCCGCGAATGCTGGAGGGGCCTGGTCACCCATTGGGGATGTGACCACCATTATGCTCTGGATCGGTGGACAGGTAACCACGGCCCGGATCATCATTGATGTTTTCCTTCCGAGCCTGGCGACCATGATCGTACCTCTGCTAATTGTTTCTTTTTTCTATCCCAAGGGTAATATTGAAAGACCTGCCCTTAGTGAAAAAGAATCATTTATCAAACGAATCAATTACAAATTTTGAACGCAGGTTACTGCTTATTATGGGTGTAGCGGGACTGCTCTTCGTTCCTGTATTTAAAACTGTCACCCATCTTCCTCCTTACCTGGGTATGCTCTTCAGTCTCAGTATAATCTGGATCACAACAGAAATCATGCACCGCAGGCACGCCAAGGGTATGCGTGCACATCTGGTGGTCACCAGGGTACTCAGAAAGATAGATACACCCACCATTCTATTCTTCCTGGGCATACTGACCGCAGTATCAGCCCTTCAATCCGCCGGACACCTGGATCTGCTGGCCAAAACCCTGGATGGAATGAATATTGACGATAGCCAGAAGATCTATGTCATCGACCTGATCATAGGATTGCTTTCTGCCATCGTTGACAACGTTCCGCTGGTTGCCGGGGCCATGGGAATGTACGACATTGCACCGGCAGGGTCCACGGGTTACGACGCCTTTTTCATGGTCGATGGCGAATTCTGGCAATTCCTCGCCTATACTGCCGGTACCGGTGGAAGTATCCTGATCATTGGTTCAGCTGCCGGGGTAGCTGCCATGGGTATGGAGAAAATAGACTTCATATGGTATATGAAGCGAATCAGCCTGCTGGCCCTGTCAGGATATTTTGCAGGCGCAGTAGTATACTACCTGATGTTTGCCTTATAACAGGCTGTGCATAATTATTTTATAACCGCCAGTAATAAACTGGTCACCAATCCCGTTTTTATAAATACCTTTAACCGGATTAAAAAGGAATGTACATGAATCTCTTGATATTCTTACAGGTCAGCATTGCCGATACAGCTACTGCAGATATGGCAGACGAAATACGGATGTCTTACTGGGAGCTGGCTATGAAGGGCGGATGGGTGATGGTGCCCATCATCTTCCTTTCGGTAATCGCAGTCTATATCTTTTTCGAACGCTTTTTTGCGATCAAGAAAGCTTCTCAGATCGACACCAATTTTATGAACCGCATCCGTGATTATATTCATGACGGGAAAGTGGAAAATGCATTGACTCTCTGCCAGTCCTATATCAATCCTACAGCCAGGATGATTGAAAAGGGGATACAACGCATTGGAAGGCCCCTGGAGGATATCAATGGTGCCATTGAGAACACGGGTAAGCTGGAGATCTATAAACTTGAGAAGGGTTTACCAACACTGGCAACAGTTGCCGGTGGTGCACCTATGATCGGGTTCCTGGGAACAGTGATGGGGATGATCCGAGCCTTCTATGACATGTCAATGGCAGGTAATAATGTAGATGTATCACTCCTGTCAAACGGGATATATACGGCGCTTATCACTACGGTAGCGGGACTGATCGTCGGGATCGTTGCCTACTTTGCCTATAATATCCTGGTAGCACGTGTGGAAAAAGTTGTGAACAAGCTGGAGGCCAACACGACAGAGTTCCTGGACCTCCTGAACGAACCAGCATAATATCAGCATGGCACTCAGTTCGAGAAATAAGGTAAGTGTCCAGTTCAGCATGTCCGGCATGACGGATATCGTGTTCCTGTTGCTGATCTTTTTCATGATCACATCCACGCTCATTGCGCCTAATGCACTGAAGCTATTATTACCTCAGAGCAAGCACCAGACAACCGCCAATCCAATTACAACGGTATCTATCACCAGGGATGCACAGTTTTATATTGAGACCAGGCGGGTTAGTATCGCAGAACTAGAGAATGAACTATATAATAGGTTGAAGGATGAGCCGGAACCTACGGTTTCCCTGCATGTTGACGAAAATGTCCCCATGAAAGAAGTCGTGAAGGTTATGAATATTGCCAAAGACAACCGGTACAAGCTTATCCTGGCGACCTCACCCAGATAGCTTTCACCATGGCCAAAAGCAAAAGAGGATTATTCGGGACCATTGTGTTCCATGCAGGTCTCCTGGCCTTTGCCATCCTTTTTGGTTTTGCCACTCCCCTGCCCCTGCCCGAAGAAGAGGGCATCCTGATCAATTTTGGCATGGATGATTTTGGAGCCGGAGACGAGGAGCCCATGTATAGCGAGATACCTGAAGAATCCACACCTCCCCCACAGGAAGCTGTAACCCCTACTGAAAGTACAGAAGAGATCATTTCCCAGGATTTCGAAGAAGCACCTGTAGTGGTAGAAAAACCACAGGAGAAACCACAGGTTGAAAAGCAGGAAGAAGTTTTCACCCCGGAAGAGGAGGTTAAACCTGTTGTGGAAGAACAAGCACCTCCGCCGGAGCCAGAACCTCCCAAAGTAAATGAACGGGCCCTGTACAAGGGGCGCAAAGATACGGATGCCACGGGATCGGAAGGCATCACCCAAGGCGAGGGTAACCAGGGAAGCCCTGCCGGCTCGCCAGACTCGGATAATTATGCAGACGGTCTAGGAGGAGGCGGGATCAATTTCAGCCTGGCTGGCCGCAACCCAGATGTCCCTTCCCAAGCCCGAATACAATGCCCAGGTATCAGGAACCATAGTTGTCCGGATCCGTGTAGACAGGGATGGCAAGGTAATCAGCGCTGAACCCGGCTACAAGAGGCACCAATATCACGGATGAGAGCCTGTTAGAAGCTGCCCGCAAGGCCGCCCTGAAGGCCAGATTCAATGCAAAGTCAGACGCCGCGTATACACAGGCCGGCACCATCACCTACCATTTTGTACTGCAGTAAGTCTTCGGTACTGTTGGAACCCTTATGAATCCTGCTGACTTGCCCCATTGTTGGCAAAAGATAATTTTTCTTCGATTATAAGTGATACCTTTAGCAAATATACTAACCATAAGCTGTCCAGAAACCTCCTAGAATGCGGCAATTGAAAATTATAAAACAGGTTACCAACAGGGAGACTCCATCTCTGGACAAATACCTTCTTGAGATTGGTAAGATTGATCTGATCACTGCAGAAGAAGAAGTTGATCTTGCCAAAAAGATCCGCAAAGGAGACATGAATGCAAGGGACCGTTTGATAAATGCAAATCTCAGGTTTGTTGTATCAGTTTCAAAACAGTATCAACATCATGGACTAAGTCTTCCGGATATGATCATGGAGGGGAATATTGGTTTGATCAAAGCAGCAGAACGATTTGATGAAACAAGAGGTTTTAAGTTCATATCCTACGCAGTCTGGTGGATCAGACAATCCATTCTGCAGGCCCTCGCAGAACAATCAAGAATTGTACGACTACCCATAAACCGGATCGGTCATATAAATAAAATGAAAAGGATCTTTAGCATACTGGAGCAAGAGTATGAAAGAGAACCCACCACCCTTGAGATCTCACAGGCATTGGAGATGGCTCCTGATGATGTGAAAAAGGCCATCAAAAATTCCGGACAGGTATGTCTCAATGGATGCTCCGCTTTCAGATGATGAAGGAGGCAATATGTATGATGTGTTCTTAAGCGAAGATGCTTCCAGTCCCGATAAAGAATTACTAACGGATTCCCTTTGTAAAGAAATCGAGAGAGCCCTCAATACATTGACCCGCAGGGAAGCCGAAGTTATCAGACTGTATTATGGACTAAATGGCAGACACACGCATACGCTCGAGGAGATAGGTGAGAAATTTAATATCACCAGAGAAAGGATCAGGCAGATCAAAGAAAAGGGGATCAAAAGATTAAAGCATACTTCAAAAAGCAGGGTATTAAAAACCTATATGGGTTAACGGGCTTCCCCGAGCAAATCAGAACTCCTCATTCATTTTGGTCATAACAACCTGGCTTAACTCAGGCAGATCATTTACTATTATATTCCATACAGCATCCAACTTTATTTGAAAATCCATATGGGTTATCCTTGTTAATCCGTTAAGGAAACAGGAAGATGGTCACAATTAGTCCTCAGGGATTAATTTTCATCCAGTACCAGGATCTTAATATTCGTAAAACTCACTGCATCACCATGGTCCTGCAGCAGGATATGGCCTCTTTCAGCTTCACCAAAAGCCGGCCATTTTGCATATTTGCTATAGGCGACCAGTGCTTTCCACATCTGTGTTCCCCGCTTGTATTCAACTACTTTTACACCATTTAAATAATGGCTAACCTTTTTACCATGAACTTCTATCCGGGCACGGTTCCAGCTGCCAACCCCGTTGAACCGTTTCTCCCTGTTATCCTGGCCATAAAGCAAAGCATCCGCCTTGATCAGGTCATACAAAGATGCAAGGGTACGGTTGCCGGCGACACCCTCTTTTGCATCGGGATGTTTTTCATCGTCAAGGATCTGGTATTCACAACCAATGGCAGAGCCGCTTCCCTTATTAAGCTCCGGATCCACAAAATATTTAATGCCGGAATTGGCCCCTTCCGTTATCCGGAAATCAAGTTCAAGAATGAAACTTCCATAGGTTTCCCTGGTAATAATATCTCCTCCATGTGCAGACTCTCCGCCCCCGCTTTTTTCGACGGATAAAATCCCGTCCTCCATGGTCCATCCTTTGTCAGGAAACTTATCCAGTTTTGCCCCACGCCATCCATCCGTGGTCTTTCCATCCCATAATAACTTCCATCCCTGGCTGACCTGGTTTTTGGTCAATTGATTATCCAGGAAGCTTACCTCGGGTGAGAGGGCAATATCCTTATGCCTCTCCCCTTCCAGGCCCTCGGTCACTATCCTGATATTTCTCCAGCTGATCTCTTTGCCTGCATCCTCCTGCCTGTTGCCTATGCCATGGACCTGCAGGGCAATAAAGCCTTCGGGTCGTTTATCATCAACCAGGTTGGCAAAGGATACGCCATTGACATAGGTCCTGATGCTATTCCCAATGGCTTCTATCCTGAAGAGGTTCCATTCCCCTGGCTTAAAAACCTTGTAGGATTCCTGGTTATAGGACATTGGATAGAGCCATCCCCTGGCTGCTTCCTCATAGATCCCACCTACCCAGGGCCTGTCAGCATGATCGTCACATTCAACCTGGTAACCGTTCACCCTGGCTGTTCCATCGGGTTTATGGCTGGTACTCCTGAACTGTACCCCTGAGTTCAGTCCCCTGTCCATCTTCATCTCATACTCCAGGATAAAATCACCATAGATCTTCTTTGTCGCCATAAAAGTATTAGGAGTCCCTGTCATCGAAGTACCGATGATCTCCCCATTCTCTATCCTGTACTCAGCGGCCCCGTCAAGTTTCTCCCATCCTTTGAAGTTTTTTCCATTAAACAATTCCTGCCATTCTCCTTCGGTAGAAAATCCCATGACCGCCACAGATACGGTGACAAACAATAAAGCAATTCGTTTCATAATAGCTGTTTTATTAAATATTAGTACAATTATATCCTGTAGATTATTTTTATCTTATCTCCAAAAACCAAAATATTATCTCCGGTAAAAATAATAAAAGCTTTTCATCATCTCATGAATGGCAGGATAATCTTCTTTACCTGAGAACCAGATCAAAAACTCCAAGTAATTTCAGGCTGGCAAAGAACAGGGCCACCAGTAAAAATATCCTGACTGCTTTGGCTCCCCATTTAACAGCTACCCGGGCTCCCATAAAGGCTCCGGTCATATTCCCAATGGCCAGAATGAAACCCAGTACATAGTTCACATCATGGTTCCAGATGAAAATGGCCAGGGCAAAAGGGGTGTAGAGGAACACAATGAAAACCTTCAGGGCATTTGCCTTCACCAGTTCAAAACCAGTCCCGAGTACCAGTCCCGCCAGCAAAAAGAAACCAACTCCGGCCTGAATGAATCCGCCATATACCCCGATAAAGAAGAATATAATGATCTGGAATAATTGTTTCACCGGGGGCTGGCCTTCATGGCTGTTCAGCCAGCGACCGGGTTTGAGAATGATCAGGAAGAACATGAGTATGAGCAAGCCGCCAATGGCCTTTTCCATGATGGCATCATTGATGCCGACAGCGATCCTGGCCCCCAGAAGGGATCCGGCTACAGCAGGGAGGCCAATGATCAATCCCTGTTTAAGATCAAGTACCTTTTGACGTTTGAAGCTGGTAACACCGACCACATTCTGCATCAATATGGCTATCCTGTTTGTCCCATTGGCCACATTTGCCGGAAGCCCCAGGAACATCAACAGGGGGAGGGTCAGCAGAGAACCACTGCCGGCGACCGTATTGATGAATCCGGCCACAACTCCCACACCAATCACTGCCAGTATCTTCCACCAGGTCAGGTCAAGTTCCTGGAGCAACTGTATCAGCTGTTCCCAGAGTTGGATAATCATGATTAAGTTCTTCTATCCGGGATTAGTATGCAAAAAGCGGATGATCCTTCATCATTTGGTTTACCTTCTCCCTCACACTCTTTATCTTACCTTCATCCTCATGGTTTGCGATCACCCTATCGATCATCTCTACGATGGGTTCCATCAGGTCCTCCTTCACACCCCGGGTGGTCAATGCCGGTGTACCGATCCTGATCCCGGAAGCCTGGAAGGGTGAACGGTCGTCAAATGGGACCATGTTCTTATTGATGGTGATATCTGCTAGCTGAAGCGTGTTTTCAACGGTACGGCCGGTAATATCAGGATACTTGGGACGCAGGTCTATCAGCATGGAATGGTTGTCCGTACCGTCGGAGATCACCTTGTACCCGAGTGAGATAAATGCATCTGCCATGACAGTAGCGTTTTTCTTTACCTGCAGCATATACTCCCTGAAACTATCGGACAGGGCCTCCCCGAAGGAGACTGCCTTGGCTGCGATAACATGCTCCAGGGGGCCACCCTGGGTCCCCGGGAATACCGCAGAATCCAGAAGCTGTGACATGGTCTTCACCTTGCCCTTGGGTGTGGTGAGTCCCCATGGATTCTCAAAATCCTCTCCCATCAGAACCATGCCACCACGCGGCCCCCGTAGAGTTTTATGTGTCGTAGTGGTAACAATGTGGCAATGTGGAAAGGGATGGTTCAGCAATCCTTTGGCGATCATGCCCGCCGGGTGGGCTATATCTGCCATCAGCAAGGCCCCATTCTCATCAGCGATCTCACGCATCCGCTTAAAATCCCAATCTCTCGAATATGCAGAGGCCCCCGCAACGATCATTTTGGGTTTCTCACGTTCGGCAATGGCTGCCATTTCATCATAGTCAACCTGACCGGTTTCCTTGTTTACTCCATATGCCACAGGATTGTAGAGTATTCCGGAAAAGTTTACAAAGGATCCATGGGTCAGGTGACCACCATGTGACAGATCAAGTCCGAGAAAAGTATCCCCGGGCTTCAATACGGCCAGCATTACGGCGGCATTTGCCTGTGCTCCGGAGTGCGGCTGGACATTTACCCAGCTGGCATTGAAAAGCTCTTTGGCCCGGTCAATGGCCAGCTGTTCAACCTCATCCACTACCTGGCATCCACCGTAATATCGTTTGCCCGGAAGCCCTTCAGCATATTTATTGGTCAGGCATGAACCCATGGCCTGAAGTACCTGCTCACTGACAAAATTTTCTGAAGCGATCAATTCAATTCCATGGAGTTGCCTGTTCTTTTCATCCTGGATCAGATTAAATACGGTTTCGTCCCTTTTCATTCGGCTATTATTATTTTGAATCAGATTAGATTATGTGGTTAATGAAAGCCTAAAATTAATAATATTATTACAACGGGGAGTTCAAAAGCCAGGCTTTGCAGAAGAAGAAATTAACAATAAAGGCTGAATAACTATGTAAATATTATTTTAGAAAATATCCAGTCCTTGAGATTTGAAGTTTGATTTTGCAAAAAAATAACATAAATTTATTCAGGTCAAAAGTTTTTTCACTAACCAAAATTAAACATTATGGATCCAGAACAAATGTTAGGTGCCTTTAAAGGAATGGGCGCTGGTGTAATTATTGTATACATCGCCATCATGGTATTTATGATTGTCTCATTGTGGATTGTTTTCAAGAAAGCAGGACAACCAGGATGGGCAGCCATTATTCCCATTTTCAATTTCCTGGTCATTCTGCGTGTCGCCGGAAAACCCTGGTGGTGGGTATTTTTTTGCTAATGATCATTCCCATTGCAGGACCAATTCTCTTCCTGGTAGTATGGATCTTAGTTTGCAACGGGATTTCCAAAAATTTCGGCCAAGGGAACGGTTTTACCGTTGGACTGGTATTACTTTCCATCATTTTTATTCCTATTCTGGCCTTCGGAGATTCAAAGTATACCAAGCAATAATTAGGGCGTAGGTCAAGATAAAATCCAGGAACTAATAGTACAAGGCTCGTATTATGTACAACTTATGCGGCATTCTTTCTGTGACATTGAATAAACATCTTCGGGAAGGTCTGAATACCAATAATTACTGTGGATGAATTATTTTAAAATCATATCTGCTAAGGAGCCTTATTTTGCAGTTACTGCTGCAAAATTCAGCGACGCGCAGATATGGTTTTCAAATTAATTTATTCCCGCGAAATCTCCTTCAACATCTGCCGGTAGGTGGAGAACACCTTGGCCCTGGACACAAATCCAACATATTTGCCCTCATCCAGGACGGCAATATTATAGCGGCTGCTGATGTGAAACTTTCTGGCCACATCTTCCATGGATTCGTCCTGCCTGATGGTAAAGCGCGGCGTAAACATCAGGTCTCGGACATAAGTAGTATCCCAGCTTTCTGTCTCGAACATGATGTGGCGGATATCATCCATCTTAACAATTCCATAAAAGATCCCGTCATCATCCACCACCGGGAAAATATTCCGGTGGGCTTTTTTTATGACTGTGATCAGGTCTCCCAGCGTAGCTTCGGGGTGAATCTTACTGAAATCCTTTTCAATAAGGCTGTCAACCTTCATCCGCAACAGTACATTCTTATCCTTGTCATGGGTCATCAGTTCCCCTCTCTTCGCCAGCTGAATGGTATAAACAGAATTTGAAACGAAGATCCTTGTGGTCGCATAGGATATGGTGGATACGATCATCAGTGGCATGAATAATTCATATCCACCTGTAATCTCAGCGATCAGGAAAATGGCCGTCAAAGGTGCATGGATCACACCTGCGATAAGACCTGCCATTCCTACCAGGGCAAAATTGCCTTCCGGGACATCAATCCCCAATACCTGCATCACTTTGGCCACGAACAATCCCAGGTTGACCCCGACAAACAGGGATGGAGCGAATATCCCACCAATTCCACCGGCACCGAAGGTGATGCTGGTGGCCACGACTTTCAGGGCAAGGATGAAAAAAAGGATGATCAGCATAACCATGACACTGTCACGGAATCCCTCGTAAAGAAACTGATCGAAAAGGTAGGTGAAATTTCCATTCAGGGCATTGTTGATTTCCTCATATCCTTCCCCGTAAAGGGAGGGAATGAAAAAAACCAGGACCCCGAGGGCAAACCCTCCGATCAATAAACGGTACCATATACTTTTGATCCGCTCAAAGATCCCGGTCACAAACATATAAACCCTGGTGAAATATACTGACATGAAGCCCGCAAATATTCCCAGTATAATATAGTATGGAACATGCCTCATGATAAAGGTCTCCTGGATCTGCACCGCATACAGAACATTCTGTCCCATGAAAAGATAAGAGGTCAGGGCGGCCGTTACAGAAGCAACCAGCAGGGGAACCAGCGAAGCCAGTGTAAGGTCCAGCATGATCACTTCCAGAGCAAATACGATGGCGGCAATGGGTGCCTTGAAAATGGAGGCCATGGCCCCTGCACAGGCACAACCCAGCAAGAGTATGATCTGTTTGTAACTCAACCTGAATTCCCGGCCGATATTTGATCCGATCGCCGCACCGGTCGCCACGGTCGGTCCCTCCAGTCCCACACTCCCCCCAAAACCAACGGTAAGTGCACTGCTTATCACGGAGGAATAGAGATTGTGCCGCCTGATCATCCCGTTGTGTTTGGAGATAGCATGTAATACACTCGGGATCCCGTGCTGCACCGGCCTTTTGTTGATGTATTTAATGTACACAATGACCAGCAGTATCCCTATCATCGGGAATATAAAATACAGGTAATGATGGACCTCCTTTACCAGCCCCTCCGTCAGCGTAACCTGGATCAGGTGGACCAGATTCTTGATGACCACCGCACCCAATCCCACAAACAGATCCGATCACCGCACTCAGGATCAGGATAAACTGCCGCTGGCCCATGTGCTTGAATCTCAGGATAAGCAGTCTTCGGTATATCTTCAGGTTCTTCACTTGCCACAAAATTAACAAACCCCGGGGGAAATAAAATATCAAAATGCAGCAGTTTCCCGTTATTCATCAACAGAGAACTAAAAAGTTTATTTTTATTTGTAGTTTTAAAAAACCAGTCTTATAATTTTGCACCCTTGGCCAATCGCATTTATATATCTCTGATCCTCTTTCTGGTTACAGCAGTACTGTTGGCACAGGGTGACCTAAACCTGGCACCGGTCCCCCGATAATAGAATATGTCAGTGTGGATACTGCCACCGGAAATGTATTATATAATATGGAAGCCCAGTCCATCCGACAGACATTGACAAATATATTATCTCGAATGGAGGAAATTACAGAAATGATCGCCGGTTTTGTACTTGATTCTGTAGGTAAGGATACCCTGGAATACTTCTGGAACACGAACCTGATGCCAGGGAGAAAGCGATTCACATGACCGTGACGTAGCGATAGAGGACGTGGTTCGGACCCTTCACCATTTGCCGATCCACATACCACCATGCACCTGAGCATAAAGTACGATTCATGTGAGAAGGAAATGAAATTGGAATGGACACCTTATATTGGATGGGATTCGGTTCAATATGTAATGCATGAAGTATATGTAAGTATTGATAATGGGGATTATACGAGGTTGACGATCGACTGATGCTGATTCTACCAATTGTATACATCTCAATATCGAAGACAACCAGCGGTACTGTTATTTTGTGAAGGCTATCAGGAATGACGGTGTTGGTTCTTTTTCCAACATTGTCTGCAAGACTACAGATCATCCCCTGCACCCCCAGTGGATAGATGCTGAACAGGCTTCAGTCTTTGGGGAAAACCAGATAAGTGTGGATTTCTTTATTGAGGAATCAGGTGAAGTCAACTCGTTACCGGCTCTACCGGAGAACAGGACCAGGAAAACCACCCGATCCCAATTCAGGATTTTACGGATGTTAACGGTCCAACACTTAACTATATCGACCAGGACCCCATCCTTTCAACACAGAAACAATACCAGTACCAACTGTACTCCCTGGATGTCTGCGGCGACTCTGTCGTGGGCTCCAACATCACCGGGAACATTGTCCTGCAGGCAAATTCCAGTAGCCCTGCAGGCTTTTCTTTCCTGGACATCCATATGGCGATTATGAAGCCGGTGTAAAAAGCTATCACATCTACCGTATCCTAAACATGGGTGACCCGCAATTGATCAATGAGGTTGATGCACCCGATACTGCCTTTACCGATGACCTTGATTTTGTGACAGGCTCCGATATTGAAGATGAAATTTGCTATTACGTTGTGGCAGAGGAGAATGACGGGGTCTCCCGCGGAGAAAAAGGATTCAGCCAGTCAAATACTACCTGTATTTCTGTTACCCCGAAGATACTGATGCCCAACGCCTTCACCCCCAACGATGACGGCAGGAATGACATCATCAAACCCGTCCTCACCTTCATCCCTCAAAAATATGTCTTCCAGGTATTCGACAGGTGGGGTTCCAGGATCTTTTCGACCACAGATCCGGAAACAGGATGGGACGGTTCCATCAATGGAGGGGGAAAAGCATCCGAAGGGGTATATATCTATTATGTCCTGCTCACCACGACCAGGGGCATTGAGGTGGAACAAAAGGGCGAGATCACTCTTTTTTATCCCTGATCATTTCCTTCCGGGAAATTTTGGGGACAGGATTTAAATGCCTGCCTCAAATTTGTGATTAAACAGACGAAAATCATTAATTTTACGGAATCTCCGGAATAAGCCTATGAGTGTCCTTACAAAAACAGAGGAAGATCTGATCCAGCAGGAATTCAATGACCTGCTGAACCACTGTACACATTGCGATGGCAAAACCGATCAGCGCATGATCAGGAAGGCATTCCGTATGGCCAATGAAGCCCACAGGGGCATGCGCCGTAAATCCGGGGAACCCTATATCCTCCATCCCATTGCTGTTGCGAAGATCGTGACCCATGAGATCGGCCTGGGCGCAAAAGCGGTGATCTGTGCCCTCCTGCATGATATTGTGGAAGATACGGATTATACCCTGGAAGATATTGAGAATAATTTCGGAAAAAAGGTGGCTTCCATCATCGATGGACTTACCAAGATCTCCGATGTTTTTGACAATAAATCTTCCCTCCAGGCTGAAAATTTCAGAAAAATGCTCCTTACCCTCTCGGATGATGTCCGGGTAATCCTGATCAAACTTGCTGACAGGATGCATAATATGCGAACACTTGCCTCCCTGCCGCCGAATAAACAGATCAAGATATCGGGTGAGACAACCTACCTCTATGCTCCCCTGGCACACCGTCTTGGCTTATATGCCATCAAAGACAGAACTGGAAGACCTGAGCCTTAAATACCGGTACCCGAAGATCTACCAGGACCTGGTGAGCCAGGTGGCAGACAATGAGAAACAGCGGGGCATGATGATCAATGCATTTGCCATTCCCCTGATCGATAAGCTCGGGGATATGGGTTATGAGTTCGATATTACCGGCAGGCCGAAATCCATTTATTCCATCTGGAACAAGATGCAGGTCAAAAATGTCCCATTCGAAGAAGTATTTGACCTGATGGCTATCCGTATCGTCTTCGACCCACTGCTGGATATCCCTGAAAAAACTCAATGCTGGAATATATACTCGGCCATAACTGATATCTACCAGCCTAAACCTGAGAGGATACGGGATTGGGTATCAACACCCAAAGCCAACGGATATGAGGCCCTGCATGTAACGGTAATGGGACCGGAGGGAAAATTTGTCGAAATACAGATCCGCAGCAGAAGAATGGATGAGATCGCTGAACGGGGATTTGCAGCACACTGGCGGTACAAGCAGGAAGGTAAAGGAAGCAGTTCTGAGCTGGATAAGTGGATCAAAAGGATACGCGAGCTCCTGGAAAATCCTGATTCCAACGCACTTGAATTCCTGGATGATTTCAAACTGAATCTGTTTGCCTCTGAGATCATGGTCTTCACCCCGAAAGGAAATATCAAAACCCTGCCGCAGAAAGCTACTGCCCTGGATTTCGCCTACGAAATCCATACAGAGATCGGCAATAAAGCCATTGGGGCAAAGGTGAATCATAAATTGGTCTCGCTGACCCATACCCTGAACAGCGGGGACCAGGTAGAGATCCTTACCTCGGACAACCAGAAGGCAAAAAGGGAGTGGCTGGAGAATGTGATCACAGCCAAGGCTAAATCCTCCATTAAATCAGCCCTGAAAGCAGAAACCAAGAACAGGATAGAAAAAGGCAAGAAAGACCTCGAAGACAGGCTGAAAGAGTTCAGCCTCAAGCCCTCATCCCGGGTTTTGAGAAAACTGCTGGAAGCCTATGATGTCACCTCCAAAGATGAACTCTACAGTAAGATCGGGAGCGGCATTATCACCCTGGAAGAACTGAAAAAGATCCTGAGGAAAAATACCAAGAACAAATGGATCCGTTACTGGGAACTGCAGTTCACGTCCTCTTCCTCGAAGAACAAGAAAACCGCTGCTAAAAAATCTGCCAACCAGTCATATAAAACGGACCCAAAATCCCCCTACCTGATCCGGGAAAACATAGATGAAACAGAATCTGAATACAGCATTGCCAAATGCTGCCAGCCTATACCCGGGGACAGTGTGATAGGTTACCGCAGCCAGGACGGGTCCATCATCATACACAAAGCAAAATGCCCCAATGCCATCAAACTGATGTCAAGCCAGGGAAACAGGATCATTCCTTCCAAATGGACCACACATAAGATCCTTAGTTACCTGGTAAGCATTCATATCCAGGGGGTGGATAAATTCGGTATTTATAATCATATCACCACTGTTATCTCCAAGGAATTATCGGTAAATATGAGGACCATCAACCTTTCCAGCCACGATGGGATTTTCGTCGGCACCATCGATCTCTATGTTCACAGCACCAAGGACCTGAACAACCTGATCATGAATCTAATGAAAATAAAAGGTGTAGAGGCAGTGAACCGGGTAGAGAAGATTAAAGATTAACTTTTAAAAATCATCCTGATTCCTTTCCTAAATAGAAAAAATAATCTACTTTTAAGCTGATTATTTTTAATTAGTCTGTATATGGTTAGTGGAGAAACGAAGGATACAGTAAAAAAGATCTTTACCGAATACCTGGAAAAGAAAGGACATAGGAAGACACCGGAACGCTATGCCATTTTAGAGGAGATCTATTCGCGAGACGGGCATTTCGATATTGAATCCCTCTACATTTTCATGAAGAATAAGAACTACAGGGTCAGCAGGGCCACCCTGTACAATACCATAGAACTGCTGCTGGATTGTAATCTCGTGATCAAACACCAGTTCGGCAAGAATATCGCCCAGTTTGAAAAGGCCTATCAATGCATGCAGCATGATCACCTGATCGACATGGACTCAGGAAAGGTTATTGAATTCTGTGATCCCAGGATAGATGAAATTATAAAGACAGCCTGTGAACTGAACAACTTCAGCCCTTCACACCATTCCCTGTATATCTACGGTACATCCCAAAAAGAACAGGAGGATAAATAGTTCTTAATTGTGCATTAATTGTGCATTTCTTTCGCCCTGGATGTCATGCAAAATGATGGAAATTATTTGTAACTTCGACTTCCGGAAAAAACCTCCAAATTCTATTATTTTAATTTACATTTATGCAAGTTGACGTATTATTAGGCCTTCAATGGGGAGATGAAGGCAAAGGAAAACTGGTGGATGTCATTACCCCTGACTATGACGTTATTGCCCGCTTTCAGGGTGGACCCAATGCCGGTCACACGCTCGAATTCAATAACATCAAACACATTACCCACAATATTCCGTCCGGGGTATTCCGCGAAGGAAGTATCAATATTATCGGAAATGGAGTAGTGCTGGATCCCATCATTTTCAAACAGGAAATTGATGAAGTGAAGGCGCTCAATGTAGACCTGGGCACCCGGCTGAAAATATCCAGGAAAGCCCACCTGATCTTGCCAACACACCGGGTCCTGGATGCAGCTTCAGAAGCAGCCAAAGGCAAGACCAAGATCGGATCCACCCTGAAAGGGATTGGTCCGACCTATATGGATAAAACCGGCCGGAATGGCCTGCGGGTTGGCGACATTGAATCTCCTGACTTTCTGGAAAAATACAAATTCCTTACAAACAAGCATTTACAGATACTCAAACAGTTCGATTTCGAATTTGACCTTGCTGAATATGAAGCGGGATGGATGGAAGGCATTGAAGCCATAAAATCATTTGAACTGGTCAATGGGGAATACCTCATCAACCAATACCTTGCAGAAGGAAAAACAGTACTGGGAGAAGGCGCCCAGGGATCCATGCTGGATATTGATTTTGGTTCCTATCCTTTTGTTACTTCATCCAATACCATCTGTGCCGGTGCATGTATCGGACTGGGACTGGCACCACAGAAGATCGGCAAGGTCATCGGCGTATTCAAGGCTTATTGCACCAGGGTGGGCAGTGGTCCTTTTCCCACAGAGCTCGAAGGTGAAATGGGAGAAGCTTTGCGGGAATATGGAGCTGAATACGGGGCAACCACAGGGAGACCGCGCCGCTGTGGCTGGCTTGATCTTCCTGCCCTGAAATATTCCATCATGCTGAGTGGTGTAACTGAATTGAACATGACCAAATCAGATGTCCTGACACATTTTGATACCCTGCGTGTATGCACGGCCTATAAGATCAATGGGGTGGAGATCCAGGAGCTTCCGTTTGATATCAACCTGCCTGTTGAGCCGGTATACAAGGAAATGCCGGTCTGGAAGGAAGATATCTCGAAAATGAGAAGCAAGGAAGAATTACCGGTCGAGATGCTTAATTATCTTGATTTTATTGAATCTGAGGTCAAGGTTCCCATATCGGTGATCTCTGTGGGACCCGACCGGGAACAATTTGTCTCCCTGAAGTAGGTCATTATCTGACCCTTATTGTCATGAACCGCACGGTGGTCAAGTTTATGCTTGCCATTTCTGCGGTTTTTTTTATCTTAACAGATTACAAACCAATCATATCGAACCATGAGGACCCTCAACAGCCTTTTTAATGATTCTGTTGAAAAGTATAAGGACAATGTATGCCTGCTTGAAAACCAGGGCCAGGGATATGAACCTACCACATACCAGGAGGCCCGGAAAGAAGTCCATCGATTTGCCGCCGGATTGATCTCCCTGGGTGTCAGAAAAGGGGACTGTCTGGCACTGCTTTCGGAAGGAAGGAATAAGTGGCTTTTTTGTGAAATGGGTATCCTCTATACAGGGGCCATCAATGTTCCCCTTTCCAACAGGCTGGAAGAACCTTCCGAGCTCAGGTTCAGGCTGGAACATTCCGGTAGCAGGATGCTGATCATTTCGGGAAGGGAAGCCCATAAGATCACTTCGCTGAAGAAGGAAATAAAGAGCCTGGAAAAGGTAATATTCCTTGATCCAAGGGAGAGCTACGAGGAAGATGAGCTTTTTTTCGATGATGTCTGCAATATGGGAGATGAATACCTCAAAGATAATGCGGCTGAATTTGAAAAAAGGTGGAAAAGCATAGAGGAAGATGATTATGCCAATGTCTGTTATACATCCGGAACTACTGCAGATCCGAAAGGGATCATCCTGTCACACCGGAATTACACCGCCAACGTGGAACAGTCACGCAGTACCATGCCCGTACCGGAATGGTATACAACCCTGCTGTACCTGCCCTGGGATCATGCCTTTGCGCATACTGCGGGACTCTACACCATCATTTCCGCAGGAGCTACACTGGCTTCGGTCCAGCTATCAAAAACCCAGACAGAGGCCATCAAAAATTTTCCGAAAAACATCAAACAGGTCAGGCCAACCTTTATGTTCAGTGTTCCGGCCATCGCCAAGAACTTCAAAAAGAACATAGAGACCGGGATCCGGGAAAAGGGCCCGGTGATCGAAAAGCTGTTTAACCATGCCCTGAAAGTTGCCAAACATTATAATGGGATAGGATGGGACAAAGGCAAGGGACTGAGTTTCGTGCTGAAACCCTATATCTGGTTGTTTGATAAGATCATATTCAAGAAGATCAGGGAAGGCTTTGGTGGCCGGATGATCTTTTTTGTCGGAGGAGCAGCCTTGCTGGACCTGGAACTCCAGAAATTTTTCTATGCCATCGGCATACCCATGTACCAGGGATACGGACTGACTGAGGCGGCACCTGTGATCTGTGCCAATGCTGCACACAGGCATAAGCTTGGATCTTCCGGCATCATTGTCACAAACCTTGAAGTCAGGATCTGTGATGAGGATGGGAAGGAGGTCCCCCGTGGCGAAAAAGGCGAGATCGTTGTTAGAGGGGAAAATGTCATGAAGGGATACTGGAAGAATGAGGCAGCTACCCGTGAAGCCCTCAAAGACGGCTGGCTCTACACAGGTGACATGGGTTATCTGGACAAGGATGACTTCATGTTCGTACTGGGGCGTTTCAAGAGCCTCCTGATTGCCGATGACGGCGAGAAATACAGTCCCGAGGGAATAGAAGAAGCCTTCACCGAGTATGTCCCCTTCCTGGAGCAATGTCTCATGTACAATAACCAGGATCCATACTGCATTGTGCTGGTCGTTCCTAATAAGGATGCCATGAACAGATGGCTCAAAGAGCATAACATTGAAAAAGGGACAGACGACGCAAAGAACAGGCTTCTCAAGGAACTCGAACGGCAGATTGCTGAATTCCGTACCGGAGGAAAATATGAAGAAGTATTTCCCCAGCGATGGATGCCTGCTGCCATCGGAGTCCTGCCTGAACCATTCAGCCAGGAGAACCATCACCTGAACAGCCTGAACAAACTGGTCAGGGACCGCGTGACAGAAACCTACGCAGAACGGATGATATATATATATACACCTGAAGCAAAAAATATTACTAACGATCAAAACGTTCAATCCCTGGGTGATTTATGATGGTATCCCTGATAAAAGGTTGGTATGGGACTGGACGGCCGGCATCAATGCTGATGCTGGTGTTGCTCTGCCTCCCCCTCCTGAATATCAATTCACAGGAAGGAGAGCCTTTTATGAACCATATCAAACCCGAAAATGTATCCGGGGCAAAGATCACTTCTATCACTGAAGATATTGAAAACACCATGGTTTTCGCCGGGAATAGAGGCGTGATCACCTTCGACTCTGAAGAATGGCAACACCTGACGGTCCCGAATATCCCCATGGTAGTCTCAGCAGATACTTCCCTCCCGATGATCTATGTGGGTGGACGAGGATTTTATGGTTACCTTATGAAATCTGGTGATGGAACCTATGCCTTTCATGACCTGGGGGAGGAAGGTATAGAATCCGGCGATATCACCCGGATCTTTCAGACCGATCAACACATCATTTACTACGGTAAGGATATGATTGCCATGGCTGACCGGCAGATACTTTATAATGCCCGGAGATACATGGCCGATTCTCTAACTGATTTTGCCGGCCTGTTTATCTACAACGACAAGATCATTGTTAATTTCCGCGACGTAGGATTGCATGAACTGGAAGGCAGGGAAGTCATAAGGAAAAGAACATCCACTGATTTTGGGGAGTCAGAGATACTGTTCTGGCTGGACTATGGAAAGGAGATATTGTTAGGGACCAGTAAGAACAGGCTATACCGTTACAATGGGAGGACTTTTCGATCCATTTACCTGGAAGACCAGGCCTACCTTACCGAAAGTTCACTTGATGGCGCAGTCTGGCTGGAGGAAGATATCATTGCACTGTCCACCATACTTGGTGGATGCCTGATCGTCAACGTAAAAACCGGAAAGACACTGAATACCCTGAACCTCCAGACAGGCCTTCCTGATGATGAAATTTTCGCCATTGCCAGGGACCAGAACAAGGGACTCTGGATCGCACACCAGTATGGGCTTACCCGGGTTGATGTCAGCCTGCCGGTCCGATCCTACGAGAACTATCCCGGACTTTCAGGTAACCTGACAGCCGTTGCCATGCTTAACAATACTTTATATGTCAGTACCAATGAGGGCGTATTCTTCCTCAACGAAAAAAAGGATTTTCTCGTAACAGAAACAGAAGAAGTAGTTAAGGTGGAAACACCTTCCGCCATACAGCTGGAAGTGGAGGAACCTGCGGTAGATGAGGAGCTGGCGACACAGCCAATACACAGGGAACTGAGCCCCAGAGAGATCAGGAGGCAAAGGCGGCAGGCAAAAAGAGACAGCCTGGAAAGTGAAGAGGACAGCCTCCAGGAAGATCTTACAGATGAGAAAAAAAGCGGACAGCAAGGTCCCGATTCAGGACCCCGCTTCCCCGAAGAAAAGGAAGCCGGGGAAGGCAGGGATAGTGGAGAAGGCATCACCCTGGTTGCCCCCAGGATGAGTGCCAGGTCAGTCAAGAAACAGATCTACGATCTCCAGTCCATCAGTCATGAATTTACCAGGCTGGGGAGATTTGAAGAGAAAGTCAAAGATCTCGTTCCCCTGGGCAACCGGATCATCATTGCCAGTAACGGGGGACTCTACGAGGTGGTGAACGAACAGTTGAAAGCCATCAGGAAAGATTGGTATATCGAGCGAATTTTACCTTCCCCTGACCCGGACAGGATGTATGTGGTTACGGATGAAACGGTCTATTCAATGAAGCTTCGCAATAATGAGTGGAGCATAGAAACAGATTTCAATTATATCGGGCAGGAGATCTATTCCATCTGTGAAGAGGGTGACAGTGCCATATGGATCGGCTGTGATAACCGCAGCTACAGGATCATGCCGGTGGTGGATTCAACCCAGCGGATCGACACCATCGATTTTCACGAAGATTATTATGATCCCATCATTGTCAGGAATATCCATGACACCATTTATTTCTTTTTATCCAGCGGTATTTTCTTTTATGCCGGTGACAGCCTGCATAAAACATCCTATATCGGGCCGAACAGGATACCGCAATATTTCTTCTCAGATGGATCTGTTTCCTGGGCCAATACAGGGGATCAATGGATCAGTCTGGAGAACCAGGATAACTATAATAACCTCATCGACTCCTATCTAAACCTGTTTGAGAATATCACAGACCTCTACCTGGACCAGAAGGGAGACACCTGGGTAGTACATGCAGACCAGCGCCTTTACAGGATTAAAAGCGCAATAGTGGACCAATACCAGCCTGGCTTTCAGCTATCCCTGAAATCTGTCCATGACAGCAAGGGGTCCTATCCCCTGGATGAGCTCTTGTTTGATTACCTGGACCGCTCGCTGGTATTTAATTTTTCAGCACCATTCTATCTGAAAGACCATTCCACCAGTTACCAGTATTTCGTTGAAGGGATGTCTGCAGGCTGGTCAGCATGGGATGATTCCCCTGCCCTCAGTTTCCCTGTTTTACCAGTTGGCAGATCTCACCCTCCATGTAAGGGCCCGGAATATACTGGGACAGTACAGCAGCCTGAAAAGTTACCCCATCGTGATCAAACCTCCCTGGTGGCTGAGCTGGGTATTTATAAGCGTAGTTGGATTGATCCTGATCATGATCGTGATCCAGATCATCCGCATGCGGGTCAGGAAACTACAGCGGGATAAACAGATGCTTGAGCAGAAAGTCCTGGAACGCACAGCTGAAATACAACGGCAAAAAGATGAAATTGCCGAGCAAAAGAAGGAGATCATGGACAGCATTTATTATGCTCGGAGAATACAGAAGGCCGTCCTCCCTGATGACCATCTTGTAAATAAGAACATGCCGGAACATTTTGTCCTGTATCTACCAAGGGATATAGTGAGCGGGGATTTCTACTGGATCGCAGAAAAGGAAAACCATACCATTTTTGCCGCTGCAGACTGCACGGGACATGGTGTACCCGGAGCTTTTATGAGCATGCTCGGCATGTCATACCTGAAGGAGATCGTAAATAAGAGCAAGCGCCTGAGCTCAGCCAGGATCCTGGACAAACTCAGGGACCATGTAAAGGCTACCCTGTCACAGTCTACCAAAGGCGGTCAGCAGGATGGTATGGATATCGCCCTTTGTATCCTCAACAAGGAAAGGAAATCCCTGCAGTATTCCGGGGCCTTCCACCCCCTCTACCTGATCCGGAACGGAAACCTTTCCGAGTACAAACCGGACCTGATGCCCATTGGCATTTACATACGTAAGGAAAAACCCTTCAAGAGCCATAATATCCGTACAGCTGTTGGGGATTGCTATTATATTTTTTCTGATGGATATTCGGACCAGTTCGGCGGGGAAAACCGAAAGAAATTCCTGGCCAGGTCATTTAAAAAGCTGCTCCTGAGTATCCATAACAAACCCATGCCGGAACAGAGGGAAATCCTGCTTGAAACGCTTAAGCAATGGATGGATGGTTATGAACAGGTGGACGATATACTGGTCATTGGATTCAGGATCTGATCACCAGCCAATTTGATTTGGAATGATTCTAAATATTCATAACTTTGTCATCTGACTCCACCCTCCGATTAACAGGAGTGTTTGGGTTATAAAGAAGAGGGGAGAGACCAGGCTCCGGGAACCTCTAGCAACCATCCACGGACAACGTTGAAAAGGTGCTAATACCTGGCCCGAAATGGGAATTATAATTGAAACACCGTACTGCATAGCACATGGTGATAATGTAATTAACAGACTGCCGGATTTGGCCGGAAGCATTAAATGTTTATGGAACAGGTGACAGGTATATCAAAAAAGGAGCATCCTATCTACAGGGAACTGGAAAAAAGGGTCCTTGTGATGGACGGGGCCATGGGATCATTGATACAGGAATGTGGTTTGACAGAATCTGATTTCCGGGGGAAACGATTTGCTGATTTCCCCTTTGATGTCAAGGGGAATAATGATCTGCTATCGATTACCCAGCCCCATATCATCAGGATGATCCATGATAAATACCTGGCGGCCGGATCCGATATCATAGAAACCAATACCTTCAACGCCAACCGGTTCTCACAGGCCGATTACCACCTGGAGGAGGTGGTCAGGGAAATGAACAGGGAATCAGCCCGTATTGCCCACAATATGGCCGCTGTCTATACGGAACGGGATCCTGAGAGGCCCAGGTTTGTGGCAGGGGCAATGGGCCCCACCAACAAGACAACCTCCCTCTCCCCGGATGTGAATAATCCCGGGTTCCGGGCGGTAACATTTGATGAGATGGTGGATGTATATGACGAACAGGCATCCGGACTCATTGAGGGTGGTGCCGATATACTGGCCCTTGAAACCATATTTGATACCCTGAATGCAAAAGCAGCCATCTTTGCCCTGGAGCAGATGTTTCGCAGGATTGGAAAGACTTACCCGGTGATCATATCCGGAACCATCACTGATGCCAGCGGCCGGACCCTCTCGGGACAAACACTGCAGGCATTCATCAATTCGGTCGGGCATATGGATGTGCTGGCACTGGGACTGAATTGCGGTCTCGGGGCAAAGGAATTAAGGCCCTACCTGGAGGAACTTTCGGGCAAGACCCATCATTATGTCAGCGTATATCCCAATGCAGGATTACCGAACCAGTTCGGGGAATATGACCAGAAACCCGAAGAAATGGCCGCTTACTTTAAAGATTTCACAGGCCATCATTTTGTAAATATCATCGGTGGCTGCTGTGGGACTACCCCGGCTCATGTCCGCGAATTCCGTAAAGTTGCCGACACAGCAGAACGCAGGGTTCCCCCGGAAGAAAACAGGGACCTGAAACTCAGCGGACTGGAAGCCCTTTCCATTTTTCCCGGCAGTAACTTTATCAACATAGGGGAAAGGACCAATGTAAGCGGCTCCAGAAAGTTTGCCAGGCTCATCAGGGAAGGGAAATATGATGAAGCCCTATCCGTTGCACGTGACCAGGTGGAGGGAGGTGCACAGGTGATCGATGTTAACATGGATGATGCCATGCTGGATGCTGAACGTGAAATGACCATTTTCCTGAACCTCGTGATGTCGGAGCCGGATATTGCACGACTGCCCATCATGATTGATTCTTCCAAATGGTCAGTGATCGAAGCGGGACTGAAATGCCTGCAGGGCAGGGCCATTGTCAATTCCATCAGCCTGAAGGAAGGAGAGGAAACCTTCCGGGAGCAGGCACGGAAAATCAAAGACTATGGAGCTGCTACCATTGTCATGGCATTTGATGAAGAAGGCCAGGCTGTCACCTTTAAGCGTAAAACAGAGATCTGCAAGCGGGCATACCGGATCCTGACAGAAGAAATGAATTTTCCCGGAGAAGATATCATCTTTGATCCCAATATCCTGACCATCGCCACCGGTATTGAAGAGCATAATAATTATGCGGTGGATTTTATGCGGACCGTTGCATGGATCAAGGAAAACCTTCCGGATGCCAAGGTCAGCGGGGGCATCAGCAACCTCTCCTTTTCTTTCCGTGGCAATGATACCGTCAGGGAAGCCATGCATTCAGCATTCCTGTATCATGCCATCAGGGCGGGACTCGATATGGGGATTGTCAATCCGGGTATGCTGCAGGTCTATGATGAAATACCTGCAGAACTGCTGGAACTGGTGGAGGATGTTATCCTGAACAGGCGAATAGATGCCACGGACCGGCTGATAAGCTATGCCGAAACGGTCAGGCAAACTGCAGACAAGAAAGTCAGGAAAGATGAATGGAGGGAAAAAACGGTACAGGAACGGATCAACCATGCCCTGGTAAAAGGCATTGCTGATTATATTGAAGATGATGTAGAAGAAGCCCGCAGTGAATATGACAGCGCCCTGGAAATCATCGAAGGCCCCCTGATGGACGGAATGAATATCGTGGGGGACCTCTTTGGTGAGGGAAAAATGTTCCTGCCCCAGGTCGTGAAAAGTGCCAGGGTCATGAAAAAAGCTGTGGCCACCCTCCAACCCTATATTGAGGCGGAAAAGAAAACAGCGGGGGACAGGATAACAGGCGGGAAAGATCCTGCTGGCCACTGTGAAGGGAGATGTGCATGACATAGGCAAAAACATTGTATCCGTGGTGCTGGCATGCAATAATTATGAGATCATCGACCTGGGAGTGATGGTGCCGGCCGATAAAATCATTCAGACGGCCATAGATGAAAAGGTGGATATCGTGGGACTGAGCGGACTGATCACTCCCTCTCTGGAGGAGATGGTCCATGTGGCAAAGGAAATGGAAAGGAGAGGGACTGAAAACTACCGCTGCTGATCGGTGGAGCCACTACTTCTAAAATACATACAGCGATTAAGATCGAACAGCATTATCCGCATCCGGTCGTTCATGTAAAGGATGCCTCCAGGAGTGTCCCGGTGCCTCGCAGCTTCTATCAACAGCACAAAAGGAAAAATTTATCAGCGAGATAAGGAAGGAATACCAGGATCTGCGTGACCAGCTACCAGGGTGCCGGAAGCCAGGTTGAATACCTTTCCCTGGAAGATGCCAGGAAAAACAAACTCAAGATCGACTGGGCAAATCACCCATTTATAAGCCCAGGCAGACTGGGCATACAGATTTTTGAGGATTATCCACTCGGTGAGATCAGGGAATACATCAGCTGGATCTTCTTCTTCCTTGTTTGGCAGCTCAGGGGGAAATGGCCGGATATACTGAATGACCCCAAACAGGGAAAAGAAGCCAGCAAATTATATGATGATGCACTGAAGATGCTGGACTGGATAGTGGAAAACGGGATACTCAAGGCCAGTGGTATACTTGGTTTTTTCCCTGCCAATGCAGTAGGGGACGATATAGAAGTATACAGCTGACGAAGACCGTTCAGAGATCCTGGCATCTTTCGTAACCTGAGATCACAGGTAAAAAAATCTGACCACGCACCCAATCTTTGCCTGGCTGATTTCCTTGCACCCAGGTCCAGCGGCAGGATCGATTACCTGGGTGTCTTTGCTGTGACTGCGGGACTTGGCATCGAAGAACAATTGAAGAAATTTGAAGCGGATCATGATGATTACAGCAGCATCATGCTGAAAGCACTGGCAGACAGGCTGGCAGAAGCTTTTACAGAGCTGCTCCATGAAAAGGTGCGAAGAGAATACTGGGGATACCAGCCGGGGGAGGAATGAGCCTCGAGGATATGATACTCGAAAAATACCAGGGGATCCGTCCTGCCCATGGTTATCCCGGCCTGTCCTGACCATTCTGAAAAAGAAACCATCTTCAGGCTTGCTTAATGTACAGGATAAAACCGGTATAGAACTGACAGAAAACCATGCCATGTTCCCGGCAGCTTCGGTCATCGGGATTGATATTTGCCCATCCCGAGTCCCGGTATTTTTATGTCGGCAAAATTGGCAGGGACCAGGCCAATGATTATGCCAGACGAAAGAAAACCAATCTTGAAACGATTGAAATATGGCTTGCGAGCAACCTGAATTACCAGTAATGAAAAAAAAACATCAATCTACCAATGAAGGCAATTGACAGGATAAGGACTACCAGGGAAACACTTTTTTCATTTGAACTGCTGCCACCGGTCAAGGGACACAGTATCGAGAGGTTATACAATGCTATCGATCCCCTGATGGAATTCAATCCGCTGAACATCAACGTTACCTATCACCAGCAGGAGGTTGTCTATAAGAAGATAGACCATAAGCTTATGGAGAAAAAGGTGGTGAGGAAAAGGCCGGGGACGGTTGCCATTTCAGCAGCCATTAAGTACAGATACAAGATTACCGTTGTACCACACCTGATCTGCGGGGGATTTACCAGGGAAGAAACAGAAGATGCCCTGATCGACCTGCACTTCCTCGGCATGCACAACCTGCTGGTATTGAGGGGGGACCCTCCGAAAGGTGAAAAGCGTTTTATCCCGGAACAGGATGGCAATGCACATGCCGTCGACCTGGTCAGACAGATCATTAATATGAACCAGGGCATTTACCTGGAAGAAGGGCTTAAGAATGCTACACCCACTGATTTTTCAGTCGGGGTAGCCGGGTACCCGGAGAAGCATTTCGAGGCACCCAATTTGCAGACGGACCTGCACTACCTGAAAGCAAAAGTGGATGCCGGGGCGGATTATATTGTAACCCAGATGTTCTTTGATAACCAAAAATATTTTGATTTCGTGGCGGCTTGCCGGGATACCGGTATAACCGTACCCATTATTCCCGGCATCAAACCGATTACCTACATGAATGACCTGAACCTGCTGCCCCAGACCTTCAGTGTAGATATCCCGCAGGACCTGGTCTGCGAGGTAAAAAAATGCAAGACCAATGATGAGGTCAGGCAGGTCGGTGTGGAATGGACCGTGGAGCAATCCAGGGAATTAAAAGCAGCGGGTGTACCGGTGATCCACTACTATACCATAGGGATATCTGACAATATCCAGCAGATCGCGAAGCGTGTTTTCTGATTATTTTTCAGGTATCTCTTCCAGTGTCTGCACCAGGAAATCCCAGAATTTCTGAACACTGTCAATATGCACTTTTTCATCGGGGGAATGCGGAAAACGGATGGTCGGACCGAATGAGATCATATCCAGTCCGGGATAAGCATCCCCGATGATCCCGCATTCGAGTCCCGCATGAATCACCTTCACCTCCGGGATTTTCCCGAAATCCTTCTCATACACTGATTTCATGGTCGTCAGGATGGGTGAGTCCACATTGGGTTTCCATCCGGGATAGCTGCCACTGTGCGTCACTTCGGCCCCGGCCAGTTCAAACACACTCTGCAGGGAACCTCCCAGACTGAGCTTGGCCGTATCTACAGAGCTTCTGAGCAGGCAAAGGATATCAATTTCACCATCTCCCGATTTTACAATGGCCAGGTTGGTGGAAGTTTCAGTGACCCCCGGCATTTCAGGATCCATCCGGATCACGCCGTTGGGCATGCCGCAAACCAGTCTGACAAGTTTGTCCTGGCTCGCCTTATCCATAATTGTTAAAGGCCTGTCAGTCCCCGATGCCCTGAAAGAAAGATCCGGTTCCACACTGCCCAGTTCAGCCCTGTAGATTCCTTCGTACTCCTTTACCGCTGCCAGGAACTCATCCTTCTTTTCCTGTGGTACAGTTACTACTGCAAAAGATTCCCGTGGGAATGGCATTTCTCAGGCTTCCCCCGTCAATGCTTGCAAGCCGCATATCCAAATTTTCCTGCAACCTCGAACATAAAACGGCACAGGAGGAGATTTGAATTCCCCCTGCCCAGGTTAATATCCAGTCCGGAATGCCCTCCTTTGAGTCCCGTTACGGCCAGTTTAAAGGCAACGATCTGCCCTGACGGTTCATCTCAGGTATAGCTAAGCTTCCCGCTGGTATCCATTCCCCCTGCACAGCCAATATAAAGTTCCCCCTCATCTTCAGAATCCAGATTGATCAGGATCTTTCCGTCCAGCAATCCTGTTCAAGCTGGAAGGCACCGGTCATACCGGTCTCTTCATCAATGGTAAGCAGTACCTCAATGGGACCGTGCTTCAGACTTTTATCCTGCAGCACAGCCAGTGCAGCTGCCATCACCCATCCCATTGTCAGCACCCAGGGTGGTGCCCTCTGGCTTTCACCCATTCTCCATCTATATATGCATCGATGGGATCCTTCTCAAAATCATGCTCGGTATCGCTGTTTTTCTGGGGGACCATATCCAGGTGGGCCTGGAGGATAACCCCTTGCCGGTTTTCATATCCGGGGGTTGCCGGTTTCTTGATGATGACATTCCCTGTTTTGTCAACGTGGTTTCCAATCCCAGTTTTTCACCAAACTCCTTTGGCAAATTCATGGCCTGTGCTTCCATTTTTGAGGGCCTGGGGATCTGTGTCAGATCATAAAATATCTCCCACAATGCTGTGGGGTTCAGGTTTTTAATCTCTGTACTCATGGTGTATATATTGGTTTTAATAATTTGGTTTATTCCAGGTTTTTGTCCGGATGGAAGTTCCAGTCCGTATCTGTTTCTTATCAGCGCCAGAGTTTATATGCCAGGAATATGGAAACGACCCCGCAAACAACCAGCATCAGGATGGGTATGGTATAATCATACATCTTTCTCCCCTGCCCGATGGCCTCCAGATCAGCCTTATTGGTAAGATCAAGCACGGCACCAATGCCCCAGAAAAAGAGTCCGAGTCCCCAGTTCTGTATGGTAAACATGGTCGCATAGGCTGTCCCCAGACGTGCTTTCGGCCACAATTTTGGCAACCGAAGGCCACATGGCTGCGGGTACCAGGGAGAAAGCTATCCCCAGGCTTAGCAGTCCCAGGTATCCCAGTGTCACACTATTAAATACAGAAAGGGCCAGGTGGGCAAATATCAGCAGCAGGGATCCCAGGATCATCAATGAGGCAGCCCTCCCCTTCTTGTCAACATAATTGCCGAATATGGGGGTGAACAATATGGTACCCAGGGGGATCAGGCTGGCTGTTTTCGGACCGTTCGTCAGCCAGTACGCTTAGTGTATCTTCCCAGAGCGTGATATGAAAACGACCAAACAGTGCCAGCATGAGCAATGACGGAAATTATCTTTCCTCCCCTGTTCTTGATATTGGCAGGAACCAGTGAAAAGGCCAGTCCAAAAAAGAAAAATGCCACGATCACACTGGCATTGCCCAGTGCCAGGCTGCCAAACAGCACAACAGCCCCCTCCCCTCGAGCCAGTTCATAGGAGAAACCGAACTTATTCACAAGCAGGTCCGGTGCATACTGGATAAAGGGAAATACCGCAGCATAAAAGGAAAGACAGAGCAAAGCAATGTAAATGAAAGCCGCATTCTTCAGCAGGAGGAAAAGATCCGTGAACTTGAATTCTTCTTTTGGACCCGAGTCTGCCTGTGCGCATCCTGCCTGTCCAACTTAACATCAAAGATCATATAGACCAGGAACATGATCAGTGCAAGTCCGATCAGGGTGGCAGCAAAAGTCACGGCCGGTGCGACCGATGCCCTTGGCTATATCGATGGAAACGGCAATGGCCAGGGCAGTACCCAAGCCGTCCGAATCCCATATTAATGGCCATGGCCAAGGGCCAGCTCATAACCTTTGAACCATTTCACTATGGTCCGGGTAGCCACGACACAGACCACTTCCAGTCCGGATCCAAACATGATCCGGCCCACGATCATCATGGTCAGCATGGTGCCATGGTCATCCCCGAAAAAACCATGGGAGGCCATGGCTGTTATACTGGCCCCCAAGTGTTGCCAGTCCCCCGAATACCAGTCCCGCCAGCCGTATGCTCCACTTATCCAGGATCATCCCTCCGAGGATGATCATTCCGAACATATTGGCGATGGTTGTCAGTCCTATCAACCGGCCAAATTCCTCACTGGAAAAACCCATCTCGCTCTCCATCAGCCCTTTCAGTCCCGAAAAGAAATCCTGGAACCAGTAGGTTGCGAACATCAATCCGCTTACAAGACAAGGACCAGCCAACGCATCGCAGCCGAATCCCGCAATGTCTGTTTTACTTTCTCCATAATAAGATTCTTGAGTTCAACAAATTAAGATTTCTTAAAAATAAGAAAAATAAGATGCCGTCAAAGTGACATAGTTCATATGTTTCAGGTGTTTTGTAACCATAAATATTTGTTAAAATCAGGGTGAAAAATAACCATTTGCCCGGGATAACGTAATTTTGGAATAATCTTTGTCCAATCATATGAAAATTTCAGACTCATGAAAAAAGTAATGTTCTTGCTTTTCTCAGCACTGTTTTCCCTATCGTTCTACAGGACTGGCACAGGATGTATCCAAGGTGAAGTGGTACTCTATAGAGGAAGCGGAGAAGCTCAACAAGCAACAACCCAGAAAAATTATGATTGATGTATATACCGACTGGTGCGGCTGGTGTAAGAAAATGGATAAGGAAACATTTAACCATCCGGTCATTGCAAAATATATCAACGAGTATTATTACCCGGTCAAACTGGATGCCGAATCCAAAGAAGAAATTGTTTTCAATGGCACCACCTATAAATATGTTGCCCAGGGAGCAAGGGGTTATCATGAACTGGCAGCCGGACTGTTGAACGGACAAATGTCCTATCCCTCCATCGCCTATATGAATGAAAAAATGGAATTGCTCGGGGCCATACCGGGCTACTACGACTCCAGACAGGATCGAGCCCCTGCTGAACTATATCGTGGAGGAAAAATATACTTCACAATCCCTTGAAGAATACCAGAAAACCTTTGAAGTAAAATTCGCACGACAAAACTACGATAGATTAAATTACTTACCTGCCAGAGACACAGGCATGGAAAGGATGGTCCCGTACTGGTACACTCCCACCCGTTCCATCAGCAGGATATCATCCCCTATACTGATCTGAACCTCAGCCCTGTCCGGTACCCTGTAATATAGGGCATTGGTTTGCATGGGCAACTGTTCACCCAGTCCATAATTATTAAGTCCCTCTGCCTCCTGCTGGCGTTGTATGGTCAGGCTGACCACGGCTGAATTATCCATATGCTGTGAGAGGACACCCTGGCTGGTTGAGAATTCAAACAATTCCTCATGCTCAAATACCTCCCCGGTGCTCGGGGTAAAATAGAAGGTAAATCTTTTCCGCTCTTCAATATCCTTACCAATAAACAATGCCAGGTATTCCTCTTCCAGTTCATCCAGTCTCTGGATACCTGCATCACTTACCGGAATATCACCCTTACCCGTCAGTACATTGACCCTTTTGCGTCGTATCTTGAGGAGTACTTTCGCCGCCTCCTGAGCCTTTTCATCAATGGTCTTAACGATGAGCTGTTGCGAGGTTACCGGAACCTTGACAAAGGTTGAATCCATTTTAATGGATTTATAGCTGGTGTCAATGGACATTACGATATTCGGCCTTTCAGTAAGATCTGTGTAAACAAATCTCTCATTCTGGTCCCCCGTGGCAGCCATAAACCTCCTGGTTTCCTGGTACCTGCCAACATTAAAATCATATACCAATCCCTGCTGGCTCAACTTCAGGAGGGTGGACAGATCCTGCTGTCCCGATACCTGCCTTACCATGTACATCTGGTCAGGGTCAGCTTCCTCCATGGATTTCAAGGTTGTATCCCGTCTCAATTCTCCATGAGGTACTGTTCCTGTCAGGAGCATCCCTTATGCTCAGGTATTTTTCCGCAAAACGGTAATAGGGTCCGCGAATGGTCCGGGTCTTCACCACATCAACGGTCACCTTGAAGGTGGTCTGAGGAAGGGCATAAACATATCCAGTCTGCAATTCAGAACTTGAGGTGCCCACCGGAACTGTTTCAATGACAGATTTTGGTCCACTGCATCCAAACAGGAACAATGTACCGGCCAGTAAAAAATTAAATATGGTCTTCATCGTATATGCCTTTTATATATTGAAACGCAAATCCAAGGGATTCTATGATGTCTCCGGCGATCAAAGATTCTTCCGAAGAAGCTTCCGCAGCCAGATCCCCCGCCAGTCCATGCAGATAAACGCCCAGTATGGCTGCATCACGTGGTGTATATCCCTGTCCGAGCAAAGATAAAATTATTCCTGTTAATACATCACCGCTCCCGGCTGTAGCCATTCCGGGATTGCCCGTCGTATTGAACCAGCAACTGCCATCGGGACAGGCAATACTGGTATGGGCTCCCTTCAGTACTACAATAACCTTATGTTTAATGGCAAATTCTATTTGTTTCCTGACACGGGCATACCCGGTTTCTGCCTTCCCCGCCAGTCTTTCAAACTCCCTGGGATGGGGTGTAAGTATCGTGTCCTCCGGCAGCAGGGAGATCCATTCCTGATTTTCGGCCAGCAAATTCAGGGCATCGGCATCCATGACCAGGGGAACCTTGACTGACTTCTAGCAGTTCATGAACAGCCCTGCCGGTATTGGGCTTTTTTCCCAGTCCCGGCCCAATCCCACTGCAGAATAAGGTTGCAGTCCGGGTACCCCGGTAAAAATTATATCCGATTCATCAATGCTGATCAGGGACTCAGGGAGGGTGGTCTGCAGGATCTTGTACCCGAACCTGGGTATATGGCCTGTCACCAGGCCTGCCCCGGAGCGCAAGCAGGCCCTGGCCGCCAGTACAGCTGCCCCCATCATGCCATAGCATCCAGCTATCAGCAGGCAATGCCCGAACGTCCCTTTATGGGCAAATCTTTTGCGTGGTTTCAGCAGGTCCCTGACATATACCGGCCCTCAGATAATGCCAGGCTGGATCCTTCCTCCTCCAGGATCTGCGGATGAAGCCCGATGGGCAACACCTCCCAGTTGCCAACAAATGCCTGGTTTTCCTGAAAAAAAGAAGGAAAGTGAAGGCGCCTGGAGGGCCAGTGTAAATCCGACTTGAAAGATAGCATCCCGGTCATTATCCCGTTTGTCCTCCCCGAACAGCCCGCTGGGGATATCGATGGCTATCCGCAGATTGGGCCAATTCATTGACATGCCGAAATCACATCCCTGGCCAATCCACTCACCCTGCGGGTCAGTCCGGATCCAAAAAGCGCATCCACCAGGATGGTCTCCCGGATCCTCTGCAACCAGTGAAGAAACTTCCTCAAGTTCCGAGATCATCAATGTCCGGGTACCTCCACGCAATCTTTCCAGGTTGGTCCGGGCATCATCGGATAATTTGTCTGATATCCGGACCAGCAGGACCTCTACCAGGTAATTTTTCTCCTTCAACATACGGGCCACTGCGAGTCCATCTCCCCCATTGTTCCCTGGTCCGATCAGAAATAAGAAGGGATGACTGTTTCAAACATCTCAACCAATCCAGGATGTGATCTGCACGGATGCCCTCTCCATCAGATCAATAGAGATAATTGGTTCATTTTCAATGGTATAAGCATCTATTTTCCGAACCTGTCCGGATGTAAATATTTTCATATGCCTAAAACTATAATCCAAACCCTAAGTTAAGATATTCTTTCCTCACATCATCCACAACATCAAAAGTTTGAGAGGCGATGAAGAAAAGATTTCTATATTTGTCGAATTGAAATTATCTGCTAACCATAATTCTACTGATATGTTAAAAGGACATCCCAAGGGACTTCTCGTTGCATTTTTTGCAAACATGGGAGAGCGTTTCGGCTACTATACCATGATCGCCATTTTCGTATCTGTTTCTCCAGGCCAAATATGGATTTGATTACGCCAGTCGCTTCCCAGTACTTTGGGATATTCCTGGCACTGTATTTATTTTCTCCCGCTTTTTGGGGGAATCATAGCTGACCGCTTGCTGGGTTATGGGAAGACTATCAGCCTGGGACTCATTGTCATGTTCGCCGGGTACCTGATGATCGCCATTCCTACCACGATGGACGGGGGATTGCCGCTGATTATTGCCGGACTGGCAGTGATCAGTATTGGGTACCGGGCTTTTTAAAGGGAACCTGCAGGCCCTTGTCGGAAATCTTTACGATGATCCGAAATACAGTAAAAACAGGGATGTGGCTTTCAATATCTTCTATATGGGGATCAACATCGGAGCCATGTTTGCCCCGACTGCTGCAGAATCGATCAGCAACTTTGATGCTGAAAAAGTATGACCTCTTTTACAAAGCCGATATTCCTGCCCTTGCACATAAATACCTTGGCGGTGATACACGTGTGGAGGCAAGCCTGAGAGGATTTGCTGGCGAACAGGGAGCCTTTGCCGATATGGGTGGTGACCTTGTCGAATTTTTCAAAATATTATATCAACCACCTTGCAGAATCCTATCACTGGGCATTCGGTGTGGCATGCCTTTCTCTTGTGGTATCCATGGTGATCTTCTGGGGATTCAGGAAGTATTACAAACATGCTGACCTGACCGAAAAACAAAAGGCAAAGGATGAGACCCTGCAGCGGACAAGATGGTGGTACTTATCACGCACGCCAGGTTAGGGAACGGATGATCGCCCTCTTCCTTGTATTTTTCGTTGCCATGTTCTTCTGGATGTCATTCCACCAGAATGGTGCAGCCATGACAGCTTTTGCGAGGGATTATACCGTTGATTCAGTCGGCAAGTTTACCAATATCTGGTTTGACCTGTTCGGATTGCTGCCTATCTTCCTGTCTGTCATTGGACGCGATCTTCATGATCCGAAAAAAGAGTACCGGGACCCAGAAACTGATCGGCGCTCTTGTATTTGTCGGATTTGCCATCATTGCCTACCTGCGGATCAGCGGGTACTCTGATTCGAATGACTTTACACCCCAGAAATTCCAGCATTTCAATCCTTTCTTTATTGTTGCCCTTACCCCGCTTGTAGTGGGCTTATTCTACATGGCTGGCATCGAGGAACAAAGAACCTTCCGCTCCAAAGAAGATCGGGATCGGTATGCTCATTACTTCAATTGGTTTCACCGTGATGATCATCGGCTCCCTCAGCCTGATGGGCTATTCCCCGGGTGATATTGGCGAGATCAGGGCCCCGGCTGACAGGCTGGTTGGGCCTTACTGGCTCATTACCACCTATTTCACCCTTACCATTGCAGAATTGTTCCTCAGTCCCATGGCACTATCCTTCATCTCCAAGGTCTCACCGCCCCAGTACAAGGGTATGATGCAGGGGGCATGGCTTGCTGCTACAGCCATTGGGAACTATGGGGTAGCCCTGGTCGGGATCTTCTGGAACAAGGTACAGTTATGGATATTCTGGGGGATTCTGGTCGTTGCCTGCCTCCTGGCAGCATCCTTTATATTCTCCATACTGAAGAGACTTGAGAAAGCTACGGAATCTTAGACTTTCCGAGAGCGCACAGAAAAATAAAAGGGGCTGTCTCAAAAGGGCGGCCCCTTTTTAGGCTTGAAGAGGATGTTAAAAAAGCCGCCTGACATCTTTTGCGTAGCAAATTATGTAGCGGCGTTTTAATATCCTCGGTTTGCTAAATGAAAAGGGGCCATCTCATTTTTGTTTTGAGACAGCCTCTTTTATTTTGGGTGTATAATGTTGCATGGGAATACGGTAGGAGACGGTATAATTAAAAGCTACCGCAACCCGACTGGTGCCCTTGCCAAAACCAGGGATGTTATAGGGGTCCATCCCCCTGGCTCCGGACTGGTAAAACCGGATGTTCATATATACGGACCATCCCATGAAAAAATTCCGGAACACTTCTGCCCTCATTCCGACTACCAGGCTGATCCAATGTGCATGTAAACTGTGTTTTTCAATCTGCCCATTGCTGAAGTTTCCCCAGTAGGGATCGGGGACCGTAATATTATCCGCCTCCTGATTGAAAAGGGAAAAACCATACCTTCCACCCACATACAACATCTCGTAAACGTCCAACTGTTTATTATAGTTTAAAAGGTTCACATCGGCTCCCACCCTGGTGAACATTCCGCTGGATGCATAACGGTAGTTATCCCTTTCGATCTTTACATGCTGGTAACCCAGATCGATCACAGGGTAAATATCCTGCCTCAATTCATAATCCACAGAGACCGTATAGATCATCCTGTCAGGGTCAAAATACAAAAGTGACAGGCTGGCCAGGTCATAACTGATCCTGGGGCCCCTTACCCTCGTACTATCCTGGGCATTCATTTGGACCATGACCGCCAATAAAACCAGCAGGTTAAAGAAATATTTTAAGGTTCTCTTCATCTTCCACATTGGCGATGTTGTTGATCATAGAGACAGAATCTATAAAATGCCCGGTATATGATAATGCATCCATCTCAAAAGTATTGGTAAAGCCGCACTCATAAGAGATAAGGACAGGCACCACAGCATACTGGATGACCAACGTGTCAAGGAGGCTGCCTGCCTGCAATATCAAAGTACTTGACAGGGCATTCATATCCATTGGAAAACTAAAACTGCTTACGCTGTTCTTATGGTCATATAAAAGGCTGTCCTTCCCTTCCCCGCAAAGGCTAAAATCATCAAGAAAAACATCTATCTCCTCTTCCCCGTCCCAACTGTAAAATCCAGCATTGACCACAGACAGGACTGATTGGGTGCATATCCCTTCCCCTTCACAGGCAGGATATACTGCCAGAAAAAACATGATCAGGATAAGTGGGATCTTTTTCAAGCTGTATAAGTTTGGGCCATTCGAATATAGAAAAAGTATTCGGTCAAACCATTCCCTGTGATAAATTTCCGGGATAGGGAACACCATTATTTGAACAAATAATATTAAATTCAGGTGTAAATTCTAAATCCCAGTCCATGGCCTACAGAACCTTCAATCCTTACACCTGCAAAGAGGAAGCCCGGTTTAATATCATCTCGAAAACAGAATTCAACGAAAAACTCAGCCTGGCTGAAAGCAGTTTTAATCAGTGGAAACTCACCCCGCTTGAAGATCGCAGCAGGATCCTGATGAAGGTTGCAGACCTGCTCGAGAAAGATGAAGAAAAACATGCCAGGATCATTACCACGGAAATGGGAAAACCCATCAGCCAGTCCCGCGTCGAAATCGCCAAATGTGCCTGGGTATCCAGGTACTATGCTGAAAAAGCAGGAGAGTTCCTGGCCCCCGTGAAAATGGAATCAACAGCACGTGAGAGCTATATCCGTTTTGATCCACTGGGGATCATTTTTGCTGTCATGCCCTGGAACTTCCCATACTGGCAGGTATTCCGCTACATTGCACCCAATTTCATGGCCGGGAATACAGGTTTGCTGAAGCATGCATCCAATGTGCCATTGTGTGCCATTGCCATGGAACAGATCTTCCTGGATGCAGGTGCTCCTGAAGGGGTATTCCAGAACCTGCTGATCAATTATGAGCAGGCCAGCCAGGTCATGAGGCACCCGGCCGTCAGAGGAATAACACTGACCGGCAGCAATTATGCAGGATATAAGGTCGCCGAACTGGCCGGAGCCATAGGAAAAAAAACAGTACTGGAACTGGGCGGGTCCGATCCATATATCATTTTCGCTGATGCAGACCTTGAACAGGCTGCTGAGACAGGAATTATGGCACGTTTCCAGAATAACGGCCAGAGCTGTATAGCTGCCAAAAGATTCATTGTCCAGGAGGACATCTATGAATCATTCTTAACACTATTCAGGGAAAAGGTGGAAGCCCTTAAGGTAGGTGATCCCATGGACCCGGAAACAGTGATCGGTCCCGTAGCCCGCAAAGATCTCCTGCTTGAGCTGGAGGACCAGTTACAGCATATCCTTAACCAGGGAGGAAAGATCCTCACCGGAGGTAAAAGGCAAAGCCCGAAATCACTCATCCTGGAACCCACCATCATTACTGACCTGCCCATTGATGCCCCCATCAACCAGGATGAACTTTTTGGTCCGATAATACCGGTATTCTCCTTCAAGAAAGAACATGAAGCCATTGAAATGGCCAATAATACACCATTCGGACTCGGGTCCAGTATCTGGACCGGCAGCCGGGAAAAAGCTGACCGTATCGTCCCTGGGATTGATGCTGGCACCGTAGCTGTAAATGGCATGGTAAAATCCGATCCCAATCTGCCTTTTGGAGGAGTTAAGGCTTCCGGATACGGTCGTGAATTAAGCGAGAACGGCATGCATGAGTTCCTGAACATTAAAACTGTCAGTTACTTTTAAAGCATATCAGGACCAGGGACCCTGGATGGTATTTTTGGTAAGCGCCTGCTTCAGTATATCAAGAAATTGACTACGGGGGATCTCTTCTGCTCCGAGGCGCTGAAGGTGGGAAGTGGACTGCTGTGCATCGATCAGGCTGAAATTATTTCTCCGGGCAAAGTCCACCAGGTGGGAGAGCGCCACCTTCGAAACATCCCTTCTAAGATGGAACATGGATTCGCCAAAAAAAGCCCCGCCCAGGGAAACGCCATATAGTCCACCTACAAGCTTCCCCTCTGTAAAGACTTCCACACTATGCGCATAACCTGCTTCATGCAGCAGGATATAAGCACTTATCATATCTTCCGTGATCCATGTACCATCCTGCCCGGGGCGGTGAACATTGGAACATTGACGGATCACATCCGGGAAACGGCTATCCATACAGATCTCCAGGTCTCCTTTTTGCAAAGTGTGACCGAGGCTTTTCGAGACCCTGAATTTATCCGGGAACAAGACCATCCTTGGATCGGGTGACCACCAGAGGATGGGGGAGCCTTCAGCATACCAGGGGAAAATACCTTTGGAATAGGCTTCCAGGAGAATCGGGACATCCAGGCTGCCCCCGGCTGCCAGCAAACCATCATCGCCGGCCAGTGTTATGTCCGGAAAATATCCCCTGTCAAAAATATTGCTCATTCTTTTTTAGGGTCCCGTTTCGGCCCATCAGGAAAAGTTAGACAAACTTCAGTACCTTTTCCTTCTTCGCTATCCACCGAAAATGTACCATGATTCAATCCCACGAAATCCTTGACAAGGGAAAAACCCAGTCCGGAACCCTTCTCGTTGGCAGTCCCAGGTGTGGAGAAACTCTCGTTGGACTGAAGCAACCTTTTCAGGTTGTTGCCGCTGATGCCGATGCCGCTGTCGGCAATACAGATCCGGGTAGATCCGGCTCCGGCCTCTGTGCTGATGGTTATGCTTCCCCCTTCCGGTGTGAATTTCAATGCATTGGACAGGATATTCCTGAGTACCGTGCGGAACATATCTTCATCACAATAAATGGAGGCTGTGTGATCCACTTCATTCTGTATGCGGATATTTTTTTCACCGGCCTGCAGATGGAAGACATCCATCATCGTCCCCATCACCGAAAATACCGGTATTACAGTAGGGACAACCTTTAACTTACCAGTCTGCAGACGGGTCCAGTTCAACAGGTTATCGAGAAGATACAGTCCCCGTTTATTCGTATCATGTATGGTTCTGACAGCCCTTTTAACATCCTTTTCAGACAGGTTTTCGAGGTTCTCGTCCAGGGATTCAGTAAGGGACTGGATAATGGTAAACGGATTGCGCAGGTCATGACTGATCACAGACTGGATCTTGTTCCGGGACGATACCAGCTGCTGCAGCTCAAGGTTCTGCTCTTCAATTTGTTCCTTCTGCCGGTTGAGTTCAGCATTTACCTCCTGTTCGTACTGGAGGCGGTCGCTCAGGAATTGCTTTTCCATCTTCTCCACAGCCAGTTTTATCTCCGATTCCTTTTTATCAGCCAGCATATTTTCCTGGCGGCTGATCAATTCTGTTATCAACCGGGGGATATGCAACAGCATATAACCGAAAAGGGCGATGTACATGGATTTGTAAAAATGTCCTGCCCGGTCCGATGAAACGACCTGTTCGATCAGTTCAGCAGGGATGCTGTCGATCCGCAAATAATAGTTCAGATTGAAACAGAATATGGTGAAGAGGGTGGCAAAGATGACCAGTTTCCTGTCATACCGCAAAACGGACATGAAAAGCAGGATGAAATAGATGTAAATGGATGCCGTTGTCGATACGGCGATGGGTATGAACAGGCGTGAATACATGTAGGTATGCAGGGATAGCACCCCTACATCCACGACAATTGATACATACCGTACCCAGTAACCTATCTTGTCCTTCCTGAACAGCACCAGCAGGAAGAGATTGTATATTATAAAAATGGAGACCGGCACGAGGGACCAGGAAGCTTCCCTGGTAAGTCCCTTGGCAAACATTACCCCGATCAGGGCAAGGACCAGTACAACCAGCAGCCACCTGAACCGCAGGGCGATCCTCTCCCCCTCACGCCCCCGTCACGGTACAGGTATTGCAGGATCTCTGAATCTGCCGGCAGGGTTCTTTTCATAGGGCTGTGCAATTAGTAACAGGGTATTAAAATATAAACAAGTTAGACAGATTATTATTGTCTCACAAAAATCAAACCGTTAATAAATGCTAAATGCTTTTTTTAAAGCAATGTTTTGTAAATTCAGTCGTCTTTTAATTGCATTTTAACCAACCAACCTTATCACATGTTTCGCAATTACCTGATCACCGCTATCCGTTCCATT
The DNA here is from genome assembly GCA_963767555.1 of uncultured Bacteroidaceae bacterium. Lineage (GTDB taxonomy): Bacteria > Bacteroidota > Bacteroidia > Bacteroidales > SM23-62 > SM23-62. The sequence continues at coordinate 151,846 of CAVYEL010000034.1, read as the reverse complement.
TTCCGTCAAAAAGGTTTTTCACTGATCAATATACTTGGACTCGCCATAGGACTGGCCTGCGCACTCCTGATCCTGTTGTGGGTGCAGGATGAACTGAGTTTCGACAGGTTCCATGAGGATGCTGACAGGCTTTACCGTGTGGAAGAGGACCAGTATTATTCAGGGGAAGTCTATCATGTGAATGTCACTCCCTACCCCAGCGGTCCGGTCTGGAAAGATGAGATCCCGGAGATCGAAGATGCCTGCCGCTATCAGTGGCCCAGTGGCATGCTGTTCACTTATCGAGGAAAAGGCTTTTTATGAGGGGGGCTGTGTTGCCGTTGACTCCACCTTTTTTAACCTTTTTACTTACGAATTCCTCCATGGGAACAAAGCAATAGCCCTTACTGAACCCTATACTACCGTATTGACTGAAGAGACGGCAAAGAAGTATTTCGGAGATGAGAACCCGATCGGAAAATCACTCAATGTCAATAATAAATATGAATTCAGGGTAACAGCCGTATTAAAATCCATTCCGAAAAATTCAATTAACCAGTTCGATATCCTGGTTCCTTATGATTACCTGAAGGAAATCGGACAATACCAGGATCATTGGGGCAATAATTCCATCCGGACATATATCAAACTTTATGAAAATGCTCTCATTGATTCGGTGGACAGCAAGCTTACCGCCGTCGTCAAGAAATACAACGAAGGAACCACGACGGATTTCATGGCAGCCCCGCTTTACAAGGATACACCTGCACCAATACTGGGGGTACGGTCATGATCCAGGTGCCATCGTTTTCGTGTACATCTTTTCAGCCATTGCCATTTTTGTACTGCTCATCGCCTGCATAAATTTCATGAACCTCTCTACTGCCCGGTCATCTACCCGGGCCAGGGAAATTGGCCTTCGCAAGGTCTCCGGGGCCGGGAGAAGGTCTGTTATCATCCAGTTCTTCGGTGAATCCATATTGCTGGCATTTATATCACTTATTTTTGCCCTGATCTTTGTGAGCTCCATCCTGAAAGTATTCAACAAAGTATCAGGCAAGGATCTGGACTTCAGCAGCCTGTTATCTCCTCAGTTTATATTCGCAATGATATTGGTCACCCTGGTCGCGGGACTGATCTCCGGGATCTACCCGGCTTTGTACCTTTCCGCATTCCGGCCTATCAAGGTGCTCAAAGGAGACCTGAGTTCTGGAATGAAGAGTGGTTGGTTCAGGAAGGTACTGGTGGTTGTCCAGTTTACACTATCAGTTTTTCTCATCATTGGAACGCTGATCATATACCGGCAGCTGAATTATATGAAAAGCAAGGATCTCGGATATGATAAGGAGAACATGATCTATTTCCAGATGAGGGGAGATATCAAGGAGAAATACCCGACCATCAAAGATGCTTTTCTCAGAGACCCGCAGGTACTCGGAGTCAGCGCCGCCAGCCACCCGCCCCACCGGATAGGCAGTAATTCAGGGGGAGGGGATTGGGACGGAAAGGATCCTGACCAGTCTGTACTGATCGGGAACAACATCGTGGATTATGATTTTATTGAAACCATGAAAATTGAATTGAAGGATGGCAGGAGTTTCTCAAGAGAATTCCCTGGCGATATGGCGAGCTTAGAAGACACTTCGGCAAATTTCATGATTAATGAAGTACTGGAAGAAATCATGGAAAAGGAAAATGCTGTAGGGGAAAGGTTCCAAATGTGGAGTATGCAGGGCCGTATTGTCGGTGTGATGAAGGATTTCCATTATCATTCAGTAAGAGACGAAGATCGAACCCCTGATGTTTATGCTCGGATTTGAAGAATATCTTTCATGGATCGTGCTAAGGGTTGCCCCGGGTGATCTTACAAAAACAATGAAAGACCTGGAAAAGACATGGAACGAGATCATGCCGGGCTATCCCTTTGATTATAGTTTCGTTGACGAATCCATTGACCAGATGTACCGGACAGAGGAGAGGCTGGGCAACCTGCTAAAGTATTTCACTATCCTGGCCATCATTATTGCCTGCCTGGGTTTATTCGGACTGGCATCCTTTACGGCCGAACAGCGCACACAGGAAATCGGCGTCAGGAAGGTCATGGGAGCAAGGGTCAGTACCGTCATGATGCTATTATCAAAAGAGTTTTCAATTCTCGTTATAATTTCCTGCTTTATTGCCATTCCTGCTTCTCTTCTGGTTATGGGAAAGGTGTTCCTGCAGAATTTTGAATACCGAACGGACATGGCCTGGTGGATCTTCCTGGCAGCCAGCCTGGCTGCCCTGCTGATCGCCATCCTGACGGTGAGTTACCAGGCCGCCAGGGCCGCGCTAACGAACCCGGCAGATGCCCTGCGATATGAATAAGCATTTCCTGGAAAGATTTGCCTAATTTTACATTTTATCGGAATCAATCCTCTGGTTTATATGATTATTGTTAAATTAGAGACTGTGAGTACCTGTATAAAATGAATTTCCTTAAACACTACATTAAAAAGATATTTTCGCTTGCAAAGCGGTTTTCCCGGAAGTTTGCAACAAAGGAGATCAGTGAGGAAACGGTACAGAGGGAGCATGAAGTAGCAGTTGAGACCTTAAAGAAGGGGGAGAATTTCATTCGGACAGCCCTGCTTCTGAGAAAGAACAACAGTGAAGAAAACGTGGTCCTTTCAATGATCTGCCAGGGTATTGAAAATATCCTGAAGGGGCTACTCCTCGCTAAGGATTATGTGAGGTATGAACCATTATTGCGAAAAAAATTCGGAAAGAACCTTTTGAGACTGTATTACAGAACAAGGAAAGAATACAAAATAAAACACCTGGATGGAAGAGCGGTAAATGAATTGCAAATCCTTGCCTACCTGTACAAAAATCAATTTCTGCATTACGGCCACCTTATCAATCTCTTAAATGATGACAAGGCATTTGAGAGTGGTCACCTGCTAAGAAAGCTTTTCCAGATCCTGGCCTATGTGAAGAAAAAAATATACTGATCAGGCATTGCGCCTTTTCGGTACGGTGAAGCTGAAGATGCTACCTTTCCCGGGGGAACTTTCGACGCTGAGTTCACCCCCGTTCTTTTTCACAAATTCACGGCAGAGGATGAGGCCGAATCCTGTACCCAGTTCATTATTAGTGCCCGGCCTGGATGCTTTTTTCTCAATATTGAAAAGATTGGCAACCTGATCCTCGTCCATTCCAACTCCGGTATCCTCCACACCAAATTGAATAAATTCTTCATTATCCTTTAGTCCAATGGTGATCTTTCCCCCGTACGGTGTATACTTTACGGCATTGGAAAGAAGGTTTCGCAGGACGGTTTCAAACATCCGGCTGTCAGCATACACAACGGTATCTTCTGGCACATCCGATTGCATAAGTATACCCTTATCATGGGCATGGCTGTTAAGTAAATCAAGCACTGACTCAATGGTCTCCTTAACTCGCAGGTCAGCCGGGTTAAAAGGTAACTCAGATGTTTGCAGGCGGGTCCAGTCCAACAGGTTCTCCAGCAATTCAAAGGCCTTTTTGGACGTATCATTCATGCTCCTGTAGAATGAAAGTTTTTCGGCTGAAGAGAACCTTTCTGCTTCCTGTACCAGCAGGTCAGAAAATCCTATCAGACTGTGGAAGGGATTCTTCAGGTCATGTGAAATAATGGATATCAGCCTGTTTTTGGTTCGGTTTGACTTATCGAGCTCCTCACTGTATATTGTCAGCCTGTCATTGAGTTCCTCAAGTTCATGGTTTTTAAGCTTCAGCATAAGGTTCATACGCCTGTTCCGCAACAGTGAAAAAGTGATAAAGATCCCCAGTACCATTAAAAATACCGCAATGGAAATTAAAAAATTCCTGAGACTTTTCTCCCGTTGAAGATCCAACTGGCTGGCGATGTTCTCCTTCTCCAGCTGCTCAATTTCTTTCTCCTTGATTACCAGGTCATAGTTGGATTCCAGATTGGCTATGCTGGTCCGGCTCTCTACATTCATCATGGTCTCATGTATCGCATCATATTTAAGGTAATATTCGAGTGCCAGCTGGTAATTGCCCCTCATTTTATGCAATTCATACAAAGCATGGTAAGCTTCATGCTGGATATCCTTCGATTCCATCCCCTCTGCAATAGAGAGTGCATCGTCCAGGAACTGAAGTGCCGCTGGGTAATCTTTTCTATCCCCATACAATTCCCCAAGATTAACCGAGATACTGGCCAGGAAGCGTTTGTCCTGAAGTTCTTCGGCCAGTACCAGGGCATCGCGGTAATAAGATAATGCCAGAGGGTAATTTTGCCGGGAAGTGAAATACCGTCCGAGATTCATCTGGGAGCTTAGAATCATTCTTTTATTACCTATCTTTCTTCTCTGCTCATACGAGCGGCTGTACAACCTGAGGGCCTGGTCATACTGTTTCATTTCCAGATGGATATCAGCCATCCTGTCAAGGGCATAGGCAAACCCTGACATATCACCGACCTGTTCATGAATGACCAAACCCTTCCTATGGTATTCCAGGGCCTTTTCCAGGTCTTCCAACCTCCCATAAATACTCCCTATTTCCTGGTATGTGTACCCCATCTGGATCAGGTTGTTTATTTTTTGTGATATCCCCAGCGAGGCATAAAGGTTACGGAGTGCCTCATCATACCTGGCGAGACGTTGATAATTTATGGCTATATCGAACAGAAGCCTGTCCATGCCAAAGTCTGCTCCTGTTTCCCCCATAATTTCAGCGGACCGTGTATAGAGATCAAGCGATTGTTTGAACTGCCCCATCTTCCGGTAGGTATCTCCCATTCCAATCAGACAGGTTATGCTCCCGGAAGCATTCTTTTCCCCGGCCTATCTCATGGGCTCTTTGATAGTATTCTATGGATCTTTCAAATTGCCCTTTAAGCATCAGAATCTGGGCAACAAAACAAAGGTTCCCAGGGGATTCATCTCCCTCCAGTTTATTGCTGTAGAAATCATATGCCTCATCAAGGTAAGGAGCAGCCTTACCCATATCTCCAAGGGAGACCCATGCTGCACCCATGTTTAAAAGCGCTTCTGCCTGATCCGGGGAATTCTTTCCGGTTCCGGAAACATCAATGGCCATTTGGGAATACTTCCGGCTGGATTCCGGCTGAAAGTCAAGTTGCAATTTTGCCACCTGATTCAGTAACCGGACCCTTTCCTGGCCTTCAGCCTCGCCGGCCAGCACCAATAAGCTATCAGTAAGTGTGCCCGAAGAATGGGCAAGATCTGATAAAGTTAGCAGCAGGATGGGAACAATCAAATACTTCCTGAACATCTGGGTTTTTACAGGCTTTAGCATTATAAAGATAATCATGATCGATAAACGGGGCCGTAATTAATGAAATATTTATTCAGATTCTTCAAGACAGAAAAAATTAATACTAATTTGCAGTCTGATGAATTACCCGGAGAGATGATCTGGAAAGATGACCTGAAAAAATTCGAATCTGATAATTCCACCGGTTCCGCTGAGCTGCTTGAACAATACATTGAACTTCTGCTTACCTGGCTCGGGAAAGGTGCACTCACGACACCGAAGGACAAATCATTCCTTATGGATCAGATCAAGCGGCTTCAGGACAGACATAAGAGTTTATTTGTCTTATTGCATTTTTCTTTCCGGATTATCCAGCTTCTGAACAACAGCGGGGAAGGATGGAACGCTGATCTTGTGAACTTTTTAAATGAGTACAGGGAAAAATGGACAGGTGTGAATATCAGGCTGGCAATGCAGGCCGGATCAGCCATCGATCTGAAACAAAAACTGATCCTATGCCACAGCCAGAGCAGCGCAGTCAGAGAGATATTTGAAGCCTACCAGGGGAACAGAAAAAAAGTGAAGATCATACAGACTGAATCCAGACCCATCCTCGAAGGAAGGATACAGGCAGTGAATTTATACAAACTGGGATATGAAGTCAAACTCGTGTCAGATACAGGATATGCCCGGCACCTGGACCGGATCAATCTGATCTTACTTGGAGCGGATGCCATTTACAGTGACTACTTCGTAAATAAATCAGGCAGCTATAATATCTGCCTGGCTGGCAAAAATGCAGGAATTCCCGTGTATATCCTGGCAGACTCACGTAAATTCTGGTTCAGCCTGCCCCCTGAACATCAGGAAATGCAATACAATGAAAGGAAGAAACCGGGAGAAGAGATATGGAAAGATCCACATCCCGGTATTGATACGGAGAATTACTATTTCGAGAAAATCCCGATTAACTGGGCGGATGCTTTTATCACAGAAGAAGAAATTCTTAATCCTTCCCGGTTGCAGAAATTATCGTATGGATGATGGGATTAAGGCAAGATTAGTCTTCACCGTCATCAAATTTTTTGAAGCGCGTCTCCCCACCTTCCGGTACCATATCAAGGGAAAGTTTTGAAATAACCTTTAGATCCTCGATATCTTCTTCCATATCCAGGTCCTCCGGATCGTAATGCCACCGGGATTTTACCCTGCCCCCGGATTCGGTATATTTCTGCAGCAGGATCAGGAGCTCCAGTATCCGTTTTGAAGAGCTGGTGTTAAAATATGACAATCTGATGGTAAGATCAATGGGGCCTTTTACTTCCTCCATGTATTGCTTTAGCCATGAAGTCAGCCGGTCATAAAATTCAGCTGTTTTTTCCGGAAAACTCTCTCCAGAGATCTCACATTCACCGGATTCGGCCCTGAAATGGACAAATGGTTTGTCATACTCATCTTCCAGGATAGGGATATAAAGGTTTTCCATGTGATTGTATTTGTTAAGCCTTAAATTTAAAGTTTTAATCCCAGAACTGTGATATCATCGGTTTGATTTTCTGTTGATTTGTAGGTTTGTATTTCCTTTTCTAGCCTGGTTTGTTGTTCTGTCATTGGCAAATCTCCATAGCGATTCAGGAATTCCACAAAACGTTTTGCCCGGAATCTGGTCCTTGAAGGAGAATGCTGGTCCATCAATCCGTCCGTTGTCAGATAGATCCTGTCACCGGTATGTAATGATAATTCATTTTTGGAAAATGGGAGGGGGTTAAAATGACCACCTCCTGTCGTACGCCTGGTTCCTTTGACGATCTCTACTTCCCGGCCCTCCCTTTTCAGGAAAAGTGAACGTTTGGCTCCCGAGAAACTGAGATAGATGGGCTGGTCTTTTTCTTTCCTATTTTCCTTCCTTATTATTTTACAGAGGCAAATGTCCATGCCGTCGTCATTCTCTGACTTGGGTTGGTTCAGCGCATGCCGCAGGCGCTTATCCATTAATTCAAGTACGGTGTCTGTCTCCCTGACCTTGCTCTCATTAATTATTGCACTCAGCATGCGGGATCCTATCATAGACAGGAAGGCACCAGGAACGCCATGACCGGTACAATCTATGGCGGCTATAAAGATGGTTTCATCACCGGCCCGGTTTCGTCCCAGATTTGAGTACCAGTAGAAATCACCGGATACAATATCTTTCGGATAATAGAGGACAAAAGATTCAAACATACGTTCGATCTCATTCAGATCCGGGAGTATGGCCTGCTGTATTGTCAATCCGTAGGAAATGCTGGCCGTTATATTTTCATTCTGACGCTCAATTTTCCTGTTAATATCCTGTAGCTGGTCCCGCTGGGCCTCTATCTCTTCCTTCTGGTTGGAAATGGCTTTATTCTGGTCCTGGATAATGCTGTTTTTCTCCCGGAGTATCCGGTTGGCCCGCTTCTTCACCCGGTAAGCCCTATAAATTAAGAATATCAGGGTGATAACAAGCAGGGACAGAATCAGGAAGAATATCAACAGCAGCCTTTGCTGCTGAATAGTGGTCATCTGTATCCTGATACTTTTTTCCTGCTCTTCAATCAATAACTTTTGTTTAATACTTTCCTCTTGTCTCCTCGTCAGGACCTTCCTTGACGCTGAAATGGCTTTTTCCTTTCTTGATATACTATCGTTCAGCTCAACGATTTCCTTCTCCCTCTCCAGTACCCTTTCCTCCTGCAATCCCAGCAAACGGATCTTTTCCTCCAGGTCCATTTGTTTTAGATCCACATCATCTGTAAGGTTCCTCAGCTGTGCTGTCTGCTGGTCAACCGCCTGGTTCAGGAAAGCAATCTCTGCAGTCCTGTTTTCCAGTTTCAGATTGGTCTCAGCCAGTTCATCCTGCCGCTTTAACAATTCATTTTGAATAGAATCGAGCTTGCCGGCGAGCTCATCTTGCTGCTTTTTCGACTCTCTGACAACCTGGCGGAGATCATCTTCCCTGCCGCCTGCAAGAAGGATCTCATAAGAAACAGTGAGTCCTGCATTTTCAATATTTGCCTTATGTATCTCAAAAGGTTTACCAGCCAGGCCTTTGCCTAGCAGGTTCAGCATGGTATAATCATAATTGGCGACACTGTCAGTGACGATCAGTACCGGTTGATCCCTAAATCGCCTGAAGACCTTTTTAAGAACATTCTGCTTTTCATCGCCCACAAATAGAATCTGTGCCGGGCGAACATCGCGGGAGCGTCTGTAATGTTCAACGGTAATCGGTTTATTTTTCAAAGTGTGCCGGCCAGCATTCATTCCCAGCATGGAATAAACTTTATCCGCACCCAGGACACCGATTCTGAATGTATCCAGTTCCTCCTCGTCAGGCCAGGAGAAATAGGAGGAAAATACAAGAATAAATTCTGATTTCAGCCAGGCGTCAGGTACTTTTTGTGAATAAGAGCTTGTTGTCAGGAAAAATGCCGGAATTAACAGGCTGAAGAATTTATTAAGGTAGTGATTCATGCAGTGGATCTCCCTTACTCCGGAGCTTTGAACAAATGTAGGAAAATGAGCAAACAAATCAATAAGCGGCTTTAGCGAAGAAAAGGCGCATCCCCCTTATTAAAGGGTTAATGCGCCTTAAGCATCATTGATGTTTTCTTGTCTGGTCTAATAGGTAACGGCTGGATCCGTTGAACCTGCCTGTGCAATAAAATCTTTAATCATATCCAGCGAAGGAACCCTTCTTGTCAGGCTCTTTGTTGCATTTGTTTCTTCTAATTTCTGGTGCAGGTTCTCTGCATTCCTTGTCCTTAATTCCTTAATCGTATCAACACCGGCAGCCTGGAGTAGTTCAGCAAACTCTGCTCCTACACCTTTAACGCGCATTAGATCTGCCATATTTACGAAAGTTAGGATCTGGGATTCCGATATGCCTGTTTCTTTTGCCATATTAGCTCTTCCGGATCTTGTTGCACCACTTTCCAATAGTGATTCAACGGTAACGATGCCGGCTGCTTCGAGCTTACCGCTTAATACAGGTCCAATACCTTCGATGTCTTTTACATTTGCCATTTTTTTACTTTTTAGGGTTTAATAAATTATTTAACAGATTTCCACCCAGACCTCCCATCGAGTCGTTACCACCGAAAAGTGCATTAAGTGGTGAGGGATCATCTTCAGGTGTTTCATTATTTTTCTTTGTAATCACATTCATCAGGAGAGGAACCGCAACACCGGCGATGGTTGAAGCTGTTGAAGAATTCAGTCCGATCTTCTGTATCAATCCACCGACAATTCCCTGTGTAATATTTGATTGCAGTAAGTTGGCCCCTGAATTATTGGGCTTATTTGAAAATAGATTCATTACGGTGTCCAAACCTCCATCCAGCATGGAGTTTTTAACTTCATTTTTGGCAGTATCCCCGATCACTGAAAAAATGTCTGGCAGCTGATTTGATTTCACATCCGTTTTGTCGAGGATCTGACCGCCAATCTGGTCTTTAAGGCCTTCTAATAAACTTTCAATCATGTTTAGCGGTTTAGATAATGGTTGCACGAATTTAACTCAATAATTTAAAATATTCGAATCCCGGGACTGTTAAATATAAGTTAATGGTGATATTGTTTCTGATTAGCAGAGTTTTATTTAAATTAGCTATAAAAAAAGATGAAACGTCTAAGCCTGCTATTCTCTATCCTCCTGCTTGCCTGGATATGTATCGCTTCATACTGGTATGTATGCAAAGTTCGAAACAACTGCGGGGAAGCAGTCCAGGTAACTGAAATGCAAGATAATGTCTCCTCAGAGGAAGGGGATGCCTTATCGACTGCTCCCGTTGAGACAGATTCCCTGGCGATCGCACTTGAATACCTGACCGATGCCGGAGCGAAAAAGTACTATTTCGAATTTGCCTCAAGCAAATTAAATACTGGAAATGAGGATGGAAGGTATTTCTCTTCGCTTGCCTATATCCTGGCAAACAAACCTGGTTCAACCGTGACGATTACAGGTCATGCCTGTAGCCGGGGGTCCAAAGAAGCCAATGACAGATTTTCCAGACTCAGGGCGGAAACAGTTAAGCAATACCTGATCGAAAAGGGTATTCCCGTAGAACAAATTATCCCGGAATGGAAAGGCGATACCCAACCGGCTGCTTCCAACGATAATGAAGATGGCCGAAAACTGAACCGCCGGGCTGAAATAAACATTAATCAATAAAACATAATAAAATGGCTGAAAGATTTTCTTCCGACCTTCTATTCATTGTAATAGCATTATTAATTGCTGCCCTCCTTGGCTTTCTGATAGGATATTATTTACGCAGACGAAAGCTGGCAGAAGCCGAGAAATCAGTAGAACCACTGATAACAGATGAGCCAGAGAATATATTAACTGCTTCTGCAGAAACTCACGAAATCATCGAAAAGGTTAATTATGAAACAGCTGTAGCAGAGGAGATTATGAAAATGGAAATTGGGCTTAATGATCTGCAAATAATCGAAGGGATTGGTCCCAAAATTGAAAAATTACTCAGAAGGAGCAGCATAGATACCTGGAAGAAACTGGCTGATGGCGATGCGGAGGAAATCAGTGAAATGCTGGTCACTGAAGGAGGCCCCCGGTATAAATTACATGATCCCACCACCTGGTCAAAACAAGCATTGCTGGCCCATGCGGGCAAGTGGGAAGAACTGAAGACACTGCAGGACGAATTGCAGGGAGGCAGGCCTGGCTGATGGGTTAAGGATTTATAATATGCCATATCCTGACCGGCAAATTGTAGCATTCTACAATCTTGAGAATTTTTTTGATACCGTTGATGATCCGGTAAAGGATGACAATGATTTCCTGCCAGGGTCTGTTAAAGACTGGTCAGAGCAAAGATACCTCGAGAAGCTTGAGAATATAACCAGATCAATTTCTTCCATTGTTCAAACCAGGCTGCCTGCCATTATAGGCGTATCCGAGGTTGAGAACAAAACCGTGCTTACTGATCTGCTTTATCAACCTGCCTTTAACCGGTCCTATGATTATATTCATCATGACAGCCAGGATAAAAGAGGCATTGATGTCGCCCTGCTGTATGACAGGAACATTTTCATGGTACTGTCACAGGAAACTTTCCAGGTTGAAGTTGAATCTCATGAAAACTACACCACCCGTGATATCCTGTATGTGAAAGGTGCATTTGAGGGAGATGATGTCATCCACTTCTTTGTTAACCACTGGCCATCCCGAAGGGAGGGAACCAAAAAATCCATGCCAAGACGTATCGCTGCTGCACAAAGCCTTTCCAGCAAAACACAAAACATATGGCAGACAGATCCCCAGGCCAAGATAGTCATCATGGGTGATTTTAATGATTTGCCCGTCAGTCAATCAATAAGCCGGTACCTTAATGCAAAATCGCAACCAGACATCAACCAGGAGGAGTTATACAACCTGGCCTATATTCCTTACCAGCAAGAAAATGGGCACCGTTTATGCAAAAGGGCGCTGGCTCATGTTTGATCAGATCATGATCAGCAGGGGAATGATGAAATCACCTGGATTCAGGATCATGTCCCCCCGCCTGACAGTTCATTTCGATAAAAGATTATTATTTTACGATAAAAAAAGAGCCATGTACAGGCCCAACAGGTCATATTCCGGAAAGAAATACCACGGTGGATATTCTGACCACCTGCCGGTATATGTTACTATGGACAGGACACATTAACTGCAAAACCCTTAAAAGTGCCGGGCTATTTACTTGATGATCTCCATCACCATGGCGACTGTATTCCGGTTGGAAGTGCCTGTTGAGAATCTGATGGTATTGCCGTCCCTGAAATCAATGTCTCTGACCAGCTCATCTTCAAGTGCTGCATACACTTTTTGATCATAGGTAGTTCCCGGGGCATTATTGATCGCTTCGTTCAACAGGTTGTAATCAAGTTTTTGCCTGGAAACCACGATGGCAATATAATCCCTGTCTCCCTGTTCATCAGGATAGAGTGAGTGATCTTTCGGAAATACCCTCGTACCGGTAATCCCGCAATAGGGAGAATGCTTTTTTGTATATGGGAACAACACATAACTTGTTCCATCTGTCTCTTTACCGAAAATATAGGTGAAACACTCAATGGAATTGGTGATCTCAACCTTAAAATCTGTATCCGTTATCCACTCTGGAAGCTGTTGTAAAAGTAATTCCGGCATTGAAATCGAGGGGGATATAACGGCCTGTAGCATTCAACAGTAATCCCATCTCAACATCCAGGATATCGGAAATAACCGCATCTGCATCCCCCATGGGATAGAGCCCGTAAGCTTCACGGGTAAAATAGTCGAAATCGTTATACCGCATCCAGAACAATCCATCTTCTCCCCATTCTTTACCCCAGCTGTTCATTATCTGGAATGCTCCTCCCTCAAAATAATCATCATACCCGATCACACACATGGCATGTCCTCCCAACCTGGTCCCAGAATAATCTGACCGGTCAGGGATATATAATCGCCTGCCCATCATATCCTGCATAAAACTTCCTCCAACCATCATGCCTATGACGACCGGCGCACCCTGGGCAAGATTCTGCTTGATGGCCAGCAGGTCTGTCTGGTAATCATCACCTCCCTTTGTAAGCCGGTTAAATCCTTTGGTCTTATAGGAAGAAGCGGCACTTAATTCCATCCTGCTGGGTTTCTTGGAACAGGAATTTTCATTGTATGCAAATCTGGAGAAAGGCAATGCCCCGCCTTTGTGCATTACCTCCATGGCTTTTTGCAGGTAGGTACCCTGGCAACCGGGCAGGGCAATCTGGTTGTATACAAATGAGGGACTGAAACTTACATCAGAAGGATCCTGGCCTGTGGACCGTGCATGAAGAATGGTGCGGGCAGCGTATGCCGAGGACCAGCCCACGCATGAACCCTGTTTGCCCTGATTCAACCTGGGCGGGCAATACTCCTCAAGGGATACGCTTTCCGGCAAAGGGTTCTTAATGTTATCGGCCAGAGGTTCAAATACCTCCGCTTCATCATAGATCTTCTCATCCATTTCCAGTCCCGTTCCAAATAGAATACTCTGCACAGCCGTGCTTGTCGGACTGTCGGATCGGCTGATAATAACGTATCCCACAACACCCAGCACGATGAGTATTATGGCGAGTTTAGGCCTTTTTCTGAACAGGGTCACCAGCAGGGGCAGAATGGCATTGCTGACTCCCCCACCCCTTCCCCGGTTAACTGTGTGTCCCCCTCTCCTGGGGATATGCTTCTGGTAGGATGGGGCATTTTTGTCCTTACGGATTCTTACCGGCATTTCGCTATGGTATTTGGTCTAAGATCTTATTTTTTTCTTCTCCGGGTTGTGGTACTCACGCCAAGTGCTCCGAGCAATCCCCTGGCGAGTTCCCGAGCCACTGTCCGACCGACCTGCCGCACCATGGTATTTTTACTTAATTCTTCAATTAAGCTGTCATCATCCTTCTTCGGCCTGGCTTTCCTGGTTTCTTCCTTCAGTTTTTCCTGGTGTTCTTCTTTCTGGGAAGCTTCAATTTTCTTTTTGAGGATCTCATAAGCCGTCTCGCCATCTATCGTTTCTTCGTAAATAGGAACCAGGTCGGAGGATCTGACAAGTGACCGGATCTCCGATTCGGACAATACATCCATCCTGGTCATGGGTGCCCTCATGTAGGTGGCAGCAAGAGGGGTTGGTATGCCTTTTTCATTAAGGACCGTGATCAATGCCTCCCCTATCCCGAGAGAAGTAATTATCTCATCGGTTTTATAGAACTCGGAAATAGGGTAGTTTTCAGAAGTCCGCTTGATGTTTTTCCTGTCCTTTGCAGTGAATGCACGCAGGGCATGCTGCACTTTCAGTCCCAATTGTCCGAGTACATCATCAGGAACATCCGAGGGGTCCTGGGTACAAAAATAGACACCCACTCCTTTCGACCGGATGAGTTTTACAATGCTTTCAATCTGTTCAACGAGGGTTTTGGATGCTTCGCTGAAAACCAGATGTGCCTCATCTATGAATATGGCCAGTTTTGGCCTTGAGCTATCCCCCTGTTCCGGGAAGGATGAATAGATTTCAGCCAGCAGGCTCAACATGAAGGTGGAAAAGAGTTTAGGCCGGTTCTGAATATCGACCAGGCGGATGATGGAGATGTATCCATTTCCGTCTTTATCCTGCCTGAGCAAATCATCTACATCAAAGGATGTTTCCCCGAAAAAAAGATCGGCCCCCTGCTGCTCCAATCCTACAATATTGCGAATAATAGTATTAACGGAGGTGGAAGAGATGGCTCCATACTCCGAAGTAATGCTTTCCTTCCCTTCATTGATCGAATACTGGAGGATCTTCTTAAAATCCTGCAGATCGACAAGCGGAAGTTTATGATCATCGCAGTATTTGAACAATATGGATACAATACCAGATTGTACTTCGTTGAGCTCCATTAACTTGGACATCAGAACAGGGCCGAACTCCGTAACCGTAGCCCTTAATTTCACACCATCTCCCCTGGAAATGGTCATCAGCTCAACCGGCATTGGTTTCGCCTGATACGGGAATCCTATCCGGGCATGTCTTTCAGTAATGAATTCCTTTTCTTCACCAGGTTGGGCCAGACCGCTCAGATCACCTTTCAGGTCCATCAGGATCACAGGAACACCCTTTTCGGAAAGTTGTTCTGCAATGATCTGCAGGGTTTTTGTCTTCCCTGTACCCGTTGCACCTGCGATCAATCCATGGCGATTAATCGTTTTCAAGGGTACTTTAACATAAGTCTCAGGGAGGCATTCGCCGTCAAGCATGGCCCCTCCTAACAGGATATAATCGCCTTTACAGGTATAGCCATTTATAATATTCTCTCTGAATGAATCTTTTCTTTCCATCATAAATACTTTATGCCTTGTGAGTTAAAGATATTGTGTGCCGGATAAAAAATGGTGCTGTGGTTTGAAATAAAAATAATCATTTTATCCTTATAATTAACTGCCTGGTAAGAAATCTCACATAATAGCCATAAGCATATACCCACAAGGAAAGTCACGGACATACTCACGTGCCTGCCTATACGAAAAAAGTGTATTCGATCTCAATAAAATACTAATTTTCAGTAAGTTATCAAGTAGAGAATGTTTGCGAAAAATAAGGAAAGAGGATTTTTAAAAAAAGGGAGAGGACCAGTTCATCATGAGATTAATGTTTGAAATGAAACCACTACCATAAGAATTAAACATTGAAATGAACTGGTCCTGTGGGCACAAATATAGGAATAATTTACTGCTTTTTGAAAGTATGATAATTTTTTTTTATCTTCAATTTCAGAAACCACTATTAACTAGCAGAGTACATGTCATCAATAGGAGAACGAATCGCACTTCTGATCAATGAATTGGGGCTTAATAAGAATTCTTTTTCGAAAGAGATCGGCCTGCAAAATAATTCAACCATCACCAATATTATTAATAATCCTGATAGAAGTCCGAGTTATGACGTCATTTTTCGGATTGTTACAAGGTGGGACCAGCTAAATATCCGTTGGCTGATAGCCGGACGGGGGGAGATGTTTTCCATTGCCGAAGATTCCTTTCCAAATATCAACGACAGGCTGTCACATGTCAGCCGGAAATATGCCATCACACTGGCTGAAACAGCCGAAAAACTAGACGTTAAAGAAGACGAGTTAAGAAAATTCTTTTACGAGAATGAAGCTCCGTCAGCAGAGCTCATCAAGAAATATATCACATCATTTCCAGATCTGAATCCTGACTGGGTACGGTATAATCATCTGCCGATGATGTCAAAAGCCAGGGTTGGTGATTATATCTCTCCTGACACCCTGAATAAGATGATCAAAACTTTCGGTGAACGTCTCCCGGGTGAATTTGAGGACTTATTCAATTGTAACAATGCCAGACCAGCCCATATCGTACGGATCGAATCTTTTCTTGAGTGTGACATTGCGCTGGAAGTATTCGGAGAAGAAATGCAGCCTGATTTTATTCCCGGCGAGATCATTCTCTGTGATCTAGTGAACAAAAATGCCTATATCTACGACCTTCCTTATATCATCATTGCAGATAATCTCAATCTTCTCAGGTATATCAATGATTCCGGGAAGCCTGATACCGTGCTCCTTGTCCCATCAAATGGTAACAATGGTGCCATTGAGATCAAGCAGAGTGATATCAGACAGCTTTTTCTTGTCAAAGGAAAGATCAGGAGATTCTATAGTTAGCCTCTGTCTAAATAATAATCCATGACCATCCACTAATCCTGAATTTTTCGACGGAATACAGGATTTGACGTCCTCCGGTTATCATTTTTCTGTAAATTAGGTGCAGATGAAGATCATCCTGATATCTATCGGAACCCGTGGAGATATGGAGCCTTTTCTATCCATAGGTGAAATATTGAAAGAAAAGGGACATCAGGTAATCTGTGCTTTCCCGGAACAATTTAGAGATCTGGCTGAAAAATCAAATTTGGAATTTGATTCACCGGGATCAAAATTTATTGAGATGCTGGACAGTGATGTGTGAAAAAGACAAAAGGAACCACGAGCCAAAGATGCTTGAACTGTTAAACAATAGTAACTTTAAAAATAAAGCGGGCCATTGGCAGGCCATTGGAAAAAGAAAATTTCAGGGAAGAAATTTATAATTCAATTATCGGGAACTAATTAATTTATGAACTAATTTGACTTTAATCCAGTTTATAAAAACTTTCATATATATGAAATCAAGAACCCATAGAAAGTATTGTTTATTTTCCCTGCCTGTTCTTTGTTCTTTACTAATCCGTTTCTGCTCATTCTCTCAATCATGTGATACGTGGGTGGCACTGGGCAACTCCACAAAGGACGGATCAGTTATTATGGGAAAAAACAGCGACAGGCCATCAGTTGAAGCTCAGCCTCTCGTTTATCACCCCAGGCAAAATCATGGAATGGGTAATAAGGTTATGTGTACACATATAGAAATTCCTCAGGTGGAAGAGACTTTTGCTCATATTGGTTCGAAAATCTGGTGGACCTTTGGATACGAGCATGGGCTAAACGAATGGGGAGTCACCATAGGAAATGAAGCGGAAGGTTCAAAAGTACCATCCCAGAACAACAGGCCTGCTGGGGATGGACCTGGTTCGATTGGCATTGGAAAGAGGAAAAACTGCATATGAAGCGATGCATGTGATAATAAAACTGCTGGAAGAATTTGGGCAGGGCGGAGGATGTGAATTAGCAGGCCAATGGGATGAAAACGCCACATATCATAATTCATTTATTATAGCTGATCCTGAGGAAGCATGGGTTCTCGAAACTGCTGGCAGATACTGGATAGCAAAAAAGGTTGAAGATGTCTGGGCCATATCTAATACGTATAGCATTGAAGCCGACTTTAACGAAGCACATCCCGAATTAATAACTCATGCCATTGAAATGGCCTGGTGCAGATCCGAAGCAGATTTCAACTTTGCATATTGTTATTCTGATCCTGGGAGAGACTACTCCAGGTCTCAAAACAGGGCAAATTCAAATACTAAGAAAACTAAGAGAGAACAAAGGAGAAATTACCGTTGACTTCATGATGAATGATGATCAACAGAAATCATAACGAGGGTACCATCGAAGCTCCCAAATGGTCGGTTAATGATGGTTGGTTTGCCACCCCCTGCATGCATGATAATGCAAAAAACCGTTATCGTACAGCAGCCAGCATGGTAGTTCATCTGAGAAAGAACATGCCTCCCATGTTGAACAAGGTTTATTGGGGGAGTTTCAGTTCTCCATGTGTAAATGTTTTCAAACCCTTCTATTTTGCCGGACAAACAATTCCGGAAAAATACGGAATCGGTACTAATAAATATGCTGAAGATTCACCCTGGTGGATGGCAGAAAAAATGAAGCGCCTTTGCGACCTAAATTACAAAAAACTATCCCCCGTTGTAACGGCTGTTTTCAGGGAAACAGAAAAATGGGAATTGGCCAGATCCAAAACAATCGAATCTGAAGTCCTGAGACTTTTAAAAGACGATGCCCCGGACGAAGCAGAAAAAATATTGCAGGACTTCAGTTCCCGCTGTTGTCTGAGAACAGAGAAAGAGTACCGCTTCCTCCATGGTATTCTTCAAGATATGATAAAAGAAACAGGCGTCGATTATTTATGGATTGATTTTTTACGTGAAAATTGTAATACCAATGATCTTAAATTATATGGGCTCTAATCGATTACCATCTACCTGGCAATAATACCGGTAATATGAAGTACATCCTCTTTGTTCTTTTCATTACAGTGTTAAATATCTTAAGCGTGCCTAGCTGAAGCCTCAGAAGCAGACGATGGTACATCTAAAAGTCAGGTAACTGATATTGTGGTCGTATTCAAGATGCACGTTGATATTGGATATACAAACTGGGCAGAAGGGGTTCTACAGGCATATTGTAATGAAATGTTGAATGAAACTTTGATGGCCATCGAGGAAACATCGGATCTGCCGGAAGCAGAACAGTTTGTTTGGACAATTCCTGCCTGGCCATTGAAGTATATGCTTGAAAACTGTTCTGCTAGAAAAAAAGGTGGGACTGGAAAAAGCGATAAAAGATAAACGTATTGTTCCTCATGCACTTCCCATCACTTTTGAAACAGAAGCCAGCGATCTGGAAAACCTGGTACGCGGACTATCCTATGCTGCAGAAATAAACAAAAGGTATGGTCTGCCCCAGGCCCGCGATGCCAAACTTACCGATGTGCCAAGCCATTCGCGCATACTGCCAACAGTGCTGAAAAATGCAGGCGTCGACTTTCTTCACTTAGGTTGTAATCCAGGCTCTGCTTCACCCGAAGTTCCCAGGTTATTCTGGTGGCAGGGTCCCGACGGAGCGAGGCTTCTAACATTTTACTGGTCTGAATACTATGGTTCCGGCATATTACCGCCTGAAGACTGGCCGCATAAAACCTGGCTGGCCATGATCCATACACATGAAAACACAGGAGCACCAGCGCCCGAAGAGGTGGCAGAATTACTGAAACTTGCCAGGGAAAAAATGCCTGAAGTAAATGTAAGAATCGGCAGACTTTCGGATTTTTATGATCTCCTGATGAAAGAAGAACCGGTGCTGCCGGTTGTGACGGGTGATATGCCAGATACATGGATCCACGGATACATGTCCATGCCACGTGAGACAAAACTAAGCAAACACCTTCAGCGTGAAACCTATAATACTGAGATACTGAATTCACAGATGGACCTGTGGGGAATACCCGTAAATAATATCGAGCCATATATCGATGCAGCTGTTGAAAACATGATACTGTATGACGAACATACTTTCGGCGTTGCCATGACCCATGCAGATCAGCATAAATGGACTTACAACGAGGAGTTTAAGATAAATAAATCCCTGGGTAACTATGATTTCATCGAAGGTAGCTGGCGTGAAAAAGGGAACCGCATCCGAAACGCGGAAAAGACCATAGTTCCCTTAATGAAAAACCACCTGAAAAAACTTGCATCTTCTGTCGATGTAGATGGAAAAAGAATTGTTATTTACAATCCTTTGCCCTGGAAAAGAAGCGGAAGGGTAAGTTTCTTTGCCGGAGTATATCAGAAGAAATTTAGCATATATGGCCTGAAAGATGCGGTCACTGGTGAAGTAATACCTGTTTATGAAGACTATAATCTGATTTCATTTGATGCTGATTCAGTCCCATCTATGGGATATAAAACTTATATACCATTATTGGAACCAGTAAATCAAAGTGGTTCATCGCTGATTATGGATGAAGACAATCATATGCTGGAGAATAAATACTTCAGGTTACAAATTAATCAGCCTGATGGAACTTTATCATCCGTCATTGATAAAGAGAACAACAGGGAATTGGTCAGCCAGGACAAAGATCACGGTTTTGGGCAATATATGCTTGAGCAGCCAGGCCAGGCAATAATTGATGCATACAATAAAGCCTATATCAAGCCAGGAGCTGAGAATTGGGCCATTGATGAAATGATACGATCTGAAGTTCCGGATAAAGAAAGCGCAGTTTACAAAGGAAGATGTAAAAAAATTGTATACCAAAACATGGGGAATGGGATACGTGCAAGCGTTTTTGGAGAGCTGGATGATCCGGACTCACAACGTTATCTTGTGACATATACCCTGTATGAAAACCAGCCTTATATTGAGATTGTATGGGGGGTTGATGGGAAAAAGCCAAATTCACTGCCTGAAGCCGGATGGCTTTCATTTCCATTTAATATAGACCGGCCTGATTACCGGCTTTACCGCACCGGCGGCATTGTGGATCCTCAGCATGAGCTGGTTATGGGAAGCAATCAGGATTTCTATTTTCTCAATACTTCGATGAGCATGTTTGATGGATCTGGTTATGGAATTGTTTTAAATAGTCCTGTTTCACCTGGAGTAAGCCTTGACAATCCCGGCCTCTTCAGATTCTCACGGAATAAACAGTTAACTACAGGTAAGGTATTTGTAAACCTGTTTAATACGCAATGGGGCACCAATTTTACGGAATGGATCGAGGGTTCATTTTCCTCAAAGGTCTATATCTGGAGTTATGATAAATATGATCCGGAAATGACTTTTATTACTCCATCTGAAGAAACACGGATCCCGCTGAAGGGAGTCTTTTATGAAGGTCCGAAAGGGGAGATCCCTGAAGACGGCGGAAGGAATTACTGTAAGTCGCAAAGGTATACTGGTAACCGCTTTAATAAATGACCCTGTTGAAAATAGCATGGTACTCCGCCTCTGGGAACAGGCTGGCAACGGAGGATCATGTAAGGTAACTTTACCGGAAGGAAGCAGCTTTACAAAAGCATATCCCTGTAATTTAAGGGAAAAGATCGGGGATGATAAAGGGATGGTAATATCAAATAATTCATTTCAATTTATGATCAAGGCCAATCAACCAGCATCATTTATCCTGAGATGAGATTACCTTTTACACAGTATCCATAAAACAATGATGATGAATAGGACTTTTATTGGACTGATAATTATTGCCATTTTATTTTTAGCATGCGATATCAGGAATCCAAAAATTTTGATTATCGGTGATTCCATTTCGATTGGATACACTCCATTTGTAGAAGATTATTTTTCGGGTAAGGCAATGGTTTCGCATAATCCGGGAAATGCCCAGCATACGGGAACCGGATTGAAAAATATAGAAGCATGGGTTGGAGATGAAAATTGGGATATCATTCAGTTCAACTGGGGATTATGGGATTTATGCTACAGACATATTGATTCTGAAGTCCAGGGCAAAAGAGATAAAGTAAAAGGAAAAATACCTTACACATTAGATGAATACAGGACTAATCTCTCCTCAATAGTATCGATCTTGAAGAAAATAAGCGATGCGAAGTTGATTTTTATCACCACAACATATGTTCCTGAGGATGAAGCCGGACGATTTACAGATGACGCTGTAAAATATAACAGAGCAGCGAAAGATGTCATGCAAAAACATGGGATACTGGTTAACGACATTTATGAACAATCAATATCTATTCACAATCGATATGGAAAGGGGTCAAATGATGTCCATTATACGAAAGAAGGATATGAAGAACTAAGTGAACTGATTACTAATTTTTTGACAACTGAAATTAATAATATTGCTACCCTCCATAACATTCACTAACCATTGATGCTTTTTAGAAATTTTACAAAATAAATCTATGAAAAAATTGATCTTTTTCCCGGTACTTATCATCCTTCTCCAGGTTCAAAGCCT
This sequence comes from uncultured Bacteroidaceae bacterium, assembly GCA_963767555.1. Classification (GTDB taxonomy): domain Bacteria; phylum Bacteroidota; class Bacteroidia; order Bacteroidales; family SM23-62; genus SM23-62. The sequence goes on along the minus strand of CAVYEL010000034.1, from coordinate 129,861 downwards.
TCATGGCCAGGACAATTGGACAGCAGAAAGAATAATGAAATACAATAACATCACCGAAACCAACAGCTCTCCTGATGGACGATATGTTGCCTACGTGGTCAGGGTGGCTGTGATGGAGGATGAGAAATCTGAGTATAACAGCCAGATCTGGGTCTCATCCGTAGATGGGATTTTTAATGTTCAATACACCCGTGGAGAAAAATCTTCAACATCCCCGCAGTTTTCACCTGACAGTAAGAAAATAGCTTTTCTTTCTAATCGCTCAGGTGATAAAAACCAGCTTTTTGTAATGCGATTAATGGGTGGGGAACCGGAGCAAATCACGGATACAAAGACTGGCGTTGTATCTTTCAAGTGGGCCCCTGATGGAAGCAAATTAGGATTCCTTATGAAAGATCCTGATACAGAGGAAGAAGAGAAGAAAAAAAAGGAAAAAAGAGATGTGATACTGGTGGACCAGAACTTCAAATACAATCATATTTATACCGTACCCCTGAACGCAGAAAATCGCATAGTTCAACAAGTCACGTCCGGCTCTTTCCATGTCAACGCTTTCTGCTGGTCCCCTGATGGCAAGACCATCGCCTTCTCCTATGCTCCCGATCCAAGACTTAATCAGATTTATAATGAATCAGATATATCTATTGTCCCGGCGGATAGTGGCGCCATAACACAAGTAGTAAAAAGGCCGGGGCGTGATGTAAACCCAAATTTCTCACCGGACGGCAGATGGATTGCTTTTGAATCACATGGCGGAAGACCTGAACCTATTGGCATTTCTGACCTCTTTGTGGTATCTCTCACCGGAGGCCAACCTGAAGCTTTGGTCCAAACCCCGGATCGAAACGGACGCATCATTTCATGGAGCAATGATGGCAAATATGTTTTTGTCACAGAAAGTGCCCGAACATCGCGAACACTGTATGCAATCCCCGCAGCTGAGAGGCAATCAGTTGATAAGGTCATACCCAACTCCTCAGGTATTGATATTCCTGCCTTGACTTCCTTAGAGGGCAGCAGCAGCAGCTTCTCGGTCAGCAATAAGGGAGATCTGATTTCGTATGTATACGAGGAACCAAACCAGCCGGAAGAAGTATTCATTGCCAACCTCAAGGGGAGAGAACCCAAAACAATTGAGTAGTATAAACGCTGATTTCAATCCCGGAAAGCATGGAAAAACAGAGCTGATATCCTGGAATTCTTCAGACGGCACCTCCATAGAAGGCTTATTGACCTATCCTGTTGCCTATGAGGAAGGCAAACGATATCCTATCGTTTTACAGGTTCATGGGGGTCCGGCAGGAGTATTTGGTAAAAGTTATACCGGGCAACCCGGAATTTATATGACACAACTATTTGCTCAGAAAGGGTATTTCATACTGCGGCCCAATCCAAGGGGCAGTAGCGGTTATGGGAAAGATTTTCGATATGCCAATGTGAAAGATTGGGGGTATGGGGATTATGATGACCTGATGAGTGGAGTAGATTATGTACTGGAATTAGGTATTGCAGATAAGGATAATCAATTTTTGATGGGCTGGAGTTATGGGGGATACATGACCAGTTGGATCGTTTCGCAAACCCAGCGCTTCAAAGCGGCCAGTATGGGAGCAGGCTTGCCCAATCTGATCAGTATGACAACCACAACCGATATTCCGGATTATCTTGTAGCCCATATGGGCGGAGAGTATCCCTGGGAAAACTATAAAGAGTACGAAAGGCACTCAGCGATTTATTACTTTGAAAATGTTGAAACCCCGACTCAGGTCATTCATGGTGCAAATGATCTGAGGGTCCCCTTCACCCAGGGCCAGGAATTTTACACTTCTCTCAAGATGAAAGGAGTGGATGCGGAAATGATCGTGTATCCACGAACCCCTCACGGTCCACGGGAACCAAAATTATTAATGGATGTATCACCCAGGATATTATCATGGTTTGAGAAATACAAAGACTGAGAAGTTCGGTTCCGTATGAAAATCGTTTCCAAATAAGTTAATAACCATTGTACATGAAAAGAAGAGATTTTCTCATCACATCATCACTGGCAGGCCTGAGCCCCTACACTGCACCCTGGTTTACTCTCCCTTATCAAAACAAACGGGCAAGCAATATCTCTTTTCTCAGGGATAAAACAAGTCCGAGTATGTTATTTCCCAGGCCTTTTGATGGCCATTCACTGAATATATCCCCACCCGGTTTTTGTTGGTACCCCGCTCCGGGTGCATCGGATTATATCATCAGGATATCAGATGAAGCAGGCAAAATACTTTATGAAAAGAAAACAGGTATCGGTCCGGTGCACCTGCCTGATATGGTATTAAGTCCCGGTACCTATAAGTGGGATGTATTTGCACTTGATGACAAGGGCAAAGCAGTTGCCAGGAGGGGTAATGAATCTTTTACGATATCTGAAACATACGAAGAACTGCCCTGGATCTCACCCGGAGAATTGCTGGAGCGTGTGCCAGGAGAACACTCCAGGATCCAATTCATGCGATCCAACCTTCCCCAAATATAAACAATAGGTTAAACACAACTCATAAAAGTATATGGAAGAATATTAAAGACAGGGCAGATGAATCACTCGACACAGATGCACCTGTGTACCCGGACTATCACCTCACAAGCGACCCTGCACAGCGGAGAATGGAGTATCAAAAGTACTTTCAGTATTTCAGGGGGTATATTGATAATTCCTTATATCACCTGAGCCTTGCCTATTTAATGAGCGGTGATAATAAATACGCAACAGCTGCCAAAAGAATACTGTTTGAAGTTACCGAATGGCCTACTGATGATGATGATGTCAGTTCAGTAGCTGCAAAATGGGGCGATGAAGTGGGGCTCAGCATGTCGAGATATGCCCATAAGATATATGACTGGTTATACGATGCTTTGACAACATCAGAAAAAGAGCGGGTATTGAAAATGTGTGAAGGGCGTGCATGGCAAACTTATAATCATTTAAAAAGGACCGAGTATTTAACTTATCCGGGAAGCAGCCACCCTGCCAGGCTGATTGCTTATCTGGCAGAGATGGCCATAGCCATGGCCGGAGAGGTTGAGGGACCGGAAACCTGGCTCGATTTTTCACTGAAAGCCTTAACAACTTTCTATCCCCATTGGGGAGGCATTGACGGTGGCTGGGCAGAAGGCGTTCCCTATGGTCTCTGGTACAATAATTTTTACATTCCAGCTTTTGATACCCTGGAAGCTGCAGCAGACTATAATATTTGGAAACGACCGTTTTTCAACCGTATCAGGTATTTTTACATGTATTGTACTTCACCTTTGGCCAGCATAAGGCCATTTGGTGATTCTGCAGAAAACGGTGGTCCAAATTCAAGCCAGAGGGATGCCTTTATCAGGTTGATGGATTACCATGCCCATCGCTATGAAGACGAATACATTGCATGGTGGGTTAAACAGGTGCCCTCATCTGAAGGTTTTAAGGACATCAATACGGCCATTTTCAATAATGATGTAATCCCCAGACAACCTGTTGACCTGCCCAACTCAAAAGTATTCAGAGGCGTTGGCTGGGCCGGGCTCCACAGTGATCTGTCAGATCCCGGAAATGACACTTTTATGCTTTTCAAAAGCAGTCCCTACGGAAGTGTTTCCCACAGCCATGCAGATCAAAACTCATTTGCCATATTTAAAGGGGGAGTGGCCCTGGCTATTCCCTCAGGCTATTACGGACCCAGTTATGGAATGCCTCACCATGCAGACTGGACCCGGTCAACAAAAGCCAATAATTCGGTCCTGGTAAATGGAGAGGGACAGAAAGTACGAGATGATAAGGCGACCGGTGAAATTACCTTCTTTGAAGATAAAAAAGCCCATACATATCTTGTGGCTGATGCCACTCCTGCCTATGATGGCAGATTAAAATCTTTTAAAAGGCATATCCTCTTTCTCCGGCCTGGCATATTTCTGTCTGCTGGATCAGTTAGAAGCCCCGTCAGAGGCAAATTTCCAATGGATGTTACATGCCTTCGATAAAATGAAAATAGCTGACAGTAAGGTAATATCAAAAAAAGATGGGGCAAGGCTGAGTATCTGGTTCGGGTCATTGCAGAACCTGGAAATCAGTCAAACAGACAAGTTCGATACGCCTTATAATACCGGGATCCCTGAAGAATTTCATAAAAAAGTAGAAAACCACTGGCATGTTACAGTTGAAACCAGGGAAAAGGCCCTGGAAGACGCGAATCGCCGCCATAATGGCTGTTGATACCCTTAAAGATAATATTGAAATTGAATTACTTAGCTCTAAAGGATGGTTCGGAGCAAAGGCAGGCGGATCTTTCGGCCAGGTTGAAGGCTGGATCCAACTTGCACCGGGTTCTGCCCTTCCGGATGCTTACCTTACCTCGCCGGCTGCCAATGGAGCCATTCTATGTGCCAGGGATATAGATGATAAGTTGATAGTTTATTAATGTTCACTGCAGAAGCAACAAATCAAAAATATGAAAAGTAAATTGTTATTATCAACGATAATCATAGTCTTATTGGGTTTCTGCCAGGCAGGATTTACCCAGGAGGATTTGAAGGTGGCAACCTGTCAGTTTCCGGTAACCGGAGATCTGAAGCGCAATGCAGAATACATCAAAAAGTATATCAGTGAAGCGGCTCAAAATCATGCAGATATCGTACATTTTTCAGAAGCAGCCCTTTCCGGATATCCGCCAGGTGATATACCCTCTTTTGAAAATTATGACTGGGAAGCCTTAAAAGCTGTAACTGTTGAAATCATGTCGCTGGCCAAAGAGAAAAAAATATGGGTAATACTGGGGTCTGCACATTATATAGATGCAAAAAACAAACCGCTGAATTGCCTGTACATTATCTCAGATGAGGGAAAGATCATTGGGAGATATGACAAGTCGATGCTTACCAGGGGTGATGCCAATTACTACACTGCCGGCAATCACATCGAAGTGGTAGAATTGAAAGGTTATAAACTTGGCTTTTTGATATGCTATGATTCCTGTTATCCGGAAATGTACAATTTATACAGGCATAAAGGGGTAAAGATCATGATCCATTCTTTTTACAATGCCCATCATGACGGGGTAACCATCCTGGATGAAGTGATACCGGCAGAGATCCGGGTCAGGGCTTCTGATAATCGAATGTGGGTTTTTGCCAATAATTCAACCGGTTCATATTCTTCCTGGCCCGCCTGTATTGCCAGGCCGGATGGCTCTCTGGAATCTCTGGAACGTGGTAAACCCGGAATTTTATACAGGGATTTTCCTGATGACGAAATAACTGATAAATACAAAAGCTGGCTGCATAACTTTAAAATGATGAAGCTTCCTGAAGATGAAGTATACCAGATTTTCGGAAAGCCTTCAAATCACCCAAGAGTTTTAGACACCAAATCCTTATAACAAACCTTAAATCGAAAATATATCATTATGAGAAATCTGCTCCTTTTGTTGTTAGTAACAACATTCCTGAATGCCCAGGCACAGAACGATAAGCGGTCCATGTCCATTGTGGATTTCCTGAATATCCCCGGTGTTTCCAGTCCCCGGCTCTCACCGGACGGAAAAAAGGTATTATACATCCTGTCGGAAAGTGACTGGAAGGCCAATAAACAGATCAGCCACCTTTGGCTGGTCAATGCTGAGGGAGATGATGCCCATCAGATCACCTTCGGCCAGGATGGAGAAGGCAGTCCCTCATGGTCTCCGGATGGCAAGTGGATCAGTTTTTCAGCCAAACGAGATGACGATAAGGAGAATCAGATCTATATCATGCGTTCTGACGGAGGAGAAGGGAGAAGGTTAACAAATCACAAAACTGCGGTGACGAACCATAAATGGTTTCCCGACAGCAAATCCATATATTTCCTCGCAGATGATACATTGAGCGAGGAGGAGGAGAAGGCCAGAGAAATAAAGGATGATGTATATCCCTATGATGAGAATTACAAACAAAGACATCTATGGAAAGTAGATCTGGGGGATGGTGAAGAGGATCAGAGTAACTGAAGGTGATTATTCCATAATGGGATATGATATCTCAGCAGACGGCCAGCAGGTAGTAATGCACAGGGGACCTGATCCACTTATTGATCACTACAAGGATAGCGAAATATGGATCATGGATATTGACGGAAAAAATGCCCGCCAGCTCACCGATAATAAAGTCGGTGAAAACGGAGCCCGCCTCTCACCCGACGGCAAGCAGGTTTTGTTTACGGCTTTTGCCAATGAGGGATTTGATTTTTATTACAACGACAAAATATTCCTGATACCGGCTGAAGGAGATAAAAAAGCCAGGGTACCTATGCCGGATCTTCCCTATGCCGTGAATGGGGCGGAATGGTCATCAGATGGCCGCTCGATTTATTTTGGTGCGAACATGGGATCACAGACACAGTTATGGCAATATGATCTATCCTCAGAAAAATTATCTCAGCTCACCGAGGGTAAGCACTCTGCCGGACAATGGTTTTACCAACGTGAACTTGATCAGCATCTTATGGCGATCAGCAGGGCTGATAGTCCGGGGGATATTTTCATGCTGCAGGAGGGTACACCTATCCAGATCACCCATCACTATGACTATCTCAAAGAAGAGTTCTTTTTACCCAGGCAGGAAGTTATCAGCTGGCAGGGGGCGGATGGTGTTACTGTGGAGGGCATTATCCATTATCCTCATGATTATGACGCCGGTAAAACCTACCCGTTGGTCGTGCAAACACATGGTGGTCCAGCTTCATCTGACAAATATGGATTGTCTCGCAGCATCAGCCGCTACATACCGGTGCTTACCAGCCATGGCTACATTGTCTTTCAACCCAATTACCGGGGCAGCACTGGTTATGGGGATGATTTCCTGCGGGATATGGTCGGGGGATATTATCGCCAATCACATCTGGATGTAATGGCCGGGGTCGATTTCCTCATAGACAAGGGCATTGCAGATCCGGACCGACTGGTAAAGATGGGCTGGAGCGCCGGCGGTCATATGACCAACAAGATCATAACCTTTACCGACCGTTTTAAAGCGGCATCCTCTGGTGCCGGTGCTGTTAACTGGATAGGGATGTATGCCCAGAGTGATGTAAGGACTTACCGGACTCCCTGGTTCGGAGGTACTCCCATGGCAGGAAGATGCCCCAATAGATGTTTACTGGGATCATTCCCCTCTGAAAGACATCAGCAATGTCACCACACCAACCCTGGTTATGGTTGGAAGGAATGATCTGAGAGTACCTTTTTCCCAGTCCCTTGAATTGTACAGGGCCCTGAAGAGCCTGGGTGTGCCCACCCATTTGTATGTGGCCCCGCGTGAACCCCATGGCTGGCGTGAACTCCGGCACCGGCTTTACAAGATCAATGTTGAACTGGAGTGGTTCTCCAAATATGCACTGGATAAGGAATACCAGTGGGAAAAGTTGGAAGAATGAAGTAATAAAAAACCGCACCCGGGAAGGTGCGGCTGTATGATGGTCTGCGGAGAAAGGGGGATTCGAACCCCCGGTCCCGATCACTCAGGACAACGGTTTTCGAGACCGCCCCGTTCGACCGCTCCGGCATTTCTCCGGAGACAAAAGTAAAAAATATTATTCAATCATTACTTTCCCTGTCTTCACCTTGCTTCCCTGTACAAGCCTGATGACATAGATACCCTGGGATAAATGGCCGACCCGTATTCTTCCGCCATTATCAAGCACCTGGTTCATGACCATTTTACCGGAGACATTATACATCACTACCCTTGCTGCATCAGTATCCAGGTCTCCTTCAACCTGTATGTAATCCGATGCCGGGTTTGGATAGAGGGATAGTTCTCCTTTGAGAATATCATGTAACATTGACAGCAAGGTCAGAATAATGATAAGTAAAATCATCCACGACAATCCATTCACCACTCTTCAATACATCGGTCTGAAACATATAATCAATACGACGGTAATATTTTATAAGCTCCAAAAAGAGGAGTCATCAAATCCTGCCACATGTATGCATAATCAAAGGTGTATTCCGTCTTATCCCGCTCAACCCAATCGTCCGTATCGTTATCCCATACAGATATAATCACAATTTGAGTATTCCCGTAGGAATCAGGTGTGTATTGCCATCGCTTCCATCCAACCATCCGGTTTAGCTGATAGTCCCAACCATAGCTGGCACTGTAGGTGTTAAACCCGTTCTCATCATATGTTCTTTCATATTTGCTTTGCATGATAAATTTATTGGAGTCTGCATTCCAGGAGGACCATGAACTCATCGTCTGGCGGCCCATCGCATTATACTCATATTCCTCCTTGGAAGCCTCAACCCACTGCTGGGTCATCATGTCCCAATTCGAGCTTACACTCATTGTCAGGTTCCCATCACCATCATAGGTATAATCAGTTTTGCCCATAGCCATCCAGTCCTCCAGGACCGGATTCCAGATGCTAAAAACTGTCGATGTATGGGTCTCACCATCGTAGATATATTCGAATTTTTGGGCATTTATCCACTTGCTGCTGTCCGCGTTCCAAAAAGCAGTAAGTGTTAGATGTTTGATTGTCATTGGCATCAAAGGTGTTTTCAAATTTATTCGTCGGGATCCAGTCCATGGAGATAGTATCCCACGCCGACCAGATATTGGATGTGGTATTCCCGTTTGCATCAAAAGTAATGTCTCCCTTTAATGTATTTTCCCATTCACCGGATACAGGGTCCCATATTGATTCAACCCAGCTGGTCACCTTCCCATTGGCATCCAGTGTGAATTCCATCTTATATTGTGTCTTAAACTCCTTACCAACATAGTCCCATATCCATGAACTCGTGGATGAGGTTATATTGCCGTTCGCATCAAAATTGTAATGTTCTGTGTATTGGCCAACCCATTCCTCGAGGTCCGCATCCCACTGGTAGACTGAATAATCTGTTTGATTTCCATCTTCATCATATGCAGATTCCGTTCTCTCATAACCAATCCATTTTCCATCGGTAAAATCCCATTCAAAACTTTCCCTCAGGGTGGTTCTTCCGTTTTCATCCCTGGTATATTCAGTTTTCCAATCTCCAACCCATTGCTGAAGACTGTCATACCCAATCGTAATCGGCTGTCATTGAGGTTCTCCCGTTTTCATCAAAGGTAGTTTCCTCCTTCCAGTCAGGCATCCAGGGATCAGTAATGGTATCCCTCTTATAGTAAACAGAAGAAGTAATATTGCCATCCTCATCATATTCAAATACTGATTTAGTCTTTATGCGAGACAATGCTGTCAAGTCGCTGTTTCGCAGCTGCAGGTCCTGATCTTGCCGCCTGTGCATCAGCTAACTCCGCGAGTGGAATACCGGATTCTCTATGAAATTCAGAGATCAGGGGTTTCAACAGGCTTCTTGTTTGGCAGGTTGTCCGGGTTTTTCAAGCTTTTTAATAAACTCTCTTTGAAACTTGGTTGCAGGGCTCTCAGGAACCTGTGGATAAGCCACTGTGGACTTCTGTGCGGACAGGGTCACTGATAAAAACAGGACTAATAAAAAAGTAAAAGTTCGATTCATGGTTTTAAATTTTGGGTTTTATATTAATTATCTCATATATAAGTAAATATATAATCATATATTCATATCTTAAAATCTTTATATATTTTTCCATGACTTTTCTAAATAAGTCATATTGGGTCTTTCAGGGATATGTAGGTCACTCAGTCCCTCTACACAGGACCATTCTAAATTAATCCTTTATAATTTCGGCAATGAGTGCAGACCTCTCCCCCCGGGGAAATAATGTTATTGTAGAACCGCACCTTTTGTGCGGTTCTATAGTTTTTTGAAGAGCAATGCCCTTGTACTATTGGATCATTACTTTTGCTGTCTTCACCTTGCTTCCCTGCGTAAGCCTGATGACATATATACCCTTGGATAAGTGGCTGACAGGAATTCTTCCGCCACGATCCAGTACCTGGTTCATGACCATTTTACCAGAGACATTATACATCATAATCCTGGTCAGATCAGTATCCAGATCACCCTCAACCTGAATAAAATCGGTTGCCGGGTTCGGATAGATGGATAATTCCCCCCTGGAAATATCAGATACTCCAGTGACAGCCAGGTCTGAATAATAATAAATGAATACATCGTTTTGCTCCCAGTCATCCTCATCGCTTTTCAGAGGTATAGCCCCAGTGAATGCGTATGCTATATACTGGAGAATTTTATGCTGAATATAAAAAGGCAAAAGTAGATCGGCATAAAGGAACGTATAGTCATACGTGTATACATATCTTGACAGGCCCACCCAATCGTTCATAATCAGGTTCCATACATAATATGAAATAGCCGAGATTATTCCCATAAATATCCGGTGTGAAATCCGTTCGGTGCGTGCCCACTAAGTTTCCCGTATGCTGATCCCTTTCGTAGTAAGCGCTGGATGTTCTATGATTATTAGCATCATAGGTATACACAGATTGGGTTTGGACCTGAAATTCACTTGATGCCGCATTCCTCACAGAATAGGACCTAAAAATCACAAAACCACTCCCATTAAAATCAGTCTGTTCTTTTTGAGTTTCAACATACTCCTGATCTGTAGGGTTCCATTCGGAATATACCCTCAATATTATTTCCCCTTTCCCATCATAGGTGACATCAATTTTGTATAATGGTATCCACAAATCAGGGGGAAAAAAATAGTAGACAATTGTCGTGAGTAGATTTTTGCCGGCACTTACAGAATAAATGGAACTGCCGGATTTCTTGCTCTCATATATATTCTCCCATTTTTGTGAAAAATCCCACCTGTTGCTGTCTGCGTTCCAGAACGCACTGATACTGGATGTCTGGTCACCTTCAGCATCATAAGTATAGTCATATTTGCTTAACAGGACCCATTGATTGGAAATAGTATCCCAGTTGGACCAGACATTCGATGTGGTATTCCCATTTTCATCATAGGTGTTGTCCCCTTTTTGTGTATTCACCCATTTACCGGAGACTGGATTCCATTGTGATTCAATCCAGCTTGTTACCAGTCCACTGTCATTCCTGGTGAATTCCATTTTAAAACCTGGCTTAAACTTCTTGCCAACAGGGTCCCACTCCCATGAACTGGTTGAAGAGGTTACATTGCCATTCTCATCAAAATTGTATTGTTCTGTATAAACGCCAACCCATTCATTGAGTACTGTATCCCACTCATGAACATCTAAAGTGGCCCGGGCTCCATATTCATTGTAACTATATGCATACCTCTCAGCATTAATCCATTGGCCACTATCTGTATCCCATTCAAAAGATGTCCAACCGGTTTGTCTTCCATCTTCATCCCTGGTGTATTCAAATTTCCAGTCCCCAACCCACTGCTTTAAGCTGTCATCCCAATGATATCCAGCGTCCACGGAAGTTCTCCCGTTCTCATCAAAAGAAGTCTCTTCCTTCAAATTAGGCGTCCAGGGATCAGTGACAGTATCCCTCATATATTCAACAGTAGAGGTTACATTGCCATCCTCATCATATTCATAGACCGTTTTTGTCTTCGAGCCGACAATACTGTCAAGTCTCTGTTTCGCAGCCACAGGATCTAATCTGGCCGCATTAGCCTCTTTTAATCCTGCTAATGGTCTTCCGGATTCAACATGAAATTCATGTTCAGTGTCTTTAAAAGATTCGGGTTCGGATAGCTGTCCGGGATTATCGAGTTGTTTAAGAAATTCTCTCTGAAACTTGGCTAGCAGGGCTCTCAGGAGTTTTTGGATAAGCCACTCTGGATTTCTGAGCGGACAGGGTCACTGATATAAGCAGGACCAATAAAAAAGTAAAAGTTCGATTCATGGTTTTAAATTTTGGGTTTCATTTTAATAATCTCATTTATAAGTAAATATATAACCATATTTTCATGTCTTAAAATCTTTATTTCTTTTTCCATGATTTTTCTAAATAAGTTAAACAGGGTCTTCCAGGGATATATAGCCACTCAGCCAGCTATACAGCATCATTCTAAATAAATCTTTTATAATTTCGGCTTTCAATACCAGTACTCATGAGACCACGGATTACAAAAATACCGCCTGTCATTATTTTCATTTCTTACTACCGCCATCTTCCTGTGCCTGGTACAATGGAAGGTGGCCAGGCCCATCCTTATGGCAGAAAGATTTATGGAGGGGGCCGGATGGATACAGGTCCTTGTGATGGCAGGTTATGCCGCATGGATCACCCTGAAGATGGAGGATCCGGGACAATCGGCCCGATGGAGAAGGATCACGTGGACGGTCTTTTCTGTGGTGTTTTTCGGACAGCTTGCATTGGGACTGGCAGGATTTGAAAGCTTCCTGATGACCGGCAAACTTCATCTTCCCATCCCATTGATGATCCTGAGCGGACCGGTTTTCAGGGGCAGCATCGGGTTCATGCCCATACTCTTCCTGAGTACATTGCTGGTCTCAGGGCCTGCCTGGTGCAGCCAGCTCTGTTATTTCGGGGCGCTGGACAATCTTTCGGCAGACCGGAAAGCGGGACCTGAAACCCATCCCCGGTAAATTCAGGTACAAACATCTAATATTACTATGCGTCATCACCATAACCATCCTTCTCAGGGTATTCGGGATTACCAGCCGGATCACAACCCTGCTGGCTGTTAGTTTTCGGTGTGATCGGATTGCTGATCATTGTCCTGATATCCCGCAGGAGAGGTAAGATGGTACACTGTATCCTCTGGTGCCCCATAGGTACACTGGTGAACTACATGAAGCTGGTCTCCCCTTTCCGGATGTATATTGATGATTCCTGTACCGACTGCATGGCCTGTACCCGGTTCTGTAAATATGATGCCTTGAATAAAAAGGATATTACTGAAAAGGAAACCCGGACTCACATGCACCTATTGCGGGGATTGCCTGGTCAGTTGTAAAACTGTTTCCATCCGGTATAAATTCTTCAATCTGTCCCATCAACAGGCCAGGAACACCTGGATCGTACTGACCATCAGCCTCCATGCCATCTTCCTTGCCCTGGGCAGGATCTGATGTCAGATACGCCGCAGAACGTCAAGGTATTTTCCTATGAATTCCTCTTTTCTTTTATACCTGTACTGCATTACCCAGCGGGGATGAGGCAGGGGGATGATCTCGCCGAACAGCTTCAATTCCCTGTTCAGCTTTTCAAGGTATTTCATGTTCTTTCCCTCTCCCAGGCAGATGGCTATGTCTCTTCTGATACCCAGGTTGAGCTGGTCCCGGAGTGAAGACTCAATAAAGTCCCCCAGCGCATTTTCCAGGTCACGCTCATCATAATAATTGAGGTTTTTACCATCCCTGACAAAACCAAGCGGGGATACGGCGGAGAGGAAGAAGCGCTGATAGAATGCCTGGCAACCACCATAGGAAGATGATCACATCATAGATAAAGCGGGAGGATAATTCTGCCCGCTTCTCAAAACCGTTGGGGATCTGGCAATCCTCTTCCAGCCTGATGGGATCTGTAAAGGTGATCCCGGTGATGCCCGCACCAAATCGGCCCGGATTAATGCCCAGTAAAAGCACACGGTCCTGCTGGTCATCAAAAAACCTCGTGAAAAAAGCTGTAACAATATCCTTCACCGCCTGGTTCTCATAAGGATTCATGATCTCTGAGCCGGCAGGCAGAACAGTTTTAATACTCAGGTTACTGTAGAAATGGATGGCCCTGTCTGCAAATGTTTTCATAATGAGGTGTCTATCGGAAAGAGAAAATCTCGACCTTATCCGGACCGGCAGCCACAACCCTGTTCACAGTATCAAGAAAAAGTCCATGTTCTACCACCCCTGGCAAATTCTTGAGAGCTGAATCGAGTTGTTTCGGATCCGGGATGGATTCCAGGTGGAGATCAACAATATAATGATGCCCGTCAGTAGTAAAGATCTCGCTCCCTTTCTTCCTCAATACCGGATCCCAGTTCATCTCTTCCATCTTCCTCAGCAGGTTCCGGTGCCCAAAAGGCATAATTTCAACCGGCAGCGGAAAGACACCCAATTGCTGTACCAGTTTCCGCTTTTCAACTACCCAGATATTTTGCCTGGAGTTTGAGGCCACGATCTTTTCATACAGCAGGGCCCCTCCTCCCCCTTTTATTCCTTGTCCATGAGGATCCACCTCATCTGCTCCGTCAATAGTCAGGTCGATATACGGGGTATCTTCAATATCCACAACCGGAATTCCATATTCACGGGCCAGATCCCTTGTCTGCTCAGAGGTACAAACACCCTTTATTTCCATGCCTTGCCGGACCAGTTCCCCAATTTTCCTGATCGCATAAAAGGCCGTGGAACCTGTCCCCAGTCCCACAACCATCCCATCCTCCACAAATGTGACGGCCCTTTCACCTGCCTGTTGTTTGAGATTCATCGGTACGGGTATAATAATTTTAAATCAAGTTCCTAAGCCAGTCCACAAATCCAATCAGTGCATCCGAGACATCTTCTGTGAGGGGCATATGGAATGCATGTCCCACCACATACAGGACAAATAGCAGGTAGATCAAGATAAACAAACCGGCCTTCCAAAGGGTGAGCTTCCTGCCGATACTGAATAATATGGCCCCCATTATGGTCGTGATCAGGAGGACCATCCAGAGTTCGGTACTCAGTTCCACGACAGCGGGTTCCATTTCAATAGCCCCATACATCAATGTGTATATGAAAAGCGGAAGTCCCAATGCAAAGGAAATGTCAAAAATATTACTCCCCAGAGCATTGGAAATGGCATCATCATAGTTCCCTTTTTTGGCATCCTTCACCGAGATAATAGTATCCGGCACACTGGATGCGGCAGCAGAAAGAATAACGGCAATAAACAGGATGGGAATATTCAATCCATCACTGAGCCATTTTGTTCCCAGGACCAGGAGCCAGGTACCCAGTGACATTACCAGGGTACTGAAAATCAGTAAAGTCCAGGCATTCCTGGCATTGAGTTCATTCTTTCCCACGAAAAGACACTCCAGTTTCAGGGTCAGGATCTTTACCGACAAAGGCTGTTGTGAGGGGAAATGTTCAGGGACGGGTTTATCGGGTTTGTTATCCTTCATGCTTCTCATCGAAAAGAACATGTATGCCAGGTATACGATGTATGCCAGAACAAGAATGAGCCCATGAATGGGTTTCAGGCTCTGCCTGTCTATGATCAGCACAAGGATCAGAATTGTAATGATGAGAACAATGCCATCCCGGCGAAGGACCTTCCTTGTCAATTCAATGGTTTTTGAAGGATCCCTTAGAAGTATTACAAGGGTTACTGCAACAGGGATCACCAACAGGTTGAAAATGGAACTCCCGGCCGTGATTCCGAGTCCCCCGCTAAATCCATTCACCTCCCTCAGGTAAAACAGAAAGAAAAAAGAAGAGAGGAATTCAGGCATGGAGCTGGCAATGGCATTAATAGTGGCTCCTTTGATCCCATGAGACAATTTTCGGCCCAGGTAATCTGAAGCGATCTCAAATCCGGCAGCTGATCTCCAGATAATGAGGCAGCTGACTATCATTAATACTATGGAACCTGCTATCTGCAAATAACGGAGGTTAGTGATTTCTTAAGCTATTTTTCCAGTTGCCCCAGCGAGGACATGAACCACCTGGTCATCTACAAAGTGGTCCTCAAACTCTGTTAGAAGTTGCTTGAATATTTTCCATAATCTATGCCTGGTAACAACTGCTATATATCCAAGATTCTCTCCGCCAAAGATCATAGGAGTCAGGTAGAGATGGGCGTTCCTGTCCTGGAATTTGATTTTCCCAATATACACAGTTTCTGAAACCGACTCAGCCTTTTTATCCAGATCCCCGGTGTTCAGTCCCACGACACCCGTCTCTATCTCATCCGGCCAGACACCCTCGTCATTTTTGATCTTCACCAGTGCATATTCAATGTCGAAAAAGGCAAAATTGAAAAAGGTGACCATAAATGCTGCCAGATCCCGCGCCAGATCCCCGGCAGATTGAATGCTCCCGTCAGCAATGGCGTTCTGGACCGGGTCAAAAGCACCGGCCAGATTTGACGGGATATATGAGATAACATGGATAAAACTATACCCCAGCACTACGAGGACAAGGTATACGATCGTCACAAGAATTATGGTAACACCCTGCAAACCAAGAACATCATCCAGAAGGTAGAAGATAATCCAGAAAAGTGAAAGCACACTTGCCAGGTAAAACACAGCCAGAAGGGTTCTCTGTATACCATATAAAACACTGAATGACTTGTTCCTTTGAAACATCCTTGTTGCTTTAGTTCATAAAAATAGGAAAAACTCCCTATTTCGAAGACCATAATCAGATAGTATGGGAAAAATTGTCAGGCTCAGAGATCCTTGAGTATCTTGCCAAGGGTGGATAACTGGTCAAGATCAAAACCGCGGGTCTGGTAAATGAGTTCCCCCTTTTTATTGAAAAGATAGTTTCGTGGGACCTTCTTCTGGGCAAACTGGTCGTAGATACTCCGGTCAGGATCAGCGGCAAAAGGTACCAGGTAGTTTCCCTGATCCCTGAATTCCATTACTTCATTTTTACTGTGCTCCCTGCCGATGGATATGAAATACCCGCCTGACTCCTGAAAATCTGGCCAGATATGCTCCTGGATATATTCAAGCATTTTATTACAATGTTTGCACGGAACAATAAAAAAATTCAAAAGGATGATCCTGTCAGATCCCCAGGTGATGATATCATCACCTTCGACTGATTCGATTTCGACTCCGGGAAAAGAATCCCCGGGAGACAGATAGGAGTATTCATCAAAAATCATGTCTTGCTCAGAATGGTAATACAATTTACATCTTTTGTACTATAATCGGAAGGTATAAGTATATTTTAACATTACCGTCCGGCCTGCCAGGCGCGGTGGGTTTGGTATCTCCCTGTTCAGGTTGGTATTTGTTCCTTCATTGTAGACGATCCACAGGTCATTCCCTTCCCTCGGATTATATCTGAACCGTATATTGGAGGCAATATTATGGCTTTCACTGTTATACTGAATAAATGCGCTGAGGGATAATTTTGTGCTGAACATCAGCAGGGCCTTTATCCTGCCGATATGGGAAATGAAGTGCTGTTCCCTTGCTGTAAAGTCAACATTGCTATAAATATATGCCCCGCTTAAAATAAAAGAAGAGGAAATGCTCCAGTTAGGCATGGCTGTTACAGAAAGCACTTTCCCGTCATAGTAACCTCCTGCTTCAAACTGGAACATCATCCAGACCGGTTTGGTCATAGGGGTCATTAAGAGTCCTGTTAACTGGGGAAAGGTATATGCGCCAATGGGAACATTCACATCATCGGATATCTCAAATAATTCAAAGATGTTCTCGTAATTCCATTCCGCACCAATACTTCCCTGCCAGAGGCTTTTAAACTCATATGTATACTGGAGATCAATGGTGGTTGATTCTCGGATACCTCTGGACTGGCTGAAATAGTCACGTACCCATATCTCTGGTCCGTGACGGACCAGGCGTGATTTTTCCGGCATCATCCAGGTGTAATTAAATCTCCCGCCATACATATGATAATCAAGCCTGTGCTGGAAACCAATGCCAGGATTATAATCCGGTCCCGTACCTGCGGTGAAAAGGCGATAATGGAAGCCAACATTCCGCCTGCGCTCCCAGTTCATAATATAACGTGCATTGTCAAAGGACAAAGGCTTATTGGCAAAATCATTCTCGAAAGTTTGTCCCCATACAATCTTCAGGTATTCGTCACCAATGACCCTGAACAGGGCATCAAGACCGTATGCCTGATTAAAACTCCCGTCCAGCCCCAGCCTTGAGGTATAGATCCCGCCTACATAAGAATTCTGGTTTAATACCCTTTTTTTCAGCCTGAGTACGCCAAAATTCTCTGAAGGCAGGCTGTCAGACCGGGCCGTTTGCATATTCATAAATCCAAGGTCCCATCCGTTCTTTCTTCCTATCAACCTGACCCCGCCTATGATGGGCACAAGATTGAAATCCTCATCCAGGCCTATACGGCGGCTGTAGAACATGGTATTTGGTCCGCCGGTATTGAAATCAAATATACTTGCCCGTTCAAGGAAAAACTGCCTTTTCTCCTCAAAAAACAAAGAAAACCTTGTCAGGTTCACCTTTTCATCATCTGCCTCTACCTGCGCAAAATCTGTATTCAGGGTAAGGTCCATCGTCAGGTTGCTGGTGATGCCATATTTCAGGTCGAGTCCGGCGTTAAGCTTTTTATCCCTGCTGAATTCATAGTCTGTTTCTGCTTCATTTAATTCATTCATCTGGGAGAATCCTGCAAGTGCATAGGGAGTTATATAAAGAGGTTTGCGGGATTCCAGTCCGGGAAATACCACATCCTGTGCCTTGGATACCTTCCATGCACTATAAGGGCCAAATTCATTGGGTATACCTGGATAGATATAGATGCTGTTATGTTGTGGGATCCAACGGAGCACGATCAGTCCCATAGTCACCTTTCCGTCCTCCTCCTGGAAACGCAGGCTGGAAACAGGTATCTGCATTTCTACAAACCATCCTTCCTCATTGACATGGGTTTTAACATCCCAATGGGTATTCCAGCTGACATTAATAGGTTCATATCTCATGGAGCCTGTAGCATCATTGAACACTACCATATCCGTCCGTAATCCGGCAGGTGTGGTCCAGAAACTCAACCCGTTCTCATTGTCATTATAGGAATCAAAGACCACTCCAAGCCAGTCACAGTCTCCTTTCAGTTCATCGCGCAATTTTGAAGTGGATAAAATTTTAGAAGGATCTCCGGTATATAGCCATCCGCCTATATAAACATAATTTTCATCATACAATATACGCACCTCTGTCCTTTCCTCCGTATCTTTCCCGAATACCGGGCTGTGGGTAACAAATGGAAATGATTCAGTTTGCTGCCAGGCCGGCTCATCAGGCATTCCGTCAAATATTATCTCACCCTGCAATCTCTGTATGGTCACAGGAGGGATCGAATCAGCCGTATACGAGGGAATAGAAAATATGGCAGCCAACAGGAAGAACAGGATTATATATCGGATCCGGGTCAAGTTGAAGTGATATGACCCTCTATAAATTCACCCATTTTTCCATAGGCTTCATAGAGGGCTTTGTATTTTTCCACATTATCAGGTATTGGCTCGTAGACTGCATCAAAACCAGCCCCCATTTTCTGCTGTGCTGCTTCAATGGTCTCATAGATGCCAGCTACTACCGAAGCAAACATGGATGCTCCCAGGGCTACTGTCTGTTCAGAACGGGCTACCTTGATCGACATGTTCAGTACATCAGCCATGACCTGCATAACAAAAGGTGACTTTTTTGCCACACCCCCAAGGGCAATTACACCTTCTATCCTGACACCCTCGCTCCGAAAGCGGTCTGCTATCTTTTTGGAGCCAAAAACGGTTGCCTCCACCAGTGCCCTGAATATCCTGGGTGCATCACTCCCCAGTGTGAGTCCCATGACAGCCCCTTTCAGCGCCTGGTTGGCATCCGGTGTACGCCTACCGTTCATCCAGTCCAACGCTACAATACCGGATTCCCCGATATCGATTTTTTCTGCAGCAGCGGTAAGTTCCGGAATGATCCTGTCGGATATTTCCTCAACCAGCTTATCCCGCGTTGCTCCATCAATGGATCCGGTACTGGCCAGGATATTTTCAATGGGCCATACCAGTACATTTTTAAACCAGGCATAGACATCTCCAAATGCTGATTGTCCGGCTTCCAGTCCCAGCATCCCCGGCATAATGGAACCGTCCACCTGCCCGCAGATACCGCTCACCAGGGTGTCCCCCACCTCATCAAACGGGGCCACCAGCATGTCACAGGTGGATGTCCCCATCACCTTGCTGAGGTGGAAAGGTTCTATCTCTCCCCCAACAGCACCCATATGGGCATCAAAAGCACCCACGCCCACCATTACTCCTTCAGGCAGGCCAAGTTTCCCGGCCCAGTCTTCGGTCAGTATCCCGGCCGGCACATCGGAAGTATAAGTATCCCTGAAGAGGCGGTCCCGCAAACCGGCCAGCCGCTGATCAAGCTTAACCAGAAAATCCTCTGCCGGGAGTCCTCCGAAATCTTCATGCCACATGGCTTTATGTCCGGCTGCACAACGGCTGCGTTTCAGGGTATGCGGATCGGTATTTCCGGTCAGTATGGCCGGGATCCAGTCGCAATGTTCTACCCATGAATAAGCAGATCCAAGGACTTTATCATCTTCGCGCAATACATGCAGGATCTTTGCCCAGAACCATTCTGATGAATATACCCCCCCTTCAAATCTTGTGTAGTCTGTCCCTCCCCATGTACGCGAGACTTCGTTGATTTCTGCTGCTTCTTCCAGGGCTGTGTGATCTTTCCAGAGGATGAACATGGCATTGGGATTTTCTTCAAAACCGGGAGTCATTGAAAGGGGTACTCCATCCCTGTTCACGGCAACAGGTGTTGACCCTGTGGTATCGACTGATATGCCACTGATATTTTGCTGAATCTCTGCAGATACGGCATTTATGCAGTTCTTAATGGTGGTTTCAAATCCTTCCAGGTAATCAAGTGGATGCTGCCGGAACCGGTTGGCAGCCGGATCGCAGTATTTTCCCTCCGCCCACCTGGCATAATAGTGCACATCACTTGCTACCTCATCACCGTTTGAAGCATTTACGATCACCGCGCGAACTGAATCTGTCCCGTAATCCAGTCCGATCACATATTTTTCATTGTCCATTTGTTATCGAAAATATTAATGCTGAAAAGATTAATCCTGACCATAATAAGCATCCTTCCCGTGTTTCCTCCCGTAATGCTTTTCCAGCAGGTACGGGTTAACCGGGGATTTATTCCCGAGTGCTTCATTATAAAAGGCCATCCTTGCCACCTCATCCATCACCCTGGCATTATGCACCGCATCCTGTTCATCCCTTCCCCATGCAAAAGGTCCGTGCTGGCTGACCAGAACACCGGGCACTGCCATGGGGTCCAGGTCCTTGAAAGTTTCTGCGATCACCATACCTGTATTCAACTCATACTGGTCCTCCACTTCCTCTTTTGTCAGGGCCCGGGTACAGGGGATCTCCCCGTAAAAATAATCGGCATGGGTGGTTCCGTAAGCCGGGATAGGACGCCTGGCCTGGGCCCAGCTTGTAGCCCATGTACTGTGGGTATGGACAACGCCCCCAATTTCAGGAAATTGCTGGTAAAGGAAAATATGGGTTGGTGTATCGGAGGATGGTTTTATATCCCCTTCCACCCTGTTTCCATGAAGGTCTATCACAACCATATCTCCGGGTCTCATACCCTCATATGACACACCTCCTGGCTTGATAACTACCAGTCCCCTGTCACGATCAATACCGCTTACATTTCCCCAGGTGAAGATCACAAGGCCATGATGAACCAGGTCCAGGTTGGCCTTACATACTGATTCTCTCAGTTCTTCCAGCATCAGATTCTATTTAAGCATTCGACATTTGATCCGGACCCAGCGGGTATATACTACAGGTCAAACAAAAATCCTTCCTGGTGTAATTTGTTATACTTTTTCTTATCGAACCTGTACAGGAAGGCTCCCTTCTTGGAGGAGGACTTATCCTTTATTTCAAGTTTCTCCAGAATATCCATGGCCAGTAACTTCTTCCTGAAATTACGGTTGTCAAGTGTTTTCTGGTATATTGCCTCATAAAGCATCTGGAGCTGGGGAATGGTAAAATTCCTGGGCAATAATTCAAATCCGATCGGCTGGTTTTTGGCCCTGCGGCGTAACCTTGACAGTGCTCGTTCAACCATATCACTATGGTCGAAGATCAAGCTTCTCGCATTCACCAACATGGCACCATCTTGCTCCGTGTTTTTCGACATGGTCATGATCCAGGTCCTGCATCTTCAAAAGTGCATAATAGGATACGGAGATCACCCTTTCGCCAGGATCACGCTCAACTTCTCCATGTGTATACAACTGCTCAAGAAAAACATTTTTAAGCCCGGTCAGGTCATACAAAATGCGGGCGGCTGCATGATCAAGGCTCTCTTCCTCCTTTACAAAGCCCCCGATCAGTGAGGATTTGCCAAGGCCAGGTTCAAAATCCCTCGTTAGCAAAAGGATTTTCAGCTGATTTTCCAGAAAACCAAAAATGATACAATCTACGGCAACATAGATCCTGGCATGCTCAGTATAATATTTTTTTCTGGTCTGCCTCTTCTGGTCAGTGGTCATACCGTTCTATAAGTGTTTGTTAGTAATGAAAGATAAATATATGAATTTTAAATGTTGGCCGCACACTTAAAACTACATAAATTTGGCACAAAAGTCCCCTGAAAACTCAGATAATAAAGAGGATTTTCATGAAGGGTGAGACCTACTCCTCTTTGGCAGGTTTCAACTTTGATGTTGCCAGCATAACAATACCTATTACCAGCATGGCTGCTCCGGTCCACAAGTTGATGTTGATGTCGAGTGAGCGCTGATACATTTCTGCATTCCCGGCGGTTGCCAGTCCAAAAATGGTCAGTAGCAGACCCAGGATAGTGAACATCAATCCGATCGGAACTTTTATGTCTAATCCCATATCTTAATATTTTACCAGAATAATAAACTTAAAATGATGGCCACAATACCTACAATGATGGCCAGGGGAGCAGGACGCTTGTACCATACAACACCTTCTTCCACTGATCTTCGGAGTAAGGGAATATACCAGTCCCTTCAGCTCTTCATCTGTTTTTATCTTTTTGGTCATCAGGGAGATGATAATGGTCAGGACAAAAGCTGCTGTAAATGCATAGATGGCTGTCCAGAAGTTCTGTGCCATCTCACTCGGATAGGTATGGACAACTGTACCCATCCATCCTCCCTTGATAAGGGTATCGGCTCCGGCCGGAGCCGTTAATCCATGATGCAGAGATGCAGCCAGGGTTCCGGAGATCAGTCCAAGGAAAGCCCCATGCCCTGTACTCCGTTTCCAGAACATCCCCAGCAGGAAAGTCGCAAAGAGCGGGGCATTGATAAAGGCAAAAATGAGCTGCAGGAAATCCATTACATTATTGAAAGACCTGGCCATATATGCCGCACCAATGCTGACGAGCACACCAAATATTGTGGTCAGCTGGCCAACCCTGCAGGTAATGCCTGTCTGATTTATGCTTGTTGATATAGCTCTGGTAGATATCATAGGTAAAGACTGTATTGAAAGCCGTTACATTCCCGGCCATCCCCGACATAAATGATGCCATCAAAGCCGTAAGTCCCAGTCCCAGTACACCCGTCGGGAAATAATGCCCCAGCAGTACCGGGATCACCTTATCATAATCATAGCTGTTGCCTTTAACCGGGAGTTCAAATCCAGCTTCAGGTATGGCGGTCAGGGCGATGGCTATCATGCCCGGGTATGATCACCAGGGCCGGCAAGAACATCTTTGGGAAGGCACCGATCAGTGGGGTTTTGCGGGCCCCGGCCATGGAATCTGCTGCCATGGCCCGCTGGACCACCAGAAAGTTGGTACACCAGTATCCGAAGGACAGTACAAAACCAAGGCCCATCAGAACACCGAACCATTCAACACCCATGGGATTGGATTCGGTACTCCCCATATATTTCCAGGAATTCACCCAGGCACCCGGTTCATAACCATTCCTGACAGCTACATCGCCCAGACTTTCCGTTAGGCCTTCCCATCCGCCAATATTGATCAGTCCCAGTATCACCAGGGGTGCAAATCCAACTACAATCAGGAAGAACTGCAGATACCTCGTTATAGATGGCAGATGTGAGACCGCCGAGATAAACATAAACCAGTACGATCACAGCCGATATCAGCAGGCTGAAATCGAAATCCCAGCCAAGCAGTGTTTCCATCAGTAAGGCAAGGCATACATGGAGATCCCTGAAGCAAAGATGGTCATTACGGCAAATGAAAATGCATTGAATCCCCTGGTTTTTTCATCGAACCTGAGTTTCAGGTATTCCGGGACCGATCTTGCCTTTGAGCCATAATAAAACGGCATCATGAATATGGCCAGGAAGATCATGGCAGGAATGGCACCAATCCAGTAAAAATGTACCGTGGCCATTCCGTATTTGGCCCCCGAAGCAGCCATCCCGATTACCTCCAGGGCACCGAGATTGGTAGCAATAAAGGCAAGTCCGGTGATCCAGGCAGGTATGGAGCGCCCGGCTTCCAGGAAATCGGTTGAAGATTTCATGTACCGCTTCAAGGTCCATCCAATCCCCAGAACAAATGCAAAATAGACCACCATTATGGTATAGTCTATCCAGCCTAAATTGAAAGAGGTTTCCATAGGTTTAGTAATTAGTTTATTTGGCGTGAGAATTTACATTGAAACCCTAAAAATAGAAATAATTCCTGATGATGGGGTATCCCTGATCATCATTTTGCGATATCTTTAAAGTCCCCCGATTCAAGGCTCCTCCAAACCCTAGTTTTTCCCTATATTTGAAATTTTATATGAATCACCTTTAAAATGAGAATTGTCTCTCTCCTGTTTATGATCTTACTTACCCTAAATGCTTGCAATCAAAACGGGGATGGCTCTAATGATGCCTATCTCAAAGAAATCAACAGATGGAAGGAAAAACGCCTGGCACGCCTAAAATCAGAGAATGGCTGGTTAAACCTGGCCGGCCTGTTCTGGCTCGAGGAAGGGATTAACACCCTCGGTTCTGATTCCTCCAACAGTATTATTTATCCGGAAAAGGCACCGCCACGATTGGGGAAGTACATCCTTAAGAACGGGCAGGTCAGCTTTATCCCCGAACCTGGCGTGGATGTTTTACTGGACGGAAAACCCATTGCGGAAATCGAAATAGAAACTGACAAAAGCGGGAAACCCACCCTGCTCGAAACCGGCAGCCTGACATGGTTCATCATTGAGCGAGGGGATCAGTTCGGTATCCGCCTCCGTGATTATGAGCATCCAGCCATAAATGAATTAACACATATTGAGACCTACCCGGCCGACCCGGCCTGGATAATAGAGGCAGCCGTTCGAAGCTTATGATGAACCCAGGGAACTCCTGATCCCCACCATCATTGGAACGGTGGAAAAAAATATGTGTCCGGGAATCCTGCGCTTCACCATCAGTGGAGTGGAGCAGGTATTTTATCCGGTAGCAGCCGGAAAAAAGCTCTTCGTTATTTTTGCAGATGAGACCAGTGCACTGGAGACTTATGGAGGCGGCCGTTTCCTTTACCTGGACAAGCCAGATAAACGGGGACTGGTAACCATAGATTTCAACAAGGCATTTAATCCCCCCTGTGCTTTTACGGAATATGCTACCTGTCCCCTGCCCCCCAAAGAAAATTTCCTGACCGTGAAGATAGAGGCAGGTGAAAAAGGTGTCGACCATTAATTTATTTAACCAAAATCAATAAAAAATGAAAGCATTAAACCTGGTATTCTTTGTTATACTGTTATGCTCTTTTACTGCCTGTAAACAATCTAAAACCAAACAGGGACTGGTAGACAAGGCTGTCGAGCTGGAAAGCTCAGCACTATCTCTGGATCCGGCAAGTTTCGAGAAAACCATAGACGGGAAGGAAACAGGCCTGTATAAACTCAGCAATGCCAATGGCATGGAGGTTTATGTCACCAATTTCGGGGCTGTCATCGTTGCTATCCTGGCACCGGACAGGGATGGGAATATGGATGATATAGCACTGGGATACAATGATGTGGAGCGTTATGGAATGGCCGGTGACCCAAATTTTGGAGCAGTAGTGGGAAGATTCGGGAACAGGATAGACGGGGGAAAATTCACCCTCGACGGAAAGACCTATGAGCTGCCGATCAATGAGACCAACAATAATAACCAGCTGCATGGCGGCAAAAAGGGATTTGGTGAACTGGTATGGGATGTCGATGCTGTATCCGGTAACTCCATTTTGCTGAGCCTGAAAAGTCCTGATGGCGATATGGGATACCCGGGCGCCCTGGAGATTTTGGTCGAATACGTTCTCACGGACGAGAACGAACTGGAAGTGGGTTACAGGGCAACCACCGATGCCCCGACTGTGATCAATCTGACCCAGCATACCTATTTCAACCTGCTCGGGGAAGGAAAGGGTGACATCCTGGACCATGAACTGATGATGAAGGCAGACCATTTTATACCCATCAATGAACGTTCTATTCCGACCGGAAAAATTGCTCCTGTAGAGGGCACACCCATGGATTTCACAACGCCCATGAAGGTTGGCTCACGGGTCAATGAGGATTTTGAACAGCTGGTAGTGGGAAATGGATATGACCACTGCTGGGTGATCAACAAGGAAAAAGATGGACTGGAACTCTGTGCCACCGTTTACTGCGAGGAAACAGGAAGGTTCATGGAGGTGCTCACAACAGAGCCAGGAGTCCAGCTCTATATAGGCAACTTCCTCAACGGTTCTCAGGTCGGTAAATCAGGTGCCGCATACGAGCGCCGCACGGGATCTGCCTCGAAACCCAGCATTACCCGGATTCTCCAAACCAGCCCAATTTCCCGAGTACGGTACTGAGGCCGGAGCGAAGAATATTTTACGCTGACGGTCTTTAAGTTTTCGGTGAAATAAGGATCAGAACCTGTAGGAAAGGAAGAACTGCGACATGATATAGGCATCGTTGGCAGTGGAAGCTTTGGGTGAGTACCCGTCAAGATAATCATTGGTGGAAAGCCTGCCTCCAACCTGAAAACCCCAGAACCAGTCTGCATTGATCCGGTGTCTCAGGCCAACTCCCCCGACCAGTACCAGGGTATAATTGCTGAAATTTTCAAGTTCAACAGCATCTTCATGATAATGGCTGGGGAAAAAGAACAATGGCCCCCCACCGGCATAGAGGTAAGGCCTGATAATCGGCTTGTATCTCATGTGACGTGTTGATCCGAAACCTCGTCCCTCTACCAGGAAGTAGTACTCAATCTGCCCGGTAGGTTCAATGAGGAATGTATAATATTTCATCCCCCGCTCGGTATTGTCTTCACCGAATATCAATCCGAGGTTAACATTGGCTTTTACAGCAAAATGGGCATCCAGCATTCGCCTGACCCCCAATGCCACATTGCCCCCAATGCCCAGATCACCTACATCCCCTAAAAGAAAGGCAGGTCCTATCGCCAAACTGGAACTCCGTGAGCTTTAACCCGTTTCCCCATCTGGCTGAAGGCCGGAACTGACAGCACCAGGATAGCTGCTACGATCAGGAATTTCTTTTTCATGAAATGACCAATATGGAACATGCCCTATAAAAAATGGCAGGTTCCAAAATTTGAAATTTACCCTATAAATTGTTTCAGCAGATATTTACGAAAAAACAGGAAGGAAGGTTACCTCTTTGCCGATTAATACATCTTATTGATCATCTCCCCCATCTCATTGCGCTTCTTTAGAGAGAATTTCCTCTCTTCGCCGCTTTTCAGGACCACATTCAGCCCATTTGGCATGAACCTCCTGATGTTGAAGAAAATGACCTCCTGGATATCAGATGGAAGGATCTCCTGGTCATATTTTTCTGCATGACCATTGGAGGTTACAAAATAGATGCGTTGATTTGTAATAATAAGTTTTCCGCAGATCTTTTCAGTGTCGTCTAAATATGATGAATCACCAGCTTTAATGACAACCTCGTTCGCTTTCAGGGGAATTACCATAGTGCCGGATTTATTAGGTTTTGACTTGGTTATTGAATATCATAATTAATGCCAAATAGCGCAATTAGTTGATTATTTGATACTTATCCTGTTTCTGCTATTTCCATTAAATGAAATGTTGTATCATATGTGAACAGTAGCTGTACGGATTGATACATGACTGTTTTAGTATATGACGAATAATCCCGGTTTTCGTTACAAAATAATTTAGATTGAAAAATGTGGGTGAATATAACAGAATAAGATATTTTTCTCCTTAAATTTGCGGATTCAAAATTACCATTGCTTGAAAAAAATCCTGCACATATTCATTTCATTCCGGCTCATGGGACTGGTCCTGGTGGCACTTGCTGTCAGTATTGCTGTGGCCACATTTTTGGAAAATGATTTTGGCCCGGAGACTGCCAGATCCCATATCTACAATGCCACATGGTTTGAATTGCTGTTTGTGCTGGGGACCATTAACCTGCTTGGCAGCATGATCATCTACAAGGTTTTCAGGAGAAGCAAAGGGACCATCCTTGTTTTTCATCTTTCATTTATTTTGATCCTGGCTGGAGCAGGCATCACCAGGTACCTTGGTTTTACCGGACTCATCCACATCAGGGAGGGCCAACATTCATCTACCGTCATTTCAGACGAAGCCTACCTGCGGGTACAGGTGCTGGAAGAGGAAACCACCTCCCGGGCCTCCAGGCAGATTTTCCTGTCCGGGATCAGAAACCCTGGCAAATTATTGAAGGTTCCTTCAAAAAAAGGTCCTCTTTTCGTTCATTACATAGATCATTTAACCGGGGCCAGGCCAACAGTCAGGGCGGTCCACAGAGGTGAACCTGCCATGATCCTGGTCACTGCATCAGGTGCCGGAAGAGAGTACTACGCCTTCCTTGGAGAGGAGAGTAAGTGGATTGGGGGACAGGCATTTCATTTCAACAAACCCGCCTCTGATGGTATCCGGATAAAGGCAGAGGGGGATTCCCTTGCTTTTCTTGCCCCCTACCCTGTCAGCCTTTTCAATATGGCAGACCAGTCCAAAAAGGACCTGCAGGCTGATACATGGCATCCCTTTTACCCCATGAGCGTGTATTCCTTCGGCCCCCTCAGCCTTGTACTTTCAGAATATGAACGGGAAGGGGAGATCCTGGCCCTGAAAACAGGGGATGAGGAAGGACCTGGCAGCACAGCCCTTTCATTGAACCTGCGGGTAGGTTCAGCATCCAGGAACATTACCCTGTGGGGGGGTAAGGGGATGACTGGCGAACCCAGGCAGGTGTCGATAGGATCAAAAGAATTGCTGCTATCCTATGGTTCTGTCTCACGGATTTTACCTTTTTCACTGGCTCTTGAGGACTTCATCCTGGAGCGGTATCCCGGCTCTGACAGCCCGTCCTCCTTTGAGAGCCTGGTCAGGCTTGAGGACCCCGAAAAGGGATTGACAGCCACACACAGGATCTATATGAATCATATCCTATCCTACCGGGGGTACAGATTTTACCAGTCATCCTATGATACGGATGAAAAAGGTACCGTATTGTCGGTCAACAGGGACAGGCTGGGGACCAATGTCACCTATGCAGGATATGCCTTGCTCTTCCTGGGCATACTGCTGAGCCTTTTCAATCCCAACAGCAGGTTCCGGAAACTCAGCAGGCAGCTTGCCGAAACAGGGCAACCCGGCAAGACGGCCGGGGTGATACTTGCCGTTGTCCTGGGACTTTTTATGCAGGGAGGGCCGGTCCGGGCTCAGGATCTACCCGGGAAAAATGACCATAAGATCCCGGTTGAGCATGCCAGGGCATTTGGGGAATTGCTGGTACAGGACTACCAGGGAAGGGTAAAACCGATGAATTCGCTGGCATCCGAGGTCCTGCGGAAAACATCACGCCGAACAAAGCTGGAGGGCTTGAATCCCGAGCAGGTCCTGCTGGGCATGATGGCCGACCCCATCAGGTGGCAAACCATCCCCATGGTAAAGGTTTCACATCCGGCGATTGGCGAGATCCTGAATATCGATGGAAAGCATGCATCCTTCCTGCAATTCTTTGATACGGACAGGGAAGGCTCGTACACCATTGGTGACCATGTTGCGAATGCCCATCGCAAAAGATCTTCGGAACGGTCCAAATTCGATACAGAGATGCTCAGGGTTGACGAGCGAATGAACATCTGCTATATGGTCTATTCAGGCAACCTGCTCCGCATCCTGCCAGACAGGGACGATCCCAATCATACATGGCACAGTCCGAATACAATCCCGGAAATCTACACGGGTGAGGATTCCCTGTTCGCCGTGAACATAACACAGCTTTACCTGGAAGGGTGTCAGGGAAGGGATGGAGACCGGGGAATGGCAGAAGGCGGATGAGTACCTGGGGTACCTGAAGATATTCCAGGACCGCATGGGGGCCGGGATCATGCCTTCAGCAGGAAGGCAGAAAGCGGAGATCATCTACAACCGTATCAATCTCTTTGACAGGCTGGCCCGTTTCTATATCGCTATCGGGATCACCCTTCTGATCATACAGCTGGTCAGCGTTCTGAGCGTCAACATTAACCCACGCAGATTCCGCAGGATAATGGTGATACACCTGCTGGCCGGGTTTGCGGTACATACTGTCGGACTTGCTCTCAGGTGGTATATATCCGGACATGCGCCATGGAGTAATGGTTATGAATCCCTGTTGTACATCAGCTGGGCCACCATGCTGGCCGGTGTGGTTTTTTCACGTCGGACTGCCACGCCGGTGGCTGCTACAGCTGTACTCGCCTGGATGATGTTGCATACGGCCCACCTCAGCTGGATGGACCCGCAGCTGACCAACCTGGTACCGGTGTTGAAATCCTACTGGCTTACCATACATGTTGCGGTGATCGCTTCGAGTTATGGTTTTCTGGGACTGGCATGCCTGCTCGGGTTTCTTAACCTGATACTGATGGGATTGCAGTCCCGAAAGAACCGGGAGAAGGTTGAACATACCATCGTTTCCCTCAGTTCTATTGGCGAGATGACTATTATTGCGGGACTCGGACTGCTTACCATAGGTACTTTCCTCGGTGGGATATGGGCCAATGAATCCTGGGGGAGGTACTGGGCCTGGGATCCCAAGGAGAGCTGGGCCCTGATCACCATCCTGGTCTACGCATTTATTGTTCATATGCGGTTTATGCCCGGACTGAAAAGCCTGTATCCTTTCAACCTGGCAGCAGTCCTGGGATATGCCAGTGTGCTCATGACCTATTTCGGGGTGAACTATTACCTGTCGGGAATGCATTCATATGCCAAAGGCGATCCCGTTCCGGTTCCAGCATTTGTGTATTATACACTCGCGATCATTGCCCTGGTGGCCATAACAGCCTATGCCAGGCGAAGGTTAACAGTAACTACAGAGGGATATGAACAGCCATCTTAAAATACAATCCATGGCACTAAATACCATCCTTGGATTTATAACCATGTTGAGCTTTGCCCTGATCTTAATAATTGTTTATCCACCACTCAAAAACAACAAATGATTATGTTTAGAATACTGGTTAAGAACTGTAAGCCTGATTGTGACTGCCAGCATGACCAGGAGAAAAAAGAATGCAAATGCCAGCAGAGAACATTGCTCGAGACACCTGTTTGGCCCGGTGAGTAAGCACAGCTTGTCCATATGGCTTGAACTGGGGAAGGTCAGGATCACTGCTGCTGTTAGCATTACAACAATAACGGGATACCTCCTGCATACAACCCACATGGATCCGGGATTAGGTCTGGCAATCCTGGGTATTTTCCTGCTCGCAAGCGGGGCATCTTCATTGAATCACCTGCAGGAATACAGGTACGACAGTCAGATGCTGCGCACCCGGGACCGCCCCCTGCCTTCCGGAAGGATCACGGAAAAAGGCGCCCTTGCAGTAACCCTTGCCTACAGTATTCCTGGATCGGTTTTGCTGTATTTTGGAGCCGGGATTTTGGGTTTGTTGCTGGGTTGGCTGGCCTTTTTCTGGTATAATGGTGTATACACCTATCTTAAACGATATACGGCATGGGCTGTTATCCCCGGATCATTGATAGGCAGCATTCCCCCGCTGATCGGATGGGTAAGTGCAGGTGGGTCCTTACTGGACCCCATGGTCGTCCCCATTGCCGCATTTTTCTTCATATGGCAGGTACCCCATTTCTGGCTGCTGATCATGAAGTACGGAAAGGAATATGAATCTGCCGGATTCCCCTCCCTGTCCAGCAACATGACCCCCGTTCAGATGGGACGTATGATCTTTCTGTGGGTAGCCGGGACAGCCATGATCACTGTGGTATTTACCCTTACAGGTCCCATGGATTCTTTGATAGCTAAAGCGGGACTGTGGATGGCATCAGCCTGGCTTGTTCTGGCCTTTGTTCCCATACTGCGACATTCCCTGGCCAGGTTTAAGCCGGGCAGGTATTTTATGAAGATCAATTATTTCGTACTGCTTGTAGTGGTTTTCATGTGCCTGGACAAGCTCCTGCTCGAACACCTGCACATTTAGGAAATCCGGATTAGCGTGGCGGGAAATTCTTAAATACTTTCTGTACGAGTTTGTTAATGTCTTTCTCACTGAGCATATTGGAGTCCTTCAGATCCCCGGTCGCTTTTCCTGACCAGACCAGTTGCTTTTTCTGGGCATCTATGATGTCAAAAAAGAGTGATCCTTCGGAGTAGTCACTATAGTCCATATAGGTTGTTGAGAAGCCTGAGCCCATGTCGTAGGTTGCCCCCTGACCATAGGTAATATTGTTTTTCGTCCTTGCCCTTCATCATCATGTGTACATGCACAAATAGATCAGGATCTGCAGCCCAGCGAATATCATTGTTATTCATTTCCGCTGATATGGCATCGAATAACCTCCTTTTATTCATCTGGTTGATAGGAATAGAATCGGCAGATGGAGTGAAATTATAGGTCTGGTAACGGTTGAAATTAATCGAAGAGTCATGGTCCTGAACAACTTTCATTCCACCGCAGGAGGCCAGCCCAATGGCCAGTATGACAATATATACAGGTAGTAATTTCATGGTTCGCATTTATATATTCCTGATTAATCCAGCAATTATTCATACCATAATCTATTATCTAGATCTTTACATTCAGGTAAAACAGGAATTTGGAATCATCGACTGGAATAATAACGTATTTAGGCTTTGTAATGCTTGCCCTGATAATATCTATAACCCCCAGGCCTGATCCCCTGAACGGGCCATCTTCCCTTTCCTGGAGTATCAGTCTTGACAGTTCTTTCAGATCGTAGTCCTCCAGGGACAAAAAATGATCCATCTTTTCTTTCAGGGAGGGCACCTTGTCGCAGGTTACATAATTGGCCGCACTTATGGTAAAATGGTGATCATGCAGACCTATGGTAAAAAGGCCTTCCCGTTTGTCGTTAACGATTAAACCGTGATGCATTACATTCTGGAGCATTTCCACAAGGATATGAAACAGTGTCTTATAGGCAGCATATTTTGTCCTCTTGACCATCAGGTTTTTTTCAATCATATTCAGCAGGGGAAGGATGGTATGCTGCCTGAAATCTCCCTGATAGGCCAAAATGACGCTGTTTTTCCTCAGTAACTGGTTCATCTGGATGGCATGGTCAATATGGAGTCCTTCCCTGCCGGTCTCATCCGATTGTTTAAACGAATCAATGATCATCTGAATATAGAAATACGCCATCAGGTCACCGATCTTCTCAAATTCAGTTTGCAGTTTCCGACCTGATTTCCTGGCCATTTCAATCATTCCCAGTCCGGCTCCTCCTTTCGATGTAAATGCCTCTCCCCCAAGAACTTTCATATACATCTCCTTCAATTCTTCCTGGCTCAGCATATTGATATTTTCAATCCGTTCCTGTAGAATACTGGATCTTGGATCGCTCGATCAGGTTGCCGGAAGCAATATAAAACTTGTTGTTAAAATTGCGGGTCATAAAATAAGCCGTCTGTTCCTGCAGATAATGATCGGAGGTCAGTTCTTCACCGTACCTGATAACATTCTGGAAACATTCAGCCATCAGGAAGGAAACTTTCTTCTTTACAGACATCTGTTCCTTCCCTTTCTTGAAGTGAGATTCAGACAGATCAATCAGGCGAATAGTTATATCGTCTGCAAAATCACCCCTGTAAAACAGGCTAAGATTATCGTCTTCTATCAGCCTGAAAAATTCATGAAAATCTGTCCAATCCATGAAGTGCAGATCTAAGTGGCCGAATGGTAGCGACCACGAAATAAAAATAATTGTAATTCCCGGGATTTCATAATGAATCAGGGATTTTTCAAATATTCTTCAGACTCAACCACTTCCCTGATCCGTTGCATGCCTGAGTATATATCCATGTAACTATTGTAAATTGGTGCCATCCCTATCCGGATATTATCGGGTGCCCGGAAATCCGGTATCACCCTCAGCCTGTCCCCCGGCGGGTTGATCAAGGCCCTTGTAATAGCCGGTGCTTCAGGATGCCTGAGTACGATATGGGATCCCCGGCTACCGGGTTCCCTTGGAGAACCTAGTGTAAAATTCAGGCTGGCCGGCCAATCATCAAACATCTCTAAAAGAAATGCAGATTGCCTGATGCTTTTTGCCCGCAGTGAAGTGATCCCTGCCTCGAGATGCAGATCCAGGGCCGGCTCGACAGCTGACATTGACAGTATGGGCGGGGTGCCCACAAGGAAGCGGCTGATGTCGTCCGCCGGTTCATACAGTGTCCCAAACTGAAAAGGATCTTTTGATCCGAGCCAGCCCCAGATGGGCTGCTGCAACTTTTCCTGAAGATCCTTTCGTACATACAAAAAGGCTGTAGATCCGGGTCCCCCGTTCAGGTACTTATACGTACATCCAATGGCCAGGTCAACATTACAGGCCTTGAGATCCACCGGAACAGAGCCTACTGAATGGCTCAGATCCCAAAGTACCATGGCACCTTTGCTGTGAGCCATGGATGTGATACCGGCCATATCCTGCACAAATGAACTCTTAAAGTAAGTATGTGTAAAGGTCAGCAAAGCCGTATTTCCATCCATGGCAGCCCTGACCGAGTCAAGATCAATACACATCCCATCTTTCGACCGGACCAGGTTCAGCTCATATCCTGGACCCAGCTGCTTAATGATCCCCTGCAAAACATAAAGATCAGATGGAAAATTCAGTTCATCACTAAGGATACTGTGCCTGCCTTTCTGGTAAACCATGGCCGCCATCACCAGCTTATAGAGGTTAATGGAAGTGGCATCACAAACCAGCACTTCACCAGGATCAGCACCGATCAGCCGGGCAATCTTATCCCCCAGCCTGACCGGCAGATCCATCCATCCTTCATTCCAGCCGCGTATCAGGGATCCACCCCATTGCCTGGATATCACCTCATTCAACCAATCAGCTGTATGAACCGGAAGGCGCCCCAGGGAATTCCCGTCAAGGTATATGAGTCCGGGTTCAGGCGCAAAGAATCTCTCCCTGAATGAGGCCAGAGGATCCTCCCTGTCTAATTGTTCAGCCCTGGATAGATATTTCGAATCATCAAACATTTGATCCTGCTAAAAATGAGATTCCCTAAAGATCTTCCAATTTAAAGATAAATCGGATATCCGGGCGAGGATAGCATGAATTGTTAATAGAAAGCCCCACCTTGTTAATAATCCAGTTGTTAGCATGCTTAAACCGACATTTAAACCACATAATTTTGGCTCTATATAAATGAACCCTTCATAATGAAAACCTTATCTCTCACCATAATTTGTGTGCTGTTTCTGACAAGCTTCAACCTGGGAGTCAATTCAAGACCATTCAAACGGACCTTTGTAGAAGCCCAGTACCTCTACCTGACAGAGGATTATGAGGCAGCCCTGAAAAATTACGAGAAGTTGCTGGACATGGAACCCGGGAACCCGAATATCCAATACCTGATCGGCCTGTGCTACATAAACATCCCGGGTAAAAAGGCTGAATCCATACCTCACCTTGAAGCAGCCATTCAGTCCATGACAAAAAAATATAAGGATGGTTCATACAGGGAAAAGGAGGCACCCTATGAAGCGCTGTTCTACCTGGGTAAGGCACATCACCTGAATTTTGATTTCATGGATGCCATCGACTATTATGTTCATTACAAGTTTGAGATGGAGGGAGATGATTTTGCAAACCTGGAATATGTCGACAAACAGATAGAGGCATGTGAGTTGGCCGAAGAAATGACCTCCCATCCTCTGCAGGTTAAATTTACCAAAATGGAGACCGGTGACGGATTCATCGATAATGCATTATTCGGTGTACGATCGGCTGACAATAACACCATGGTTTGCATGACAAAATCATCCCAGGAGAAAACCATCATGATGGCCAGGAACATTGACGGTAAATGGACAAGGCCATCGACCATACATACCCAGCTCGGGAACTACCCGGATTGCCAGATCAGTTCTCTTTCCTATGATGGAACCACCATGTTACTTACCCGGTCTGATCCCTTCAATTCCGACCTGTATATCAGCCATTATGATGGCAACAAGTGGTCAGAAATGGAAGCATTGCCCAGACAGATCAATTCGGCATATTATGAATCTTCAGCAAGCCTTTCCGATGACGGACAAAAACTTTACTTCACCAGTAACAAGAAAGGCGGGTATGGGGCGCTTGATATTTATGTGTCTGAAATACAGGAAGATGGAAGATGGGGAAAGCCCGGTAATATGGGACCAAAACTGAATACCATGTACAATGAGAATACCCCGTTTGTAACAGATGACGGGGAATTGCTCTATTTCAGTTCACAGGGGCATACCACCATCGGGGGTTATGACGTATTTCTGACCAGCAGACAGCCAGACGGATCATGGGCCATACCCAGGAACCTGGGGTATCCGATCAATACACCGGACGATGATTTGAACTATATCCCGGAATACCGTGGGAGGAATGCTTATTTTGCCTCTGCAGCCAGGGGTGAAAACGGCGAAACCGGAATCTATACAATGGAATCCTTTGAACTCGGGGAACCCGGCTTCCTGGCAAGCGCGGATAGCTATACGGCCCTCAACCGGGAGGCAACCCCCCTGGAATCTGAATTATCAGAGAAATCTGAAACAGAGATCCACGGGGTGAATACCGGAGAATTCCTTGTCATCAAGAACATCATGTTTGAATTTGACAATGCCTATGCTCGATGATGGAGCCATTCAGGATGTTGACAGGCTTTGTATGATCATGGAACAGTTCCCTGAATTATCTGTAGAAGTGATCGGACATGCCGATGCCATGGGAAAGGAAGAGTACAACCTGGAGCTCTCCAGGAACAGGGCCAGGTCAGTAGCAGACTATCTGACCACAAAAGGGATAGAAAATAACCGATTCATAGCCAAAGGCGTAGGTGAGCAGGAAAACATTGCCATCAATTACAACCCGGATGGAACTGATAACCCGGCAGGACGGCAGCTCAACAGGCATGTTGAAGTAAAATTGATGAATTATGAGGATGAACGGATCACTGTTGAAGAGATATTCGTACCCGAACATCTCAGGCCAAAAGTGGATCTCAATTATTCCGTGCTCCTGAGTACAAAAGCTGAGAGAGATTATAATATCCCTAAGATCTTGAATCAGGAACTGATCCATGAAATCCAGACCAACCGGTCGTATATTTATACAACCGGTAAATATAATAGGAAGGCAGATGCTCTAGACCTGGTGAATACTGCTGTGGATGAGGGATTTCCCGGTGCCAAACTTATTGAAAAACGTGAACTTGACCGTATCATCCGGACGGAAAGCGCCTTGGGTGACTTATCGAACAAGATCTACACCATACAGATCATCACCATGTCCAGTCCCCTGGACATGGATTATTTCATCGCCATTCACGGGATCAAAAGGATCATTGGAAAAGATGGACTATACCGTTACGTGGTAGGTGAATTTGAGACACCCGAAGAGGCACTCACTGCTTTACCGGGCATTAAGATCATCGGCTATCCTGATGCATTCGTTATGAACCTTGCCCGCTACAAGGACCTGGTGGATGTTGGGGAGCGGAATAAACCATGATAAAAAGATCCTGGTCATCCCTTTTTTCTCCGTATCCCCTGGCTTGAGAATTTCTCAAACCAGACCACCCACAGAATGAAAACTATGCCATAGATAACATAATCGTAAAGGTCATGGTAGTCAACAATGCCAACATAGGTTCCATGTTTCTGTATATGCATGAATAGCAATACCAGCCGTATGATGTTGGCGATATTCAGGATGACCAGTCCGGATACAATATAGATCCAGCTTGTCAGGCTATTCTCACCTGTGATGAAAACGAGCGAGGCAAACAACAACATGGTATTAAGACCCAGGCAGCTTTTCAGCATGGAGAGGGATCCCTTATCACCGATCAGTACATGTGATCCAACTACGGAATCAACATTAAACCAGGAGAGGGCTTCTCGGGATGAATTAAAAAGGAAATTGACCCAGGGTGTAAATTCAAAGCAACCCAGGATGAAATAACCCAGGAACAGATATACATAGCTCACTAAAACAATGGAAGAGGATTTCCGCCTTAAAAGATCACTATCGATCCGGATGCGGGAGAGGTAGTTCCAGCATGTATCCCGGTGTTTCCTCAACCATACAAACAACAGTGTCAAATTCACCATGTGGGCCATTGTCCTGGAAATCCTGGTCTGGGAGTACAGATCTGTCCCGTGGGCACTCAAATGAGCCTGTACCGCAATGGTAACAGGTGACATAATGAAATTCAGCAAAATGATGATCCCACTGAAAATAAGTTTGTTCTTAAAACTGGCCGGACTTAGCCAGGTAATCAGCAGGAGGAGGGCGATCCATTTCCTCATCAAAGTCCCGTTCCTTACCATATCATACGCAACTCCATCAAGCATCACCTGGTGATGCTGCACATTTACCCCGGAACCTGCCCAGCGCAGGTATTGGTTGGCTATCCTCTCCTGGAGCAGAAGATAAAGATCTGTCACCCTTCCGAGTAAGCTAATAAGCGGGTCAGCAAAAATAAAAAGAAGCGAAAGTACAATGATAACAGGAATTATCAAGGCCTTCCGCTTGATCATATTTCGAATGTTCATCCTTGCTTTTGGCGGAGGAAAAAAGGTGGTAAAACTCTGGAAAGTTCAGCGAAATCTAATTATCCGCGTTCTTTTTCTTCCTGCGCGCTACAAAATATGCAACACCGGCTGCACCAAGAATACTGAGCAGGCCCCCGTCCAGGGGCACTCCAACGGTTCCTGATCCTCCACCATCTACAACTGCAAAGGCGTTAATCGAGACAACCGCCAGCAGGAGAATGATTAACATTACTTTTGATTTCATGGCCAGAAAATTTAAAAAATTGGTTTTGCTATTTAACGTAAAACCAATGATTTTGTTTACTGTTGTAAAGATAATCCATATAACAAACACCTGCCAAGCCATTAATCAATGAGAGAAGGTGTGTTAATCAAATAATATGGGACAAATACCTATCTTGCAAAAAAAAAATCAATTATGACACAAAAAGATATTCAGGGCCTGTTCGCAGCCATTGATAAGTTTGATACAAAAACTTTCGCCAGCTACCTGGATGAGAAGGCCAGTTTTAAATTTGCCAACATCCCGGTAATCAACGGGAGGAACAATATTTTTGATTTTGTAGCCGGCTTTTTTCAATCCATAAAATCCATCAGGCATAAAAACCTAGAAATATATGAACTGGAAGGGATCCGGTTTGTAATGGGTAATGTTACATATACCCGTCTGGATGGCTCTACCCTCTCAGTGGATTTCTCAAATACCTTCAGGCTAAATGGCGATAAAATAAAGGATTACCTCATTTTTATTGACAATTCAGAACTGTTCAAGTAAAATAGTCCCACATGAATCGAACAAGAACTTCCCTGGTACTGCTGGGTTCCCTGGTATTCAACTGTATTCTCGCAGGTGAGGTATCTGTGAATGAGTGGCTCGACTCCGGGCCCTTACCCGTGAATGCACCCGGGTTTATCAGAGGCCCGAATATCCAATCCGAAGCCTTCGGTCCCAGGTTCGTATTATCCAACACTTACCTGGATCTGGCCGCCCTGCAACCATCTGATGGGGAGGCTTTCCTGTGGAAAAACGGGGAAGGACAGAACTGGAAACTGAAGAGCATTCCTGAAGGTGAGTTCCTTGAGATAAAACCCATCAGAAAAACGGAATACCAGATAGCCTACCATGCCTTTTATATTGAATCCGGGGGACTGAACAAATACGAAATGGAAGTTGAAAGTCCCCAGATGTTCGAGGTATTCCTGCAGGGAAATAAGCTGGCTTCCAGCTATAAGCCAGCCGGGGACAGCATCATAAATACAGGAAAGGCTACCCTGGATCTGGACCGCGGAAAATTCCTGGTCTTAGTAAAATCATTGTATACCCGGGGAGAGGAGAATAAATGGCAGATCAGGGCAAAGCTCACCGGAAAGCCGGTGCTGGGTACCCGACCACAATGCGGTATGAATATCCATCACCTTCTGGAGGGTACAAAGCTTGGCAGTGTTTCCATATCGGCCAGACGGATCCCTGGTTATGGTCAACTACAGCAGGGTGGACAGAAAGTCTGGAAAAACCAGCAACTGGACAGAGATCAAGGATGTTTCCTCCGGCCAGATCCTCCAGAGTTTCAGGAAAGCCGGAACAAGGGGTTATCGCTGGATGCCAGAGGGAAAGAAACTTTATTATACCAAACCCGGGGAAAAAGGATCATCGGTGTGGATATATGACTTTGAGAAGGGTAAAGAATATCCTGTCCTGGAGAATATTGAAGAGCTTTCCGGCACAGAATGGTCGCCGGATGAACAGTTCCTTATCTATACTATTTCTGAGAAAAAGAAGGATGTTTCCGGATCTTCATTGCGATATATGGACGAACTGGGAAACCGCACATTCCCTGACAAGTCTGTTGGCAGTCTTTATAAACTTGATGTAGCAAGCAAAGTCAGTACCCGCCTGACCTATGGGGAATACAGTACCTGGCTTAATGATATCAGCCAGGATGGTCAGAAAATTGTTTTCAGTATATCGAGGCCCAATTCCACCGTGAGGCCTTTCAACCAGCAAGACATGTACATGATGGATCTCAAAACAGGTAAGGTGGACACACTATGGAAGAATTCCCCGTGGAGCGGATCAGCGGTATTCTCGCCTGACGGAACAAAACTGCTGGTTACCGGCGGACCCGACCTTTTCGGTGAGGCTGGAAGAAATATCGGAGAAAATCCCATGGCCAATAATTACGACACACAGGCCTATATATATGACCTTACGACGGGTCAGGTTGATCCCATTACAAGGGATTTCAATCCATCGGTTTCCTCCGTCACCTGGCACCCGGCGGATGGCCGCATCTATATTACTACCATAGATGAGATCTACCGAAGGTTATATGTTTATGATCTGGGGGACGGACAGTTCAGACTGATACCGACCCAACCCGAGGTGATAGGATCATTCAGCCTGGCCGGAGACAGGCCGGTGGCGGTCTATACCGGAACCGGACCGGGCAGCCACAACAGGGCCTGGGTCCTGGACATGGAAACGGGATCCAGCAGTTTATTCGATGATGTGGAAGCCAGTACATACGAGCATGTCCGGTTCGGGAATTCCGAGGAATGGGATTTTGAAATGGATAATGGTACCACGATAAGGGGATTTTTTATCTATCCGAGGGATTTTGACCCAGCGCAGAAATATCCCATGATTGTACAGTACTACGGTGGGACCAGTCCCATATCGAAAAGTTTTGGTGGCCGTTATCCGGCTGATATATGGGCCGGAGAGGGGTATGTCGTCTATGTCCCACAACCCAGCGGGGCTACCGGATTTGGACAGGAGTTCTCCGCCCGGCACCAGAACAACTGGGGTAAAACAGTAGCCGGTGAGATCATTGAAGGGACCAAAAAGTTCATTAAAGCGCATGATTTTGTGGACCCTGAAAAAATTGGCTGCATAGGTGCATCTTATGGTGGATTTATGACCATGCTCCTACAGGCCCAGACGGATATTTTCAGCTGTGCCATCTCTCATGCCGGGATCAGTTCCATCAGCTCCTACTGGGGGGAAGGCTACTGGGGTTACGGATATTCGGCCAATGCTACAGGGGATTCTTATCCCTGGAACAGGAAGGATATTTACATTGATCAAAGTGCCCTGTTCAATGCCGACAAGATCAACACACCTTTGCTGCTGCTCCATGGATCCAAAGATACCAATGTCCCTCTGGGAGAATCTCTGCAGCTCTGGGTGGGACTGAAAATTCTCGGACGGCCGGTAGAAATGGTACAGGTGGAAGGAGAAGATCACTGGATACTGGCATACTCCAAACGCATAGAGTGGCACAATACCATCATGGCATGGTTTGACAAGTGGTTGATGGAAGAGACCGGGGACTGGAAGCAACTGTTTCCCGACAGCAAACTTTGATCTTTTATGCCCCTGTTGGTATCTGCAGGGAGGGACTATTGACTCGGGGATCAATATTTACTACTTTTACAGCAAACTATGATCATTATGAAAAAACTATTATACTCCATAATTTTTGTTGTATCAGCCTTATTTCTAGGCGTTTCAACAAGCAATGCTCAATGTGAACCTGATACGGTAACATGCAAGGATACCCTTCAGACAGGTTCCTTCTGTCCCAAAGTACTTCCGGACGGTTTCCTTGGCCAGTCTTATAGTGAAGTGATCACCATCATTCCTCCGGGGTCATATAATTACGGTGGTTTTGATGTGGCAGTTTTAGACCTGGTTGTTCAGGATGTCAAGAACCTGCCGCCCGGGATCAACTATGAAGCCAGTGCCGATACGCTTTATCCAGATAGTGCCTATTGTGTATTATTGAGCGGGACCCCGGAAACTGCCGGAGAATATGATCTTGGCATAACTGTGTCAGCTTTGCTGAATATCCCAGGCTTAGGTGTGCTAAGGGTTGACAGCATCACCGATGATACTTCCGTAAGTATGGTAATTCATGCCGGATCGGGACTGGATGACCCGGCCTGGAAGGACCAATTCGTATTTTGCGGACCGAATCCTTTCAATAATACCACGACGATCCGCCTGAGATCACAGGGCATTGAAGATACTGAACTGGTGGTATATAATCTATTGGGCGGGATCGTTTACCGGGAGCAAATGAGGACTGCACCGGGGATTAACAATTTCAGGTTTAACGGGCAGGATCTCAGGCATGGTACTTATATTTACCATATCTCAACCAAGGAGGAAATTTATACCAACCGCCTGTTGAAATTAAGTGATTAACACTTTAAAATCTGAAAGTAAGCTGAAAGGTAATATTCCTTGGGAGCCTTATATCCCCCGGCCTGCCCATGTATTCCTTATTGGTCAGGTTCCGCAGTATCAGTCCCACATTCATAAAAGCAGCCACATCATAAAGGATCCTTGCATTCATAATGGTATAGCCATCATTGTGCCGGGCCCAGTAGTCCGGGAATCCGGGCAGGATCATTTCTCCAAATAGGGGATTTAGAAATACTTCATCAATATTCTCCATGCGGCTGTTATAGATGATGGTATAACCAAGGGTAAATTTGCCCGGAGATAATTCAATATCCCCTTTAATGGAATGTTTGTAGCGGTATTTGAGGTATTGGTTCTCCGTTGTGTCCCCGGATTCCGCCACATTGAGATCGATGGGGTTGATATAGGTGTAGCCAGCCATGATGGTAACCGGCACGATGAAAAGTTTTCCCGCT
This sequence comes from uncultured Bacteroidaceae bacterium, assembly GCA_963767555.1. Lineage (GTDB taxonomy): Bacteria > Bacteroidota > Bacteroidia > Bacteroidales > SM23-62 > SM23-62. Next base: position 86,476 of record CAVYEL010000034.1, on the reverse strand, counting down.
CCCACCAGTGAGGTTTCGAACCCCGTGATCCTGGCATTCCCTACATTCAATGCCTTGAAACCAACATGATCCAGGGTGGGCACATCTATGCTGTCAGGTTTGTAAACACCAAAATTAAATTCTATCATTTCATGGTACTGCGTCCAGAAAGCTGCCAGGTCAATATAACCGTTCCATTCACCCAGCCTGACACCCTGCTTAACACCCAGTTCCGCACTCCATCCTCTTTCTGACAACAGATCAGGATTGGGAAATATATTCATTGCACCCACACTGGTGGCCGTAAATTTCTCAGCCACCGATGGGAAACGGTAACCCTGTCCGAATGATGCCCTGAGGTAAGTATACTCAAAAGCCTGGTAATTCAGTCCCGCTCTAATAACCGGATTGGAATATTCAACCTGTCTGTCCAGTTTATATCTTTCAAATCGTACACCGAAAGACAGATTCAGTTTTTTTAGAGGTTTGGCATCAAGCTGGGCAAAAATGGCATTATTGAAACTACTGTGGTTCCCGTACAGCTCTGCCACGGTTTCCGACCAGGTTGCAGACAATCCACCCGTAAGATCGAATTTGTCCCCGAATTTCCTGTAATACTGGTATTCCCCAAAGAAAAGATTGGAACGGTTATTCTTATCCGTGGCTTCCGGGAAATTATTTTTAACATGAAAGAACCTTGTTTTAAGACTGTGCCGGGCACCATTAGTTCCATTATAAATGATATATGGATCAACATTCACCCGGCTGCCATTCAGGGCAGATATGGCCTCAGGATTTTGTCGCAGGGCGCCTGAATCGGCATCCTGCCACATCAGAAAATCTATCTTTTCAACAAGCATGCTGTTCAGATTTACTCCGTAAGCCAAACCCTTGATCTTCCTGCTCCTGTAATTGAGTTTCCCGTTCAGGCGTCCCCTCTGCTGGTTTTCATTTTCCCTGTAGCCCTGGTCCTTAAATACATTTCCACCCACTACGAGATCCAGTTGCCCGATCTTCCTGGCATGAGAAAAATGGGCTCCTGCCCATACCCGCTGTTTATCCCACCAGACCATTTCTCCACGTTCCGGATCGAGATAAACCCCCAAAAAGGTACTCAGGCTGGTTTCCGGTTCTGATGAAGGATAGGCTGTCCGGATATTAAAAACACCGTTCAGCGCTGATGATCCATACAACACAGAGGAAGCACCCTTGATAATCTCTATCTGGGCAATATTTTCCACCGGGAGGTAATCCCATTTTACATCTCCGGCATCCCCAGTTAAAATGGGCAGGTCATCCATCAGTACCAGGACGCGGCTCCCTGCCCCGTAACTGTAACCGGCCCCTCCACGGATACCGGGTTGCCCATCCAGGATCTCGACACCGGGAGTCTGTACAATAATATTATCGAGGGAGGCAATGCTATTATTTCTGATCCGTTCGGGCTTGATGATATCCATAGAGACCAGCACTTCTGATAATTTTTGTTCATACCTGCTGGCACTCACTACAATTTCGTCCAGAACAGTAACGGAACGGGCCATTCTTACATTCAGAAAAATGGTATCCCTGGATCCCGCAAATACTGATTGCCTGAAAGGTTGATAACCCACGTAACGGCAGTTTACATTGATCTCCTCTCCTTCTGTAAGCAGAAAAAAATGTCCACTTGCATCGGAAACGGTACCGCTATTCTTTTCCACGCTTATGCTGGCACCTATTAAGGGCTCTCCACTCACAGAATCGCTGACCACCCCTCTGACAACCAGAGGTTTTTGACTATATGAGAAAGAAACAATAGCCAGAAGGATAAGGATTACTATGGATTTTTTCATTGGCAGCACCACTTCAGCAACAAATTTATGAAACCCCCGGAAAACATGGATCAATTAAGCAGAATACTTCTAAATACTTCATTTTCCCTGTCTGGATTTTTCAAATTATAAGGAAATTTGGCCTTTTTCTTAATTATTATAATATATTGCATCGAAAAACTTATAAACAGACATGGGAACTGCAAAAAAACCGGAGGCCTGTGAGGATATTCAGGATATCAGAAATGCCATTGACTTGATCGACCAGGATATCATCCGTCTGTTCGCCTCAAGGGATGCCTATGTCAGGGAGATCGTGAAATTTAAATCTGGTAAGAAGGGAATAATTGCACAGGAGAGGAAAGACCATGTGCTGCGACAACGTAAGGCCTGGGCTGCTGAAATGAGACTGGATCCGGAACTGTTTGAGAAAATTTTCGGACTGGTGATCGAGAAAAACATACAGATACAGTTTGATCTATATAATTCCAATAACAAACAATAAAATTACAGGAACATGTACCGAAAAGAAATAAAGGTAATGGATTGCACCGTACGTGATGGTGGCTTAATGAATAACTGGCAGTTCAGCGACGATTTTGTGCGTGCAGTATACCAGGCTTGCGTCCAGTCCGGGATAGACTATATGGAAATCGGCTATAAAAGCAGTGAGAGTGCTTTTTCGAGGGATGAGGTAGGACCCTGGAAATTTTGTGATGACAAAGACCTCCGCAGGGTAGTCGGCAGCAATAAGACTGCCCTTAAACTTTCTGCCATGGCTGACATTGGAAGGATTGATCCAGGGGATATCCCTCCGGCCAAAGACAGCGTGATTGATATGCTCAGGGTCGCCTGCTATGTCCACCAGATTGACAAGGGTATCGCACTTGCAGAACACTGTATCGACAAGGGATACGAGGTATGCATCAACCTGATGGCTGTCTCCAAGGTGAATGAAATGGACCTGGACCAGGCATTGCAGGACATTGCCAAATGCAGGATACCCATATTTTATCTCGTTGATAGTTTTGGCAGCATGTATTCTGAAAATATAGAGCACCTGGTGCGGAAATATAAAAAAGCCCTCCCGGAAAAAACCATCGGCATCCATGCCCATAACAACATGCAGCTGGCCATGTCCAATACCATTACAGGCATCATAGAAAATTGCAACATGCTGGATGCCACCTTACTCGGGATGGGCAGGGGCGCAGGTAACTGTCCGATGGAGATCCTGATCGCCTTCCTTAAAAATCCCAAATACCGTCTCCTGCCATTGCTGGATGTTATACAGAATCATATACATCCCCTCCAGCAGGACATACAATGGGGTTATCATATTCCCTACCTGATCACCGGTGCCCTGAATGAACATCCGCGGAGTGCGATAAAATGGATGGCATCAGAGAACAAAGACGACTTTGTCACCTTCATGAAGGAGATGCATGATTACGAATTACTGGAATGATAATGGTTGATCTCTTTCCAGTTGATCTTTTCAAGTTCCTGCTTTCTCTCACCTGTAAAGTAGAGTTCCCGTGCATTACCGTGCATCAGGGGATCGGTCATCCACAGGGCCTCATCCAGTGATATCCAGTTCTCATCCACCAGGTCTGCCAGAGCCAGGGCAATGCCTTGCCTGGCGATCCTTGCATGACCCGGTACCAGTTCCACGGGAATGTAATCGCCACCGAAACAGGTGATCTTATTCAATGGGACAGTCAGTATAAATTTCTTAAGAAAATCTTTGGCTGCCAGGGGATTGACTATCCATGCCCAGCACATGTCCATGGTTGCATTCGGATATTGCTTGGCCAGGGCCAGCATGTCCTCATAATAGGGATAGGCGATATGAAAAAAGACGAATTTTGTTTCCGGCGATTCCCTGCACAGGTCACAGGCGGCTCCCGGGTTCCCTCCCACCCTGTCCAGTGGCATGTACCCGGCCCCGGCATAGTATCCGGTATGGATCTTAACGGGCAGGTCCATTTCAGTAGCCTTGTCGACTGCGTACCAGAATAAATGGTCCTCCAGCTTTTTCTTTTCTCCGGGTTCAAGTTCCCTTCCGGAAATTTTTCTGCTGAAATATGGGGCAACCTCTTCTCCGGAGGTCCGGATAAAATCAATATTCCGGCTGTATGCAGAACTGACTTTAATGGCGATGGACCGGGGACCGTACCACTCGTACCACCAATCTATAACCCGGTGCCAGTCATCGAGGTCTTTGACTTTTATATCCGGCTTTGTCACCATAGGGTTCTTCAATGTTTTCAATAAACCCGTTGACCCATAGATCTGACATAAGCAGATCTGGCATTTCAGATTCAAGGAAGGGCCAGCGGTTTACCTGGCAGGATTCAATATTTGAGATTTCCTGAAGTACTGTGCGGTAAAATCCTGGCCTGATCAGTTCCTGGTACTTTTCCTGCAATAAGCCAACTGTCTCGCGGTTCAGATCATCTATCCCGTACAACTCCTGCAGGCTGATCCTGACATTCTGGCCATAAGCCGTGTACTTGAGATAGGGCCACCATGGCTCGAACAGGTCCCACTTCTCCAATGGATCAAGACCGGAGGAGTAAAATTTCTGGTGATCATCCCAGGGGATGCCGGAAACCAGGAAATCGGAATTAAAATAATGGCTCAATAAATAAGACCAGTCATTGGCCTTATCTCCTATCATATCGCCGGCAGACAGCCTCACAGATTCATTTTCCAGGTGCTCATGGGTATCAATGAAGACAGTATTACAAACCTTCTCATAGATGGTCTGGAAGGTCCTGGAAACATCTGCCGGCACCTTTCTGTTTCCGCATCCCATAGCCAATCCGGGAATGGCCATGCCCGACAGTCCAATGCCTGTATATTTCATAAAATCCCTGCGGTGAATTTCCGGTTTGCCCATTGTGGTTGGTTTTGGTGATTGTTAAAATATAGTTATTTTATTTCTAATCATGTATTTATCCAGCATAAAATTCTTATTGTTGTACACTGAAAAAAGGTGTATATTGCACCTCCATAATAAGATAAAACCCTAAAGAGTATATACAAAATGAAAAAATCTATATTTTTTATTGCAGCAGGACTGATGCTGATAACCACCATTCATGCACAAAAAGCAGAGATTGGCGGTTTTTACGGGATCGCTTTTAACGGTAAGATCCGGACCTATTACGGGGATTATAAAATTAATGACAAGGCCAACTATGGGGGACAATTAAGTATTGCCATGTCTTCCTCCACGTTTCTTGAATTGATATACAACAGGACTGATACCAGGGTCCAGTATTTTAGCTATGGAGGTGCCTCTGAACCATTCGACTTATCAATTGAATATTATCATGTCGGGGGCCTGCAACAGGTGGATATTGGAAACGATAGAATTGCTCCATTTGGTGTCTTTTCCCTTGGTGCGACTAGATTCAACATTAAGAATCCTGTCGAATTCGATGATGGTAACAACCAACAAACCATATCTGGAGATACCTACACATTTTCCATCGCCCTTGCAGGCGGCGCAAAGATCTTCCTCGCCGAAAGGATAGGGATCAGGCTGCAGGCCAGGTTGGGCATGCCCATGATGTTCAACGGGGTCTATCTTGGCGTAGGAACAGGAGGTGCTTCCGGCGGTATGAGTTTCCATGTTCCGACTGTCATGTTTGACCTGTCTGCGGGTATATTCTTAAGATTATAAGCAGTAAGCAAGTACAACATACCTTTTAAAATATGATTAAACCGTCTGGCACATGCCAGGCGGTTTTTTTTATTTACTGCCAGTGATGGCATTAAACCTTTTATCATTATTAAGGTCTAATAGGATTAATGAGAACAAATTTCAACTGATGCTGTGGATACATCAAGTGATGCTGCTGGAAAGAGGGTATTTTATCGTATCATTGTATCAACCAATAACATTTTTCAAAACTCATGACTGCTGACTGCCCGGCCGGAAACATAACATCCACAGGTCCGTGTATCTGGCTATATGTCCCTGGTCCTCATCTTCGCGTTACTGACAGACTTTCGCTGTACATTAAAAGCCCAACAAGCAGATGAAAATATTATTTCGGAACTGAATGAATTAGTCACGGAAAGTTACGGACCTGACCAGCATCTCGTCAACGGCATTGAATATATCAATCTGCATATCCGGACTACAGGGCATAAATTCCTGGATGAGGATGAATTCTATAATGGCAGGGTGGTCATCGATGGAAAGGTTTATAAAGATGTTTTTCTTAAATATGATATTTTTAATCAGCAGGTACTGCTGCTGATCGATCACCATTCAGGAGGGAATAAACAACTCATATTGAATAATTTACGAATTGATGAATTTGAGATCAATGGCAGGATATTTCATAAATACACTTTCCCCGGTACCGGAACACTTTTCTACCAGGTTATAGGGAACGATGAGATGGCCTGTCTCTATCACTTTAAGAAACAGGAAATCCCCCGGGCGATCGACCAGTATACTTTAGCAGAGTTCACAAACGTCCAAAAAAGATCCTACCTGTACTGGCAATCAGAATTGTCATGCATTCAAGAGCAACCGCTCATTTGTCGAGATTTTCCCTGACCATCAATCCCAGATAAAGTCATTTATCCGTCAAAATAAGTTTCAGGTAAAAAAAATGAACGATGGGCAGATGGAATGGCTGATCAGTTATTGTAATTCCCTTAACAAAGACTCCGATGGAAGATCAATGAAAGTAGTTCCATGGATCATATTGTTTGTTTTCATGCATTTATTTGCAGCTGCACAGGGACCCGTGATCTCAGGTGATTTCAGAGATCTTCCATTCGATGAGTTTACAAGGAAGGTCAAGGAGCAGGTACCTGTAGAGTTTGTTTACAGGACAGAATGGACACGGGATCTTCGCATATCTGCCAGCGGTGACAATCTGGAACTATATAAAGTACTGTCAGATCACCTTTCCGGGAAGGATCTATACTTTGTCTCTAGCGGTAAGCGGATATTTATTACGAGGGACCATCAACTGGTGGCCGTATTGCCCGATTATGCAGGGATTAATGAGTCAGCCGGCCTCGCCCATGACAGCCTGGCAGTCCGGGATCTCACTGAAGCCGAGAAGCTGTACATCGAGGGCCGCAAAAAAAGTTCAACGAAAACCATCTATATTGGAAACTCTGCTGACCAGATCAATGGACAGGGGGCTGTCATCAATGGCATCATAAAGGACACTGAGACCGGAGAGTCACTGGTCGGAGCAACCATTTATGTGCAGGAGTTATCCCGGGGATTTATAACAGATATCAATGGGTATTTCACTATCTCCATCCCCCCGGGTTCCTATAATTTCCGCTTTAATTGTCTGGGAATGCAGGAACTACAGTACAAAATGGAGGTCCGGTCCAGTGGTGAATTAAACATTGACATGTCAAAAAGGCTGTATCCCATTGATGAAATAACAGTCAAATCAGGTGAATATAATAATGTACGGGGACTGCAAATGGGGTTTACCCAGATCTCCATAAAAAACATTAAAGAAATTCCTGTCGTACTCGGTGAAAAGGATGTGCTCAAAGTGGTACAGATGCTACCCGGTGTCCAAAATAGCGGTGAAGGATCAGCAGGAATTAATGTCAGGGGCAGTGCAGCAGATCAGAACATGTTCTTTCTGAACAAAATACCCGTTTACAATACCTCACATCTTTTTGGATTCTTCTCAGCTTTCAACCCGGATATCATCCGTGATTTCTCTTTTTATAAGAGTAACCTGCCCGCCAAATATGGAGGCAGACTTGCTTCCGTCATTGACATCTCTTCCCGGCAGGGCAACAATAAAAATTTCACAGCAAGGGGTGGCATCAGCCCCATTACCGCCAAGATTGCAGTAGAAGGACCGATAGTAAAGGACAAAAGCTCCTATGTCCTTAGTGCAAGATCCAGCTACTCCGACTGGATCCTGAAAAGAATGGAGGATCCTGATCTCCGGAACAGCAATGCCCAGTTCTATGACCTGGCGGCGGGTATAACTACAAAGCTGAACGATAGAAATCTTATCAAATTATTTGGTTATTACAGCAATGACCGGTTCAAGCTGGCATCCACAGAACAGTTTCAATATTCAAATGCCGGTGCTTCCATGGATTGGTGGCACCAGGTATCTTCCACAATTAGTGCCAATACTTCCATTGCGATGTCACAGTATCAGTTCGACCATCAAAATTACAGCCTTCCCCTGGAAGCTTACCAGCATGATTACCAGATCAATCATTACGAGATCAAAACAGACTTTACCTGGGTCCCCGGCTACAGGCACAAAGTTATGTTCGGAGGGAATGCCATTCTTTACGATATCGACCGGGGGGAGATACAGCCCTGGGGAGAAGAATCCTCCCGGAAACCGATAACCCTGGGAGAGGAAAGTGGGATAGAAGGTGCACTGCACATTTCGGACCAGTTCCAGGTAAATGACAGGTTATCCGTTTATGCGGGACTGAGATACAGTTTGTATGCGTACATGGGACCACAGACCGTTTATGATTATACACCGGATAATCCTGTGGGACCGGAATACATAATGGATACTTTGTATTACTCTGATGGGGAGATCATCAGTTTTTATTCGGGCCCGGAAGTACGTGCTTCAGCTACATATCTCACAGGCACCAACAACTCCGTAAAGTTTTCCTACAATAAAACGCGACAGTATCTCTACATGCTGAGCAATACCATTGCCCTCTCACCCACAGACCAGTGGAAACTGGCCGATTATCATATCAGTCCCCAATCTGCAGACCAGCTATCCCTTGGTTTCTACCAGGATTTCAACCGGAATTTCCTGAATTTTTCAGCCGAGGTTTATTATAAATGGGTAGATGACATCGTCGAATATAGAGACGGGGCAAATTTCATATCCTCACCTCATATCGAAACGGAAGTGCTGCAGGGAAAACAGAAAGCCTATGGCATTGAACTATTAATGAGAAAAAATGCGGGAAAACTTTCAGGATGGCTTTCATTTACCTATGCAAGGTCTCTGATGAAGGTCGACGGGGAAAATTCCTGGGAGCAGATCAACCAGGGTAACTGGTATCCTGCAAATTATGATATACCTGTATCACTGAACGGTGTTATGAACTTAAGGGCAAACCGCAGATTAAGTTTCTCTTCGAATATAGTCTACCACACAGGCAGGCCGATCACCTATCCTGTGACCATTTTCCAGATGGATAACAACCGGTATGTATCCTACTCGGGCAGAAACGAATACCGAATCCCTGACTATTTCCGGATTGACCTTTCTGTCAACCTGGAAGGTAACCTGAAATCCAGAAAATTCTGGCATAGCTACTGGATGTTGAATATTTATAACCTGACAGGAAGAAAGAATGCATATTCGGTATTCTTCAAAAATGAGGATGGCAAAATTCAGGGGTATAAGATGTCGATCTTTTCACAGCCCATTATTACCCTTTCCTGGAACTTTAAGCTTGGCAACTATGCAAGTGATTAGATTGATATTGATTATTGGGGGACTAAGCCTTCTGGGAGGATGTATCTACGAATACAATCCGGAAATAGAAGGCAGCAGTAATGTTTTGGTCATCAATGGGAAGGTTACTGACCAGGAAGGATATCAGTATATTGAAATCTCCCGGTCTATTGGTCCCAATGATCCTGTGGCTAAGCATCCGGTTTCGGATTATACTGTCGAAATCCAGGATGATGAGGGAAATAGTTTTCCAGGAGATGAAATGGAACCGGGCCTGTATGGATGCTGGATGGACCAGGAATACCTGGCTACCGGGAAAAGATACAGGTTGATCGTTACCAGTAACAAGGGAAACCTGTATGTTTCCGATTTTGATGAGATGCTTCCCTGTCCGGATATTGACAGCATAACATATGAGTTCCAGGAGAAGCAGACAGAAATTCCGGATGTGACTTATACGGGACTTCAATTCTTTGTGAACACTGACTGTTCAGGGGAGTATTCAAATAGCTTCCTCTGGGAAATGGAGGAGACATGGGAATACCATGCAGCATATGAAATTCTTGCCTATTATGATGGCAGGATACATGAATCCCCACCCGGACTGGCCTCCTACGATTATTTTTATTGCTGGCAATCCGGCAAAATCAGGAGTATTTACACCTATTCGACCCAGAATCTGACCAGCGGGAAGATCAGGAACTATCCCCTGCACTTTGTGAGCAACCAGTCAGAACGGCTCAGGATTAAATACAGCACCCTGGTGAAACAGTACTCATTGAGCCGGGAAGCCTTTCAATTCTGGAATATCCTCGATCAACAATCCAAGCAAAGTGGTGAATTATATGAAACACAGCCAGCGCAGATCCATGGCAACATCCACCCGCAGGATGAAGATGGAGAAGAAGTCCTGGGTCTGTTTTACGCCACCTCGGTAAAGGAAAAGCGCATCATTATAGAGCCTGCCATAGCAACTATGACACCGGACTGTGATCTGTACGGGCTTACAAGGTCTGAGCTGATGGAATTACTTAATTCCTATTACCCAATGCAATTATCCTGTTTACTTATTTGTGCTTGATATGGGTGTATACGATTTTGCAGACCAGGAATGTTTCGACTGCAGGCTAAGGGGGGGAACCGTTGAACCTCCTGATTTTTGGGAATAATGAAATAAAATGAGAAATTACCTGCTTTTAGCCTGTTTGGTTTTACTTGCCCCGGTTTCGATAGATTCCCGGGCAGCCAGCACGCCATTTCCTGACGCTGACACTGCCTTTTCCCTCCCGGTATCCCTGAACGAAAGGATTGAACTAATTACAGACAGGTATATCTATGGGGTTGGAGAGAAGATCCTGTTTGCGGGAATTAACATAAGTCCGCCTGAACTCAACAAATCCTGCTGGAGCAGGGTGCTTTACCTGGAATTACAGACACCCGGGGGAACCTCTGTTGCCCAGGGTAAATTCCATATGTCCTGTTCCAGTGCATCCGGATACCTCACCATCCCTGAACAGCTTTTAACCGGAAATTACTACCTCGTTGCCTACACCAAATGGATGAGAAATTTCTCTCCCTCTAATTTTCACTACCAGCTGATTAAAATTATCAATCCCTTTACTTCACAATTGGAGTCATCCAATGTTTCAAATGAGATTGGGCAAACCCGGACAGTGGAACAAAAAAACCGGATAGAGGTCATCTCATGCAGCACGGATAAAACTTTGTATCGCCAGCGTGAGAAAGTTAACCTTAGTATTAACATCCCTGGATCATCACGATCCATGACTGATACCTACAGTGTGACTGTAGTCAGGACCGGGTCTGCTGATACACTTGGAATCTCCAGTATCCTGCCAGAAAAAATCCAGTATCACAGGCATCCTGAGACTATATATCTACCGGAGACCAGGGGCTTATCCCTGAGCGGCAGGATATTTTCCGGAGATTCAACCGGACCGGTCCGGTCTGAAAAGGTAAACCTTGCCATACTGGGTCAGGAACCGGAATTCCGGGTGATCCGTTCAGGCCCCGATGGTTCATTCTACTTTGTGCTGGATTCCATGAGTGGAAGGAACGATATGTATATAGCCTCAAATCATGATGAGAGAAACCTGGAGATCCGTATTGACAATGATTTTGCCAACCCTGCGGTAAAATTCCCTGAAATACCATTCGTCCTCTCGGAATCTGAAGCAGAACTGGCCGGCGAGATCATATTTAATATGCAGATCAACAGTCATTTCCATTCGCCCGACACCAGTATGCCCGAACCTGGAGATAAGCTGGAAGATTCCCGGGTAATCTCATTTTATGGTCTTCCGTCCAGTTCCGTATTGATTGATGATTATATAGACCTGCCAACGCTTAAGGAGGTGTTAATTGAGCTTGCCCCCGGCGTATTCCCACGCGAACGGGACAAGGAACCCTATCTCAGCTTTACTGGCAACAAGCTGTCATTTTCCCTGATCAATCAGTATCCCCCATTGCTACTCATAGATCAGGTACCTGTATTCGACCTGGATAAACTATTATTGATGTCACCAAAAAGAATTCAGAGGGTAGAAGTTCTGAATGAAATATACATTATCGGGAATGAAACCTATGGTGGTATATTAAGCATTATCACCAGAAAAGGCGATCTTGGCGGGGATCGATCTGCCTGAAAATTCATTTTTCTTCGATTTTACCTCATTTCTGCCCCAGGTAGAACCAAACTTTCCCGAGTACGAGGATCAGGAATTCAACAGTGAAAATCCGGATTACCGGAATTGCCTTTACTGGGCTCCGGAGCTCGGGATAGGTCCCGGCGAGAATGCCGAACTTGATTTCTTTACCTCGGATAACAGTGGTGACTACATGGTACTGATCCGCGGGATTATGGAAGATGGATCCATCCTGATGGGGAAGTGTGATTTCCGGGTGGATTAGATCTGCGCCGGAGATTACATGGCCAGACCGTAGCTTAGCTTTATGGTAAGCTGGCTGGCATCATATTGCCACCACCTTTCTGGAATGGCCTGCTGTATATTATGTTTATATACAATATACAGATCCCCCAGTGGGGCAAAGGTCCATCTGAGCCTCGAGTAGGAGCCCACAGAACCCGAATCATTGTCATACTGAATAAATGAACTGATATTCAGGTCTGAAGTGATGTTAAATACCGTTCTGAAAGCCAGTAATTCCTTGTTGAAATTCCCTGCGGGGATCTTTGCAATATTATTTTCATACATGAATTCAAGGATCAGGAAGGACATCAACCTCCAGTTGAGTTGCAACTGGACCTGGTTAAGATTGCCCCCGTAAAATCCACCGAAGCGCCAGCTGGCTCTTCCATTTACGGCCCTCTTACTGGCTGATTCCACACCGAGGTTGTACCTGAGCCAGTGGTAAGCTCCTGCCTGAATGATAACCCCCTCGGATATTTCAAAGGGAACTTTCAGGAATTCACCCTGGGGCTGGATACTGAATTCAAACTGGTCACCGCTTTCGAGCTGGGGATTTATGGGAGAGATGGAAATACTGTAGCTCTCCCACTGATGACCAAGATCGGTGTACAGGGATGGAGAGATCACTAACCTGTGTTGTCTGACAACAGGGTTCTCCGGACGGGGCATAAAAGCAACTTTCCCCGAATAATAATTGATCGCCCGCCGGGTGACGAATCCCATTGATGGATCAAAGGCATCACCTATGTGCCTGTACATCAGGAACCAATCCCACAGATCATTGGGATAGTCAATCTTAAATCCAAAAGCAGTTTTCTTGCCATGCAGGTCTTCCCGGTCATTTGCCAGTGCCCATACCCCCACAAGAAAGTTTTTATCCCCTCCGAAAGTGGAAGTCTGGTAGGTGAAATCAACCCCTGCTGTCCAAGCCTGATGCCGGCCTGCCGGATCTCCCATGGTGGCGATCATGCCGAAGGACGACTCTTTCAGGATATTTTGCTTGATCCGTACCACCCCCATGTTTGCCCGTGGCAGAATTGAGTCGACTGCTGCCGTTTGGGTTACCAGGCTTCCGAAATGGGTGTTCCTGATCTTACCGTTAATTTTACCTCCCCAGCGGATGGGGACTTCCTGTCCCTCGTGCAAGCCAATGCGGCGGCTGAAAAAAGGCATGAATGACCGTCCAAGGCTCAGTCCGAAATCATATATATCCGCCCCCTCCAGAAAAAACTGGCGTTTTTCAGGATAAAGCACCGGGAACCTGGTAAGGTTGGTTTGCCTCGAATCCACCTCGGTTTCTGCAAAATCCGTATTCACAGTCAGTTGTGCCGTTATATCAGAAGAGATCCTTTGGGTTACATCAAGGCTGGGTTTCCATTCGTAGTTTGTTGCTTCATTTCTTTTGTGAGTGGCCTTTACCAGGCCTGAAACTGTGGGGGTCAAACCAATTCCCAGGTTAAATTCCGGCAGCTCATTTAACAAGCCGGCATGTATGGTCTGTCCCAGCTTATAATCCCTGCTGATAGCTGTCCACCGGTTCACCTCCAGGTAACGCTGGATCCTCCGCTGGATATTAAATCCCCAGGAATTCAGTCCCCTGCGAAAAGTAAGCGTACTCACCGGGATCCTGATCTCAGCACTCCAGTATTGCTTATTGATCTGGGTTTTTGCATCCCAGGCTCCGTCCCAGTTTGGATTTTCAAATTCTCCGTTAAAGGATACCAGGGCATCATACCTGGCACCAAAAGGATTGATCGCAAAAATGTATCCGTTCCTGCCATCACGGTAAGTATCGAGTATTAATTTGATATTGTCCTCATTTTCCAGTTCAGCATCCCTGGCTTTGGAGAATGAGACGATTTTGTCCGGCTGGTCATCAAAACAGATCAATCCTATGTAAATATTTTTCTGGTCAACCAGGATCTTTACAACTGTAGGGTAGGTAGGCATACCGTTTTCCTCGGGTTCTACCATGGATGCTATGATAATTGAATCTGCCCTGTCCCAGTCATCTTCATTTAGCCATCCGTCCAGTCTGACCGATTCCTGTACAGGGATGCAAACGATCTGAGGCTTCCCCTCATCCTGGCTATGGGCGGAAAAGCAAAAATATATCAACAGGAAAATGCTTACCAGCAAACTCCTCCCTTGCCTGTCCGGAAAGAACGGTTTGAATATGAACGTCCATCGAAGGTGAAAATAACTAATCTATCAATACAACGGTAAGGATTTTATTGACAGGTGTGAGAGTGCCGCTGAGGTAAAAACAAAAAATATCTCATGATATGGAAATCTATTTTTTCCTGAACTTTACCCTGTCTGCCCAAATGACCAGTTTTCTCAGAATGTCAAATACCAGCATCAGGTAAAACAGAAGAGAGGTCACCCATATGAACAAAAAGTTGAAGAGATAGGTATCCAATGTCAGCCCGCCTACCTTTTTCACAGGGGCATAAAAATGGGCTCTCCCGTATCGGGAAGATGGCTCCATGTAGATAAGATCTTTCTTGCGAACAAGCTGGTTGTCAATTAGGACCGCGGACTCAATCAAATGTTTGTTCTGCAAGAGATCCGCCAGCCTTTCATTAAAATAATCAGCTTCCAGTTTTAGATAGGCATCTTCCCCTCCAAGTTCCTCAAGTAACGCACTATTTATCGCATCCTTTCTCTTCAATGCTTCAAAGTTGATCTTTGTTAAGCGCTTCTTTTGTCTCTCCAGGTAATCAATCATGGATTGATAATCCTTTTGGTCGAATTTTGCCGGATTGATCAGGTCAAGATCTGGGAAAGGTTCAATTACGCCCCGATCTGAAAGTTTATGTAATTCAGCCTTGATCAGGTCAAAGTTTTTACCTGGAATATAAGCTGCGTCACTCCTGATTTCATAATTTTCGTTTTCTATCCTATTCATAACCTGCTCCAATACATATATGTGATAGGCAGTATTTTCTCGGAGCATATCCTCAGCAAAAAAATTCCTGGAGAATTTATTGTCTTTGAATTGGTCGACTGCCAGTGCTTCATAAGCCCAGCGGGATGTCATCAAGTCTCCAATAACAGGGACATAAACCGGATTCCGGTAGATCTTATGGAGTTTATCATAATTGACTGTAAAACCACTGAACAGTAGCTGTGGAACAAGGATAAACGGAATGATAATATAGATAGTGATCACGGAATTCAATCCGGATGACAAATTCAGGCCTATCATATTGGCAAGGCAGGAAGTAGTAAACAGGATCAGCCAGTAGGAAAGGAACATGCCTTTGACCTCCAGAACTAAATTACCTACCAGTACAAATGAAAGGGTTTGGACGGCTGAAATGCAAAACAACACGAAGATCTTTGAGTGGATATAACTTAACCAGCTGAGCCGAAGAAAGGATTCCCTTTCAAGGATTTTTTTGTCTCGGATGATCTCCTCCGCACTTACCATTAATCCCATGAACAGTGCTACTACCACTGACATGAAAAGATACACGGGCAGGTTCACATTCTCCCTGAATACATAGGATGCACCGGATGACTCTTCACTGATAAACTTTGTAAAATAACCTATGATCAGGGCCAGTAGTGGAGCCTCAAGAAAATTGACCAGCAAATACTGCCGGTTGGCCAGTTTTGATAGAATATTGCGGGCCACAAATACCCTGAACTGGCTGAATGCCCTGGGTACCTTGAAGTCGATATCCGGAAGTTCCCCTTCCCTGGGCCTGATCTCCTGTTTCGATTCGATCTTCTCCTGGTAAACAGCATACCATTCCTCGGGTTCGACCTTTCTTTCCTTGGTCAGTTTACCATACTCGTCCACCTCCCGCGCTTCAACTATTTGCAGGATCTCTTCAGGCATTACATTTCCGCAGGATATGCAATGTCCTTCCTCGGCATTCACATAATTGCTCAGGGTCTTAAAATAGACAATGGCATCTATTGGATTTCCCTTATATATGACGTAACCTCCCTTATCCAGGATCAGGATCTGATCAAAGAGCTTATAAATATCTGAATAAGGCTGGTGTATATTAGCAATCACCAGGCGTCCCTTCAAAGCCTGCTCCTTTAACAGTAGCATGACCTTCTCTGAATCATGGGATGAGAGTCCGGATGTAGGCTCATCAACAAAAAGTACACCTGGTTCCCTGATAAGCTCAAGGGCAATATTAAGCCTTTTGCGCTGACCGCCACTTATTAATTTCTTCAGTGGATTCCCTACCTTCAAATGCTTGGTTTCATCAAGTTCCAGGTCTATCAGGATCTGGTTCACCCTCCTTAAGATCTCATGCTCAGAGAAATGATCCAGGCAGAGCTTTGCGTTGAAATACAGGTTCTCAAAAACGGTTAACTCTTCCAGCAGCAGGTCATCCTGCGGCACAAACCCGATCAATCCCTGGATCTTATCCGGATCTTTATAGATATCGATGCCATTTACGGTGATCCTGCCTTCCTGCGGCTTAAGCTTACCGCTTAACAGGTTGATCAGGGTAGACTTCCCCACACCACTTCCACCCATTATACCGATCAGGTGCCCTGAGTCTTTCTCAAAGCTGAATTTTTTTATGCCTTTGGAACTGTTCTTAAATTGGAACTCAATCTCTTCAGCCACAAATTGCACCTTGGATGTTACCGCAGCGTGATGAAACCGGTTTGCCACATCACTGTAATAGATGGGATTGATCTTATGCCCGGTTATCATAGCACCCTGTTCCATCAATTCTATTCTGCCCGGGATGATATTATATCCATTTAAATAGAGCGTTGAATCACCAATGTAACGAAACACAAAGGTATTGGTGCTGGCATGCCTAAGTATTACAATCCGGCCTTCCATGTCATGAACGTGTATATGTTTGACATCCGGGATGGCAGGTTTTGTATCGGCATCTGCGATGAGCAGTTTATCTGTCTCGATCTCAGGAGAGACAGAATCAAGAACAAATTCCCTGATATTGCTTTGTTCTGTCTCTGATATATTGAAAGTATTGGCTACATTCCTGATAAAATGTAGCTCCTTTTTGGTCATCACCTCATCTTCATTGATAAATTCAACGAGGCGCAGGAAAACAATAAATTTATCCCGCTGGAGCAAATTCCGGTTTATGGCCTTGCCAATTTCAGTAACCTTCTGTGAATCTGATACGGTTGTTTTTCCACCTTCTCCCTTCTCACCGAGTATATCAGGATGGTGTATCTTAAGATAATCATCAAAAAGCCTGAGATATTTTCTTATCAGGTTCGAACTGAGGTGCTTGGAGAGATACGATTTTACAATATTCCTTGCCTTGAATGAAATCCCATCTTCAGACACATTGGCAATGATCGCAAACAGCTGAAGTAAGGCATTCAGGATAAATTCATTCATGGAGGATTTGCTTAAACAATGCTTTCCCTCAGTGGTTCAATGGTGTTTATCAACTCTTTAAGTTGGTCGTCTGTTAATGTATTCACCAACGTCCTCATAGATCTTTGCCAGATCGATAAGGCCTAGGTAAATATCTGTAAAATCAGCCTCCCCCTTGATTGGATCAATGATCTCGAGCAGCGTGCCCAGTGATTTTTTCTGATGGGCGATGATCTCCAGGAAGCTGGAATTATCTGCTGCTGTATAAGCAATCTGTGAAGTAATATAGATACCTTCAATATAGCTGCCACAAACCACTAATATGGCCAGCTTGTCCTGTTCATTCTCTACCAGATATGCCCAGGTATCCTCGAATGATTCACCAATGATATTGATCAATGAATCCCTGGAATCCAGGTTATTCTCCACCCTTTCAGCATAATCCGTGTTGAACGTAGTCGATATCTCCAGATCATCGATGAGCCTTTTTGAGGATTCAAGATACCTCATTGTCTCCTGTTTCATCATATAAGTGCTGGCATAGGAAAGGTCTGTACCGTAAACACCCAGGTTCAAAGCCTTTTCAGAAGAGGAGATATAATTGCCAACCTTGCTGGCCGGATTGGACAGGGTCAGGATATAGGAAGCACCAGCTTCCTGTAACATTTCTGTTACTTCATAGGCGGTAGGTAATGGATAACTGGTCAGATTCTGGATTATATCATCCGATTGTCCTGCCTCTTCCTCCGGCGCGGAAGATTCTGTTGATTCTTTTTTATTGGATTTACATCCTGAAAGCATAAAGATTATGCCAAAGATGATGACCATGGTCCTGGATGCCGATTGTATGATTACTTCTTTTTTCATTGGTTTGAATATTTATTTCGAATTAGGTTCTGATCAAAGCATTCACAATTTATAAAAAAGTTATTATATATTGCCATTTAAGTAACCAGATAATTTTTTTAACTTGAATCAGATTCAAAACAACCTTTTCAATACGCCTGTAAATGCCTACACACAAACAATCCCTTCCAGCAATAAAAATCGGCTTTGATAACGAAGCCTACCTGAAGGAACAAACCGACGCTATCCTCGAACGAGTTAACCGGTTCAATGATAAACTTTACCTGGAATTTGGAGGCAAGATCATGTTTGATTATCATGCATCCAGGGTACTCCCGGGATTTGATCCCAACGTAAAAATGCGTTTGCTTCAAAAACTTAAGGATAAAATTGATATTATTCTTTGTATTCACGCAGGAGCCATAGAAAGAAAAAAAATGAGGGCGGATTTTGGCATCACCTATGATACCGATGCACTTAAGACCATTGATGATTTTAAGGATTGGGGCATTGATATAACCGCAGTCGTTATTACCCGTTATCAAAACCAGCCTCCGGCCAGGTCTTTTAAAAACAAACTGGAACGCAACGGCATCAGGGTATACACTCATAAGTTCACCAAAGGTTATCCATCGGATGTTGACCTGATTGTGAGTGACGAAGGGTATGGATCCAATGAACATATCGAAACCAGCAAGCCCATTGTGGTTGTAACCGGACCCGGACCGGGCAGTGGGAAGCTGGCGACATGTCTCAGCAACCTGTACCATGATTACAAAAGAGGGGTGAAGGCCGGATATGCCAAGTTTGAAACATTTCCCATATGGAACCTCCCCCTCACTCACAAGGTTAATATTGCCTATGAAGCAGCTACGGTAGATCTGAAAGATATCGTTCAAATAGATCATCACCACCTGGAAGCCTACAATATAAAAACCGTAAATTATAATCGTGACATAGAAGCCTTTCCCCTGCTGAAAAGGATACTGGAAAAGATCACCGGTGAAGAATCGATCTATAAATCTCCCACCGATATGGGAGTGAACAGGGCCAGTGCCGGGATTGTGGATGATGATGTGATCCAGGTAGCATCACACCAGGAGATTATCAGGAGATTTTTCAGGTGTGCGGTGGAGTATGCCATGGGTCTGGTGGAACGGGATACTGTGGAACGGGCTGAATTGGTCATGGAAAAGGTAAATGCAAAAGTATGGGACCGGACCGTAGTCCTGCCTTCAAGGGATGCGGCCATGAAGTCCAGGGAGGAAGGAAAGGGAAATGAAGGTATTTATTGCGGGGCAGCAATCGAGCTCAGGGATGGAACCATTATTACAGGGAAAAATTCAACCCTGATGCATGCCTCTTCAAGTTTGATCCTGAATGCCACCAAGCACCTGGCCAATCTGCCTGATGAAATGCACTTGCTGCCCAAGAGCAGTATGGATTCCCTTACCTTCCTTAAGAAAGAGGTACTAACAGGCAAGATGATCAGTCTTGACCTCGATGAAACGCTCATTGTCCTCGGCATCTCTGCCATTTCAAACCCGGCTGCACAGCTGGCTGTTGAAAAGTTAAAGGAATTAAGGAATTGTGAGGTTCACCTGACCCATATCCCAACACCGGGAGATGAAGCAGGTTTGCGAAAACTGCATGTAAATCTTACCTGTGATCCGGAATTTTCGACAAAGAGTCTTTTCCTGAGAGAATAGGCTTACATGTCTGTTGTAATATGTACCAACCAATAATTCAAACCCCATGAACAATCTAATTCGATTGCTACTCTTCATCTGTGCCATGCAGCTGCTCTCCTGTGGTGATTCCACTGATCCCGGGAGGAGTACAAGAAGCTTTAACGGAACCTATGAAAATGAATATCTGGACCGGATAGCTTTTCCTATGGGTGGCATCGGGACAGGTATGATCTGTCTCGAAGGAACAGGAGGCATTTCACATGTATCCGTCCGGAATAAACCGGATATATTCAAAGAACCTTTTATGTTTTCAGCCATCTCGGTCGAAGGACTGGAAAACGGGGCTAAGGTACTTGAAGGACCGGTCCCGGACTGGAAACTGTTTGGACTTGAATACTCCGGTAACGGGATAGGAATGGGGGCGAAGTGGTTATCCGCATTTTGAAAAGGCTACTTTCCATGCCGGTTTCCCTTTGCTACCGTTGAGCTTGAGGATGATGATATCCCGATGGAAATGAGTATTACCGGATGGAGCCCTTTCATTCCAGGTGATGCGGATAATTCAAGCCTACCCGTGGCATCTGTGGAATATACCTTTAAAAACACCTCAAATGAGAAAATCGAGGCCGTGTTTTCCTATCATGCTGAAAACTTCATGCGGATGGAAACCATCTCGAATGGGGAAGGAGATATAACACCGAAGGCTCCATTTCCGGGATCAGGAATGGATTCCTGCTGGAACAGTCCTGCCTGCCCGACAAAGCCCCATTATAAGGGTGACTTTGCCATATTTACGGATCATAAAAATACGGTCACCGACCTGGCCTGGTTCAGGGGAGGATGGTTTGATTCAAGAACGATGATATGGAAAGACCTGAGTGAATTCACTTTTTCAGAAGATACCACACACGATGGGATCACAGGGGGCTTCCCTCTATGTTCCGCTGGAACTGGAACCCGGGGAAGAGGAAACCGTATGTCTACAGATGGCATGGTATGTACCTCATTCTGATTTGCGTACAGGTCCCGCACCCACTGATGAAGAGTTCGAAACAGGCAGAAGGACTGGATTGTGATCCCGGCACAGGTTGCTGCCCTCCGGGTACCGGTGATCTCTATTATGAACCCTGGTATGCAGGCCGCTTCAAGAATATAAATGAGCTTGTTCAAATAATGGACATCCGGGTACAAGATATTAAGGATCGCCTCTTTGCAGTTTTCGGATGCCTTTTATACTTCAAGCCTGCCGGATGAAGTACTGGAAGCTGTTGCTGCCAATCTTACCATACTGAAATCGCCAACTGTTCTGCGCCAGAAAGATGGCAATCTATGGGCCTGGGAAGGATGCCATGACAATAGTGGCTGCTGTGCAGGTTCCTGTACCCATGTATGGAATTATGCCCAGGCTATTACCACATCTCTTTCCTGACCTTGAAAGAACACTGAGGGAAACTGAATTTACGTCAGTCAGAGTACCTGAGGGCCATCAGACCTTTCAGATCCCTCTGCCCATCCGGGAAGTGGGACATAATTTCCATGCTGCTTCGGACGGCCAGCTTGGGTGGTATTATGAAAATGCACAGGGAATGGAGGATCTCAGGAGACACGGAATGGATGAAGAAACTCTTGCCGGCTGTTAAAAAGCAGCCTCGATTACTGTATCAATGCATGGGACCCCAAAAGGAAAGGAGTCCTGGAGGAACCCCATCACAACACTTACGATATTGAGTTCTGGGGACCCGATGGCATGTGCACAAGTTTCTACCTGGGTGCACTGTCAGCCTTCATCAATATGGGTGAGGTGGCAGGCCTGGATGTATCGGAATACCGGGATCTTCTTCAGAAAGGAAAAACATATATGGAGGACAAATTATTTAACGGAGAGTATTATATACAGGAAGTAAAATGGCAGGGTTTGAAATCACCAGACCCGACCAATGTGGAAATTGAAAGCATGGGGGGCTGGTATTCACCGGAAGCATTGGAACTTTTAAAAAAGAAGGACCAAAATACCAGTATGGGAAAGGATGTATTTCTGATGGTGTCCTGGGCAGCTGGATAGGCGAGATGAGCTTTGTTGAAAATTTTCTCGATGAGGAAAAAGTGAGGAGCCACCTTGTTTCCGTATACAAATATAATTTCAATACCAGATCTTTTCGATCATGTGAACCCACAGAGGCCGGGATATGCCAATGGGCATGAAGGGGGACTGCTGCTCTGCTCATGGCCGAAGGGGGACGAACCTTCGCTGCCGTTTGTTTACAGTAATGAAGTATGGACCGGGATTGAATACCAGGTAGCATCCCACCTGATGATAGCGGGCGAAGTTGAAAAAGGGCTGGAGATCGTACAGGCAGCCAGGAAAAGGTATGATGGCAGAATAAGGAATCCATTTAATGAATTCGAATGCGGACACTGGTATGCAAGGGCCATGAGCAGTTATGGCATGATACAGGGATTAACCGGACTTACATACGATGCCGTTGACAGGAAAATGAAGATAGATTCAAAAGTGGGTGATGATTTTACCAGTTTTTTCTCCACCCATAGTGGCTGGGGGAATCTGAGATCTGAGGACAATGAGATAGCACTGAAGGTAGCGTATGGATACCTGGATCTGCAGGAGCTTCATTTAACCCGTGAAGGCAGCTTTTCGGGCATTAGAAAAATGACCCTTGGTCAGGATGAAGTCTCCTTCGATCTTGAACAGGAGGGCAATATTACCAAGGTCCGTTTCGAAAAATTGCTTAAACTGGACGAAGGAGATGAACTGGTAATCTCACCGGAATGAACCTATCCTGGCGATATCAATGGGTTAACAGATCCCTGACCTGGTCAGGAAAAAGCCGGACTTTGGGATTGAAGGCCGGGCTGTTCATATATTGCAGGATGCTGTACAGTAGTTGATTGGAAACGGGCCGGTCACTGGGCCCGTCAGACAGATCGATAGAAGAAACAAACAGTTTTCCTCTCCGGCATGTGCCTCAAAAGCCAGTGCCAGCCTCCGGTTCTCAAACCAGGTGTCAATGGGCTGGATCAGTGGTTTCAGGGTGGCCGGGAAATGATCAAGTATCATGGCCTGCGAATGTGATACCGGATCCCACCATTGCCAGTTGCTGTGGTACTCGGTCGGGAATTCACTGAACACCGGGTGATCCGGCTGGCAGAGAATGCCCAGTGTATGCGGTGCCTGGCCCCTGGTCCAGGCGGTGTTCCAGAAAATACTGGAAAACCCTATTTCTACTTTGGCACCCTTCTCCTCCCTGATTTTTCCACAGGCAAGCAGCAATACAGATCCACCATCCTCCAGTATGGATTCCGCCCTGCCGTCCAACTGCCTGGTGACATAAACTTCTCCCCGGTTTGGTTCAATATCAGCAGGGTATACCCAGAAATCCCAGCTGTTACCAATGCCGGTCCCCTCAGCATAATACCTGTAGTATCAATTGTTGAGCTTGAGTAATTCCCTTTAGATCAAAATCCATTGAACCTAAGTGGATGGCATTATCAACCGGAATTTTTCCATTTTCCAATACGATCTGATGCAGGGTTTCTCCTGATACATCGGTCACGCGGCAGACCAGGTTAAGGTCCGATAAAGGCCCATCTCCAAAATGAGCCATTTCAATCTCTGCGTGGAAGATCTCATCATTTGTGTATACCCGCTTATCCATTCGGGCAAGAGGGACAGTTTGACTGCAAAACCTGCTGAATTCCTCAGCTGTGATGTATCCTTTTGAATCAAAGAAGGGGTCAAGAATTCCCACCAGTGCAGTTCCCTGTCCGGGAAAATCATGAAGCTGCAGCAACTGGAACCCGGCAAAACCGGGGGTTCTCAATGCTGCTTCGATCTCCTCCTTGTAACACAGTGCCTGAAGTTTACCTGAAGCCATCAGGAAATCCTCTGCCTGGTCCCCCATATGATTATCTTCCAGGGTTTCCTTAAATATCTCGAAATTTGTCGCTTTGAGCACCCCGGTATATTTTTCAATTTCCCTGAAATCAGGGTAAACACACCATTGGCCGATCTCGTGAGATAATGTTGGGACATCATACCTGGATATAATATCCCGGTAATCGGATGTAGTTTGGGGTGGTGCAGCATTGATACTGCTTCCAAGGCCTTCTCCCCACTGCTGGATGCGGGGTTGGGGACTGTTGTGATATTCGTTTTCAGGCAAAATGGGCCAACCTGCTCCGGATGTGTATAACCCTCCTGTTGTCTTTTGATTTCCAGTAATTTAATAATTCATTGAAATACTGGTTCTGTTTCGTTCCTCCAGGCTCATTACCATAAGCCATCAAACAAAGACTGGGGTGATTTCCATACGCCTCCAGGATCCTGTCGCCTTCGGCGTAAATGAAATCATCAATTAGGTTTCCGTCTCCAAGGGTACTCCCCTGGTTTGCCCAGGCACTGCATTCCACCTGGAAATACATCCCCAGTTTGTCAGCGGCCTGAAATGCCGCTTCAGGCGGGCACCAGGAATGGAATCGAACGTGGTTCAAACCATGGGCTTTGCATCGGTTCAGAATATGTTCCCAGGAAGCAACGTCTGTCGGTGGATATCCGGTCAGGGGAAAAATACAGCACTCGAGGGTCCCGCGCAGGAACACAGGATGCCCGTTCACATGGAACCGCGTATCCCCTGGCTGTAAATTCCCGCATACCAAAATCTTCAGCCTGTCGATCCAGCAATTTTTTGCCAGTGCTTTTCAATTGTACTTCCAGCCGGTAGAGGGCCGGTGAAAATTCACTCCAGAGCTGGACCTCCTCCCCCATCGGGTATACCAATTCGATGGTTTGTGTGGAATCCTTAAGAAAAACTTGTTCCGAAACCCTTTCCGGTGTATGATCCTGATTCGTATTGAAACGGCTAGCACTTAGCTCAAGGAGGCCTTCAAAGGGGTCAAAGTTCTGTTTGCTCAGGGTTACTGCCACCCTGGCCGATTTTGATGAAATATCAGGATAGATCTGAATATCCTTAATGAATACTGGAGAACTTGCCTCCAGGCTGATCTGTCCAACGATGCCATTCCAGTTGGACTGGGTATGATCACTGACACTGTGCGCATTAACGCCCACCGGGATGATCATGCGGTTGTCTATCCGGATACTGACCCTGTTCAAACCCGGATCAAGCAGGTCTGAAATATCGTATGTATGCGGTGCTGCCAGGCTGTTCCGGTGGCCGGCTTCCAGGCCATTGACAAATACCCTTGATTCCCAGTGGCATCTTTCGAGGACCAATACCACCCTCCGGCCCTGCCATTGATCTGGTATATTAACCTCTTTCTGGTACCATGCAGGTCCCATATAATGTTTCACCGGCTTTAACCAGAAAGGAATTTTAAAATTATCCGCTTGCCGGTATTTCTCGTACTTTTCATCTTTAAAGTACGAACTGTCCACAATGTTGCCGACCCATTCGGTACGAAGGGTCACTTCATCACCTTTCCCGTTCCCCGCCATGGATCCGGGCAGGATAACAAACTCATCAAATGATCCGGTATACCATTTTTCTGTGAGCCCGATATCGAGCGAATCCTCCCTGAAAGTCCACTCTCCGGCCAGGGATATCATTTCACGGACCTCAACCGGAGTTGAGGTACAGCCTGCCAGGATCAGGCAGAAGTATAATAAATTCCTCATGAGGCTTATTCATTGCAGATCTAGGCACTCTTGATCTCAGACAGTGCAACCTTCATCCTTTCGGCGTAATTATCTACCTGTGCCTCCTGTTCAAAACCAATAATGAGCATATCCACGCTTCCCAGTCCAAGTACAAACCTCAGGGCATTATCAATCTTATCACTATCCTCGACATATGTACCCCCTCCGACAAGTTTCATTCCAATTACCCCTTTACCGGAATCGTGCAATTTATGGATCACGGATATAACTTCTTCAGGCTCTGGCTTATCCATCATTATTCCGTAAGGATTGATCCTGGCGTGAAGGACATCTACCCATGGACTTTCAACAGCGGCTTTCATGGCCTCCCAGCTGTGAACTGATACACCATGGGCCCTGATGATACCTTTTGCTTTCAGGTCTGAAAGAATATCCATCTGCCGCTTCTCTGTCTCTGTCCAATCCGCTGTTACCATACAATGGATCTGCATAAGGTCAAAATAGTCTGTATTGAGTTCCTTCCTGAAACGGTCCACCACAATATTTGCATCAGGCCGATCGGTCCCAGGTATCCCTCCTTCTCTGGTCCAGATCTTGGAGGAAAGCATGATCTTTTCGCGCGGGATGTCTTTTAAAGCTTCCGCTGTTATACCATGGGTGCCATAAAGGTCCGCCCCGTCAAAAAAACGGACCCCGACATCATAAGCATGCCTGACAAGGGCCAGGCTTTTGCTTTTATCCTGCCTGGTCATGAAAGATGTACGCATGCTACCATTGACGCCACACCCCATTCCCAGCAAGGTGGTTTCCAAACCGCTGTTACCCAATTTTACAATTTGAAAAGGATCTGTGGAAGAAATGTTTGTACATCCTGTGAGCGGATTGCTGAACATCATGTACCCTGTACCGAGAGACAGTGCGGATACAAATTCACGGCGACTAAATTTTTTCATATGTATAGTATTAAATGTTTACTACCAGGTCCTGTCTTTCAGGTATTCATCAAGGTCCTCTCTGGACATAGGTACCTGATCGGGGTTCGCATCAACCCATTCAAGGAAGTCTGCTTTGATCTCATCACTCCACCTGCCATCTATCTGTCCGGGAGTATATGTCCCTTCCCTCAACCGCATATGTCCGAATGTATCTTTCAATCCTATAAATTCAGACGTGATAACGACTTTCTCCAGCAGGTGGGGCGGGATAAAGATGACACCCTCTTTCTTGGCCAGCACAGCGTCGCCAGGGAAAACCGTGGCGCTTCCGATCTTTATGGGCACATTGATGCCTGCCAGCATTACCTCGGTCAAAAAGGAAGGATCCCAGCCCCTCACGTAGGCATTGAAACCCTCAATCTTAGACAGCC
Source organism: uncultured Bacteroidaceae bacterium (assembly GCA_963767555.1). GTDB lineage: Bacteria > Bacteroidota > Bacteroidia > Bacteroidales > SM23-62 > SM23-62. Next base: position 59,390 of record CAVYEL010000034.1, on the reverse strand, counting down.
CTTCAAGGTCTCTGGACCCGGCGTCAAAGATCACTCCCCTTTTGGAGTTGGTATAGATGGCATTCCCCAGGTTGTCCCCGATCAGCGTACCGTCAATCACCTTCCCAAAACAATCCCCCACATACACATCTCCTTCGGTTAAGAGGTCTATGGGCCAGGAATTTGTTGCCCCCTTCATCCCCTCCTCTTGTCCTTTTTTCAATACACGGTCAGCGTATTCCGGCCGATTGGGCATATAAAGAGCAGTAAGGGCCTGTCCGGTAAATGGCTGGTCTTCACGCAGCATTTTCCAATCTCCCGCAAACTGGTTGTGGTAACCTTCGCCACGCATCACTCCCCAGGCTTCTTCAATGGAGATATTCTTCAGGCGGTCCAGCAGATCCTGGGGTAGCTTTGGCCTTCCATCCTCAAAGCGTTCTCCTTCCCACTCAAGGGTCAGCCACTTGATTTCATCTGGACTGGCAATCTGTGATGAGCTTACCTGTATTCCGGATAAGATCAGGCAAACCATACTGAAAAGAATCATTAAATTTTTCATAATATTAGGTATTTGATTTAGTTACTGCCTGTTTTATTTTCCCCTGGTTCGGGTTCGGGTTCGGGTCCTGCTCCGTCTTTCCTCTCCACCAGGTGGCCAGGGATGAGCCTGTAACATTCATCATCGGTCCGAATACAGCAGGTGCCAGACCGATGGTTGCTACCTTCCCCATTTCCAAAGCAATCCCGCTTGCCAGTCCCCCGTTCTGCATCCCCACCTCCAGCGCAATGGTCCGGCAGGATTTTTCATCCATCTTCAATAACCTGCAACTCCAGTAACCCAGGGTATAACCGGTCAGGTTATGGATCAGGCAGGCCAGGACCAATATCATTCCGATGGTCATCAGACTATCCCTGCCGGCAGCAGTAATGATGGTAATGATCACGCCTATCCCTATCATGGAAACAAGTGACATGGCTTTATCGAGCCAACCCTTCCTGCCCCGGGCATAGTACCTGAAGGTCAAAGCTGCCAGGATTGGCAAAACGGAGAACCATAGTGTATCGATAGCCGTGGCTGAAAGGAATTGCTGAATGGAAACATCATTGATCTGAAAATTCAGATAATTCTTCGCCAGGATAATGAGGAAGTAAACCATGGCCTGGATGATAATGCTTTTCCATCGGGTCAGGCCATATCCTATGGCATTAAAGATCAATCCGGCAACAATCGGCAGGATGACAATATTAACAATGCTCAGCATCATGCCCCAAAAATCAATAGGTACGTACTGTCCTGCCAGCAATTTCATCAACAGCGGGGTCAAAAGGGGAGCCAGCATGGTAGCCACTGCCGTGAGTGTAACTGATAAAGCCAGGTTTGCCCTTGCGATGAAGGACATGACATTCGATGCCAGTCCGCTTGGTGAAGAACCGACCAGTATGATCCCGGCAGCTATCTCAGGTGGGAATCCAAATACTTTGGCAATGCTGACCCCGACTATGGGCATGATGGTAAACTGGCAGATTATCCCAATGATCACACCCCTTGGCATGCGGATCACATCGGCAAAATTCTTAATGCTCAGTTGTGAACCCATGCCGAACATAATGATCTGCAGCAGGGGAACGATGGTTTTTTTCAGATCGAAATCCCCGATCTGCCTGAATAATTGTGGATAATTCATCGATACCGTTACAGCGGCGAAGATCCAAATGGTATAGGCAAATTTCTTAAGCTTGGGATGACCATGGAAACTTATGGCCAGGCTCACAAAAAACAGGGTAAGCATGGGACCTGTAAGTCCGGGGGTACCAGTGACCCATGCAAAAATAAAGCCGGCCAGAAAAATAAAGGAGGCAACCAGCAGGATCTTGAAAATAGTATTGCGCATAGTGTGGATTTGAAATGTCAACTAATCGAGTGAATTTATTAAATTTATGGAATGATCCCAACACGAAAAGCAATATCATGAAAAAAAAGACAATTACCTCCCCCACAGATTCACGTCGAAACTTCCTGAAAAAGGCTGGTCTTGGTGGGCTTTCAGCCGGACTCTTACTCAATGAGTCTATCCATGAGCAACTCGGATTTCTTACACAAAAAGTCAACCGGCATGCTGCCCCTTCAGACCTGAAGATAACAGATATGCGTATTGCGGAGATCAGTGGTGTGGTTTTCCGCACACCCATCGTCCGTATCTATACGAATCAGGGAATTGTCGGACACGGCGATGTTCGTGATGGTGCTGCAAAGGAATATGCCCTTTTCCTGAAAAGCAGGATCCTGGGAGAAAATCCCTGCAATGTTGAGCGGCTTTTCAAAAAGATCAGTCAGTTTGGCCATCATGGCCGTCAGGGAGGTGGTGTATCGGGTGTGGAGATGGCATTGTGGGACCTGGCCGGGAAGGCCTATGGAGTTCCTGTGTATCAGTTACTCGGCGGGAAATATCGGGACAGGGTCCGGTTGTATTGTGACACAACCACTTCACGCGATCCCCATGAGTATGCCAATCGTATGCAGGAAAGGATAGACGCAGGTTATACAGCCCTGAAGATGGATATAGGGATCCCCCTGCTCAGGGACCTGCCAGGGGCCGTTATCAACGATCCGGGAGGAGATCTGAAACCATACCAGTATGAGTACCGGGATTACAGGAGAACCAAGCATCCCTTTACCGCTGTCCAGATCACAGACAAAGGCATAGACAGGCTGATGGAATTCCTCGATGTGATGCGTTCAAAAATAGGATACGAGATCCCTATGGGAACAGATCACTGGGGCCATTTCGGGGTAAATGAAGCCATCAAGATCGCCAGGGCTGCTGAACCTTACAACCTGGCCTATGTAGAGGATATCATACCCTGGCAATACAACGAGCAATGGAGGGAGATCACAGAGGCTTCCACCACACCGACACAGACCGGCGAGGATATATACATGCTGTATGGCGGATTTCACGATTTGATCGAACAACATGCGGTGGATATTGTCCATCCTGATCCCAATACTGCCGGTGGCATCCTGGAAACAAAAAAAATCGGTGATTTTGCATCCATGCATGGTATTGGTTTCATGCAGCATCATGCTGCGGGACCGGTATCCTTCCTGGGGGCAGTGCACGCTGCCGCAGCCAGCGAAAATTTCCTCTGGCTGGAACATCATGCAGTGGATTCCCCCAGATTTGAGGACCTGGTGACCGGCATTGAAAAACCCCTCGTACAGAATGGCTATGTGAAAGTCCCAGAAACACCTGGCATCGGAGTGGAACTTAATGATGAGGTGGTCAGGGAGTTCCTGGTAGAAGGAGAAGAGCTCTTTGCTCCCACTCCGGAATGGGATGAGATACGTGCCTGGGACAGGCTGTGGAGTTAATTACTACTGGCTGGTTCAGTCTGATTCAGGATTTTTGTTATACGGTAGGTCTGCAGGAGTATCATCCATTTTTCTGCCTTATCTGCAGTAAACAGCAAATTGCCATCAGCCATAAGTTCTTCTAATTCAAGGGTCCGTTCAGCAGTAGCCCAGATCATAAAGTCCGAAAGAGCATTATCAATTGTTTCAATACTTTGCTGGCTTACTTTTGCCTGTATTTCCCTAATTAATCCGTCCGCAAAAATAAACTTTGAATATTCATAATTGACTACATCAATATCCAAAAGAGTAAAAAAATCATTCCGCTCTTCTACCTGACAGGTTATTGTATCCTGGTTTATCTGATAATCAAAGAAGTGCAGGGAACCATGCATAGCAAAGTCCCACTCAAACCGTTCCCTCAGTTTGTCTTTACCTTCGGCAATCCAGCCATCCACCAGGACAAATCTTGCATCGTCTGTATAGAAACTGAGCAATCTTTCAATATCATGGCTGTTGTGGGCCTCCTCAAGAAGTTTTAACTGTTCGTCTAAAATTGAATTACAGGAGTTGCAAAAAATCAAGACTAATATGGCAACGAAGGATACCAACCTGTAGCAAAATGCACTCATTTTATGTTCCTCCCAACTTATTACTGACAATGAAGCAGTTCCTCTAATTTATGAAAAAACTCCTTCTTTAACTTTTCAATATACAGGGCTTCCTTATAATCGAGGAAGGCCTTGTCTTTGTGCTTGAACCTATCAGGCTCTACCTGAAGTGCATAAGAATTGACCTGCCTATTCCAGAACCACCTTGCAGAACAAAACTGAATGTTTTCAGGATCGATCGTAGTTAATTTTGCCAATTTATCCATCAGATCTCTTCCAGCACCACAATTGTCTATGCAGTAAGCAATGTAAGCGATCCTGTACTCCACCCTGCTGATTTGTTCTGATGCTGGCAGTGGATCAAGGTTATGCGGATCCCAATGTCCATCGTAAACAAAGTGCCCGAAACAACATTGCAGGGTAAAACAGAAAGGTAAACCATTAATCCTCTTGATGATATCCACTATGGGAGCATCAATCATTTCATCAGTTAATTCAGCCTGGGTTCTGCGCTTTTGTTTTCCGAACCCCGGGTTGTTAATCAGTTCTTTGGGCTCAATAAAAGTTTCCAACTTAAAGGTCAGAATTATACATTAAAATACTGTATTGGTTCCTATCAGTGCATTTTCCACAAATTTCCGGCAATCCTCCAGCGATTCAAATCCAGGATGTTTTTGGATGAAGATATCATGACTGAGATCCTGTCCCCCGAAATCCATGAAATCTATGCCCGGTTTGGCAAGATATCTGGACAGCAGGACCCCCTTTACGGTTTCGAGCTTGATCCCCAGGATCCCGTTATTGTTCCACCATGCATAATAAGGTACCCCTTCAGGCACCAGACCGATCTTATCCCCCCAGTTAAAAGCTCCTCCCAGGTCAAGCATACTGGATATCATCCCAGCCTGGTCGGCGTGATCTATCCGCATCAGGACGGGCATCTTTTCTTCAGCAGCAGCCTTGCAGATACGGTCAATATCCCATTCCGTGCAGGCCACATGATGGGCATCCAGGTAGAGCATATCAGGATCTTCCTCCCGGATAAGTGCCAGTACTTCTTCTCTTGTGGCAAAAGTCGGAACCCGAACCTGCTTGATCTTTTCCCCCATGTGCAGGCGCTGTTTCAGTGTCAGTCCCTCAGTATTCCCGGTTTGTCCCATTACTGAAAAACCAGCCAGAATAAGGCCGCTCAGGATTATAAGACGTATGTGCTTCATAGGGTATGGTTTTTAGCCGCGGCCACGACCTCGCTGCCCGCCCGTATCCTCTTCCATGCGCCGGCGCATGTTTTGCCGCCTTCTATCCATCATCTGTTCATATTTTACCCACTGCTCATCGGTCAATATTTTGGCATACTTTTCTTCCCTCTCTTCCCTCTGTTTCATCATAAACTCCCGCATGGCTTCTCGGTCACTGGTCTCAGGATCAAAATTCTCACGCATTTCCCGGTTCTTTTCAAAGTACTCAAGTTCAATGGCAAGTATCTTCTTTTCCTGTTCGCTTGACAGATCAAGGGAGTCAGCCGTGCGCTTAACCCTTTCTTTCACATCCTCTTCAGTCATCTGCCTCCCTCTGCCCTGTCCACCTCCTGGCTGGGTAAAGGCAGGTATCGAGAAAATTAAAAGAAATACAAATAATGTTGCTGCTTTTAAATTGATAATGTTTTTCATTTTTGAGCCTCCTTTAATATAATTACACGGTTCCAATTTACAATTTAGACTTTTTCTCGTTGGAAAGGTTTAAACCATTTCAGAATTAATAAGTCAAATACCGGAAGTCCAACAGGAATACTTTGATCAGATTATCCAAAAACAACAAATAATTTGAGTAATTTACAGGATGCCGGAACAATATTACAAGGAGCAAATTGGAGATAAGGATTGAACAACTGAACAAGATTTATCCTGGCGGCCACAGGGCCCTTAAGGATATTGACCTGTGCATTCGGGAGGGCATGTTCGGACTGCTCGGTCCCAATGGTGCGGGAAAATCCACCCTGATGCGCATCCTGGTAACGCTTATGCAGCCCAGTTCCGGAGAGGTGCTGATCAATGGCAGGGATATCAATACACAAAGAAAGGAAGTCCGCAGGATGCTCGGATACCTTCCCCAGGATTTCCGGTTCTTTGCCAAACTTCGTTCATGGGAGTTTCTGGATTATGCTGCCCGGCTGGCTGGCATGACGGATGATAAGAAACGGCGTGAACAGGTGGATGAGATGCTGAATGATGTTGGACTGTATCAGGTAAGGAACCGGATGGCCAACAAACTCTCGGGTGGAATGAAACGGCGGCTGGGTATTGCCCAGGCCCTGATCTCCCAACCATCCATTATCATTGTGGATGAACCTACCACGGGACTCGATCCTGAGGAACGTATCAGGTTCCGGAATCTCCTTTCGGATCTAAGCCATACGGAAACCATTATAATCCTATCCACACATATCGTAGGTGATATTTCCAGCACCTGCAACCAGATGGCCCTGCTGAATGAAGGGGAACTGGTCTATGATGGTGCCCCCGATCAACTGGTTACGGATGCAAAGGGATTTGTCTGGCAGGCAAGTGTAAGTGAAGAACAATATGAGCAATATGAAGGAAAAATTCCCCATCATCTCCACCATTCCTTCCGGAACCGGATGGGAAATTCAGTTCGTCGGTGAGAAACCCGCAGATCTGGAGGCCAGAGGAAATCCATCCCAACCTTGAACATGCATATGTGCATTTCATGGAAAACAAATTAAACCACTGGAACCTTTGATCAATTTCCAGAACATATTAACCGTCTCAAGGTATGAGAGAAAAACCCTCTACAGGAGCTGGTTTTTCCGGATCTTCTCCATCATTGCTCTCGTTTTTCCTTTTCAGCATCAATATGGGTTTTTTTGGTTTCCATGGGGGGGCACGCTGGACGACCAGGGCCATTGCTGCCAACCTGCCATATATCAATGTGCTGTTTCATCAATGTTGCCCAGGCCATCATTGCGGTATTCCTGGCTTCCGATTTTCTCCGCGGGATAAAAAACTCGATACCACGGAAGTCATCTATACCCGGCCGATTATCCAACGGGGAATATGTTGTGGGTAAAACAATGGGTATACTGACCCTCTTTATCGGACTGGTAATACTGGCACTGCTTATGGCACTGGTCTTTAACCTGGTTCATAAGGATGTTCCGGTAATATGGCAGGCATACCTCTATTATCCCCTGCTGATCACCATTCCTACCCTGGTATTTATTTTGGGACTCTCATTTTTACTGATGATCATCATCCGGAACCAGGCTGTTACTTTTATCCTGTTGCTGGGATATATTGGACTCACCCTATTCTATTTCAAGGATAAGCTATACGGGATGATGGACTATATGGCCTTTAACCTTCCGATGATCCATTCTGAATTCATCGGATTCGGTGACCCGTACATGATCATTCTTCATCGTTTGGCCTATTTTTTCATCGGATTGGGGTTTATCTTTGCCACGATCAGGTATTTGAACAGGCTTCCCCAGACGGGGAGGTGGAATGCCTTAAATGTTTTGGCACTGGCAGTATTCGTTGTTTTCGGAGGATTCCTGGGATATCGTTATTTCACAATTCATCAGCAGGAAGACCTGGATAGAAAGGAATACCTCTCATTAAATAACCGTTATGCCCGGGAACCGGTCGTCGATATCCTCTCCAATTCACTGCAGGTCGACCAGGAAGGATCAAAAATTCAGATCTCATCAGCATTATCCCTCAGGAACCGGAACAGGACCCACCTGGATACCCTGATATTCTCATTGAATCCCGGATTTGAGATAGACAGCATTTTTTCCGGGAATGGGTATGTTGAATTTGCCCGGGACAAACAGATCTTGAAAATCATTCCGGAAGAGGGGCTCGCTCCCAGAAGAAGGCTGGAGCTTTCTATATTCTATTCAGGGACCGTCGACGAATCGATTGCATATCTTGACATACCGGATGAAACCCGGCGGGAGCTAAAGCGCATACAGGTGGCTCCACTGGACAAGAAACCGGCAATAATCACAGAGGATTTCCTGCTACTGACACCTGAGATAATCTGGTACCCGGCTGCCGGTGTAGGTTTTAATAATCACACATTTATGCCAAGAAAACTGGATTTTGTCCGGTTTGAATTGACAGTGAATCCCAATGCGGGACTCACAGCTGTAGCACCCGGAGAAGTTGAGGTATCGGATGATGAATTTCGTTTTAAGCCGGACGAGGACCTGAATGCTCTTTCACTGGTAATTGGTCCTTTTGAAAAGAGAAGCCATACGCAGGATGGAATTGAATATAATCTTTACCTGAAACCCGGACATGATTACTTTTCCGGTTTTTTTACCAATATCACAGACACCATCTGGGATCTGGTAAAAGAGGAAAAGGATAATTATGAGATTGAAGACCTGGACCTCTATTATCCATTTAAGCGCATCAACCTGGTTGAGACACCCATTCAATTTCATGCTTATGAAAGGCCCCAGGTGGAAAACTCAGAGACCATCCAGCCTGAAATGATCCTCATGCCGGAAAAAGGGGCGGGCCTGACATACAATGGATTTCGGCCGGTATAAATATTTCGAGGAACGGCGGAACAGGCGGGAGAATGAGACCAGCACGCCGAAAGAGATTGAGGCCAGAATGTTCAAACGATTCCTTTCGTCGACATTTTTCAGGAGCAGTACCCGGTACCGGTCCGGGCGGGAACTTCCGACAGCAGGGAGGAGAAGGGACTGATGGCATTCCGGGGCATTGATTTCACGAAGAATCCCTACTGCGTATTCCCTCTTTACTACAGTTATATGACCGGGATCAGCTTCCCCGGATTTCCCCCTGTTCAATTCCATGCTTGAGATGTACCTGAAGGAAGGCTTTTCAGCATCCATGATGCAGAGTTTCCGGGGCGGGATGACAGACAGTGAGACAGCGAATCTGGCGCTTCGGGATCATTCTCTCACCGAGATCTTTGCTGACTGGGAAAATTCGGTTTCGTCGGCACTGGTGAAGCAGGCCGGCAGTTTCATATTTCTGGCCCTGAAAAACAGGGTCGGGCTCCGTGAATTCGATAACTATCTATATCCCTACCTTGAAGACAATGCATTCAGGGAAATAACCTTTGAACGGTTCTCTGCTGATTTTGAAAGGAAATTCGGTGTGGATATAGAGTCATATTTTGAAACCATTAATACAAAAGGCAAGATCCCTACATTCATTATGAGCAGTCCGGAATACATTGAGACCCGGGATGGCATCGGTGAAGTTTACCTGGTAAGATTTAAATTGCGCAATACAGGTACGGTGAAAGGGCTCGTGGATGTATCATTCAGGGTGGCCGGATCTTTTGGCGGCGGTGGAGGGGGTTCCGAACAGCGCCTGTACGAGCTGGACCCCGGGGTCACAAAGGAGATCCAGATAAGTCTTTTTGAACAACCCCGGATGATGACGGTGAATACACTTATTTCAGCAAACATCCCTTCCACTTTCAGCACCTTCCTGAGATCGGCCGTCGAGATTGACCGGACCGATGTGGAAGAGTATGAACGTTTATCCGATAAGGAACTAACACTGAGCATTCCCGGCGAATTTGTCGTTGACAATGAAGATCCCGGGTTTCAATATGTATCCATGTCATACGAAAGCAAATTGAAACAATTCATCGATGCCCGCAAGGAACAAAAGAATGAAGTTTTTTATGGCCAGGTGTCGGGCAGAAATCCTATGAAATGGACCCCTGTGGCCCATTCCGGTTTTTATGGTGAATCTGTCCGCTCCGCCATGCTGACAAGAAACGGAGAAGGCGGAAATGTAGCCAGCTGGACCACGGTGCTTCCTGCTGCAGGCTTTTACGATGTCTATGTCTATATTCCTACTTCCGCCATGCTGGGACGTCCCCAACGTGGAAGGCCTGGTGGAGGTAGGCAGCCAGGGTGGAAGAGATCCAGGTCAGGGCGGCCGCGGATCTGGTCCGAGGTTCGCAGATGAGGGAACTGTCTATAATTATACCATATCTTCCAATGAAGGCTCCGAGGAAGTCGACTTCACACTGAGAAACCCTGAGGAAGGCTGGAATAAAATAGGTGCATTCCACTTCCCGGGTGATACGGCAAAAATTGAATTGTCAAATAAGACCAACGGAAGTCGGGTTATTCGCCGATGCGGTGAAATGGGTAAGAAAATAATTATAAAACAAATAATAATGAGATCAACAAATCCATTCTTAAGATACAGGTATTTATGGCTCTTACTTATATTAACGTTCGGGGTAAGCGGACTCCGGGCCCAGGTACTATTGGATATGGAAAAGGCTCTGGATATTGCCATCCTGAACAGCCCCACCATGCAGCAGGTTGAGCTTGACCTGCTCAGGAACCAGGAATTACTGAATGCCCAGCGGGCCAGGCTGAAATCCCAATTCGGCCTGGTACTGGATCCATTCGAATATGAAAGGTCCAACCGCTTCGACAGAAGAACCAGCGAATGGTTCCTGAATGAATCAGCCAGCTCAGCAGGGACATTCTCCATCAACCAGCGGATACTGCCAACAGATGGTACCATTTCCTTACGCAATACATTCTCGTATGACTATAATAATTCAGAATCCGCAGGAGCAGTGGATCCTATTTCACAGACATGGAACAACCGCCTGTACCTGGAACTACCCAGCCTATCTTCACCTACAATCGCACAAAAGTTGAACTGGAAAGGGTGGAACTTAGCTATGAAACGGCATTGCTGAGATACCTGCTGCAGAAACTGAGTCTGGAAAGGAATGTTGCCCAGACTTTTTACGCTGTATACTCTATGCAGATGAGACTCAATATTGCCAATGAAGAATTAAAGAATAACCTGGAAAGCCATGAGATCATAAAGAACAAGGTTGGCGGGGGACTCCTGGCATTGGAGGAGCTGTACCAGTCAGAGGTAAACCTGGCCACCAGCCGCTCAACGGTTTATACCTCCGAGCTGAACCTTCAGAATGCCATGGATGAATTCAAAGTGGTCATTGGAATGCCCTTTTCTGATGAATTTGAACTCATGACTGTTATCAAGGCCGACTCGGTGGACGTGGATCCGGACATGGCCATGAATCATGCTCTGGAAAACAGGATGGAACTCCGGCAACGTGCCATCGATATAGAAAATTCCATGTTCAACCTGATGGATGCGAAAACCACTAACGAGTTTGCAGGATCCATTTCAGCTTCTTTCGGGGTACAGGCAAACAATGAGGACCTTGGCCAGTTATTCCATAATCCGACCAATACGCCTAGCGTGGGACTGACACTTAATATTCCCATTTTTGACTGGGGGGAAAGAAAATCAGAGATCAAGGCAGCAGAAGCTGATCTCAGGAGCACTGAAATAGACCTTGAAATAGAAAAGATTGATATCCAGATCAATGTCAGAACCATTGTCAGAAGCATAAAAAATCTTGAGAACCAGATTGTTATACAGGAAGTGACAGTCGACAATGCTGAACTGACCTATGACATCAACCTGGAAAGATACCGGAACGGTGACCTTACAAGCCTGGACCTGGGTATTATACAGAACCAGTTATCCGACAGGAAAATGGCCCTGACCAATGCCATTATTGATTATAAATTGGAATTACTGAACCTGAAAATTCAGACATTATATGATTTTGAATACCAGGTTCCCATAATACCTGAAGAACTCCTTGAAGAAGAGAATAACTAATAAAGCAAGCATACTGATGAAAAGAACAAAGTTTTTATTCACGATCCTGATTGCTGCCCTGGTAATCGGAAATTCATGCAAGCAACCTGATCTGAATGTTGAAACCTCAATAGAAGTACCTGTCGGGGTCATCGAAGTAGACACCTCTTCCCTTGAAGAGTTTATCAATACCACCGGTACGGTTTACCCCATCAAGGAGGTCAGCCTGGAGGCTGAGATTGCAGGCAAATACCAGCTTCAGCAAAATCCGGCAACAGGCAGGCCATATATCCTTGGTGACAGGGTGAATGCGGGAGCAGCCATCATTAAACTTGAAGATGCAGAATATGTTAATAACCTCCGGATCAGGTCGAAGGAAGTCGATCTTGAAATTTCCCGGCAGGAATTTGATAAACAAAAATCCCTTTATGAAAAGGGTGGTTCTACGCTTCGTGAATTAAAAAATGCCGAAATTGGATTCATCAATTCAGAATATGATATTGAGAGCAGCCAGATCAACCTGGCCAAGATGTCAGTCCGAGCTCTATTCCCGGGTGTCATTTCAGAACTGCCATATTTCACCAATGGCAACAGGGTTAATGCTAACACTATTTTAGTAAAGACGATTGACTACAGCATGCTTTACCTGGAAACAAATCTTCCCGAAAAATATTTTGAAAATGTCAGCAGGGGGTTTAAAGTCTATGTCACCAGTTATACAAGTCCCCTGGATACACTGATCGGTGAGATCACCCAGATCTCACCCGCCATTGATCCGGAGGCGAGGACTTTTAAATGTTTGGTCCATGTAAATAATAGAGCACAGAATATACTGCCAGGCATGTTCGTAAAAGCAGACCTGGTGATCAACAGTGCAGAGAACGCAGTAGTTATCCCCAAGGATATCATTGTAACCAGGAACAGGACACGTACGGTATTCGTTGTAGAACGGGGGGTGGCCAATGAAAGGATGATCACTACGGGACTGGAAAGTGCTGACAGGGTGGAGGTTATCGCAGGACTCGAACCCGGGGAGTCTGTTGTCAGTAAAGGATTTGAGACCCTGCGTGACAAGTCCAGGGTCAAGGTCCTCAGGTAATCATTTTTCAGGAATTTAATCTCCAGCAATAATGTTGAAATCCATTACCAAATTCTCTGTTGACTATCCGGTCTCGGTCAGTATGATCATCCTTGCGACACTGCTGCTTGGATATATTTCTTTTGACAAGCTCGGGATCGACCTGTTTCCAGACCTCAATAACCCACGTTTATTTATCGAGCTTAAATCAGGAGAACGCCCGCCCGAGGAAATAGAAGAAAAGTTTGTAGACCAGATTGAGGCACTGGCCATCCGGCAAAGCGGAGTAAGCAATGTCTCATCTGTCTCCCGTGTGGGAGTAGCACAGATTGCAGTGGAATACAGCTGGGATAAGAATATGGATGAGGCATTTCTGGACCTGTCCAAGGCCCTGTCCTCATTCAACCAGGAAGACCTGGACGAGATCAATATCACCCAGCACGATCCGAATGCTGATCCGGTAATGCTGGTAGCCTTTCAGCATACAGAAACAGATGATCTGAATGAACTTCGTAAAGTAGCCGAGAATTATGTAAAGAATGAGTTGATAAGACTGGAGGGTATAGCTGATGTGGATATTGATGGTGCCGAGGAAATTGAGGTATTGATCGAGACCAATGATTACCTGCTGAAATCATATAATGTAGACCTGGCAACGATTTCGAACAGGATCCAGAATTTTAACCAGAACCTTTCCGGAGGCTCCATTGTAGAGATGGGGAGGCGTTATATTGTACGCGGACTGAGCCAGCTTGAACAGATCCAGGAGCTGGAAAATATTATCATAAGAATGGGACAGCCCGACGAGTCTGTGGCTGGCGAACGCATCCCCGTTCTTCTCGGGGATATTGCTAACATTTCCCTGCAGCCGAAAGATCTTGAAAATTCAGTCAGGCTGAACGGTGAATCCTGTGTCGGACTGAGCATATATAAAGAAATGCGCTATAATACTGTCAGGGCAGTAGAACAACTGCGGGTGGCCCTGGAGGAGATGGAGAAGTCCCTGCCCGGATTTACTTTTACCATCGTTGAGGACCAGGGACAATTTATTTCAGGAGCTATCAGAGAGGTCAGGAACAGCGCCATCGGGGGTATTGTCCTGGCTGTCTTTGTACTGTTCATTTTCCTGCGCCGGATAGCTCCGACAGCCATCGTCTCTGCTGCCATACCCATTTCCATCATAGCCACTTTTGCCCTGATGTATTTTGCCGATCTGACACTGAATATAATGACCCTCGGTGGACTTGCACTGGGGGCCGGAATGCTGGTAGACAATGCCATCGTTGTACTTGAAAATATATTCAGGAACCACGAAGCAGGCAATTCGGCGAGTGAAGCTGCAGTCAACGGAACCTCCCAGGTAGGGGGAGCCATCATTGCCTCCACCCTGACAACCATTGTGGTATTCATACCCATAGTATATATGCACGGTGCCGCCGGTGAATTGTTCAAGGAGCAGGCTTTCACGGTAGCATTTTCCCTGCTCTGCTCCCTGGTGGTGGCCATCCTGATCATTCCCATGCTTTATAGCCGGGCCTATCGGAAAAAATCTCCTTTCAAAGGGAAAGAAAAAAAATCGGTCCAGTTCACCCGGTACGGCCACTTCCTTGACAGAACCCTGGATTATAAAGGATGGGTGCTTGTGGGTGCATTCGGACTGATTGCCCTGGGCTGGTTGATGATGCAGCAACTGGGAAGCGAGTTCATGCCAAAAACAGATACCCGTGAATTTTATGTTGACCTTAAGATGCCGGAGGGTACCAGACTTGAAAGAACTGCAGGAGCGGTCGAAAGCGTTGAGAACCTGGTCAGGGAACTGGCCCCCGGTGAGGTGGAATTGGTGTACACTGAGATTGGTCCGACATCTGGACTTTCATCCGGAGGGGAAGATGTTTTTGACGATCAGAATATGGCAACCCTGAAAGTAAAACTGGTAAGGGAGGGAAAGATTCCGGCCTCATCACTTATTCAATCCCTGACCTATTTTTATGCTGACAATGCCAACATTGAAATGATAGGAAGGCAGGAGGAAACTGCCCTGCGTTCCATCCTGGGCACTGATGAAGCACCGCTGGTGATTGAATTGGTGGGGACAGACACGGAGGTACTGGAGGATCTGAGCATTCAGGTTATTGGTGAGTTGAGTGGAGTTGAAGGTTTACAGAATATTACTTCTTCAATAGAGGGTGGAGCACCGGAGGTGGATATTAAGATTGACAGGTATAGAGCGGGACTGATGAACATTGATGTGAATACCCTGATCAGCAGGGTGAGTGAGAAGCTTCAGGGGACCAATGCGGGACAAATGGACATAAAAGGAGAGCTGAAAGATATTACCGTTAAGCTTGAGGATATCAGCCTTCAGGAACTGGAGAATCTGACCATTACAGTGGACAATGCTGAAGTGCTGCTGCGTGAGGTTGCAGAGATCAAAATTGGAAATTCCCCCAGGGAGATATTGCACAATAACCAGAACCGCATCGTAAGAATTACAGCTGACCTTGAGAGAGACACTCCCCTGGATAAGATGGCCGGAGCCATCAGCATAAGGCTCCAGCATATAGAATTTCCACCTGAGCACAGGTTCCACATAACGGGTGAGGAGGCCCTGAGAAAAGAATCCATGAGCAGCCTGGCATTTGCACTTTTACTATCACTGATCCTGGTATATATGGTGCTTGCCTCGCAATTTGAAAGCCTTGTACACCCCTTCACCATTTTGTTGACGGTTCCGCTTTCCGTGGTAGGTGCCATTGGCATTTTTTACCTGCAGGGCAAGGCATTGAATATCATGGCAGTAATTGGCATCATCATGCTGGTCGGAATAGCCGTTAATGACTCCATCATACTGGTGGATGCCATAAACCAGTTCCGGAAATCCGGAATGAAATTGAAGGAGTCTATTATTGCTGCGGGACAAAGACGTATCAGGCCTATCGTCATGACCACACTGACAACCATTCTGGCCTTGCTGCCCCTGACCTTTGGATTCGGGGAAAGTGCTTCCCTGCGATCTCCTATGGCATGGGCGGTTATTGGGGGACTGGTAACCTCTACCCTGCTTACACTGGTGGTGATACCCTGTGTGTATATGCTGTTTGGCCAAATGGAACTAAGGTGGTTTAAATCCAGGAAACCGGGGGAAGAGGAATGAAATTCATCATCAAAAGGAAGACACTCATTTCGATGCTGTTTATAGCCAGTACTTTGCTTGGCTATGTTTCCTACCAGCAGCTCAAGATGGAAATGTTCCCCAATGCGGAGTTGCCCATGTTGTTTGTGCAGGTGACCTCACAGATTGAGGTAACCCCTGAATACATGGAGCAGAAAGCAATTATTCCGGTGGAATCTGCTATCGCGGGACTCGAAAACATTGAGTTGATAGAATCTTCTGCCGACAGGAGAAGGGGTATTGTCTATGTCTCCTACGAGAACAATACCGACCTCAAATATGCCTACCTGAAACTGGATGAACGGATTGCTACCCTGAGCAAGGATCTGCCTGAAGAATTTAACATTACGGTGATCAAGATGGATACTGAGTTGACGACCAATATCCTGATGACCCTGCAGGTCCGCGGATCAGGAGGTTCCAACAGGGTCAGGAATTTTGCCGACCAGAAAATCATTCCTGAACTGGAAAATGTGGATGGGGTGGCTGCTGTAAATGTTTACGGGGGACAGGAAAAATCTGTAGATGTGATCCTCAATAAGGCCGCCTGTGATGCCTATAAAATCACCCCTACCAGGATAAGAACCATGCTCTCACGAAACATGAATCTCCGGCAGTACGGGGGAACGATCAAGGAGGAAGGACAGCGTTTTTTCGTGTACCTGGACGCTGATTACCAGGACATCAGACAGATTGAGGATATTGTGGTGGGCCGCGGGAGGAACCCGGTGCAGCTTAAGGACATCGCCGAGGTTTATTATGGTGAGAAAAAAGAAGAAACCATCAGCCGGGTGAACGGCAAGGAGGCAGTGTCCCTGACCGTGATCAATGATGCACAGGCCAACATCATTGACCTCTCACATGATATCAGAAATGAGATCGAAAGGCTCAACCAGAGTAATAAGGCTTATGATATTGAGATCGTAGTGCAGGATGATACCGCCAGGCTTATGGAAGATAACATAAACCAGATCATCCGGCTGGCGCTAACCGGCGGACTCCTGGCAATATTTATTCTCTGGGTATTCCTGCGGAACATCAGCCTGGTTGTGGTTGTGGCCCTGGCCATGCCGGTATCCATCTATACCGCCTTTAATTTCTTTTTTGGATTTGGCGTAACCATAAACAGCCTGACGCTGGTGGGGATTGCCCTGGCAGTTGGAATGTTGCTGGATACCTCCGTGGTTGTGCTTGAGAACATTTATCGACTGCGAACGCTTGGCTTTAAACCAGCAGAGGCTGTACTTCAGGGTACCCGTGAAGTCTGGCGGTCCATACTGGCCGCCACCCTTACTACCATTGCCGTCTTCATACCCTTTGCTTTTTCTTCAAATTACCTGGTAGAACTCCTTGGCAAACATATCGGGGTTTCCATAATCTCCACCCTGTCCGTATCGCTGGTAGTTTCCCTCCTGCTTATACCCATGGTTGTACATGTGATCATCGCCCGAAAAAAGAGGAGGTCAAGAGAGGTTTATCAAAAAGTGTCATTGGATAACCGGGGGGTTCGCCTCTATCTATTCCTGCTGAAAACAGCCCTGAGAAATCCAGCCCCAACCATCATCGGGGTACTTATCCTGTTCTTTGTGACCATCCTGGCCTGCATGGCTGTTTCTGTAAACACATTAAGTGACCTGGAGACAAACCAGATACAGGTTTATGTTACGATGCCTGTCGGAGCCACATTGGAGACAACCGATATAGAGGTGGCAAGCATGGAGGAAAAACTTACAGGCATCAAGGAAATAAAGGATATCGTATCAACCATTGAGGAAGAAGAAGCCATGGTGACCCTGATACTGCATGATGAGTACGAGGAAATTAATAAAAGAACATTTGGTGCCATTCAATCAGATGTCCTGGAGAAAGTGGAGGATTCACCTTCTGCAAGTATCAGCCTGACAGCACCTGCAAGCGGAGGTGGTTTCAGCCGTGGCGGCGGTGGGGGCGGCGGTATGGGTGGTGGATCAGCGGGATTCCAGAGACTGATGGGTATTGGAGAAGATGAGGAGTACCTCTTGCTGAAAGGACAGGATTTTTCACTGATGGTGGAAGTTGCGGAAGCTCTGCAGTCACATATTGATGAACTGGATAATATCAACAGGGCCAATCTGTCTATTCGGGATAACCAGCAGGAAGTACACCTTGATTTCAATACTCTCTTAATGACTGATCACAATATCACCTTCAGCCAGGTGATGAGTGAACTCAGTTCATTTCAGAACGAAATTAGCTCGGGTGTAACCTTCAGCCAGGGTAATGAAGAATACGAGATCATGATCAAATACGATGAGAGCCTGCTGGAAGATGCGAGAGAAGATAAAACCATTGATGAATTGAGATTGATGAAAATCCCTGATGCCCAGGATGAAAATCTTTTTGAACTTGAAAGTTTTACGGATATCTTCTACGCATCCGGCATGCGTGGGATATCAAGAGTGAACCAGGAGAAACAAATAGAACTCCGTTACCAGTATATCGATGATGTCTACGATTCCAAGGAGTTACTGGAATTTGCCCGTGAGGAGATCGAGGATATTATTGAAAATGCAGGCATACCTCCGGGTGTGGCTGTGGAACTCGTTCAGGAAGAATCCAGCCTGGATGAATTCAAATACCTCTTCCTCATTGCTTTGCTTCTGGTCTACATGATCCTCGCCATTGTTTTCGAATCATTTATTACTCCTCTCGTATTGCTGTTCTCCATTCCCCTGGCAGCCATTGGTTCATTTTTCTTCCTGACCATTACCGGGAATTCCCTCTTCAATGCCAATACGCTGACCGGATTCCTGATCCTGCTGGGAGTAGTGGTAAATAATGGCATCATCCTGATTGATTTCGTCAACATACTTCGCAGGAACGGATATCGGAGGACCAGGGCCATAATGGTAGCGGGATTGTCGAGGGTAAGGCCCATATTGATCACGGCCGTAACCACATGTGTGGCCATGCTCCCCCTGGCCATGGGTAAAGCAGAATATGTGGAAGCCATTGGTCCGCCATTTGCGGTAACTGTGATCGGGGGATTCACCGTCAGTACCCTGCTTACACTGGTGTTTATACCAATGCTGTACAACGGGATTGAACATTCACTGAATTGGATCCGGGATCTGAACCTGCCGTTAAAGCTTCTCATACTGGGACTGGAAATAGCAGGATTCATCATTGTTATACTGTACATAGATTCCTTTATCTGGAAAATGGCAGGCGGCTTACTGGTGCTGGCGGGGATTCCGGCCAGTATCTGGTTCATCACAAGCAGCCTCAGGAAGGCAAAACTCACCATAATCTCTCAGGAGGAAGAACTTCATATACGGATCTCAAACCTCGTAAAGATCTACGGGCGGGATAACAAGGCTGTACGGGACTATAAAACCGGACGCAGGATGGCAAGGCTGGCAGAACAGAAACAAAGCGATCCCAGGCCCAGGTTTGAAGCCCTTATCTGGCAGGTCCCCTTATTGATCTTCCTCATCTATTTCTCATGGTTCTATCTGGTCAGCGGCTTCTGGAAACTGATTGCTTCAATTGTTTCCTGGTATTTTGTGCTGTCTGTGATAAAGGGCTTCGGGCAGTTCTACCGAAAAAAATGGCTGACAATGTTGCGGGGCTTTTTCAGATATGTCACTCCACTGATTATCCTGGTCCTGTTCCAGCTGGAATGGGAAAACCTGGCGTTGACCATTGTTGTAGGCAGCATATGGTATCTCCTGCTCGCCATGGCCTGGGTGGCTCACAGGATCAGGTACGGGGGACTCGAAACAAAGAAGGTCCGGAAGATCTTCCGATGGTTCGTCTGGCTGGTTAAGATCATTCCCGGGATAGGTACCCAAAAGGAAAGGTTTAAGGCTTTAAGGGGGGTATCCCTTGATATTGGTTATGGCATGTTCGGGTTGCTGGGTCCCAATGGCGCCGGGAAGTCCACCATGATACGCACCATCTGCGGCATACTGGAACAGAGTTATGGCAAGATATGGATCAATGGTATTGACACCCAGGAGAAAAGGGAAGAGCTGCAGGGACTGATAGGGTACCTGCCCCAGGAATTCGGCATGTATGAAAACATGACCGCAGCAGGTTATCTCGATTACCAGGCAATGCTCAAGGGCATTACAGAGACCTGAGGTCAGGAAAAAACGCATAGCCGAAGTCCTGAATGCCGTCCACATGTGGGATAGCCGCAACAAAAAGATAGGGTCCTATTCAGGTGGTATGAAGCAACGCATTGGCATTGCACAGGTATTGCTTCACCTGCCAAGGATACTGGTGGTTGATGAACCTACTGCGGGACTGGATCCAAGGGAGCGTATCAGGTTTCGGAACCTGCTGGTGGAACTCAGCCGCAGCCGCATTGTAATTTTCTCAACACATATTATTGAGGACATCTCCAGCTCCTGTACTACCATGGCTGTCATTAACAATGGTGAGGTCTTGTTTACCGGCACCCCAAAAGATATGACCGGGATAGCAAAAGGCAGGGTCTGGAAGGTTTTGTTGCCTGCTGCTGAATTTGAAGAAAGCACCAGGGATCTGCTGGTGATGCACCATATGCGTGACAATGACCAGATCAGGGTCCGGTGCATCTCAGCAGAAAAACCTTTTGAAAATGCAGAGGAGGAGCACCCCTTACTGGAAGATGCTTACCTCTGGTTGTTACAATCAAATAAAAAACCGGCCTGAAGGGGACATGAAAAAATATAGAAACATACAGCACAATCTAATCAGCCTGGCCCGGTATAATATCAGGATCGTATTCGGGGGCAAATTTGTTTATTTCATCCTTGCAGCTTTTGGATTTTTCCTGCTGCTGGGAACCATCAGGGCCTTTGATGATAATTACCTGGGGATACATGATGTCTACGGACTGCTGATCTTCCCGGCCATCCTGCTGGTCTTCTATCCATCCGCTTTCGGTATACAAAGTGATGCCGACCAGCGAACCCTGGAGATCATATTCGGGATCCCTGATTATCGCTACAAGGTATGGCTGGTCCGTATCCTCATGGTTTTGATAATCGTTTATGTGCTTTTGTTCCCTTTTGCTGCACTCGCGCATTATGCCCTGGTGAGCATCCCGATATTTGAAATGGTTTCACAGCTAATGATACTGGTTATTTTTGTCTCAACACTCGGATTCTGCGTTTCAACCATTGTTAAGAATGGGAATGCAACTGCGGTGATCATGGTTGTCCTCGGACTAGTATTCCTCATACTTGTAGACGAACTTGAATACTCAAAATGGAACATTTTCCTGAATCCTTTCCGGGATCCGGACAGTGTCAATGAACTTGTCTGGCTTGAAACCATCCGACAGAACCGCATCATCATGACCATCTGCAGTATTGTATTGTTGCTGCTCGGACTGCTGAACCTGCAGAACAGGGAAAAGTTCCTGAGGTAAATGCCAGCAAATAGATCGCACCAGGTCAGTCAGATTTTTCAATCATCACGACATAGGATCTGCCCTTCAGGGTGCGATCCCCTTCCCCCGTGGCCAGTATAATTTCATTCAACCCGTCATTATCCGCATCTCCAACATCAATCCATGATGAACCGGCCACATCCTGGTGAAAATTAAGCAGGAGTTCTCTATCAATGCCTCCGTCCTTTACTGTCCACATGAACAGGTGACCCAGATGTTCGCTCTCGATAAATTCAGACAGGTTATCCCCCCTGGTTGATACGATCAATTCGTTTAATCCATCATTGTCAGCGTCGGCGACAACCATCATCTTCTCAAAATAGGCAAGATCCAGGTCCTTGTCTTCGTAGGCAAAAGTGTACTTTATCTCTGCCTCATCACCCACCTGGTATCCCAGTATGGTTCCCTTATTGATATTTTGATCCTGCTTCCACCCTATTACCATTTCGTTCTTACTGTCATTGTCAAGATCACCAATTATGACAGATGCGTAAAAACATCCCTTCCCGTCATAACCTTCGATCACCAGGCGTGGGGGAAGGATGAGTTCACCGGAGGCACCAAACTCGAAGATCTCGATCTTTGCATCTTCCTTCCTGAAACCATTGGAGGTGATATACTCAACAAACCCATCATTGTCAACATCAGCGATCAGTGATTCTTCTCCTGAACCTGAAAGCTGATAAATTTTACTAGCTTTCACTTCTTCCAGTCCAACTTCATAATCATACCGGATAATTTCCCCATGCCCGCAGTAAGCGGAAATGACTTCAAGCATTCCATCACCATCAAGGTCGTAAGGGGCCAAATTATGGGTATACCCGCTTTTATTGAAGCCAGGCCGGCTGACGTTCAGGGTGTTCAACTCCAGGCCATCAATACGGAAAGTGTAATAGATGGCTGTACTGTCTCCCTCCTGCCCCGTTCCCAGGATGATCTCATTTTTCCCGTTTTGGTCCAGATCAACAATTTTAACCGCAAGCCCCATCCCGGGAAACGTCCTGGCCAGGTTTTCTGCCAGCAAGGTGTTTTTCCATTCCCCATCTTTCAGTTTGTACATATTAAGGGAGCTCGAAGGACATCCTGATGTCAGTACCTCATTTTGGCCATCATTATCGGCATCACCAATCTCCACATCCCATCCTACATAACTCTCTGTCGAACTACCAATGACCTCACCCGACCATCCAACAGCAAGTTCTGCCAGCTCATCTATTTGGATGGTTTTAACTTCATTACTTTTACATGAAATAAGAAGTAAGACAAAGGTCCCGTATATAAGATGTCTCATAACAACATTGAATCAAAATTAAGCAATTCTTTGAACGCTGTGAATTAATATTTCAGCTCACCAAATATCCGGAATTGTTCGCTGATTTCCATGGGTATTTATATTGTGCGCGTATTCTACCCGCATTGTAATAGCAGATATTACGAATCCATGCCCTATCTCCACGGCCTAACTCCCATCCCTAATTTAGAGCTTATTTAGTTTAAAATCTTAATATCTCTTACTCGAATTATCTAACTTTCATTTTAAGAAATTAATACTGTAAGTAATGAAAAGAATCGCAATCTATTCGATCTGGTTAGTCTCAAGCTATTTTACGTTTAGCATAAACACCCAGAATATGGCAGGATTTAAATTGGAATGGAGCATTGACCTGAATTATGACTATGTTAATATGGCTGATGATTATTTCGATGACAGCTCTCAGTATATCGCATATGTTAAACCCGTGGCAGGTAATAATAATGACACACTGGTTTTATTTGACTATAAGAACAAGAATATATTATATCAGAAAGGTGGATTTAATCATTCAATAGTCCGTTTTGTAAATCTGGACCGCTTACTGTATTATCATTCGGATACCCTCTTCTCTATTGATAATTTAAATGATCCTGTCGTTACACCCAGGTTCAAGTTTAATAACAAATACCCACAGAATTTTATCTTATCACCTGATAAAACCAAAATGGTATGTTTAATAAATGATAGCGTTGTCCATCTTTACAATTATGATATTACTTCAAATGCAGTGAGCTTTGAGAAAACCTATGCGATAAATCATTACATCCAGGGTTTTAACCTGGCCATGGATCAAAGCAACAACTATATTGCGGTAGAGGCTGGTTATAAAAGAGATTCGCTGTCCTTAATCAATCTATCCACGGATGAAGTAACAGAGATAGGTACCACTCAAAATGATGGAACTTACAGTCCGGTATTTTTCTTGCATGACAGCCAGTTAAAAGTAGCTGCGGGAGGTGGTTACGAGGGTGGCAATATAGATGTAATTGATGTAGCGGGTAAAAGTCATACACATGATATCCCCATGTTCTACAGATATAATTACTCTCTGGATGTGGATGCTTCTTCACAATATATGGTAAACGGTGGTTACAACAGTGAAATCAAACTGTTAGATATTCAGGACCTGGCTTTTAGTACTATCGATTCCCTTGATACAGACGCCAACGTCGAGATGGTGAAATTCAGTACGGATGATAAATATATCATCTCCTTGCATGGTGGAGGTGTAAACAAAGCCAGAATTAATGTATATAAAATTGATGCCAGCACCAGTACATCTGTAACTCAGTATGCTAAACATATAGACATCTATCCGAATCCGGTTTCTGATATTCTTACCCTCGAAGGTATTGGCGCCCATACTGATATCAGGATTTTTGATCTTGCCGGAAAGAAGGTTTTCCAACAAATCATCAGCGACAACCACGTGGATCTGTCAATGCTGGACAAAGGAGTTTACATTTTGAGCATTACGGATGAAGCCAAACAGTTTTTTCGCCTGACAATTATTAAGGACTGAAAACTTATTTGTTATTTCCTACAGGGCATTCTGAAGTGCCAGGAATAATCCGCGGTAGTACCTCATGAATCTTACCGGATCTTCATTCCCTGATATTTCTGCATTGCAGTAACCGGTAAAATTATTATCTGCACAGCAAACTGAAAAGCTGCCGGTAAGGATACTCATCCCAGAGTTCATGAATATGGAGGCTCCGGATCCGGTCCTTGATCGAATTAAAATTATATTCAAGGCCTTGCCCCTCTGTATCTTTGGCATCACAGTTCCAGTTTACATACACATGGGGACTTTCGGAATAATCAATGATCTTTTTAATGACAGGGACCCTGCTCGTTCTTTTCCCGTGAACACAAACCCGTATCTCCACACCATGATTGTATGCAAATTCGCCCACCTCGGCCAGTGCTTTCCCGATCTGTTCCATGGTTTTTTCCTCGGGCACTCCTTCCGGCAGATCATTGGGAAAGACCCTGAAACCCAGTGCACCTACATCGCGGGCCAGCAAGGTATATTCCTTGGTTCCTTCAATGTTCTGTTTCAGTTCCTCAGGATCCGGTGAGTGGTACCTGAAAGCGCTTGCCAGGCTGATGGCCTCAAGCGGAGAGTCCTCAAATCGCTTTTTTACTTCTTTTCTCTCATTTTCGCTCATGGTCACTTCCACGCCATGTGCATGTGTTGTACGCAATTCCACCGACTGAAAGCCGGCTTCACTTAAATTCTTGATGATGGTCTCAATATCCCATTCCTTGGCAAGGGTATAGGTCATTACTCCAAGCTTCAAGGGATTCTCATTCAGTTTAATTGAATCACCTTTATTGAACGGGGTTGCACTGTTTAATTTTCCGGGCAATGCAATGGCGGTTCCGGATAATGCAGCGGTTCGGATAAAATTCCTTCTGGAAAAAATATTTTTCATGATCACTTATTTAAGTTTATATATTGAGGCTTTCTATATCTTATCAGGCATTACATAAGGAGCACGATAATCCCTGGTCAGATATGTATCTGCTTCCTTATCGTTGACAAATTTTTCCGTTTCCGGATCAAAGGTCAGTTTACGTCCTGTCCGGTAGGCAATATTGCCCAGATGACCTATGGAGGCGGATAAATGGCCTTCCGCAACATCGCAGTCGAGGTCCTCCCTCTTCCTGCTTCTGACACACTCAACAAAATTCTTCCAGACATTGGATCTTTTCCTCATCAGGAAGATCATCATCTGACATGGCTGGGTCCGGGTTCATTCTTCGTCCCGAAATAGGTTTTGAAACTGCCCCCTGAAAGTGCCATCCAGCCTTCATCACTGTAAAGGAAAGTATTGTTATGCGGGGTCACTCCTTCTGGATTGGTATAGAGGCTTCTCACCTCATTCTGGATAATTCTGCCATCCTCATACTCATATATGGCCGACAAGCACATTGGGCACCTCCTGGTCATCTTTCCGGCCATAAAGTCCGCCGCTGCAATGCACCTTCACCGGATGGGTATCAATACCCATGGCCCAGCGGGCCCCGTCCATCCTGTAAATACCATTGTTGCCAAATTCAGTTGTGCCTGTATCCCAGAACCAGTGCCACTGGTAGATATACCTGTTCTCATTGAAGGGGCGGTATGGAGCCGGACCAAGAAACATATCCCAGTGTACTCCCTCGGGAATAGGGCCATCTTCCATATGCCCTATACTCACCCGGTGGCGGTAAACAACTCCCCTGGCCATGTATACATCCCCAAGCTTGCCGTCCGCTATAAATTTGACACCTGCCTTTGTGGCCTTGCTGCTTCGCCAGGTGATCCCGTTCTGAACAATACGATCGTATTTCCTGGCTGCCTCTATCATCTTTTTACCTTCAGCAACCAACTGATGAGCAGGCTTTTCCACGTAAACATCCTTTCCGGCCTGGCAGGCCCATACGGTTTGGAGGGCATGCCAGTGGTCAGGGGTAGCCACGGATATTATATCAATATCCTTGTCTTCAATCAGTTTGCGAAAATCGACCTCCGTCCTGGGTTTCTGCCCGAAAAGTTTCTCCACTTCTGCTGAGGCTCCCGGTAACAATCTTTCATCTACATCGCAGATAGCAGTGACCTTTACATTGGGGATATCTGGCATAAGTATTCACATGAACCATACCCCGGCCACCTATCATTCCCCTGACCCTCGGCCGGTTGCCTCCGCTGATTCCGACAACGGCAACATTCAGGGTATCATTCGGACTTTTGTTTACATAATCCTTAATAACAACAGGTGCTACGGCCATCATACCTGTTGTATAACCAGAATTCTTGATAAATTTTCGCCTATCCATTTTTTAAGATTTTATCATTTGTATCAAATATAAGAAATAAAGAAATAAATTTTGTTTTACACCGCGGACTGGCTGATTAGGCATAAATTTATTATCTTAATTACCCTAATTGGAGTATTATGAAGGATTCTTTCATTTTCCGCCTAAGCGTTGTTTTTTTTTTGCCTTATCCCCATATGTGGGATACAGCGCACAGGACCGGCCCAACGTTATAATTGTTATGACGGATGATCAGGGATATGACGAAAAGGGTGAAACCATATGCAGTGCATATTATGTTTTCGTGAGGCGCTTATGATGCCCATGCTGCAATAATGCACAAAAAGAGATTCCTGATGAAAAGATCTTACCTGTTGATCCTCTTGCTTCTTCCTTTATGTTATTCAGCGGAAGAAGGAGAGATAGATGATTTAACCCTGATCGATAGCGTAGCGCCATTTCCATCCAAATGGTTCTCATCAGAGCCGCAAAATGAAAGGGCTCAACTATTAATGGACAAGTACCTGCAATCCATTTTAGACTGGGATGATATCCTGGTAAAGGAATTTAAAACAGTGCCGGGAGATAATCTCATGGGATACTACGGTGATGGCAGGAACGTGGAGAATGCAGTCAGGCCCATATGCTATGCCGCTTTTACCAATGCCTTCCTTTCAAGAATCCGGAGATCTCCAACAGGCACTGGCATTTCAGAAGCCAGGCGCATGCTCAGGGAAGATCATGCAGTCAAAGCCCTGCTTTACCTGACTCAATCACATGTAACAGGAATTGGGGAATGTGCAGAAGGTGGTCAATGGGGTAGGCAATGGCAATCAGCCATGTGGGCGAGGGCTGCAGCCATGGCAGGATGGATGCTATGGGAAGACCTGGACCAGGAATTGAAGATAGCTATCGCCAGAATGCTGGAATATGAAGCAAACCGGTTCATCGATGCAGAACCCAGAAACCAGGAATATGACAATACAGGTGCCGAGGAGAATGCCTGGAATTCTCATTGCACTTCCCTGGCTTTCAATATGATGCCTTCTCACCCCAACCGGAACAAGTGGGATGAATCAGCCAAGATATTTATGTACAATAGTTTTTCTGTTGCAGCTGATCTTGAGAATACACGCATTGGTGACAATGATAAAATGATAAAGGATTGGGTTTCAACCGTCAATGCTCACCCGGATTATACGGTTGAGAACCATAGCCGTGTGCACATTGGTTATTTAAAAACCACCCTCTGCATGCTGTTGGAAAATGCACTCAACTATGAATTGATGGGAAATCCAGTGCCGGCTGCCATATTTCATCATATGCCCGAAACTTTTGAGATCATGAAAAGATCCATGACGAAAGATGCAGCAGCAGTTTTTTGGGGTAGCAATGACTGGAGGGTCATCCATACCCAGGCAACCGATATCATAGCTTATGCGGTAATCAGTATGCTGAGAGCTGATCCTGCAGCAACGTATCTGGAGGATGTTGGGATAGATTATTTGCTGTCCCTTCAACAGGAGAATAAGGGATATTATAATTTCAGAAGAGACCTGGAATGGTCCGGGTTTGCTGCTACACGACTGATCAATGCCTGGCTTCTGCATGCCATCCTGGGCGAAGGAAGCAGTCCACTTTCAGAAACCGAATATGACAGTCTGTATAACAATGTTACCTATTTCCCATACGGTAAAACAGTTATACACCGTACCTCCACAAAATTTGCATCATTTTCCTGGAATGCATATTCCCTGGCCCTTTCATTCAATGTAAATGGCAGCTGGCAGAACTGGCCGCGTGAGTCTTCATATATAGGCCTTTTTAACGGGTCAGAGGCAGGGAGGAAAGAGGTCAGTATCGAAAGCATTATTCCAGAATTACATGAAGGGGGCTTTACCGTTACGGCAAAATTCCAAAGGAAGGCAGAAGGATTCAGCCTGGCCCAGGACATCTCTTTCACTTCACTTAGAGGAAGACATTACAGTTTATATAGAGCGATTAACAAAGTTGTCCGGTTCCCTTATTTCCCGGGAAACCGGATTGGTCGGGCATGAATTCGAACTCGGTGAACGGGAAAGAAAGTTGTATACAGATGATGGAACATCCACAGCCTCAATCTATGGGGATGGACCCATAATATGGCACAGCAACTGGTTGAATATCGGGGGAAAAATTGGATATGTAGTTTGCAGGCAGGGGATTGAAAATCTGATGACATATCATTACTCCATCGAAAGAAACCGGAACTGTGACTACATTACCTTAATCGGAGAGGAGTCTTCTGATTGGACAGGTGACTGGGCCTGTGTAGTTACTTTCCAAAACCAGGATGAGGGAGAGACTTCCCGATGGGCTGAAAAAGTAGTATTTGAAGTAGATGGAGATACTGCAATTTGCAAGATTGGGGATCAGACAATTAAAGTAGATTTTAAAGATAAATAGTACCGGAATAAATATGAAATATGAAAGAAGTAGTAACCAGAATTTTTATTGCCGAACTGATAAATTTTTGCTCCCTTTTGATTACATTTAGATACAAATTATAAGAACATGGAATTATTACTGGAATCCTGGTGGCAGGGCATGCTGGCAGCTGAAAAAGTATACTGGATAATAGCCATTCCTTTTACTGTGATCTTCCTGATCATGATGATAATGACCTTGATAGGAGGTGATATTGACAGTGGGGATATGGATGTGGATATGGAGGTGGATTCAGACACGGGAATAGGTTTTCAATACCTGAGTATCAAGAACCTGGTCGGGATTTTTTACCATTTTTGGATGGACTGGAGTTGCCTGCCTGGCCTCCGGGAAAAGTATGGCATTCACAGTTATTGTGTCCGTGCTGGCTGGTCTCCTTATGATGACCATTATGTCAACGATAGTCTATCTGATGGGGAAACTCACGGAACAGGGCAACCTCAACCTGAACAATGCCATTGGGAAGATTGCTACCACCTACCTTACGGTTCCGGCGAAGAGGAGTGGCATGGGTAAGGTGCAGATCAAGGTACAGGGATTCAGGACCCTGGATGCCATTACCGACGAAGAAGAGGATATCAAGACAGGATCTGTCGTGGAGGTAGTGGATGTCATTAACAATGAAGTCTTATTGGTAAAACATAGTAAATAACACTAATTCTAAAATATTATGGGTCAGTATGTTGTTGTAGTTATCAGCCTGGGGATACTCTTTGTTTTCATCCTCCTTATCAGCTTTCTCAGAAGGTATAAAAGATGTCCTTCAGACCGGATACTGGTTATTTATGGTAAAATTGGTCAGAATAAAGAGGCAGAATACAGGTCCGCAAAATGTATACATGGGGGCGCTGCATTTATCTGGCCTGTGATACAAAACTATGCCTTTCTTGATCTGACTCCCATTCCCATTGAGATCAATTTGAAAAGTGCGCTGAGTAAACAGAACATAAGGGTTGATGTCCCCTCCATCTTCACTGTCGGAATAACTACAGAATCAGGCATCATGACTAATGCTGCCGAACGATTATTGGGATTGAGCCAGGAAGAGATCAGCAATCTTGCAAAGGATATCATCTTCGGCCAGCTGCGTCTGGTTGTAGCTACGATGGACATTGAGGAGATTAACAGCAACAGGGACCTTTTTCTGGAAGCTGTTTCAAGTAATGTGGAAGCTGAACTCAAAAAGGTTGGTTTGAAGCTGATCAACGTAAATGTTACAGATATTAATGATGAATCCGGATATATTGAAGCACTCGGGAAAGAGGCTGCTGCCAAGGCCATCAATGATGCCAAGAAGATCGTGGCAGAAAAGAACAGGGATGGATCCATCGGCGAAGCAAACGCTGTGAGAGACCAGCGCATTCAGGTGGCCAATGCCAATGCCACTGCAGTTGAGGGAGAAAATACGGCCACCATTCAAATTGCAAATTCCAATGCAGACAGGAGGCTCAAAGAAGCAGAAGCTGAGAAAAAAGCAGTAGCAGCCGAAAAGGTTAACGAGGCCAAAGCCCTGGAGGAAGCCTATGTGGCTGAAAAAGAAGCAGAGATAAGCAGGGCACATCGTGAAGAAGCCACCCAGAAAGCCGATATTATTATACCTGTTCAGATTGATAAGGAAAAGATAGAAATAGCCGCTGAAGCCATAGCCGAACAAACCAGAAGACATGCCAGGGGTGAAGCTGATGCCATTTTCATGAAGATGGAGGCAGAAGGTAAAGGTATCTATGAGATGCTGTCTAAACAGGCAGATGGATTTAGGATGCTGGTAGATGCAGCAGAAAACGATGCTCAGAAAGCTGTGCTGTATATGATCGCAGATAAATTACCCGAACTGGTAGGCAAGCAGGTTGAGGCTATCAAGAACCTGAAGATTGATAAGGTTACTGTATGGGATACCATGTCAAGCGGTGCAGATGGCCATACCCCGGCTACAGCAAATTTCTTTTCTGGTCTGCTTAAATCCATCCCGCCTCTTGAAGACCTGTTCCAGCAGGCTGGGATGAGCCTTCCAGATTACCTGAAAGGGTCTCCGAAAGAGGCTGAATCCACAAAAGATGTTGAAGCAGAGGATATGGCTGATGCTGCAGGGCAAGAAACCGTTAAACCTCCAACAGCTGAAGATTTTTCAGAACCTTCATCACCTGATGACCCTGAATTGCCGGAAGGAGATAATCCTGAAGAATAAATATTAAGCTCCAACAGGATTTATTCATACCGCAGTGCCTCCACCGGATTTCTCCGGGCTGCTTTTATGGTCTGATATCCGGTTGTTACCACAATGATCACAAGAATAATAAATGCTGCAAAAAATGGCACCCAGACCGGTGGCGGAATCTTAAAGTTTCCGGGTAAAGCGCTGTACGCCAAATAAGCCAGGGGTAAAGCAACTACCAAAGAGATACCCAGTAAAATAAAATAATCACGGTTAAGCAACAGAAAAAGATTTTGAACAGAACTGCCATTTATTTTTCGGATGCCAATCTCTTTGGTTCGTCTGCTAATGGAATAGGAGACCATACTTAACAGCGCAATAATAGCCAACAGGATGGTGAAAAGAGAGAAAAAGCTTATCGACTTCTTTATGGTTTGGTAAATTTTGAAACTGTTTTCATTCACGATGGCTGTTTCTATGCTGTTAAACTCGAAGGGATCGTTGGGAAAAACGACGTCAAATTCACTGGAAAGAATTTGTCGGGCCTTTATCCAGATTTCCGTTTGAATAGCGAAAAGCAAATGTTAAATTTCCGCTTAATCTGCCATCCGATAAAAGCAGCACTGCAGGATCTATCTGGTTGTGAATATCCGCAAGGTGATAATCTTCAACCACTCCTATAATGGTCCATTTTTTATCGTTTATTTTTTTTCCAATGGGATCAGCCCAACCAAAGCAACGTAGGGCCGCTTCATTGATGATACAAGAGTTTATTGTATCGGCTGGAAATTCTTCAGAGAAGTCTCTGCCCTGCAGTATTTCCAGATCCATATTTTCTACAAAATCATAGGTAACCCAATTTCCGCGATACAAAATTTTATCATCCGGCCCTCCACCTTCCCAATTTAACATACCACCGCTCATATTTACAAAGGGCAATGTGGATGACATGGAAGCATTTAAAATCTCAGGATGTTGTAACAACCGGCTTCTGAGTTGATTAAAATTCCTATTCGGATTGCTCCGTGGAAAGTTTGGTATACAATAAATTATTTCTGTCAAATCCCAGATCCATCTGTAGCATGTGATTGATCTGCACCACAAAAAACAAGGTGAGACATATCAGGAATATGGAGATGGTGAACTGCAGGGTAACCAGGACTTTTTTAATATCGAATTTGGAACCTGCATTTGAAAACACACCTTCCTTCACCAGTTTTACCACATTACGGGATGAGATCACTTTGGCAGGATAGATTCCTGAAATAAGGCCTATAATAACGGAAGCCGATATCAGCAATGCAACAATTTTCCAATCATTGGTGAGATTCAGGCTTACACCTGAGTTAACAAATGTGTTGTACAAGGGAAGCAATTGATTCACGGCAATCAGAGCAATGACGGACGCCAAAATGGATAATAGCAGCGTTTCGCTCTGCAACTGGGCAATCAGAGATGATCGCTCGGCCCCGGATATTTTTCGAACAGCAATTTCTTTACCCCTGGTGGATGCAGTGGCAATGGTGAAATTCACATAATTAAATGCCGACATCGTCAAAATAAATAGTCCTATGATGCCAAATATGGCCAGCATGATGTAGTAATCATTTCTACCGTTAAAGCTGAGGTATATTTTTGAAAGTGGACAAAGTTCAAGCTCTTCAAACTCCCGACCCTCAAATTCAGCATATGCATGCTTTATTTTAGATTCTGCTTCTGCCAGATCGGCTCCTGGCGCTAACAAAGCATAAGTCATGAAATTCCCTTCCAACTCTCATCCCGGATGATATTTTCAGTCCCTTTCAGTGTTGAAAAAGAGAGAATATAGCCAGGGCCGGACCGTCGAATTTTTTGGTAGATCTTCATATACACCAGTCACCTTGAAATCCAGTTTCTTTTCATAGGTCACCCTTTGTCCCATGGCCTTTTCATCCTGGAATAATTTCTCAGCCATAGACCTGGAAAGCAGTATTGAATTGGGTTCTGTCAATGAATTTCAACGGCTCACCCTCTATAAATTGATAGGTAAAAACATCCAGAAAATTGTGATCTGCAACAATGCCGGTTTCATCATAAATCTGGTGTTCAAAATGGGTGGACAGGAATTTTCCTCCTTCCTCCCTGATGGCAGTAACTTTCTCAAAATCAGGATTCCTTTCAAGCAGGGAAGCTGTCTATCGAATGGGTATGTGGAGAAATGTCACTGCCATCATGCGCATAGGCTACTTTTGTATAATAACGTTGGACACGATAAATGCGATCGTAATTCTCGTGTGTTTTATCCCAGCTAAACTCATAACGAATATACAGGGTGACAATCATAAATCCTGCAAATCCCACAGTGAGTCCAATATGACTGATCGCTGTTAAAGACTTGTTCTTCAATAAATTCCTCAGGGCTATTTCCCAAACTGATAATTTCATTGGTTTTTAGATTTTATGTATTATCAGTTCAGGACCTATTCATACCTCAGTGCCTCAACCGGATTTCTTGTGGCTGTTTTCCAGCTTTGCCAGCTTACCGTTAGCAATGCAATTCCCAGCGCCAGAACACCTGCCAGAACAAAGATCCACCAGCTCAATGCGGTTCTGTATGCAAAGTTTTCAAGCCATTTGTTCATTAAAAACCAGGCTGCCGGTGATGCAACTACAAATGCAACAATCACCCATTTGATGAAATCTTTGTTCAGCATCAGCAGGATTTCGCCAATGTTGGCACCATTCACCCTTCGTATTCCTATCTCTTTTCTTCGTTGTTCAGTTGAACTGAGCACCAATCCAAATAATCCAAGGCATGAAATAAAAATGGCAAACATAGACCCGTATCGAAAAATCTTTTCAAATACCATTTCCGTTTTATACAGGCTCTCTACTTGCTGATCGATAAAGTAAATTCGAATGGGAAGCTTGGCGAAACTTCATTCCAGCTTACTTTAATCTGGTCTAATGTTTCCGGATATTGTATTAAAATCTCCGGCAGCCAGTTTCACGTTCACACTGAATAATTGGTCTTCTTCACAAAAAATAACCAGGGGTTTTATATGGTTATGTAAGGATTGAAAATTAAAATCCTTTACAACACCGATAATTTTGTTTATTTCCCCCCGCTTTTGAAAATAAGCATCCATCGGATTTTCAAGACCAAACTCTTTAACCGCCGCTTCATTTAAAATGGCAGTACCAATATCGGTTTGCAAATCAGAGAATTTTCTTCCTTGAACGATTTCAAGTCCCATTAAATCGATATAAGAAGCATCAGCATTTTCACAGGCAAACTATATCTCGGTTTCAACTCCATTGTAAACCAGTGGGCATCCCCCAGTTTTCTCCGGATATTTCCGGGATACCACCTGGAAAATGAGACTGCCTCCACGCCGGGATTCCATTCAGTTTATCTTTCAGCTTTCATTTTTTACTTCAGGGGACATTTTAATATTGATCACATTTTCGGTATTGAATCCCATGTCAACATTTCTTACAAACGAAAGTTGACGGGTAACTGTTAATGTGCAAATAATCAGAGTAATGGATATAATAAATTGAAATACAATCAAACCACGTTTCAGATTAATCCCCTGATAATGACTTTTTGATTTACCTGTTAGTAATGAAATGGGTCTGAATTTTGATAAAGCCAGTGCCGGGATAAACTCCGGCAACAAAACCGATAACAATTGCAGCACCAATTGAAACCAGCCAAAATCCAATGGATGAAATCGGAATCTCAGGCAATTTAATAACTGAAAGGCTGTTTATTGAAGGAGTGATCAACCAGGCCAGCAACATTCCAAGGATCAGGGCCACAAACTGATTAAGATCGATTCACCTATAAACTGCTCTATGACCTGCCTGGTTCTGCTCCTACGATCTTTTTTAGTCCAACTTCTGTTAAGCGTTTTGAGGATCCTGCCATTGAAAGATTGATATAATTGATTGTCGCAATGAGAAGAATCAACAGTGCAATTGAACCAAGGGTGTAAATAAGTTTCAGGTTTCCATGCTTGAAATCGTCACGGACGGAGGCAAAATAGACTTCACCGTAAGGAAGCAGGGAAAATTCACAAGGCACTTCTTCGGGAATCAATGGCCTGAGTTGTTCACTCATTTGGCTAGCCAGTACCTCGGGATCCTGCCCCTTTTCAAGAAGAACGTAGTTTTGGACATTTCTGGCAGTCCCAGTCGCACCTTCCATCCATGGCATCATCTTTCTGGCTGTAACAAAAGAAACAGCAGCCTTGAACTGGATATTGGAGTTTTCAGGAAGATCCTTAATCACTGCCTTTACTTCTACCAGACTTTCACCCAGATAAATTCTATCTTGCGCTTTCAGGGATAAAATTTTCCCAATGGGATTTTCATCGCCGAATAACAAGTCTCGATTCGCTTTCGGTGAGAATGATTGCCTGGGGTTCTGAAAGGCATTATCCAGGTTACCGGAGACCACATCAAAACTAAAAATGTTGGTGAAATTATCATCTGTGAATATAACCTCGGTTTGTATCGATTTTTCCTTTCCATCGGTTAAAACAAATTCATTCATCATGCCCGACCATACCATTGTGACATGTTTAATTCCAGGAACCTGGTCTTCGATAAGAGCAGCCATTGCATAAGAACATGTGACTGACTTTTATTCTGAACCATATATATATCCTCCAGGTTTTCATGGTATTTATCTGCCTGAAATTCATGAAAGGAATAATTGAATATTAATATGGCTACAGCCAGACCGGTTCCTAATCCGGCAATATTCAGTGCAGAAAGGAGTTTGTTATTTCTGAAATTTCCAATGGCTGTTTTTAGATTTAGAAAATTCATTTTGTATTCTTTAAAAGTGTTGAACTTTTATTTTCATGATTTACTATTCATACCTCAGTGCTTCAACCGGGTTTCGGGTCGCTGCCATAAAAGTTTGCCAGCTAACTGTAACCAGTGAAATAATAATTGCGATTACCCCTGCCATAGCAAATAACCACCAGCTCAAATTTGTTCTGTATGCAAAACTATTTAGCCAGCTGTTCACCAAATACCAGCTTACAGGAAGAGCAAGCACAAAGGCAATCACTACCCACTTCAGAAAATCTTTATTAAGTAGGATCAGGATATCGAAAAGCTCAGCTCCATTTACTTTTCGCAGACCAATCTCCTTGGTTCGTCTTTCGGTGGAATATCTCGCCATGGCAAATAGGCCTATCATAGTAATAAACAAGGCAATGCACATTCCCCAGGTAACAATTTTCCCGGTTCTTATCTCGTTTTGATAAAGTTCATCGTAGGTATCATCAAGAAAATGGTATTCAAAAGGATACCCCGGGTTTACCTCCTGCCATTTATCTTTTATGGCTTTTATAGCTGATTGTGTATCATCTGAGATTCGAATCATCAAAACATTTCCCCCTCTTAGCCTACTCAATTTACGATACACCTGTGGATCAACTCTGTTATGCAGTGACTTGGTTTTTATATCCTCTAAAACACCTTTCACGATCATGGGCTCATCCCCCTGGTATAATGTTTCATCAATGGGGTTGTCCAATCCCAAAGCGTTTGCTGCCTGTTCATTTATCATTACATAATTTAACGAATCGTGGTAATTTGAAATATTTTCACCAGCCACCATTCGAATATCCATCATGTCGAGATAATTATCTTTAATACCACATATTTCCATTATAAATGGATTTTCTCTTGTCTCCTGAGTAGAAACACCTTGCCCTTGATTCCAATCTGAAGGAATACAGTTCTTGGCTGTTACTTCGACAATCGCATGGTTTCTTTCCAATTCTTGCTTTACAGTTTCATATGATTCTGAAAAAGCACCAGTTGCATCCACATAAACAATATTTGATTTATTAAAACCTAGATCGGCACTCTGTACAAAATGTACCTGCCGTTTTATGGATACTACCGTAACTAACAATACAATAGATGCTGCAAATTGAAGAATAACCAAGCCCTTTTGCAGTACTGAAACATTCCCTCCATTAAATTTACCTTTAAGGGTAGTAGCAGGATTAAATTTTGTCAGATACAATGCTGGAAATGTTCCTGCCAGAATAATAGTAAGAATAGTTATTCCAAGTATCAGGGAAGTTAGTTGAACATCTGAAAAATCGAAGATTATGTTTGAATCTGCCAGTTGATTAAACATCGGCAAGAACAGACTGGCGATACCGATACCTGCTATTGCAGATACTATTACATACAACGATGTTTCAATATAAAACTCTCTGATCAAAGATCCCTTACCCGCTCCATTCGCTTTTTTTAGTCCAATGGACTTGAATCTTAGAAAAGACGTGGAAATGAAAAGATTTGTGAAATTAATACAGGCAAGGATTAAAATGGCTATGCCCATAAAAAGAGATATCATAACAAATCGTTTATCACTTTTTACGGCATAATCAAATCGGAAATATTCTGTATTAAAATGAATATCCATTAAAGGTTGAAGAAAGTGGCGAAGGTCAATTTGGATATATGGAGGAAAGTTTTCCCTGGCAAGCTCTGTTATGCTATTTGCCAGATCTTCTGTATCTGTGTTTTCAGCAATTTTAATATAAGTGGCATACCCATCCCTGTTTCCCCAGGTATTATTATCGAGATTGGGAACCCCAGCCAATACGCATATTGCATCAAATTGTAAATGAGATTTATAAGGAACATCAAACATAATTGCCGATACCTGCCAATCTCTATCATAGGCATTTACCGTTTCACCAATCGGGTTCTTGTTACCAAAGTATTTTGTGGCAAAACTCTCTGTAAGTACAATCTTATCAGGATCCTTAAAACAGTTGTTTATATCACCGATTTTAAGGGGATAATTGAAAAACTGAAAGAAATTGGAATCGGCAAAATAGATTGACTCTTCATAATTAATAACCTCTCCAACCTTAAAACGCATTTTTCCCGTAGTTGTAACCCTGACAGATTCCTCAATTTGAGGGAAACGAAACTTTGCCTCCCGGCTCATAGGTCCAAATACAGATCCAACTTTTATGGTTTCGTTATTTAAATAACCCGCACGGCAGATTCTGTAAATTCTATCAGCATCTTCCTGGAATCTGTCAAATTTCATTTCATTGAGGGCCCACCAACCAAGGAGCAAGGCAATGGCCATGCCTAGACTTAATCCACCGACACTTAATAAGTTGGTTGTGCGGTTCTTAATGAAGCTCTTAAAGAAAGTCTTAATTAGCATATTCATTATATTGAATGTGTGCAGTTCCATTAGATATTTCATTCCCGTTTCCCACTACCACCTGTCCGTCAAACAGGTTGATTGTGCGGTGGGCAAATCCGGCATCACGTTCGCTGTGCGTAACCATCACAATGGTGGTTCCTTCCCTGTTCAGTTCAGAAAGAAGGTTCATAACTTCAATGCCATTCTTCGAGTCAAGGTTACCGGTAGGTTCATCGGCAAATATGATTTTGGGATTCGTTACCACGGCACGGGCAATGGCAATCCTTTGCTGCTGGCCCCCTGAAAGTTGCTGGGGATAATGCATGGCTCGATGACCCATTTTCATTCGTTGCAAAACCCCGTGCACCCTTTCTTTTCTCTCTCTGGCGCTCATTTTATGATAATTTAAGGGAAGTCTGATATTATCATAAACATTGAGTTCATCGATCAGGATGAAACTCTGAAATACGAATCCGATATTGTCTCTGATGAACCTGGATCTCTCCTTCCCGCTCAAGCTGCTAACTTCGGTACCATTTAACAGATAGCTTCCTTCGGTAGGATGATCGAGCAATCCAAGGATATTCAACAAGGTTGATTTGCCACAGCCCGAAGGCCCCATGACGGACACAAATTCGCCCTCTTTTATATGGATGTCTACTCCATTTAAGGCATAGGTTTCTATCTCTTCTGTTCTGAATACCTTGGTAAGTTTTTCTGTTTTGATCATTTTTTATAAGGATTGGATGACTTTCCAACATCATTCAACTGCTATGCCAAGAAGCTTATCTGACTCATTTACTTATCAATATGAATATGGCAGACTCACTAATGTGTAAAATAATTTTACACTCCCTGTCAGTTTAATTTACATTGTGTTATTTTTACTATGGATGAAAGGAAAGGTACTTATCGTTGATGATAATCAAAGTGTACTTACTGCACTCGAAATGCTACTTCAGAGCGAGTTCAAGGAGGTTTATACTTTAAAAGATCCGGGCAACCTTATTTCAACCATTCAGCAAAACAGGGTGGATGTGATTTTGCTGGATATGAACTTTAAAGCCGGCATTAACACTGGAAACGAAGGGATACACTGGTTAAGACGCATTTACGAGGCCGATCCAACCATTAGTGTTGTACTAATTACTGCCTATGGGGATGTGGAACTCGCAGTGAAGGCAGTAAAAGAGGGGGCTTTTGACTTTATTTTGAAACCCTGGGACAATACCAAGCTGATAAGCACCCTCCATGCTGCCTTAAAACTCAGAACAAGCAAGTTGGAAAACAAGGGGCTTCGTGAAAAAACCAGAAACCTGACTCAGGAAATAATACCTGCAGAACAAAATATCATTGGTCAATCAGCCCCAATGAAGAATGTATTTGACCTGATAAAAAAAGTTGCAGCGACTGATGCTAATATACTACTCACCGGTGAAAACGGAACCGGCAAGGAGGTAATAGCTTGTGAGATCCACCGGCTTTCTGTCAGGAAACATGAGGTCATGGTGGGCGTTGATATGGGCGCCATCAGTGAGACACTCTTTGAAAGCGAACTATTCGGCCACTTGAAAGGCTCATTTACAGATGCAAAAGAAGATCGTGCGGGTAAGTTTGAAACAGCAGACAAAGGCACACTCTTTTTGGATGAAATAGGCAATTTAACCATTGGATTACAGGCAAAGATACTGGCAGCTTTACAAAACCGGACCGTGACCCGGATTGGCAGTAACACACCGATCCCTATTGATATCCGGCTCATTTCAGCAACCAACAGGGATCTGCAGAAAATGATAGCTGAGGGACTGTTTCGTGAAGACCTTCTCTACCGGATAAACACCATTACCATTGAAATTCCACCGCTACGCAAGCGTGGATATGATATTTTGTTGTTAGCCGGGTTCTACTTAATCAAGTATGGAGAAAAATACAATAAACCGAGCTTAAAAATCAATAGTAAGGCGGAACAAAGACTAATGAGCTACCCCTGGCCAGGGAATGTCAGAGAACTTCAACATTGTATCGAGCGGGCTGTAATATTGGCCGACAAGTCCGAAGTGGATGAAAACAATCTGGCACTGAGCGGCCATATTCAGCAACAGCCTGATACTTCAGTTCAGACATTAGAGGAGATGGAAAAACAGATGATTTTAGCAAGCATTGAACAGGCGAATGGAAATCTGAGTGCGGTAGCAAAAAACCTTGGTATCGCAAGGCCTACCCTGTATAATAAGATGAAACGGTACAAGATCCAATGACACACAAGCGCTTCGACAGGGCCATAATCATCAGGCTGATCTGTACGGTAGGTCTTTCCATAGCTGCAGCTTATCTGTTTTTTGTCAGACATCAATTCTTTTGGAGTGCCATTATTATGTTGATTGTCATTTTCCTTGTCATCAACACCATTTTCTATTTCAATCTGATCAATAAATGGATAGCCTCTTTTCTGCTTGGGATTGAGAATGAAGACACTACACTGAAAATCCCGGAAAAAACCGGGAACAAAGCCATTGATGAGATCTTCTCAGGATTGCACCGCTTGAATGAACTATTCAGAAACACGAAAATTGAAATCGGAACCCAGGAAAAATATTATCTCTCAATCATTAACCAATCGGCAACGGGCCTCTTCTCAGTAAACAACCAGGGCAGAATTATTAACATAAATCCGTCAGCAGAAAAACTTACCGGCCTGATAGCTTTTCATCATATTAATACCCTGGGGAGGATTAATGAGGCGCTGCCCGGATTTATACAAAGGGAAAAAAAACTCCATAATTCTGCATCAGCCATTTTTGAAAACAGCAAAGGGCAGAAACTTTTGTTTAAGTTATCTGAAATTAATACACCAAATGAAGTAATTAAGCTTGTAGTTGTAAGCGATATCACTAAAGAACTAGACAGTCGAGAAGTGGATGCGTGGATAAAGCTCGCCCGTACCTTATCACATGAGATTATGAACAACATCGCTCCCATTACGACACTCTCCCAGGTCACGCTAAATTATTTCACCCGGAATGAGCAAACCATTTCCTCAGATCAGTTAGACCAGGGAACAATCGACAAGACTGTCAAAGGGCTGAGGGTTATTGAAGAGCGCAGCTCTGGTCTTAAAAAATTTGTAGAAAACTACCGGAAATTCACCAAACTGCCTGAGCCCGATTTGCAGAAAGTCGATATAAGCAAGCTGATTGGTGATGTACTACTGGTTTGCAGTGGTTTTGAAAATTATCAAAGTGTAAAAGTCGAAGAATCCATTCCTGATTCTATCCATGCAATTACAGATGATAATTTATTATCCCAGGTGCTTATCAACATTATTAAGAATGCACTGGAGAACCTTGGAGAACAGGAGACCGTTCAGGATCCCATGATCCGGATAAAGTTAAGTGAAGTTGTGAACCGTATTAAGATCGACATTTGTAATAGCGGTGAGACAATTCCTCCAGAGTTACGGGAACAGATATTTGTACCATTTTTTACGACAAAAGAGAACGGTACCGGAATCGGCCTGAGTCTGAGCAAACAGATCATGCTTAAACTGGGTGGCGATATTATCCTGCGAACAGACAGCCGGAACCATACCTGTTTTACCGTATCATTGCCACAATAGATTGATGAATTAAAGAAGTCTGGATGCTCTGCATTTGCCTGTCTTGGGGATATTGGGATAGTCCATAATTGATACCAGAAAGCAATTATCTATTGTATCCCTTAATGCCGTGTTGGTATATATTCCGGCCTACATAGTAAAATTAAGACCCCACAATGATCATATTGCGACTCTTTAAAACTTAATCAGTGTATGGCGTTTGCCTCTCTCTATTTCTTTTAATCTGCTGTTTGAGCACCATGTGGTATCGGTTTCATACAGAGATGCCAGGTCAGCATCGTTTATGTCTTTTAATGACAATTTTCTAAAGGTCTCATCCCTAAGGAGTTATGGCGAGAGATGAATTTTGCCTGTCTCCGCAGAGTGGGAAATCTTCGACCTTATAATTGTGAATTTCAATTAGTGCAAATCAAAACTATTGGCTAATTCTATCCTTGAATTTTAAAACCCTATGTTTTAATTCTTCAAGAAATTTGATGGTTACACGCAAGACTTACCCTATCTGAATAATTGATGGTTCTAAGTGTAAATATCACAATTGAGGTATCATGATCTGATTTAAAACAAGTAATTTAACATTCAAATTGCTTTACGATGATCAGAATAGGACTTCTCTCCGACACACACGGTTTCTATGATCCCAGGATTGATGAACATTTTTCCGAGTGCAATGAGATCTGGCATGCCGGGGATGTAGGGGATTTTGAAGTGATCAAAATGCTTTCTCGGATCAGTCCGGTTATTGCCGTCTATGGAAATATTGACGGAACCTCCATACGATCAAGGTTTCCAGGTCACCAACGTCACGAAAGGGAAGGAGTGGATATCTGGATGACACACATTGGCGGTTATCCCGGACATTATGATACCCGTGTCAAATCAGTCATACATTCAGATCCACCGGGATTATTCATCTCCGGTCATTCGCATATACTTAAAGTGATGCCCGATAAGAAGAACGGTCTTCTGCATATGAATCCAGGTTCTGCAGGTCGCAATGGAATTCACAAAGTGAGAACATTAATAAGGTTTGAGGTGGATAATGGTCGGATTGACAATGTGGATGTGATTGAACTGGGTTCCAGATCAAAAGGTCATTAATGAAACATTAATAAAAGTGCTTCTAACAAA
This sequence comes from uncultured Bacteroidaceae bacterium, assembly GCA_963767555.1. Lineage (GTDB taxonomy): Bacteria > Bacteroidota > Bacteroidia > Bacteroidales > SM23-62 > SM23-62. The sequence goes on along the minus strand of CAVYEL010000034.1, from coordinate 16,397 downwards.
AGTGTGATCAGATTAAATAACAAAAGATCAATAACCGATCTTGAAATCAAGCAATGCAAATACTTGAATAATTTAGTGGAACAGATGCGACAGAACCGGCAATTTGATATGCTAAAACCATTATTACTTCTTATTTGTGTTTACCTATCCGTCATTGCATGTGTCCAAAAATCAAACAAAACAACTTATTTTCCGCGAATTGAAATCAATTCCATTGCTCCAAATCCCGAAGTAGCCAGCCTGATGAGTTACTCATTTGAAGAAATTACTAACTACAAAACCGTGGACCAATGGGGTCAAGTAGCCGAAAATATTTATTCTCGTCCAGAAGGACCAGCAGTTGTCGATGCGGTTAAAAGTCTTCATCCAGCTCAAGGACATCCCCGAATTCTGATTACTGAAGAAAGTATTTCCAGATTAAAGCAGAAGCTCAAAGAAGATCCATTGTATCAAAAATGGTTTGAGGATGTGAAGAAAGAGGCTGATCAAATCTTAACTCTTCCATGCGTAGATGAACCAAAACGGCATGAATTACAAAATCGTCTTCTTCCACTTGGACTGGTATACAAACTAAGTGGAGAAAAAAAATATGGCGACCGTGCGTGGAAGGAGCTTGAAACGTATACATATTTTGATCATTGGAATCCAACCACTCAGTTTTTAGATATTGCCTATATCACCAAGGGTTTTGCCATTGGGTTTGATTGGTTTTATAATCATCTGAGTAAAAAACAAAAGCAACAGATAATCATGGCAGTCAGAGAAAAAGCACTGGAGTTGGCCATGGTGGCATATCAAAATCCTGAGCAAAGAACCCCCTATCAAAATCATAAAATAACAGGTTTCGATAATTGGAACAGTTCAATCAACGCGGGACTTATGATGGTATCCCTTGCCATGTGTGATGAAGATGGAATGTCAGAACTTTGTGGTGATATCATTCATTCAGGAATCCAGTATTGGGAAAATTATCTGAAAGAGCTGGCTCCCGATGGTGGTTGTGTTGAAGGTGTTAAATACTGGTATTGGGGTGTCCAATCAGTGGTTGAATGTGTAGCTTCATTCGAATCAGCCACAGGAACAGATTATGGCATTGGAAAGACACCAGGACTGGCAACTACGGCATATTTCCCTTATTATATGACAGGACCGATGGGGGCCTTTAATTATGGGAATGCGGGTCAGGAATTCTGGATTACTCCTGAGTATTTCTGGTTTGCCAAAAAATTTAATGATCCCAAAATAGCCAGCGCCCGCAAGAAATTTATGGATGCTCATGAAACTCCGGCAAAGGTATATGATATGCTTTGGTACGATGATGTTTTGCTGGGAAATGCGGATGCAAAAGGATCCATTCCACTGGATATGTGGTTCTTAACGACTGAAACATCTTCCTTTAGAAACGGATGGGATAAAGATGCACTGTTTACAGCAATGAAAGGCGGTGACAACATGGCCACACATGGACATCTGAACCTTGGATCATTCGTTCTGGATGCCATGGGGGTAAGATGGGCCACTCACCTGGGGGGAGATAGGTATTCGAATCCAGGCTATTTCAGAAAAGGAGAACGTAATAGTATGGGATACCAGTACTATAGAGTCAGAGCAGAAGGTCAAAATACAATTCTCATTAATCCCGATTCGCTTTCAGATCAACTTCCCCGGGCTAAAAGCAGGGTAATAAACTTCCACTCTCAGAAAGATATGGCATTCTCAGTTATCGATATGAGCGAGGCATACGCTCATGAGGCAGAAAATGTTATTCGTGGATCTATGATATTTGACAATCGAACAAAAATTCTCCTGCGTGATGAGATAATCTGTAAAAAGTCTTCACAAATATTTTGGTTTATGCATACTTCTTCTCATATCGAAATCAGTGAAAACGGGAAATCAGCCCTGCTGACACAGAACGGAAAACAATTGAGGGCCGAGCTGTTCTGCTCAGTAAAGAATGCAGGATTTTCAATAATGAATGCAGTTCCATTACCTACTTCTCCTCAATCAGAATACAATAGGCCCAATAAGGGCATTCAAAAGCTTACAGTCTCACTCAACGGAGTTCGAAAAGTTGATATTTCTGTTGTGTTTTCACCAGTATCGGGCGAAACAAAAGTTAGAAATCCTGTAAATATCAGAGGCATTAGCGAGTGGTAATCACAAAAGGAGGGGGCCGTTGACCACCCCAGGGTAATTCGATAATGTTCCCCCTTCTGTATTCCTCTTAGCTACAGATGTATTAAAGTTCCCAACCTTTTCTGTATTCCCGTGTAAGGTATTTGTTGGCTTCTTCATCATTGGTGATCTTCATATTCTTTGAGTCATATTCTACCTTTTTACCTGCTCTCAGCGCTACAGCTGCGAGGTTAATGGCCTCGGTAACCACCCCGGCATATTTAAAAGAGCCGGGTGACTCTTTATCTTCTTTGATTGCCGTTGCCCATGTATTTGAGCGAGGTCCCCGCTCTCTCTCGGGAAGCTCTTTTTCACCCTGGTATTTTTCCATGAGCCTGGAGGGAATAATCTCGGGATCCTCACCGCGAAATCCTCCCAGAATTTTTCCCTTATCACCCACAAACATCATCCCTTCATCCGGCATATCACGCTTATCCTCCTTGAGTTCTTCTGGGATAAATGGCTTCATCCCTCCATCATACCAGAAAATATCAAAAGCAGGAAGATTTTTTTGTTCCGGAAATTCTATCTGGATCAGGCTTGACAAAGGAAACGCAACATCATTCTCAGTCCATTTATAGGTATTTCCATCAACATATCGATGTGTGGTACCATATGCCTTTGCCGCTATAGGTGGTGTATCAATCCCTAAGGTCATAAACAACGGGAATAGGCTGTAATGTCCCATATCCGCAATGCTGCCTCCACCAAAATCATACCATCCGCGGAAGCGATTATGAGTGTAGTAAGGATGATAGGGTAAATCGGTTACAGGTCCCAACCATAAGTCCCAGTTGAATCCATCAGGTATGGGTTTGGATTCTTTGGGCCTGGATGGCCATTGTTCCCATACCGGACGGTATGACCAGTTGTGGATCTCTTTTAAATTACCGATTACACCATCATTGATCCACTTCTGAATAAGTCCATATGCCGGTCTTTCACTCCAGGCCAGCAGATGGGTCTTCACATTAGACTTTTTTGCCGTCTCAATGGTGAGCCTACCTTCTGACATCCGGTTGGCTATGGGTTTATGTGTGATCACATGTTTGCCCTTTTTCATGGCTGCAATCGCAAGATATGCATGGTGATGATCCGGTGTCATGATCTTAATGACATCTATATCCGATTCTTTTTCAAGCAGTTCACGGTAATCTTCATACGAGTTGCATCCCTTGTACGTACCTGAAGGCTGATTTTTGCCGTAATACTTCTCAACATATTCCTTTCCTATGTCCCTCCCACCAGGAATTCCCTTATAATTAGTTCCCCAGGAAGGATCTTCAAGTGTCTTCCGGACCGAGTTCAGAATACCATCAGGAGACCAGTCCAGATAATCGGTAGTAAATTTATTCACATCACAAACAGCCGCAACCTGGAGGTCAGGGTTTTGAAGCATTCCAGGCATTTCCCGTAATCCCTGCGTACCGCAACCTATGTTGGCAACCCTTATTTTATCGGAAGGTGCTACATAGCCAGTTCCACCCAGTACATGTCTGGGAACAACTGTAATTGTCGCAGCGGCGGTAACAGTTGTACCAATGAATTTTCTCCGGTTCATAGAGCTCTTTGATTCCATAATAATTTTATTTAGTGATTAAATATTTAGACAAATAAGCATTGGAATTCTAATTCATCTTCTTCAGCACGAAGAAATACTGCCGTTTAAGTTAATGAGATATTTTCAAAAGAACTAGGTAAAGAAGACAAAGCTTCAACGGCAGAGTCAGTCAGATTGATCAAACGGGATAAAATAATCTAGGTCTACAACCGTGAAAATTAGTCGCCAGAATTATGAATGGTAGTAGCGAGAGAGGGACTTGAACCTTTAAGATCATGATTATGAATCATTGTATGTAAACATTAATTAGCAATACATTTGTACATTGTAATAGTTAGTCCAATACATTAGGGTAGAATGAACAGAAAATGCTGTTATTTAAGACTACTCTTATAAATGCATTAAATTCTTAAATTGCGTAAAATTTAAACTAACCGAATATTTAAATAACCCGATCATGATTCAAAAACATTCCCGACGTACTTTTATCAGACAGACCCTTGTTGGAACAGCAGGCATTGCTGCTTTGCCGCTACTTCAAAGTTTTAAAGCAGGAGCAAACGACACCATCAGAATTGGCATCATTGGGCTTGGACAGCAAGCCATGAACCTGATGAGGGGATTCAGCAGGATACCCGGGATTGAGATTGTGGCCGGAGCGGATGTATATGGCATTAAGCGGGAGCGTTTTCAGAAACGGATGAAGGATTTTTACCAGGAGAAGGGTGTGTCGGTTGAGGTAAAAACTTACAAGAACTACAAGGAAATACTTGACAGAAAAGATATTGATGCGGTGGTGATCGCTACACCAGACCACTGGCATGCAATAATGACCATTGATACATGTGAAGCTGGTAAGGATATTTACCTGGAGAAACCCATCACATTTACTTTGAAAGAGAGCCTGGCGGTGGTGAAGGCCGTTCGGGATAACAATGTGATACTGGCAGTGGGATCACAGCAGAGATCTGACCACAATTTCCAGCATGCTGTCAACATGGTACGTACAAGTGCCATTGGAGAACTGAAAAACATCGATGCCTATGTGGGTCGGGCCCCACAACCCTACAACTTACCTGAAGAGGTGATTCCCGCTGACCTGGATTGGAACCAGTGGTTGGGCCCGCTTCCTTCATTACATTACAATTCAAGGTTGAATCCCCCCGTTTCACTGGATCCACCCTTAAATGAGAAATACTGGGCTGAATGGCGCTATTTTAAGGAGACCGGAGGAGGCTTTACCTGTGATTGGGGCGCCCATAACTTTGATATCGGACAATGGGGTCTGGACATGGACAGAGGCGGTCCCGTTAAGATCATTCCCGCAGGCTATATTGAGACAGAACACCTGACCTATATTTATGAGAATGGAGTGTCCATGAGCAATAAGCCATGGGATGAGGGAAAGACACGTGGGATTAAATTCTGGGGTTCCGATGGTTGGATCGAAGTTTCCCGTGGCAGATATGCAGCTTCCGATGACTCATTGTTGCCAGCAGGATATAACGACAAGAACAAAGGCCTGCTCTATGAATCGGGTACATCACACCTGGATAATTTTGTGGAGTCGCTGCGCGAAAGAAAAGAACCGATCGCCAATGTGGAAACCGGACAAAGAACCTGTACCACCTGTATTTTAGGAAATATCGCCACAGAATTGGGAAGACCCGTAAACTGGAATCCCGAGAAGCAATACTTTGTGAATGATCCGGAGGCTGAAGCATATTATCACAGAGAATATCGGGTGGGGTATAAATTGTAGCTCATTTGACTGCAATTACCTGCTTTTAGGGGCCGGAAAATCAGAGGTGTGATTCCCTGCTGGCAAGCCTGAATCTATGCCATACTTGGAGAAAAGGAGAATAGCATGGCTTTTTTGAAAAAATCGATGCAGGAAGGGAGGATGTCTGAACATGATAATTTTGTATTCGATTGGGATCACGCCAACCATTAAGCCTATAAATTCTATTTAATTATTTCCGTTTTAATAACTCATAATAAACATCCCATGAAAATTCTTTGCAGGTATATTGTACTTCTGATGATGATTGTGATAAACGGAACTGTTCAAACCATTGCTCAGTCCAGGTATCATAACTTCAATGAAATGAATGCAACATTGAAGGAACTGAGCAGAAAAAACCCGGAATTATGCAAGTTGGAGTCCATTGTAAAGACTACTGCAGGTAATGATATCTGGGTATTGAAGATTGGCTTGAATGACGCAGACAGCAAACCAGGGATAGCTGTTCTAGGCGGGATCGATGGCAGGTATCCGCTAGGTAATGAGATAGTTACAGGTTTTGCATCCAGGCTCCTTGAAAAGTCAGGTGATCCTGATATCTCAGCGCTGCTGGATAAGGTAACTTTCTACCTTTTCCCAAATGTTAATCCGGATGCCACTGATCAATATTTCAGCAATCTGAAATATGAACGACTGGTCAATGGTAATCCCACCGACAATGACAGGGATTTCAAAATGAATGAAGATCCCTTTGAGGATCTGAACGGTGATGGTATGATTACACTCATGCGTATTAAGGATCCTTCAGGAAAATATATAACACAATCAGATGATCCCAGGTTAATGATTGAAGCAGACCTTGCCAAAGCAGAGATAGGAGATTGGATAGTATTAACTGAAGGGATAGATAATGATGGGGATGGCGCTTTTAATGAAGATCCAGAGGGAGGAGTGAATTTCAATAACAATTTTGCCTTTGAGTATGAAGAATTTGGTCGTTTAGCTGGGATTAATGCTAATTCGGAAAATGAAACAAAGGCAGTAGCCGATTTTCTGTATGATCACTTCAATATTTTTGCTGTTTTCTCTTATGGCCCTCAGGATAACCTGGGCAAACCATTTAAGGTAAAAGCTAGCAGAGAAGGCAGCGGGGGCAGCGAAAGCAGCGGAGTAAGCAGAGGAAGAAGAGGAAGAGGTCCCGGGAAAATTACCAATATCCTGAAGGAAGATGAAATGTTGAACAAGCTGCTATCAGAAAAGTATCTTAAAATAACCGGACTGAGCGGCTCTCCCGGTTTTACCAGAGAGGCAGGAAATTTTATGGAATGGGCTTATTATCACTATGGCAGATATAGCTATTCAACTCCTGGATGGTGGATCCCGGAAGAAAAAGAACTATCGAAAGAAGCCTCCCTGCTGAAATTTACTACCGCTAATTCATATGAGGAAGTATTTATTCCATGGGAGAAATTTGACCACCCTGATTTCCCTGGCAAGCTGGTTGAAATAGGAGGCATTTCACCTTTTGCATTAACGACCCCTCCTGTTGAATTACTCGACAGTATAATTGAATCTAATTATCTGTTTATTATCGATGCTGCAAAGATGCATCCTAGTCTGGAGCTTCTTGATCTCAAAACAGAGAAGCTTGATAATAATATTTTCAGGATAACTGTTAAGGTTCACAATAAAGGCGTTTTCTCAACTTCTAGTAAACTTGGTGAGTCAGTAAAGTGGGTCAGAAAAATGCGTATCGAACTAAAATCGGATAATGAGTTCAGCCTGCTCAGTGGCAGAGCGATTGAGTCGTTTGCACGATTAAATGGTGATGAAACCAGAGAAAAGAGTTGGCTCGTTATGGGAACAGGAAAATATTCTATTATCGCCGGTGCAGTTAACAGCGGATCAGCTGAAATATCATTCGAGCTTAAATAATCAAACAGGAGTAAACCAATTATAATGAATAAGACTCATAAAATACTATTAATAATAGCTGTATTGCTGATTAGCATAAAACTTTCAGCACAGGATGACGAATTATACTTTAAAGCTGCAGGCACGCCTGTAAATCCAAAAGTTGCAGTGAGCTGGAATAAGTATAATACATATTCAGGTATCAGCGATCTTGGTAAGAGGCTTGAAGAAGCTTATCCCGATCTGGTAAAAGTTGAATCTGCCGGTAAGTCATATGAAGGCCGGGAAATGCTGGTTTTTGTTATTACCAATCATAAGAACCTCAATCCCGATTATAAACCTGGATATTATATCGACGGAAATATCCATTCAAATGAGATACAGGGTGCAGAAATGGCAATGTATACTGCATGGTACCTTGCCGAGATGTATGATGAGAATGATTTTATACATGAGCTACTTGATGACAAGGTCTTCTATATTCTGCCAACAATAAATCCTGACGCTCGTGAGAATTTTATTCACGAGGCAAATACTGGAAGCTCCCCGAGATCAGGAATGGTCCCAAGGGATGACGACCGTGACGGGCTTTTTGATGAAGATGGCTATGATGATTTAAATAATGATGGCGAGATCAGCCAGATAAGGCGGAAAAATCCAAATGGAGAGTTCAGGATCAATCCATCTGATACCAGGCAAATGATACGTGTAGCTCCCGGGGAAAAGGGAGAATATGAGATGCTCGGATATGAAGGATTAGATAATGATGGCGATGGTCTGGTAAATGAAGACAGGCAGGGCTATTATGATCCCAACCGTGACTGGGGCTATAACTGGGAACCTGATTATGTACAGCGTGGAGCAGATAAATATCCGTTTAGCTTTCCTGAAAACAGGGCCGTCAGGGATTTCGGGATGAAACATCGCAATATAACAGGAGCACAGACCTACCATAACACAGGAGGGATGATACTCAGGGGGCCTAGTGTCCAGGGAGGAGGCTCTGAGGTTTATACCAGGGCTGATGAAAATGTGCTAAATACGATCGGAGAAGTGGGTGAAAAAATGATCCCGGGCTACAGTCTGTTGACATTATGGAAAGATTTGTATCCCGTATTTGGCGGAGAAATTGATTGGTGGTACGGATTCCATGGAACTTACATCTATTCCAATGAACTCTGGACATCCTATCTTATGTTCAACGATGAGGATAACAGGGACAGGTATGAATTCGATAGATTATTGCTCTTTGAAGATGCATTTATCCCCTGGGAGGAATATGACCATCCGGTGTATGGTAAGGTTGAGATCGGCGGTTTTAAAAAGAATTACGGAAGGTTACACCCGGGATTCATGCTGGAAGCTGATGCGCACAGGAACAGTGCTTTTTGCATCTACAATGCTTACCAGACCCCTAAGCTGGAAGTATCTGATATTAAGATAAAAAGGCTTGAAGGAAACCTTAATGAGATCACAGCCACCATTGCGAACCTGCGGATGATGCCCACTCATTCAGGTCAGAATATTAAGTACAAAATAGATCCGCCTGATTATGTCTATATTGATGGTGGTGAGGTGGTTGCAGGTATGCATGTTATTAATGAAGATATGAATATCTGTGATGAGCAGAAAGATAATCCGGCAAGAATGGAAGTGGTAAATATTCCCGGGCACAGTCGGATAAAGGTGAGGTGGATTGTAAAAGGAGGAAATAATTATACAGTACGGGTCGAAAGCGTAAAAGGAGGTAGAGCTTCTGCTGATTTGTAGTGTGTTCTTAGCAGTTCTGTGATATTGTACTAGCCCACTTAAATAGTAATTTAGGGACTATGTTTGCGTTACCAACAACTTACATTTACCAACATTTAGTGCATTTTTAGGCTCCAAGATCAGACTCCATATTAAGAGAAAATCGCAATAGTCAGCTCACTCACTCTCAACCATTTCTGATTTTAAATCCCTACTCTGTTCAGTTACGAGTGTGATGTATAATGTTAGAACCAAATAGCGGAATAAATGCTTGTGGCTGGCAGGGATATAACCTCAGTTACAGATCTCTTGAAAATCAAATACATAGCAAATGCCCAAAATCACAAAAAGTAGCAAAAGGGTGCAAAAGGATACTTAAAAAGGACGCTCCACAGGATAATATTATCCCATTAATTAATGAGAGTATGTAAAGGAGATACATAAGCCTGAATCATGAATATCAGCCATCCTGTTCATCATGAACCTAACAAAACTGATGAAATTAGCTGTCAAACATGGTTATTTTTTGGCCCTTTCTGCTCGGAAAATATTGAGAACAATTCTCTTGCCGGTAGCTATACAATATAAGAGTTCGGAACATTACATAACAGTAGCCGTGACTCGAGAAAATTAACAAGGCCTACTAAATGCTGTAACAATCCTCCTCTTAATCATTTCACAAATAAACGTTTAAAGGTGCGTTTTATGGGTCAGTCTCACTAATTCATACCCAATATCCATTTCCTCCCCATAAAAACACAAATGTTCCAAAAGGGAATAATTAGTATATGGATGCTATTAAACACTTCATTGGGGCGATAAATCATGAAACCAATAGCATTTGTCAAATTGGAGCTACAAAGGATTGATGAAATTGTAATTAATAGCTAATTTCAAGAACCCCCAAAATACTAAAACATGAAATTTCCAACTAATTATCTGAAAAACGATTCCGCAACAAATCACATGAGTAATTTGCATTTTTCAATCAAAAAAGTAGCGCAAAGCTATCTTGTGGTTTTATTCATTTTCTGTGTAAATATATTGCAAGGGCAAACAATAACGGTATCATCAGTTATTCCAAATCAAATTACTCTAGGAGAGACACAACCAGTCACTGTGTCTTTTACAATTGATGGAATTTTCAATAAAAAGAATGTATTTTCTGTTCAGCTTAAGTGATGAATCTGGAGATTTCAGTTCAGCATTAGATATTGGAGTTGGATCCAAAAAAGTTAATCCAATAGATTGTATAATCCCAGCTGATAGACCAGCAAGCTCAGACTACCAGATTCGTGTAGTGTCCAGCGATCCTTACATAGTCAGTGAAAATGAAAACTTTATCATTACTTCCATAGGTTCTGCTGGAACCTATTACTGGTCCTGTTGAAGTATGCCAAAATCAGGAGGGAGTAGTTTATACTGTACCTGTAATACCTGGAGCTACCAGTTATGTCTGGAATTTACCTGAGGGAGTCTCCAGTACATCTGGTGATGGTACAAATTCTTTAGAAGTCTTATTTAGTGAGACAACTTCAAGTGGAGATATTTCGGTTTTTGGAGTCAATGGTACTAATTATGGGCCATCATCTTCTATTTCTATAACGGTGAATGATTTGCCCACAATAAAATACAACCGAATAGCATTGATGAAGTTTGTCCAGGTACCACAATAGAATTTTCAGTTTCTGCGACAGGGACCGGAAAACTAGATTATCAATGGTATTCAAATGGTAATGCAATAATGGAAGAAACTAAAACCAGTTTTTCAGTTGGAAAGGTTCTAACAGAACATATAGGGAATTATCATGTAGAGGTTAGCAATTATGTGGGACAACAATTTCGAATTCGGCTGAACTGTCCCTTGATGCGACACCTCCTTCCTGGGACACTGGAGAAGGTACACTGGATGTTATTGTTCAATGTGATAATTCTAAAGCGCTTTCCGATGCACAGTCCCTGGAACCGGATAGTAAATGATAATTGTCCTTCTGATTTAATCTTAACTAAAACCTCTGGGGACTTTTGAGGAAGATGCGCCTGGTTCTTGCCCGGGAACATATACCAATAGCATGGATAGCCACTGATGCCAACGGAAATGAGAGCGATATTTTCATGCAAATAATCAGGGTAAATGAATAGTACTGGGATCATTATTCTCAAAGATGGCTAAAAGTATAATGGTTGAATGTGATGGGCACGGCAACATATTGAGTGGAATAACTGGCTTTCATATAACGCCGGAGCAACTCGCTAATAGCGATTGCGATATATTACATGGCTAATAATTCTGAAGAACTCGAGGCCTTCAACTGGTCCTGGTTCCACTGTGGTTACATTTACAGCAATCGATGAATGCGACAATGTGCAACCACTAGGCTATTTTTACAGTTGACGATAATATTCCCCTGTACCAGATATTAAAAACTTACCCGATCTTACCTTACTATGCAGTGAGTCTATCCCTATTCCCACAGCAACTGATATCTGTACTTCCAGGGAGACCTTGATGGCATGACCTATGACCAGATTGATGGTTTGAGTTGCGGTACTTACGTAATCAATGGTATTTTGAAGATGCTTCTGAAAATCTCACTTTCCAAACTCAAATTATTAGGTAAATGATGACACTCCTCCTGATATATCACGTGTAGTTGGTTTTGAATGGGAGTATTTTGGATGCAGCGATCCAGAATCAATTGACCAAGGGATTAAAACCTGGCTTACGGATGTAACACCTTATTTAAAAAGTTTAGCCATTGATAATTGTGGAGATATAGTAATAAGCAATAATTATAGTTTTAATAATATCTTATTTGAATGTGGCACCGCAGGAACAGTCCCCATAGTCTTCACTTTTACAGATGAATGCGGTAATAGTGCTGATGTTAGTGTTGATTTACCGATTTCCTGTTCTGAAACTTCATTTAGTGCTGATGCGCAGGATTTGACACTGGAAATGTGCAATGGTGAGATAGATCAGGATGTTCTTAATTCCTGGTTAAACTCGAATGGTGGAGCAGAAGCAACCTGGGATTGTGGAAGTATATCTGGTCAAACGATTTTGTTGGTTGGAATGGTGAACCAGGTCCGACGGCTGTAACCTTTACGGCTATTGATGAATGTGGGGAAACTGTGTCACAAACAGTTAACTTAATTATTTACCAAAATTATGTGGCAGTTTAGAAATAGGATCCGCAAGAGGGTACTATGTGCGAAGGACAGGCTGGACAAGTTGAATTCGATGTGGCCATATACAGAAGTGCATGTTCATCGGGAGAGTTCAGTGTACAGCTGGGGGTAACTGCTGAAAATGGAGGTATGCCGGAAGGAGTTGGAGATGAATTTGATGCCGAGCACCCATGGATCTATACATTTGGTCCAGAGGATGAGGTCATACATGCAACAATGATGGTTTGGAATACTGGTGACGTTTTCCCACCACTTGATGGACATGAGATTACTGTTCGTGCTTTTGATCCGGCCCTGGTGCATCCTAATAATGATGATGGAGATTTCTCTGAAACCAAAATATCCCTTACTACTGAAACTAGAAACGTTGGCAATATTGAAATTAGCCCACAGCTTGATCCAATGTGTGCTAACTCAAACAGTTCGACAACATTTAATGTAACAGTCCACAGACATCCTTGCTCATCTGGGGAGTTCAGTGCTGACATTTATGTGAGAAATACACTGCCCGCTGGATTAGGCTTTACTTACGTGCCAGACCAGTCGGTATTCTTCATGGATGGAGAACAGAGCAAAGAGATCATCTTAGAGCTTACTAATGATGGTACATTCTCTGGCGAAACAGAGATTATAATCCGTGCTCACAATCCTGAACCTGATGTGCCCTGGGAAGGTGATGTGACTGAAGTCGACTTTGCTGAAGGCAGTGCAATGCTTTCAACAGATCCCGGAGGTTTGAATGTTGGAAATATTGAAATTAGCCCACAGCTTGATCCAATGTGTGCTAACTCAAACAGTTCGACAACATTTAATGTAACAGTCCACAGACATCCTTGCTCATCTGGGGAGTTCAGTGCTGACATTTATGTGAGAAATACACTGCCCGATGGATTAGACTTTTCTTACGTGCCAGACCAGTCGGTATTCTTCCTGGATGGAGAACAGAGCAAAGAGATCACCTTAGAGCTTACTAATGATGGCACATTCTCTGGCGAAACAGAGATTATAATCCGTGCTCACAATCCTGAACCTGGTGTGCCCTGGGAAGGTGATGTGACTGAAGTTGACTTTGCTGAAGGCAGTGCAATGCTTTCAACAGATCCCGGAGGTTTGAATGTTGGAAATATTGAAATTAGCCCACAGCTTGATCCAATGTGTGCTAACTCAAACAGTTCGACAACATTTAATGTAACAGTCCACAGACATCCTTGCTCATCTGGGGAGTTCAGTGCTGACATTTATGTGAGAAATACACTGCCCGCTGGATTAGACTTTACCTACGTGCCAGACCAGTCGGTATTCTTCCTGGATGGAGAACAGAGCAAAGAGATCATCTTAGAGCTTACTAATGATGGCACATTCTCTGGCGAAACAGAGATTATAATCCGTGCTCACAATCCTGAACCTGATGTGCCCTGGGAAGGTGATGTGACTGAAGTTGACTTTGCTGAAGGCAGTGCAATGCTTTCAACAGATCCCGGAGGTTTGAATGTTGGCAATATTGAAATTAGCCCACAGCTTGATCCAATGTGTGCTAACTCAAACAGTACGACAACATTTAATGTAACAGTCCACAGACATCCTTGCTCATCTGGGGAGTTCAGTGCTGACATTTACGTAAGAAATACACTGCCCGATGGATTAGACTTTACTTACGTGCCAGACCAGTCGGTATTCTTCCTGGATGGAGAACAGAGCAAAGAGATCACCTTAGAGCTTACTAATGATGGCACATTCTCTGGCGAAACAGAGATTATAATCCGTGCTCACAATCCTGAACCTGATGTGCCCTGGGAAGGTGATGTGACTGAAGTTGACTTTGCTGAAGGCAGTGCAATGCTTTCAACAGATCCCGGAGGTTTGAATGTTGGAAATATTGAAATTAGCCCACAGCTTGATCCAATGTGTGCTAACTCAAACAGTTCGACAACATTTAATGTAACAGTCCACAGACATCCTTGCTCATCTGGGGAGTTCAGTGCTGACATTTATGTGAGAAATACACTGCCCGATGGATTAGACTTTACTTACGTGCCAGACCAGTCGGTATTCTTCCTGGATGGAGAACAGAGCAAAGAGATCACCTTAGAGCTTACTAATGATGGCACATTCTCTGGCGAAACAGAGATTATAATCCGTGCTCACAATCCTGAACCTGATGTGCCCTGGGAAGGTGATGTGACTGAAGTCGACTTTGCTGAAGGCAGTGCAATGCTTTCAACAGATCCCGGAGGTTTGAATGTTGGCAATATTGAAATTAGCCCACAGCTTGATCCAATGTGTGCTAACTCAAACAGTTCGACAACATTTAATGTAACAGTCCACAGACATCCTTGCTCATCTGGGGAGTTCAGTGCTGACATTTATGTGAGAAATACACTGCCCGATGGATTAGACTTTACTTACGTGCCAGACCAGTCGGTATTCTTCCTGGATGGAGAACAGAGCAAAGAGATCACCTTAGAGCTTACTAATGATGGCACATTCTCTGGCGAAACAGAGATTATAATCCGTGCTCACAATCCTGAACCTGGTGTGCCCTGGGAAGGTGATGTGACTGAAGTCGACTTTGCTGAAGGCAGTGCAATGCTTTCAACAGATCCCGGAGGTTTGAATGTTGGCAATATTGAAATTAGCCCACAGCTTGATCCAATGTGTGCTAACTCAAACAGTACGACAACATTTAATGTAACAGTCCACAGACATCCTTGCTCATCTGGGGAGTTCAGTGCTGACATTTACGTAAGAAATACACTGCCCGATGGATTAGACTTTACTTACGTGCCAGACCAGTCGGTATTCTTCCTGGATGGAGAACAGAGCAAAGAGATCACCTTAGAGCTTACTAATGATGGCACATTCTCTGGCGAAACAGAGATTATAATCCGTGCTCACAATCCTGAACCTGATGTGCCCTGGGAAGGTGATGTGACTGAAGTCGACTTTGCTGAAGGCAGTGCAATGCTTTCAACAGATCCCGGAGGTTTGAATGTTGGCAATATTGAAATTAGCCCACAGCTTGATCCAATGTGTGCTAACTCAAACAGTACGACAACATTTAATGTAACAGTCCACAGACATCCTTGCTCATCTGGGGAGTTCAGTGCTGACATTTACGTAAGAAATACACTGCCCGATGGATTAGACTTTACTTACGTGCCAGACCAGTCGGTATTCTTCCTGGATGGAGAACAGAGCAAAGAGATCACCTTAGAGCTTACTAATGATGGCACATTCTCTGGCGAAACAGAGATTATAATCCGTGCTCACAATCCTGAACCTGATGTGCCCTGGGAAGGTGATGTGACTGAAGTCGACTTTGCTGAAGGCAGTGCAATGCTTTCAACAGATCCCGGAGGTTTGAATGTTGGAAATATTGAAATTAGCCCACAGCTTGATCCAATGTGTGCTAACTCAAACAGTACGACAACATTTAATGTAACAGTCCACAGACATCCTTGCTCATCTGGGGGGTTCAGTGCTGACATTTACGTAAGAAATACACTGCCCGCTGGATTAGGCTTTACTTACGTGCCAGACCAGTCGGTATTCTTCCAGGATGGAGAACAGAGCAAAGAGATCATCTTAGAGCTTACTAATGATGGCACATTCTCTGGCGAAACAGAGATTATAATCCGTGCTCACAATCCTGAACCTGGTGTGCCCTGGGAAGGTGATGTGACTGAAGTTGACTTTGCTGAAGGCAGTGCAATGCTTTCAACAGATCCCGGAGGTTTGAATGTTGGAAATATTGAAATTAGCCCACAGCTTGATCCAATGTGTGCTAACTCAAACAGTTCGACAACATTTAATGTAACAGTCCACAGACATCCTTGCTCATCTGGGGAGTTCAGTGCTGACATTTATGTGAGAAATACACTGCCCGATGGATTAGACTTTTCTTACGTGCCAGACCAGTCGGTATTCTTCCTGGATGGAGAACAGAGCAAAGAGATCACCTTAGAGCTTACTAATGATGGCACATTCTCTGGCGAAACAGAGATTATAATCCGTGCTCACAATCCTGAACCTGGTGTGCCCTGGGAAGGTGATGTGACT
>CAVYEL010000033.1:0-64905 GCA_963767555.1 uncultured Bacteroidaceae bacterium | reverse complement strand
GTATTCTAGCTATTTGAAGAGTTTTGCACAAGATTTGCGAGGGAGATTCTAAATAAGATTCCAGCATGCTGAGGCATTACATATTAATTTCCATCCGGAATCTTGCCCGTCATTTAAACTTTTCCATCATCAATATTGGTGGACTTGCCATAGGACTGGCCAGTTTTATTTTCATCATCCTGTATATCACCGATGAACTGAAATACGACAGGTTCCATGAGAAAGCTGCAAGTATTTACCGGGTCAACCGCTTCTATAATTCCAATGATGTAAATGAAGATGCGGCCACCTGTTCTTTCCCATTCGCCCCGACACTGCAGATGGATTATCCCGGAATGGTTAAAAATACCTGCCGTTTCTTCAATTTCATGACCAACCAGATTTTTGTTGAATACCGGAAAGATGATACAACCCTGGTCAAGTACAATGAACCAGGATTTTTTGTGGTGGATTCGACCGTTTTTCAGATGTTCACTTTTCCATTTGTTCAGGGAGATCCTGAAACGGCCCTTGCGGCCCCGAATAGTCTGGTCATTACAGAATCCATGGCTGCCAGGTATTTCGGAGATGAAGATCCCATCGGTAAAACGATGAGACTGGTAGAGCAATTAAATGTGGAAGTAACCGGTGTGATTGAAGACCTGCCCAGCCAATCTCATTTCAGGATTGATTTCCTCTGCTCCATGTCCACTGTTCGTGTGGCCTTTGGGGGCAGACTGCCCCAGACCTGGATATGGAATCCCTGCTGGACCTATGTGGAACTCGCCGAAAATATTCCGCCGGAAGAACTGGAAGCCCGGTTTCCCGAATTTTATGAGAATCATTACCCTGACCTTTCCAACCAGGATGTGACACTTTACCTGCAAAAACTAACAGACATCCATCTGAAATCCCACCATGACTATGAGATGCATGCCAACAGCAATATCATTTATGTGTATATACTGTCCGTCATAGCAGCCATTGTACTGGCACTGGCCTGCATCAATTTTATGAACCTTACCACAGCCAATTCTGCTACCCGGACCAAAGAGATCGGTATTAAAAAAACATTTGGAGCCGGCAGGATAGTTCTTGTAAAGCAATTTTTAGGGGAGTCAATACTCACTACCCTTGTCTCTCTCATATTTGCCTGTTTGCTGGTTGAATTGTTGTTGCCGGGATTCAATCAATTTACGGATAAAAACATTTCGGGAGATTATATTATAGCCATCACCTCCATCCTGTTCGGTATCCTGCTGGTTCTGGTTGTAGGCCTACTGGCCGGAGCATATCCGGCATTTTACCTGTCCTCTTTTAATCCTCTTGTTATTTTCAGAGGGGGAATGAGGAACGGAAGGAGTAGCGCCATCGCACGGAAAATTCTGGTAACTGCCCAGTTTGCCATCTCCATTGCCCTGATCATCGGAACACTGATCGTATTCTCTCAACTTAAATATATCCGGAATGCAGATCTTGGATTTAAGAAGGACCAGATCATGCTTCTTCAAAGTCAGGGTGTGAACCAGATACAGCGAAATTATGAGACTTTTAAGGAAAACCTGCTCAGGTACGCCGAGATAGAGTCTGTTACGGCCATGGAAGATATCCTCGGGGTAAACCATAATACCAGGGGGGTGACCATAGAAGGATTGAGTGAAGACCAGCAGTTCTGGTATCCCATGTTCATTGTCAGGTCCGATTTCATTGAAACTTTTGATATCGAAGTGGTGGCCGGAAGGGCATTTTCGAAGGATATCACGATCGGACACCGCCGATGCCATTATGATCAATGAAAAAATGGCACAGAACCTGGGCTGGACAAACGAAGAGGCCCTTGGGAAAGCGAGTTGTCCATGAGGGAGATGAAAGGGTCATTGGGGTATTCAGGGATTTCCATATACTCTCAATGCATAAACCCATGAATAATTTTATTCTGGATATGGTCAGGAATCCTGGGTTTGCTGCAGGCATGACAAATTACATAGCCATACGGGTGAATACTCCAGCTACAAAAAAATCCTGAAAACAATCGAAAAAGAATGGAATGTTTTCGCCCCGAACCGTCCCTTTGAATACTCATTTCTTGACCAGGAGCTGCAGGCCCTGTACGATGATGAAGATAAATTCGGAAGGTTTTCCATCATGCTGACCATTCTTGCCATGCTGATTGCATCACTTGGACTGATTGGACTGACATCATATATTGCAGAACAACGTACCAGGGAAATCGGTATCCGCAGGGCCATGGGGGCCACCTTTGCCAGTATCATAGGGTTATTATCAAATGAATTCGTCAAACTGATCCTGCTGGCCAACCTGATTGCCTGGCCCATTGCCTATCTGGTGGCCAATAACTGGCTGAACAATTTTACCAAACGCATTCCGGTTGATTTGAAATTATTCCTGATTGCCGGACTTGGAACCCTTATCATAGCTGTCCTGATAACCTCTTACCGGGCACTTAAGGCATCTTCCAGAAATCCTGCCGATACTTTGCGCTACGAATAACCCGTCCTGAAAGAATAGAGCTTGTGATCCTGCTCTGTTTACAGGTTTTTGATTATTTTCAGGGATCTTTGTATGCCTAATTTTCAACTATGACCAGAAAATATGTAGGATTGATCCTTGGATTGATTGCCTTCTTTGCTGTCTTTTTTTTTACAGATCTTGAACCAGGTAAGCCCGAAGTATCTCGCACCCTCGCAGTAGCCCTGTTGATGGCCATCTGGTGGGTGTCAGAGGCCATCCCCCTGTCAGTCACCGCCCTTGTTCCCCTGGTGTTGTTCCCCTTCCTTGGCGTTCTTGACGGGAAAGAAGTATCCTCCACTTATTTTAACTATATAATATTTATTTATGTGGGCGGTTTTGTCGTGGCGCTGGCAATGGAAAAATGGAACCTGCATAAGAGGATAGCCCTGAAAATATTAATGATGGTGGGCGTGAGTCCGGGCAGGATCCTGCTGGGCTTCATGCTGGCTACCGCCTTCCTGTCGATGTGGATCTCCAACACAGCCTCTACCATGATGATGATCCCCATAGTTATGTCCATAATTGCATCGCTGGAAGAAAATATGTCATTGAAAGGTGTTGGACATTATTCAACCGGACTTTTCCTGGCCATAGCATATAGCGCATCCATAGGTGGCATAGCCACCCTTGTCGGATCGCCCACGAACCTGGTATTTCCCAGGATACTGACATTAATGTATCCAGGGGCGCCCGAGATATCATTTGCGAACTGGTTCTTTTTTGCTTTGCCTGTTACCATATTGATGCTTTGTTGCCATCCTTGCAGTGATCTATCTGATCTACCGGCCCAAGGAACCATGGACAGCCCTGGATAAAAACCATTTCCGGATAAAATACAAGGAACTGGGACGGGCAAGCTTTGAGGAACGCACGGTGCTGATTGTGTTTCTTACACTCGCTTTTATGTGGATCTTCAGGGCTGGTATAAAGTTTGACAAATTCACAATTCCCGGCTGGTCCTCGATTTTCGGGACCCCGGCCTTTATTAATGACGGTACCGTAGCCATGATTGCCGCCATCATCCTGTTTATCCTGCCTGCCAGGGACCGTAAAGGAAGCCGGATCATGGACTGGGAAACGGCGAAAAAGCTGCCCTGGAATATCGTCCTGCTCTTCGGGGGAGGATTTGCACTCGCCCTTGGGTTTCAATCCTCGGGACTGGCACTCTGGTTTGGTGAGCAATTGGATTTTGCCCGGAGCATACATCCATACCTGATCCTCCTGGCCGTCATAACACTGATGTCCTTTTTAACAGAATTGACCTCCAATGTTGCTTCCACGCAGATGCTGCTCCCCGTCTTTGCCGCCTGGCCGTATCCAGCGGAAACAATCCCATACTTTTTATGATACCCGCCACCATTGCTTCCTCACTGGCCTTTATGCTTGCCAACGGCCACACCACCTAATGCGATTGTTTTCGGCACCGAACGCCTGAAGATCAAGACCATGGTCAGAACAGGCTTCGTACTGAATATGACGGGCATACTGGTCGTTTTACTGGTGACCTGGATACTGGGGGAAAGGGTACTGGGGATAGAACTGGGCATTTTCCCTGACTGGGTAATTCCTGGTCAAAAATAATTCGGATTCAGTCAGTTATCTATATTTGGTAAAATTAGAATCTTTGGTCTCCTTATGCTGAAGTTTAGGTCCTTCTTGGTTTTCATGCTGATCACAGGCAACATCCTGGCACAGGACGAAATCATTGTTTCAGGCAGGGTCCTGGATGCTTCCGATAATCAATGGCCTTCCCTATGCCTCTGTTTCCTTTAAGGTCCCGGGAGAAGACAAGCTCATTGCAGGTGCCATCACTGAAGAGGATGGCCGTTTTGTAATTTCCGGTATTGATCGTGGGACATACTTGATAACGTGCTCCTATGTTGGGTATGAATCCGTTTCCATTGACCTGCTCATCGGTGAACTCAATAATATTTATGACCTGGGAAAAATTGAACTCCGCACGGTGTCATCGGAACTCGATGAAGTCACCATCAGTACCAGCAGGTCCGTTACTTCAGCTGACCTGGACAAAAAGACCTACAGGATGGATGATAATTTTGCTCAGTCAGGCGGCTCTGTGCTGGATGCCATGAAGACCATGCCCGGTGTGACCGTTGACCAGGAGGGCAAGGTCATTATCCGGGGAAGCGACAGGGTAGCCGTATTGATTGATGGCAAACAATCAAGCCTTACCGGTTTTGGAAATCAAAAGGGACTGGACAATATCCCGGTTGCCAATATTGAAAGCATCGAGATCATCAATAATCCGTCTGCCACGGTATGATGCATCCGGGATGGCAGGGATCATAAACCTGATCTATAAGAAAGAAAAGGAAACAGGCTTCAATGCTGATTTGGGATTTACATTTGGGCATGGGTGCCATGACCAGGCGGAGAGAAGACCTGCCAACCCAGCTCGGCAGTTATGACTGGAACCCCAAATACATTCCCAGCCTGAACCTGAATTACAAGACCTCAAAATTTAATCTTTTCCTGTCTGTCTGAACTGATCCGACAGAAGAGCCTGCCCAATAATGAATTTACTACCCGGGAATATGAAGATGGGAGTGGGACTGTTTCACAGGTTCCGGAAAACAGGACACAGACCAGGTATATTCTTAACGGGGGACTGGATTGGATGATCAATGACAATAACACGCTCACATTTTCAGCTGTCTATGATTATGAAAAACATGTGGATACTGCCCAGGTCCCTTATATTGATATAGATACCTGGCAGCGATACAGGTACTGGGCCTGGAGGGAGACGGAAGTGACCGGATATATGAATTTTACATCTGAACTACAAGCATAAATTCACCCAACCAGGACATGAACTCAATGCAAGTGCAATGTATACAAAGGGCTGGGAGGATGAAAGCTATTTCCTGAACGACAGCTCAGACATCAGGCAATCAACAGATACCACCCATATCCTGGCCACAGAACATACGGCAAGCCTTGCCATTGATTATATTAAACCCCTGAGAAACGGTCGGCTGGAAGCCGGTTCAAAGATCACGCTTCGCAGGATCCCTGTGACCTATACAGTGGGGCATGGTGAGCAATCGGTGATCTATCCGGGGCTGGGGGACTGGTCAGAATGGGGGGAGAATATTTATGCAGCCTACCTGAATTATGTTTATGAGCGCCCGAAATATGATGTTGAGGCCGGACTGAGAGTTGAGCATACAGATGTTTTCTATGATATATCTCCTGAGAATATCTATTACGACCAGAATGATGCCTATCAGTATTTCGAGCTCTTTCCCAATATCAGAGTCACGTATAAATTCAATGAGCAGAACCGGATTTCGGCCTTTTATAACCGGAGGATTGACCGTCCGGGCGAACCCGAACTCAGGATCTTTCCCAAGTATGACGACCCGGAATTATTAAAAGTTGGAAATCCATATCTCAGGCCCCAGTTTACCCAGACCTTTGAACTGGCATACAGACGGAAGTGGGAATCAGGATCGATTGCCATTTCTGGCTACTATCGATTGATCAGGGATCCATTCATGAGGGTGTACGGGATCGATACGACGAGTTTTGATTATGATGTAGTAAATAAAATATACCAGAATACAGGAAGCGCAGACCATGCAGGATTTGAACTGGTACTGGAACAACAATTGCTGGAGATCTGGCAAATAACCGGGAGCGCGAACCTGTATCAAAATGTGATCCATCCATATACAGGTACGCTCCTTTTTCCATACAGGAGACCCTTCAGCATTGAAAGGACGGTTGAAAAAACCTGGGATATCAAGATCAGCAACCGGTTCACCATTCCCGGGGAATGGGAGATCCAGTTAACCGGCATCTATTTTGCACCCAAGAATATCCCCCAGGGAAGACAGTTGTCCAGGTCTTCCATAGACCTGGGGATCAGGAAAAAGGTTCTCCAGGGGAAGGGTGATATCACTTTGAATTTCAGTGATATATTTAACCAATTCGGAATCCGGCAGGAGATTTACGGCGATGCGGTAAACATATTATATGAGAATTATTTTGAGACACAGGTCCTGAGGATAGGGTTCCGTTATAAATTCTAATATTTGAACAATAACAAAACCTGTAATTCTCGTATCCTTATCCTGAAATAGAAAAATTCCGTAAATTACATGACAAAATAAACCATAAAAGCCATAAGCATGAAAAGAAGAAGTTTCGTAAAATTGAGTGCCGCAGGTAGCCTTGCCATGCAATTTCCACATGTGTTTGGAGCATATGCCAGTGAAAAAAAGGGTGACATACCCAAACGAACACTGGGTAAAACAGGGGAAAAGGTTACGATACTCGGGTTTGGTGGCATAGCCCTGAGGAACAACGGCCAGGAGTTTGCCAATGAGTTGGTCGCTGCGGCCTTTGACCGGGGCATCACGTATTTTGATATCGCGCCGACCTACGGGGATTCCCAGGAATTGATGGGACCGGCCCTTGAGCCTTACCGCAAGAAAACTTTCCTGGCATGTAAGACCACGGCAAGAGACCAGCAGGGTTCGGAAGAGGAATTGCATCAATCACTGGAGCATTTGAAGACCGATCATGTCGACCTGTACCAGTTCCACGCACTCAGTAAAATGGAGGACCTGGACCAGATCTTCGGTCCCGGTGGAGCCATGGAAACATTCCAGAAAGCCCGCGAGGCAGGTAAGATCAGATTCATTGGTTTTTCTGCCCATAATGAGGCTGTTGCCCTGAAAGCAATGGATATGTTTGATTTTGATTCCATCCTGTATCCGATCAATTGTGTTTGCTGGTACAATGGCAATTTCGGTCCCGAAGTACTCAAGACCGCCAGGGAAAAGGATATGGGGATCATGGCTATTAAAGCCATTGCAAAAAGCAGGATATCCGGAGATGAGAAATCCTATCCCAATTTATGGTATCATCCATATGAAGAGGATGAATTGATTGAGAAATCATTACAATTTACTTTGTCAAAAGACATAACTGGTACCGTACATGCAGGTGATTCTATCTTCTTAAAGAAAACACTGCAGTACATTGAAGGAAATAAGGAATTCCCGGCCCCGGACAAGAAGGAGATTATGTCAATGATCAAGGATATCAAACCCATATTCACACATCCGGAGGCCTGAGTCAGGCGGGATAGCCAATCGGCATAACATACATGGGGACCTCTTCCGATGGCAACCCGAGTACCTGTATGATACCCTCATCATCAAATGCCCCTATGGCACATGTTCCCAGTCCCATTGCCTCGGCCTGCAGGTACACGTTCTGGGCAGAATGACCGATATCCATCGGAATATACCGTTGTCTGCCACGTTCACCATACCTCTCCTTGACCTTGCTCTCGATGGCAACATATACCAGGCTTGCCGGTGCAACACGGATCATTTCCCGTGGGTACGCGATGTTATAGAGATCTTCCCTGAGGTCTTTATCATGGACGAACTTCAGTGCGTGTTCATCCGGAATGAAATGATAAAAACCGGAAGGTATATCGATGATATCACCTGCCACGAGGTAGATCTCCAGTGGGAATATTGCCCCGGCCGATGGACAGGTCCTGTTTGCTTTGCCGCTATAACGTTTACCATGTACCGGGTTCTTTCAAACCATAGGCTGCCCATAAGATCTGTGAGATCTCAGACGGGGATAGGGAAGATGTCTGGAATTGTCTCCTGGAACGCCTGTTCAGGAGGATCTCCTCCAGGGATTGATCTCCTCTGGTCCTGGGATGTGGAAGTTTTATGTAGCCTGACATATTGCTTCAGATCATCCCTCAAATTTAAATGAGACCTTTACTTTTGTCCGGTAATATTCAATCTTCCCGTCCTTGATATGCATATCCAGCTTTGATACTTCAGCAATGCGCAGGTCCCTGAGGGTCTCAGCAGCCTTGGCTACTGCATTGGCCGCTGCCTTTTCCCAGGATTCTGGACTGGTCCCGACCAGTTCGATAATCTTATAAAC
Source organism: uncultured Bacteroidaceae bacterium (assembly GCA_963767555.1). GTDB lineage: Bacteria > Bacteroidota > Bacteroidia > Bacteroidales > SM23-62 > SM23-62. The sequence goes on along the minus strand of CAVYEL010000033.1, from coordinate 56,445 downwards.
GCTGTTTGGCATAATTATAATTGGTTTTGGTTTCCAAATAAAGTTACATCAACGGGAAGCCAAAGTCAATATTAAATGGCTTTTCATTTAAAATATTAGTCAGTTGTGATCGTCCATAAGTAATAAACATATTTGGATATTTTTATCTAATATTGCCTCTTATTATGAAAACCGAAGTTCCAAAGAAGAAGATTACTTTAACCGGACTGGGAAATGCGCTGAAGTTATACCGGTATATCCGGCCATTCAGGGTGGAATTCGGGATTGGCCTGTTGTTTCTTTTTGGTGGCAGCCTGGCCAGCCTTGCTTTTCCGAAACTGCTGGGCGACCTGGTTAATTCGGGTACCCAGGGGAACCTGGCTGAATCCATCAACCGGATCGCCCTCCTGCTGGTGGCCATCCTGGTGATCCAATCCGTGTTTTCGTATTTCCGAACGGTCCTTTTTGTGAATGTGACGGAAAAATCACTGGCCAATTTGCGGCAGGACACCTACAATCATCTCATCAGGCTGCCCCTGAAATTTTTTGAACAAAGAAGGGTAGGGGAGCTAAACAGCCGTATTTCTGCAGATATTGCACTATTGCAGGATACCCTGACATCCACCCTGGCGGAATTCCTGAGACAGATAATCATCATTGTAGGAGGTATCAGCCTCCTGGTTTATACCTCCCTGGAACTGACCCTGTTCATGCTTGCCATCCTGCCCGCTATTGTGTTGATGGTTTTTTTCTTCGGAAGGTTTATCCGGAAGTATTCAAAGCAGATGCAGAAGGAAGTGGCTGAATCCAATACCATTGTTGAAGAAACCCTGCAGGGCATCCGCAGTGTGAAAACCTTTACCAATGAATTCCTGGAAATGGGGCGTTACCGGGACAGGACCCTGGAAATTGCCAAACTGGGTATGAAGGGTGGCCGCTACAGGGGAGCCTTTTACTCCTTTGTCATACTGGGTTTATTCGGGGCACTGGTGGCCGTCATCTGGAAAGGTTCGGGATTGCTGGCCGAAGGTATAATCGATTCCGGTGAATTATTCTCCTTTGTCCTGTATTCAGGATTTATCGGTGGGAATATCGGGGGACTGGCCAGTGTGATTACCCGTATCCAGCGGTTCATAGGTGCCACAGAAGATCTTTTTGAAATATTTGAGGTTGGGGAGGAAGAGATTGAGGAGATCCCTGAACTGGAATGAAAAGATGTACTTGAGTGGTAAGATCAGCCTGGAAAACCTTTCCTTTACCTACCCATCCAGGCCTGAGGAAGAAGTATCTGCACGAAATAAATGTGCAAATATCAGAAAACCAGCTTATTGCCCTGGTCGGTCCCAGCGGTGCCGGCAAATCCACACTTACCTCCCTGCTGATGCGCCTGCATGATCCTACAGCAGGTGAGATCTGGTTCGATGGGAAACGCAGCCAGGATATTCCCCTGTCTGTTTTGAGAAAACAGATCGCCCTGGTACCCCAGGATATTTTCCTTTTCGGCGGGACCATCCGTGAGAACATAGGCTATGGAAAGCCCGGGGCCAGTGATCAGGAGATATATGAGGCAGCAGGCAAAGCCAATGCCATGGAGTTCATTGACCGCTTCCCGGAAAAACTGGATACGCTGGTAGGGGAAAGGGGGACACAGCTGAGCGGGGGACAAAGACAGCGGGTGGCCATTGCCAGGGCAGTATTGAAAGATCCCAGGATACTGATCCTGGATGAGGCAACATCATCCCTTGACTCTGAATCGGAGCGCCTTGTCCAGGATGCCCTCGAAAAACTGATGCAGGGCCGGACCTCCATTGTTATTGCACACCGGCTTTCAACCATACGCAAAGCCGACCAGATCCTTGTGCTTGACCAGGGCAGGCTGGTGGAGAATGGTACCCACGAAGAATTACTGGCATTGCCATCCGGGATCTACCGGAACCTGAGTGAACTGCAGTTCTCTTTATAGGCCCCAAACTGCCAGAATCCCGGATAAACTACTTGGGTTCCCCAAAAAATAATCTTACTTTCATAAGTAAATTATAAAGCGGATAAATCATGAAAACCAATTTTGTTCTTGCACTTCTATTGATCATCGGATCTTTATCTGTAATGGCACAGGATAATAAAATTGTGCTCTACCCTGATTCTGCCACGCATGAAATAAGCAGGCATATCTACGGCCATTTCTCTGAACACCTGGGAAGATGTATTTATGACGGTTACTGGGTTGATGAGGATTCGGAGATACCAAACCAGGGCCGGATAAGAACAGATGTAGTTGAAGCCTTAAAGGAAATGGGCATTCCGAACCTTCGCTGGCCGGGAGGCTGTTTTGCAGATGAGTACCACTGGATGGATGGTATTGGTCCCCGGGTAAACAGACCCACCATGATCAATACCCACTGGGGCGGTGTGACAGAGGATAACAGTTTCGGGACGCATGAATTTCTTGAACTATGCAGGCTCCTGGATTGTGAACCGGTCATATGCGGAAATATGGGCAGCGGAACGGTCCGGGAAATGTCCCAATGGGTGGAATACCTGAATTCTGATAATATCAGTCCCGATGACAAACCTAAGAAAGGAAAACGGGCAGGAACAACCTTTCGGTGTCAAATACTGGGGCATTGGGAATGAGAACTGGGGCTGCGGGGGACGGATGACAGCAGAATATTACGCCAATGAACTCAGGCGGTACTCGGTATATTGTAAGAACTATGGAGAGAACAGGCTTTACAGGGTGGCCTGTGGTCCCAATACTGATGAACTACCATTGGACAGAAACACTCATGAAGGATCCCCAGACCCGGAATTCTTTCCAGGGACTGTCCCTGCATTATTATACTGTTCGCGGTGACTGGTCCAACAAGGGATCTGCTACCGATTTCAGCGAAGCAGACTGGTTTACCACGATGCAAAAAACACTGAAAATGGATGAATTCATCCGGAAGCATTCAGCCATCATGGACAAGTACGATCCTGAAAAGACAAAGGGATTGATCGTGGATGAATGGGGTAACTGGCACGATGTGGAACCCGGGACAAATCCAGGATTCCTGTACCAGCAGAATACCCTGAGGGATGCCCTGGTGGCTGCGGTTAACCTGAATATTTTCAATAACCATTGCGAGCGGGTAAAGATGGCCAACATAGCACAGACAGTCAACGTCCTGCAGAGTGTGATATTAACGGATGAGGACCAGATGGTAAAGACCCCCACCTATTATGTGTTCAAAATGTACAAGGTCCACTATGACGCTACCCTTGTACCCCAGGAGATCAGTTCAGAAGATTATTCAGTGGAAGATCAATCCATTCCGGCCATTCATTCATCCTGCTCAAAGGACAAATTCGGTGTGATGCATCTTACCATGGCAAACCTGAACCCGAACAGTGGGACAAACATAGAATGTTTTGTGGAGGGGAAGGGAACCGTTGAGGTCAGCAATGTCGAGATCATTACGGCGGGCAGTATGAATGCCTACAATGATTTCGGTGAAAATGAGGCTGTCAATATCAGGCCATTCGACGATGTCTACGCAGAAGGAAATAAGCTGACCATCAATATGCCCCCGAAATCGATCATTCAGATAAGTATGAAATGATATTCAGGATTTCCGGTGACAGGCTGCTATTTGTTTTTTAGTTTTTCGATGATCTGGCGGGTGCTCTCGATCCTGGACTTCAATCCTTTTCTGTACCAGTAGGCACGGTTCTCAAGGTTATCATGGGGTGCCTCCAAGTTCTGCCTCCAGTTCATCCAGGTATTTTTCGTTCAGTTCCAGGTAACTGGCACAGGTTTCCGGGTTCTGGAAACCATTTCCATTTATGGTCACATAAATCGGGGTTGTATGTGCGGCCTGGTTGAGACCTGCATAACAACGTGCAGCAATCCATATTCCCTGCTCGACGGGCAGGTCCATCTGGATGTACAAATGATCGGAAGACTGTCCGGCATCAGCAGGCGTAACAGATCCTATCACTTTCCCATGGGCAATGATCTCCAGCCTGGATAAGGGTACCTGCTCCTTGTGGCCATATCCATGTGCTTTGATAGAGAGGGTTGTGGGTTTCTGGAGATCAACCTGATCACCGGGAATATGGCCATTGATTGTGAAATCCAACATGGGGCCGGAAGAAACGAATGTATGGCCGGCTTTGACTTCCTGTTTCCATAAGTCGTAACTGAATTCCTTTCCCAGGTAAGTATAGAATCTCACATTTCCTATCCTTGCATTCCAGGCCGGACCATCCACACCGAACCTGGGACCAATCCCGCACCAGGGAAAATCTGATCCGGCTGTTGCTGTCAGTTTGTAGCCCAGGTCAAGGAAATGGTAATAATGCCTTGTCAGTAAGGGGCCACCTTCCACACAAAACTGCAGGATCTCCAGGAAATCCACCTTGTTATCCAGTACATCCATGGTCATCCCCCGATATCCGCTGAATGATTCCCCCTGATGTGCATAGCCTGTAATGCCATTCAATTCATGGATTCGGTCTAAGACTTTATCATAATAGTAATAATCATTACTGTAGCGGACAAATTCGTCTGCCATCAGGGATATGGTATGTCCTACCTGGTGTGTCCTTGGCTCTTCCTGTCCGGGAGACAAAACCCGGTCCTTCACAGCATAAACGCCTTCATCCCCAAAGGCGAACTGCCCGAAATAAATATTCCGGAAATCGCCCATTTGCAACAGAGCCCCGACATGGATATCCTCAGCTTCAATCCACTTAAGAATGTGCGGGTTTTCTCTTGGTGACCTCCTGATATGGATATGCTCATCACCGGAATACCAACCTGAGTCTGCCATATGTATCCATCTTTTCATGGAGAACATGAGGGTTTGTACATCTTCATCCATTTGAACTGTATGCACCTGGTCCAGGTATTCCATTCCTTTGGACAGGGTCAGCTTATAATCTCCCGGCTCGAGGTTAAGGGAGAATTGTCCGTCTGCATAAAAGGAACTGTCAGGCTGGTAGCCGTAACCTTCAGGTCGGTCATTCCTGCCATACATTACACCTATAGCCTCCGGGGGCAGGCCGGCCGTACTGCCATCTTTCGCTGAAACATGAATCCTGGCTGGAGTAGTATGATGTGTTTCTTCATCCAGTATGGTAATGTTCAGAATTGCATCGTCTGTTTGGGCAAGACATTGATTGGCAGGTGAAAGCATTATGCTGATCAGAATTGTTAGCACAGTACAAGGGATATAGGATTTCATGTTGGTGTATTTTTAAATCAAAATACGGATATTTACTTAACATTTACAATACACGAATGCCAATGAGAAGACGGGAATTTATCAGAACATCCGCGGCTTATGGATCCGTTGCCGGAATTTTCCCATTAATGGCCAATACGGGCAAGTACGGTACTGGTAATACAGAATCATGGTTCGATAAACCGATGAGATGGGCCCAGTTAACCCTGGTTGAAAATGATCCCGGGCAGTATGATCCGGATTTCTGGCTGGATTATTTCAGCCGGACACATTCGGATGCGGCCTGTTTGAGTGCAGGTGGGATTGTTGCCTATTATCCGACAGAGATTGAATTTCATCATCGCAGCCTGTGGATGGGAGAGAGTGATCCCTTTGGCTATCTGGTGAAGGGGTGCAGGGAAAGGGATATGGTGGTGATCGCCCGGACCGATCCCCATGCTATCTGGCCCGATGCTTTTGATGCCCATCCCGAATGGGCGGCAGTAGACCGGGAAGGCAATAAAAGAAGACACTGGTCCAATCCGGAGCTCCATGTTACCTGTGCCCTGGGTCCCTATAATTTTGAGTTTATGACCGGGGTCCACAGGGAGATCATGTCCCTCTACTCAATCGATGGGATATTTTCCAATCGCTGGGCAGGACATGGCATTTGTTATTGTGATTCCTGCCAAAAGCTGTTTAATGACTTTTCCGGAATGGAATTACCTGAATCAGACCATCGGCTTGATCCCGTATACCAGAAATGGAATGAATGGCGCAGGAAGAGGCTGTATGAATTGTGGCAGTTATGGGATGGCGAGATCCGGAAGATCAATCCGAGTGCCCGCTTCATCCCCAATGGCTTTCCGGATAAAAGAATAGCCGGGGAACAATCGGATATCCTCTTTACCGACCACCAGGCCCGGAGGGGCATGATCCCTCCCTGGTCGAACGGTAAACGGGCCAAGGAATACAGGGCCATCATGGGGAATAAACCCATTGGCGGGATATTCAGCATGGGATTGGAAGAGCCCTACCGCTGGAAGGATTCAGTCCAGAGTGAAGCCGAAGTACGCGTCTGGGTGGCAGATGGAACAGCCAATGGAATGCGGCCATGGTTTACAAAATTCTCAGGGACACTTTATGATGAACGCTGGCTCGCCTATGTTGAGGAAATATATAAATGGCACCATAAGTCCGAAGCTTACCTGAGGAATGAAAAACCCCTGGCCAATGTCGGGATGCTCTATTCAGAGCAGACACAGCGTTTCTATGGCGGGGAGAAGCACCAGGAAAATTCCCGCCATCATGAGATGGGGATGTATCATGCCCTGATAGAGGCAAGGATCCCGTTTGAGATGGTCCATGAACATTATCTGGATGCCAGTCAGGTTGACCATTTCAAATTGTTGGTCCTGCCCAATATCGCAGCCCTCTCTGACCGGCAATGTCAGAAGATCAGGGAGTATGTGAGCAGGGGAGGTAGCCTGCTGGCAACATTCGAAACTTCTCTTTATAATGAGTTTGGGGAAAAAAGAGGTGACTTCGGACTGGGAGATGTTTTCGGGGTATCATTTGACGATCGGGTTGAAGGGCCGATGAAGAATTCCTATCTACGCTGTGAGAAAGAAAACGGAGAATATCACCCGGTACTGGATGGACTGCAGGATACCTCAAGGATCATTAATGGCATATACCGTTTGGATATTAAGGCTATTGAGACTTTTCCCTCCCCGCTTACCCTGATACCGTCCTATCCGGACCTGCCAATGGAACATGTCTATCCAAGAGAACCCAGGACTGATATCCGGGAGATATACCTGCGTGAAATTGGACAGGGCCGGGTTGTTTATATACCCTGGGATATTGACCGGACCTTCTGGGAGATCTTAAATGTGGATCATGGAAAATTGATCCGGAATGCACTGCTCTGGGCACTTCGTAATGATCAGCCAGTGGAGGTAAAGGGGCAGGGGATATTGGATGTAACCATCTGGCAGCAGAAAGAATCCATGACCGTACACCTGGTGAACCTTACGAATCCAATGATGATGAAAGGGCCATTCAGGGAGTTGATTCCCTTGTTCGGACAGGAGATAACCATACAGATACCTTCCGGTAAAAAAGTGACCGGGGCAAGCCTGCTGGTTGCCGGTACGAGTCCGGATTTAGACATTAGCGGAGATAAAATCAAAATAAATGTGCCACAGATCTTTGATCACGAGGTAATTGCACTGGATCTTGGGTAAAACGATTTTGTTCAAAATCAAATATTTCATATAAATAATCATTATGTTTCTTACAAAAAACACACACTGGGCCATGATACTTCATCCTGGCGAATATTGCTTCAGGCTGCCAGCCAAAGCAGGATAATTTCTCTGTCGGAGATATTGCCATCCTTCCAAAGCCTGTTCAGATAGTGGTGAAAGATGGCTTCTTCGAGATCACGAAAGACACGAAAATTATTGTTGATTATGATACCGGTCCCCTGGGTGACATCTTGAAGAAGCTTCTTTCACCTTCCATGGGTTTTGAATTGGCTGTAACAGATGGCAGTCCGGGCCGGAACAGCATACTGCTGTCATTGGATCCTTCCCTGGAAGAACTGGAAGAAGAAGGATACCGCTTGAAGGTGGACGGAAAAAGGGTATTGATTGAAGCTCCTGTCAGAAGCCGGGATCTTTTACGGCATACAAACATTACGTCAACTGTTACCGGTGGAAATATTATAGAGATGTTGCCAGCGAGGATATTCGCTGGGCATTGCCCTGTGTAGAGATTAAAGATTATCCCCGTTTCAAATGGCGCGGGATGCATCTGGATGTATGCCGGCACTTCCTGCCGGTGGAATTTGTCAAAAAATACATCGACCTGATCGCTATCCAGAAGATGAACAGGCTGCACTTACATCTGACAGATGACCAGGGATGGAGGATTGAGATCGAGGAGTATCCGAAACTGGCTGAAATATCTGCCTGGAGGGAGGAAACCCTGGTCGGTCATTACCGCGACGAACCCAGGACATTTGATGGTAAGCCCCATGGCGGATTTCTATACCCATGATGAGATCCGTGAGATCGTTGACTATGCGAATGATCGATATGTAACCATTGTCCCGGAAATTGAAATGCCGGGCCACGCCCAGGCAGCGCTGGCCGCACACCCTGAGATATCCTGCACCGGAGGGCCTTTCAAGGTGAGTACCATATGGGGTATCCGCGATGAGGTATTTTGTGCAGGGAATGAGATGACCTTTGAATTCCTGGAGAATGTACTGCGGGAAGTCCTTGTTCTTTTCCCGGGTGAGTACATCCATGTCGGCGGCGACGAATGTCCGAAAGACCGTTGGGAAAAATGTCCCAAATGCCAGGCGCGTATTCAGGAAGAAGGCCTCCATGATGAACATGAGTTGCAGAGTTATTTCATCACACGCATGGAGAAATACCTGGCTGCGAACAACCGGCGGTTGATCGGTTGGGATGAAATACTGGAAGGCGGACTGGCACCCAATGCCACGGTAATGTCCTGGAGGGGAGAGGAGGGAGGCATAGCGGCTGCAAAATCAGGACATGATGTGGTCATGACTCCTTACGGTTACACTTATTTTGATTACTACCAGGCAGATCCGGAAAATGAACCCCTGGCCATTGGAGGATTTTTACCATTGGACACAGTCTATGCCTATGATCCGGTCCCGGCAGCTTTGACCGAACAGCAGCAGGAGCATATTCTCGGGGTCCAGGGTCAGGTTTGGACTGAATACATCCCAACTCCTGAGAAGGCTGAGTATATGGCTTTTCCAAGAGCCTGTGCCATGGCAGAAATTGGCTGGACACCCCTGGATCGAAAGGATTTTAATGAATTTTCTATAGTACTGGCTCATCACCTGAAACGCCTTGATTTCCTGAATGTCAATTACCGTAAATTAAGCTCCATGAATCTGAAACCTTTATTGACTTCTCGGAAGTCCCTATGTAACCTGCTTTTCTGTATTGTATTTTTTTCATTCCCTGCCATGGGACAGGTTGCACTGGTCGTGGATAAGGGGATAGAAGGACCTGCTCTCCACGGACTGATGAAACTTGAACAGGCGCTGCGATCAAAAGGTCATATCGTAGAGCAAACTGATGAGGTTTTGTCTGTAAAGGCAGATTACCTCATTCTGGCTGGGGTGTCTATCAATGAGGGACCAGCCGCAAGGACGCTCAGGGTGGACAATGTCCCCATGCCGGATGGAGCCGAGGCATTGGTGGTGCAGAAAACGGAAATCCATGGCCTACCTGCACTGGTGCTTTGTGGTTCGGATGAAGTGGGACTGATGTATGCGGCCCTGGATGTGGCTGATCGCATCTCCTGGTCCGATGCGAATGGTGATCCCTTTGAACATATCAGGGATACAAGGGAAAGTCCCGATATGCTTGACAGGGCCGTTTCCATATATACCATGCAGCGTAAGCATTTTGAACAATTCCTGTATGATACAATCCAGCTTGAGAAGTATTTCGACATGCTCGCTGAAAGCCGGATCAATAGTTTCGTAGTGATCTTTGGATATGAAAATGGTGGATTTATGGCACCGGCCTACCCTTACTTTTTTGATGTCGAGGAGTTCCCGGATGTCAGCATGGTAGGTCTCAGTCCGGAACAACAGAAAGCAAATACAGCCGCTTTCAGACGCATGATCGGGATGGCCCACAGCCGGGGAATCCGATTCTGCCCTGCCTTCTGGGATCATATCTACCGGGGTGAGGTACAGGGTGGAGGGATACCAGGAGCTTCGGAAAAGGCCGGCAGGCAAACACCCACATCTGGTCTGGGGTGTGACAACTGAAAACCTGGTTTCCTATAATAAGGCTGCACTCGGGAAGTTTATTCAGGTTTTTCCGGAAATTGATGCCATACAATTCAGAATGCACTGGGAATCCGGATTGACAAGGGAAGAGACACCGGGCTTCTGGCATGACATGTTTGCCCTTATCCAGGAATCCCGGCCGGATCTTCGCATTGATCTGAGGGCTAAAGGATTGCCTGATGTGGTCATCGAAGATGCGATTTCCATGGGACTAAATTTTCGGATCACCACCAAATACTGGATGGAACAAATGGGACAGCCATTCCATCCCACACATATCAACACACAGAACCAGAAGGATAGACGCCATGGCTATGCGGATCTCCTGCAAAAGCCCAGGCGTTATCCGGTCCACTGGCGTCTGTGGAATGGTGGCACAACCCGTATGCTGCTATGGGGAGATCCTGATTATGTACGCCGGTTTTGCGAAAGTGCACAAATTTATGAAGGCAACAGTTTTGAGATCAATGAAATGCTTGCCACCAAAATGCTTGGTGAGGATCATGATGCCCCCCCATTTGATTTGCTGAATCCGGAATATCAATATTATCAATATGAGTTTGAACGCTACTGGCATTTCTACCAGGTATGGGGACGTGTCAGTTACAATCCGGATATACCTGCAGAGATATGGGAACGTGAATTTCATGAACGGTTTGGGAGGGATGCCGGGACGGCTCTTATGCAGGGACTCCATCAGGCCAGCCAGGTCCTCCCAAGAATTGTGGCAGCGAGCTACCGTTACCGGAATTTTCCTACCACCCGTGGCTGGGCTGAGATGATGCGTCAGGATGATTTGCCTGTATTTGCTTCTGCTGAGGGCAGTGATATCCAGCAGTTCATGAATACAGAAGATCATGCGAAAAGCCTGATCGATGGTACATCCTCCGCCAAACGCCGGCCAACCCTGACAAGCCGGTGGTTCAGCACAACCTCAGAAAGTATCCTGGAGAAAGTCTCCCTGGCGGAGGGATCCCTGATATCGGAACCCAGCAAGGAATTTATTTCTACGGCTACCGACCTGAAGATCCTGGCATACCTTTCAGCTTATTATGCAAAGCGTATGCTCGCCGCTGTTCAATACAACCTGTATCTGCAAACCGGTGACCTGTTTTCCCTGGATAATGCCATCGCACTGGAACAGGAGGCAAGGGAGGCATGGGCGGCAATTGTGGATGCAGCAGGAGATGTATATAACCAGGATCTGGCTTTTGGCGTCCACGATGTTGGATTCAGCAGGCATTGGTCCGAGGAATTGGATCATCTTGATGAGGGACTGAAACAATTGAAAAAAGATCGCCGGAAAGCAAGGCCTCAGGTACAGGAGTCCGGTCCACGGATAGCCCATGTGCCGGTCCGCAGTTTAAAACCTGCCGAATCCCTGAAGATCCAGGCCACCATAGGCTCCCGGTCGGGAATCGATGGGGTGGATGTCCATGTCCGGATCGATGGCAGGTCTGAGACCTTGTCCATGAAAGGGCTTGGGGATGGAATGTATGAAGTTACCATTCCTGCTGGAGAGGCCGGAGCGATGGCTTATGTAATTGAAGCCAGGGATTCCCGCGGGACAAAAACCCTTTATCCGGAGGCCGGCTGGCAGGATCCCATCCCGGTTATGGTGAGTGATGACAGGCAGGGTCCGGAAATAAAGCTTGAAAGCGTAGCAACAGCTGCACCCGGAAGAGATCTGCAAATTCATGCCCTCGTGTCCGATCCGTCCGGTATAAAGCAAGTACGTTTGCGATATAGGCACCTTACCCAGTTTGAAGATTACCGGGTCGCAGAAATGCATCTGGATCCCGTCAGCGGCCTTTACCAGGCAACCATTCCCGGTGATTTTATCATTCCCGGATGGGATCTTATGTATTTTGTTGAGGCAGTGGATTCCCTTGGGAATGGGACCATGATCCCGGACCTGGATAGAGAAATGCCCTATGTGATCGTTGAGATCAAATAAAAGTAAATTGTCAAAAGCATGAAAAAGATACAATGCCTATTATACCCGCAATGGCTGGTTTGGCTTTTTTTAGTATTCCTGGTTTGCCCTGTATCAGCCTCATCACAGCATAAGGTAAGGCAACAGCAGATCTTGTCAGAAGGATGGATGATCAGACAGGTCGATGCAGACACATTGGATATAAAGAAATTGACCGGTGAACTGACCCGAAGTGACAGCCGGTGGATGAAGGTGGACAAGATGCCTCGACAGGTAGCAGAAATACTTCTGGAACATGGAAAGATACCTGATCCCAGCATCAGCCGGAATGCTGCAAAATGTTCATGGGTATGGGAGAAGGACTGGGTGTATGCGACACAGTTTGATACCCCTCCGGGCACTGGTCCCGTTTTTCTGCGGTTCATGGGAGTGGACACAGAAGCATCCGTTTTTCTGAATGGGACATTGATCGGGAGATGTAATAATATGTATCGCAGGTATAGCTTCGATATCCGGCCCTATATACACCAACCAGGAGATGAGAACCGCCTGCTGATTCTTTTTACAGGACCCGCCAGGTCTTTGGAACGTATTGAGGCTGAACATGAACTCACCACCGGTCTCCAGGCATATAAATATTTGCGCAAGTGCAGCCAGGATTTTAGTGAGTACCTGGGACCCAAGCCAAATTTCATGAAAGTCGGGATCTTTCGTGATGTGATCCTGGATGTACCCGGAAGCAGCTGGATTGAGGATGTATATGTAAGACCGGAGCTGAACAGTGATCTCACCAGTGGTACTGTAAAGGTTAATTTGGAAAGGGGTGGTGAACCCGGGTCAGTTTACTGGTTTTTTAGGGATAAAGATGGAAAGACCATAGCGGAAGGCAATGTCCCTGCCATGAATAACGGCTTTGAGTTTGAAGTTCCAGGACCAAATCTATGGTGGCCTCACACCCACGGCGAACCTTATTTGTATACTTTGAGGATAGAGATGCAAGATGAAGGAGAGATCCAGGATATCCGGGAAATGAAAGTGGGATTTCGTAAGGTAGAGCAAATTCTGTTGGATGAAGTAAGTGGGGAGGCACGTTTTGCTTTTAAGATCAACGGACAGATGATCTTCCTGATGGGAGCAGGCTGGGCACCACTGGATGGTCTGACCCACCGGTGGGACCAGGAAAGGAGTGACCAGCAGATAGATATGGCCATTCATGCCAATATGAATGTATTCCGTATGTGGGCGGGAGGCAATATTCCTCCATCATCCTGGTATGAAAAATGTGACAGGGAGGGCATCCTTGTCTGGCAGGATTTTTATTTCGGTTACGGGGTACATCCATACGAGGATAAAAATTTCAGGAAAAACGTGGAACTGGAACTGAAGGATATGATCATGCGGCTCCGGAACCACCCCAGTATTTTCCTGTGGACCGGAGGCAATGAGAATATTATGGGATGGGAGTTTGGCAAAGGGTATGTGCCTGCACCCGGCAGGGATCTTTTCGAATCCATGATGCCTGATCTGGTCAGGGAGCTTGATCCTGGCCGTCCCTATCATCCAAGTTCACCATATGGAGGTCCCCATAGCAATTATCCCCTGGAAGGGGACTGGCATGATTATACGACCCTGAAGATCGTTCCCCTGTCTTCAGTTCCGCTTTATACTTCAGAATTGTGCAGGGTAAGCGCCTATTCACTGAAAAGCATGAAAAGGTTCTTAAGTGAGGAAGAACTCTGGCCTGATGGTTATTCATTTGCCGTAGATAAACCGGGAAAAATTGCCTGGCCGGAAATGTGGCAGTACCGTTCATCCAGCTCGGCCTGGCAGAAGCTCGGCCATATCGAGGATTTTTGTGATCCCCAATCGGCAGCAGATCTGGCCCGGATCACCGGCATTGCCCATGGTGAATATCTGCAAAAGAGGGTTGAACGCCAGCGGAGGGGAGTCCCTGACGGTGAGCCGGATGGAATACGTAGATGCTGGGGGAACCAGGTCTGGAGGCTGAATGATGCATGGCCCATTGTTTATATGAGCCTGATTGATTATTATCTTGAACCAAAGATCCCCTATTATTATACCCGGCGCGCCTACCATCCGGTACTGGTGAGTTTCGAACAGACCCCTGACAGGATCTGTACATGGATAGTGAATGATTCCCCAGAGGCAGTGGAAGGTACACTTCATCTGAAGAAAATGAATTTTCAGGGAGATGTGCTGGGTGAACTGTCTGAGGATGTCCGTATCAATCCGGGTGAATCAAGACGTGTCCTGGATGCTGCCACCCTGAGAACCATAGTATTTAACCAGGAATTTCTTGTGGCGGAATTCAATGGACAGGTACAGACACTGCTGCTGAACGGCGAACGATATCTCAAGTTGCCTGACGCCAATCTGACTGTCAGGGCTACCAATGACGGAATAGAAATTTCTACAGATAAATATGCCCGGCAGGTGACACTCGAAAATCCGGAAGGTGCAGGTGATATTTTTGAAGATAATTATTTCGATCTAGTTCCCGGACAGACAAAAAAGATTAAGGTAAACACAGTTATAGGATCTCGGAAAATACTGATCAGCTCCCTCAATAGCCTTCCCGTCGAAATTTTACATTAAGATCATTTTGCTCAAATACAGCGATTTATCGCGAATTATTTATTTTTAAGTTAAATTATTTATAAATAAGTTTGTGCGACTAAAAAATAAATAATATCTTTACATCGTTATAACAAAAAAGGTGATCAAATGAAGAAAGGTGACCAGGTTTTTACGCTGACCAAAGCAGAAGAAAGGATCATGCAGATCCTGTGGGACCTAGACAAAGGTTTTATCAAGGATATCCAGGAGCACTTCCCGGATCCCAGGCCACCCTACAATACCATTTCCACCATTGTCAGGGTGCTTGTGAAAAAGGAAGTCATCTCCTTTAAAACCTATGGAGGGTCTTACCAGTATTATCCGCTGATAAGCAGGGAAGAATACCGGACAGATCAGATGGGCAAACTGATGAAAAATTATTTCGGTAATTCCCTGAAGGAAGTGGTGCATTTTTTCTCAGAGAAAAAGGACATTGATGTCGGGGAGCTTGACGAAGCTCTCAGGATGCTGGAGGATTTGAAGAAGAAGAAGTCCTGATACAGAGAATGTAAACTTAAGCACAATGACCCGTTTTGTCATATACCTGTTTGAGACAGGGCTCTGCCTGAGCCTTCTCTACCTGGCATACTGGCTGTTCCTGCGGAAAGAGACCTATTTCAATTTCAACAGGTTGTTCCTTGTTTGCAGCATCATCCTGTCTCTGACACTTCCCCTGGTACATTTGAATTTTATGATCCGGCAGGAAAGTTCCATGGAGGAATCGGCTGCCGGAATACTGAAATTCAGGAATTATTACCAGGAGCTGATCGGGATGATCGATGCTGACTACGGATCTGAGCCGGGCGTCCGGCATAGTTCTGAGGTGCAGGGAGGAGCTGATGGAGCATTTGAGGGGATGGAAGGACTGGGAGAGGAGTCAGTGCTGAGGATTGAAAGTGAAGATGAACCAGTGGCAACGAGGGATGCGAGAAGTCGTTGGCATTTCCCGGCACTGGTGCTCCTGCTTGTTTATCTGGCAGGGGTTGCCTGGTTCCTGGTCCGGTTTCATCTACCTGGTCACCCGCCTTTTCTTACTTGCCAGAAAGTATGGATATACCAATTTTTCGGGATTCCGGATGGTCAGCCTGGAAGAGGATATTTCCCCCTTTTCTTTTTTCCGGTACCTGTATATCAATAAAAGTACTCTGACTGAAGATGATCTCGATAATGTACTGGAACATGAAAAGGCACATATCAGCCAGCGGCACTCGCTTGATCACCTGTTTGCCCATGCCCTGGCAGTATTTCAATGGTTTAATCCTGTTGCGTGGCAAATCCGAAATGCCCTGAAAACCACGCATGAATTTATTGCCGACCGACAGGTCCTCGACAGGGGTTTTACCCTGGTTGACTACCAGACCCTGCTGTTGAAACAGGTCATCGGCTATCATTCGGTGGAACTTGTAAATAATTTTAATTTGAAACCAATCAAAAAACGAATTGCCATGATGACAAAGATAAGATCAGGGAGACCGGCCAGGCTGAAGGCCATGCTGGTGATCCCCTTCGCAATTGTATTGTTCCTTCTTTTTGCAGATTTTACTGTAAAAGGACCGGACGATAAAATGATGAACCTCCAAACACTGGTGAAGCAGCAGAGGATGGCCATGAAGATGGAAGGATTATGGAAGAAAACGGGACCCGATGAAGCTGCAAAAATTCTGCTATTCAAGGGAAATAAGGTAAGTATGCTGGAGAATGGTTCCGCGATACGTGATTATTTCTGGCGGACAGAGGAAGAGCAGATCATCCTTTCTGGCCGTGAAGAGGGACCGGGGACGGCACTGAAGTTCAGTGGAAGTGATAAGCAGATGAAGATCTGGTGGAATGACATAGCAGCCACTGCTTATCAGAAAACAGCCTTTGACAATACGATGGATCTGTTCCTTGAGAAGCAGGGAATGAAAATTGAACTTCCCATGATATCCAAATTCAGGATACTGGAAAAGCAGGACCTGGTTTATAAGATCTGCCTGGGATTTGACAAGGGCGGTAAAATCGCACTCACTTTCAACAATGAGAAGATCATCCATGGATCAGCTGGCAGGAAAGGTTAACGCAGAACGAGCCAGGCATAATAAACTGGATGTGAATAAGCTGACCGGTGTGCTGTATGCAGATAAAAACATGCCCATGAAGGAGGTGGCCAGTATCCGGCAGTTATTAAGAGAGATAAATGCATTGAAACTGGCCGATGCGGGGCTACCCGCATAAATCCGGGATGGATGTCTCGCCGGTCCTTTATCACACCATCGCACTTCCCCGCCTGCTTCCCCCCATGGATGCCATGATCATGGATAAGGAGGAAGTAGAGAAACTGGGGACAGCCCTTTTTGTAATTGACCTTTCAGCAAGGAACAGTACTCCTGCAGATGTTCACAAAGAACTTACTGAGCATATCAATCTGTATGACAGGGAAAGGGGAAAGTATGTATTCTCCCTTGAATATGACGGTGGGATCCCATACGGGCAGTACATTGAGGCAGTAGATATGGTCTGGTCTGTTGTGTATGAGTTCAGGGATAAACTGGCGATGAAGGAACACGGAGTTAATTATTCTGAATTGGGACCTGACCTTCAGAGAAAGATCAAGAAAGTATATCCCATGGCTCTTTCAGAGGCCTGGAGCGGAAGCTGAGGGAATTATTAAGTATAGAAAGAGGCCTGGTCATATGGCCAGGCCTCAGTTCTATTATTTGATCCCGTTCTTATTTATCAGGTTGATTATCTTTTCGACAGATTTTCCTGTGCGGAGATCGTCAGCCGGTGTATTGATACAATAATCCACGAGTCTTTCTATGCTGGAAACCGCAACATGCATTCTGGTGTCAGATGAGGCGTAATAGATAAAGACCCTGCCATTCTCCTCGCTTATCCAGCCATTCGAGAAAAGCACATTGGATACGTCACCGATCCGTTCATCTCCCTCGGGTGCCATGAAATAACCTCCCGGCTGATATTTTACTTTGGAAATATCCTCCAGATCCGTCATAAACAGATAAAGCACATATCTCAGTCCCGCTGCAGTATTCCTTACCCCATGTGCCATGTGAAGCCAGCCTTCCGGTGTTTTGATCGGCGCGGGACCCAGTCCGTTCTTGAGTTCATAGACCGTATGATATGCCTTCCCATTAATGATCTTTTCATCCTCAACGACAGGATTGGCCATGTCATTTACAAATCCCAGGCCGATACCACCGCCCTGGCCCACATCAATAAATCCTTCCTGGGGCCGGGTATACAGGGCGTATTTCCCATTGACAAATTCCGGATGCAGGACCACATTTCGCTGCTGGCCGGTGGTGGAGATCAGATCCGGAAGCCGTTCCCATTGATCCAGGTCCTTGGTACGGGCAATTCCTGCACTGGCCATTGCCATGCTGGTATCTCCCGGAGGAGCGGTTTCATCTTTCCGTTCGGTACAGTAAATACCATAAATCCAGCCATCCTCGTGTGCTATCAGCCGCATGTCGTAGGCATTGATATCCGGGTCCTCATTTTCCGGCAGGTGTATGGGCCTGTTCCGGAAACGGAAACCATCGATCCCGTTATCACTTTCAGCAATGGCGAAAAATGATTTGCGGTCCCATCCCTCAACCCTGGCTGCCAATACAAATTTATCACCGAATTTCATGGCCCCTGCATTGAAAGCTGCATTAATCCCTATCCTTTGCATGAGGAAAGGATTGCTCTTCGGATTCAGGTCATACTTCCAGAAATATGGTATGTGATCCGCTGTAACGATGGGATTCTTATAACGTTGATAAATGCCGTTATAAGTTTTGAGCCTTTTGTTCTTTTTATTGATCAGATTCTCGTATTCCCGGGTGATCTTCTCCAGCTTCTGGTTGAAATTGTCAGGTGCCACTTTATTTACTGGTTTCCCCGATTTCTTCTTGCCTTTGTTTTTCGCCATGTTTATCTTTATTATAATTATTGTGTGTCCACCGATCTCATTCCCCAAAATTATTAAATTCCATGAAAGCAGAGCGGATATTTTAAACAGGAGCCTTTTTTTCCTGATACCTGTCTCTGGAAGGGGCATCCGGGTTCACCTGTCCCGCTCATCAGGATGGATTTTCCAGGCTTTCCATTGAAAGAAATTCGAAAATCATTATTACCTTGAAACGCAAAGAAAATAAAATCATGAGTGTAGTAACGAAACTTGAAATTGCCAAGATGATTGACCATTCCCTGCTTCATCCGACCATGGATGATGAGACTTTAAAGGAGGGAATCGAACTGGCGAAAAAATACAATGTGGCTTCCGTCTGCATCAAACCCTATGCAGTAAAAATGGCCGCAGACATACTGAAAGATTCTGATGTGATGGTTGGCACTGTCATCGGATTCCCACATGGAAACAGCAAGGTCGAAGTCAAGGTCTTTGAAACTGAAAAGGCGCTGGAAGATGGTGCGGTGGAAATTGATGTAGTGGTAAACTCGGGAAAGGTGCTGTCTGGCGATTGGGATTATGTAGATGCTGAAATCAAAGCCATAGCCGCCTTGACAAAAAAAGAGGGTGCTGCGCTGAAGGTGATTTTTGAGAATGACTTTCTACCAGAGGATTCCTATAAAATCAGGCTCTGTGAGATTTGCAATAAACATCATGTTGAATTTGTCAAAACATCCACAGGGTATGGGTTTGTTAAGCAGTCCGACGGCAGCTATAACTATAAGGGTGCCACTGATCATGACCTGAAGTTAATGCGTGAGCATGCCGATCCTGGGGTGCAGGTGAAGGCTGCAGGAGGTGTGAGGACACTGGAAGACACTTTGAAGGTCAGGAAATTAGGCGTTACCCGTATAGGGGCCACCGCAACGGAAACCATCCTGAAGGCCATAAGTGAAGGAAATGATGGGGATACCTCATAAGAATATTAAATATTTGTTCAACTAGCTCTAAATCCCCTGCAAAAATCAAATTACTAATCCCCGGAAAAAATCACTAACATGTTATTAAAGACCGTAGATATCGTCATCATTCTCCTCTATCTTTCAACAACTGTTTTTATTGGCCTCTGGGTAAGAAAAAGGGCAATGCGGAGCAAAGATGCCTACCTCCTGGGTGGGAAGACCCTACCCTGGTACCTTTTAGGGCTTTCAAATGCTTCAGGGATGTTCGATATTTCAGGAACGATGTGGTTGGTGACATTGGGCTTTATATATGGACTGAAGAGCATATTTATTCCCTGGCTATGGCCCGTATTCAACCAGGTTTTTCTGATGGTTTACCTTTCCCTGTGGTTACGCCGGTCAAATGTTACCACTGGAGCGGAATGGATGATCACCCGTTTCGGGACCCTGAGGGATGCAAAACTGGCCCATGCCATCGTAGTGGTCTTTGCCCTGATCAGCTGCCTTGGTTTCCTCGCCTATGGTTTTATCGGACTGGGGAAATTTATAGAGATCTTCATCCCCTGGGAGGTAGTTTCCCCCTATATACCCTTTGCGGTCAGACCTGAGCATGTGGCCCATGTATATGGCATCGCATTTACACTGTTTGCGGTATTCTATACTGTCCTGGGCGGGATGACCAGCATCGTTTGGGCAGACCTTATCCAGTATATAATTATGACCGTATCAGCCATCGTTATCGGTGTGATTGCCATGAAAGAACTTGCGGGAAATACCCTGAATGTGCCGGATGGATGGATGAACCCGCTTTTTGGATGGAAACTTGACCTTGACTGGACAGGAATCATAGACGAGGTGAATGAAAAGATCAAAACAGACGGATATTCACTGTTCACAATATTTTTTATGATGATGGTCTTCAAGGGTATCCTGGTGAGCATAGCGGGGCCCGCACCTAATTATGATATGCAGAAGATCCTTTCAACAAAGTCACCCAAAGATGCGGCCAAAATGAGTGGTTTTGTATCTGTGGTTTTGATGCCGGTCAGGTACATTATGATAACCGGATTTGTAGTACTTGGATTACTTTATTATGATAAGTTGGACCTGATCGTTGGTGGTAAGATCGATTTTGAACAGATCCTGCCTTCTGCCATTAGTCAGTTCGTGCCTGTGGGACTATTAGGACTCCTGCTGGCAGGACTGCTGGCTGCCTTCATGTCTACCTTTGCAGGGACACTCAACGCTGCCCAGGCTTACCTGACCAACGATATCTACCTGAAATACATCAAACCCAAGGCCTCGAACAAGCAGGTCCGTAATGTCAATTATCTGGCAGGTGTTTCCACCGTGATTGTAAGTGTAATTTTTGGATTTTATTCGAAGGATGTAAACAGTTTGCTGCAGTGGATCGTTTCAGCCCTATGGGGAGCCTATCTTGCAGCCAATTTGCTTAAGTGGCATTGGTGGAGGTTCAACGGAAACGGGTATTTCTGGGGAATGATCGCAGGTATGATTCCAGCCCTGATATTCCCATCCATCTTCTCGAAGACCCTGGACCTCTATTATTTCCCGCTTATCATGGCCATCTCTGTGGCAGGATGTATTTTCGGCACATATGCATCTCCACCAGCCGATGAGGAAACGCTCAAATCATTTTACCGTAATGTCAGGCCCTGGGGATTCTGGAAACCCATCCGGGAGAAGGTCATGCAGGAAGACCCTGAATTCGTACCCAATAAGAGTTTCAAGATGGACATGTTCAATATCGGTATTGGCACCATTGCACAGACATTGCTTGTCCTGGCACCCATTTATATGGTGTTGAGAAAGAACCTTCCCCTTTTTATCACGCTGGCTATCGCGACGGTCTGTATAATCATTATGAAGCGTACATGGTGGGACCGCCTCCCTGAGGATTAATGATCATCCATTGAGATAGGGTCAATCTTTTTGTGTGGCAATGATATAACGGTGTTCCCCTGCGATATTTTTCCAGGGCCATATCTTGTTGCGCCACCACCTGTCTTCTTCAGATTTGGGTTCAGGTCGTATACTCCCAACCTGGCTTGACCCCTGTTGGTCATAATCCAGTCTGAAGTCATTAAAATAGATACCGAATGGCTGCACATCCCCGTCATTGAGGTTCCAGACACCAAGGTTTATAATGAGCCGGTCAATATCAAGCTCCCCAAATGATCTGTCGCGGTTCTGGCTGTCATGGTCTTCCCTGATATTCAGCAGGCACTCATGCCAGGTATCTGGGTTGTCATTGAGTCCCATCTGGATAGCTGGCACGCTGCGACGTTTACCGTATTGTCCCCCGATATTCACCCAGATCTTATTCACTGAATACATGAGGCTCAGGACCTTGTTGCTGAGGGAATATCCTTCAACCCAGACATATCCACCGCAATATCCCTTCATGTCTGAGTGTTGTCCGTCGATAAAGTAATTGAACCGGAGTGAGGGTGACCCGCCCTTTTGCATTTCCACTGCCTGGCAAATCCGGTTAATATCCTGGGGAAGGCGGTCCTGTCCCGGGGCCATATATCCCCGTTTTCTTGCAAAAAGATATAGAGAAGGTTTGCCTGCATTTCCCGGGGATGGCCTTGTCTCACATAAGTTTGAAGGATCATGGTCCTCAGCGTAGACGAATCTCCTGGCCCATCCCTTCAGTCCATCTTTAAAATCCCCGTTCATGATCCTTTCATCAGCTGGCAATTCCCACTTATAATTCAGCCAAAGAGGGTAGGACTGCTCATCAAATTCCGGGAATTCAGACGGGTAATCAAATATTTCCTCTGTGACCGTTTTGTATTTTATGGAGGCTTCGGTTCCCCGGATATGAACCATGGCTAGTCCCTGAGTTGGTCCCCCGTAAAAATCTTCTTCCCCGAATGCCCGTGGACGGTAACCTGCAGCCGGAAGGTTTATCAGCTGAATGCCCCGATAGGAAACGGCTGTTTTAAAAGAAGCCCTCACTGGGATATGCACATGGCCGCTCAGGCAGTACTTTACATTGCCGTACCTTGACAGGATCTCTAGGAAAGTACGTTTGACAAAGACTGACTCGGCATAATTAATATGGGGTGAGATGCCCGCAGGATGAACCGGTACATGCTGGAATACCATGGTTGGCCGGTCTTTGTATTTTTCCAGGTCCCTTTCAAGCCAGTCAAAGTAATGGGGATGTGTCTCCCAGAAACCGGACCTTAAGGGATCCGGCCAGATGACAAAATGCCAGCTCCCTGCATTGAAGGAGTAAAGGAGCTTATCCAGTCCGTTGATGGCTTTCTGGGCTGAAATAAAATTACTGAAGGCCTGCATGTTGTATCCGGGACCAAATTCAGAACGAAGGAGGGTTTCATGGTTCCCTATCCCATAGATGACCGGGGAATTCAATTCAGACAGGAAAGCATTCATCTGCCGGAGGTCCTTTTCATAGCCCCATTTGTCACAGACATCCCCGATAATTACGGTAAACAGGGGATCGAAATCGAGATTGTTTGCCAGGGATACACTTTCCTGGATAAAAGCATTGTGGATCTTCATGCGGGTATCGAGCTGCTGCTCATCATCCGGGAACCCTCCCTGCGGATCTGCCATCGCGATAAAATCAAAATTTTCACCTGCCTCAGTTGCTCCGAAATCAGCCAGGCTGATCTCCCCGATCTCCCTGTCAAGCAGCAGATTGGCCTTGATCTTCATCCCATCGCAATCGAGCTCCATCTCCTCATTATTCAGGATATCTGAGATCCGGAACTGGCACTTCCCACGGCCTCCCAGAAGATCCTGGTATCCATTGTGGCTCCTGCCAGCCAGAGAACGATCACCTCCCTGTCATCCTCATGCATATTCACTTCATAGGTGTATAGATCCCCGCTGAATTCGTCCTCATCCTGTTCGAAGAAGTAGGATTTCATTCTGCTGACCTCAGCATCCTTAACCCTTATCTTTCCTTTATGCGAATATGGCTTCTGGTCAGGGTGGTCCGACAGTTCAAGGCGTACCAGGATCAATCCTTCCTGTGATTTTGCATCATCCAGGCTCAGGATCTTCCCGTAATCAAAAGGGGGCAGAGGGGCGTTGACGGATCTGCCCTGAACCCCGCAGCCCTGGATGTGACCAGGACTGTAGATCCCAGTCCCAGTCCCCTGATAAAATTTCTTCTTTTCATGATAAACAAATGTAATCATTAAAGGCATTTGGTTTTTATTATATCAGACTTCTTTTAAAAAATATCCTGCCCGCGCTATTCTTAGAGTATCTAATTCCATCATTCAAATGAAAAACCAGAACATATTTTGTACTCGACATCCAGGGCTGTTCTTTCACTCATGCTGTTTCTAGTTCTTATAACTTCATGCAGTCCGGCGGAAATTGAGACCCGTCCCAATATCATTTACATCATGGCTGACGATCTGGGATATGGTGACCTCGGCTGCTATGGACAGGAGATTATCCAGACACCCAACATAGACAGGCTGGCCTCATCTGGTGTCAGGTTTACACAGCATTATGCCGGCAATACAGTCTGTGCTCCTTCAAGATGTGCCTTAATGACCGGATATCATATGGGACATGCCCAGGTTCGGGGGAACCGGCAGGCTGAGCCTTCCGGGCAATGGCCCATATCCCCTGGTACTGTCACTGTGGCGCGGTTGCTGAAGTCTGCCGGTTACAAAACGGGCATGATCGGGAAATGGGGACTGGGAATTGAAAATTCAACAGGGGATCCCCTGAAACAGGGTTTTGATTATTATTATGGTTATCTCGACCAGGTGCTTGCCCACAATTACTATCCTGAATACCTCCTGAGGAATGGAGAAAGGGAATACCAGGATAATGAGGTTATATACCTGGATACAACCTTCTGGCATAAAGGGCTCGGCAGCTATTCAACAGGTAAATCAGCATATTCCCATGACCTTTTTCTGGAAGATGCTTTGAGATATTTGGATGAAAACCATGAAGAACCATTTTTCCTGTACCTGCCATTTACCATCCCGCATGATAATGGGGAGGCACCGGAAGGTGAACGCATGGAAGTACCTGATTACGGTCCATATGCGAATGAGGACTGGCCGGGTGATACCAAAAGATATGCTGCCAAGATCACAAGAATGGACAGGGGTGTTGGCAGGATCATGGAAAAAATTAAGGAGCATGGAATCGAAGAGAATACCCTGGTGTTTTTCACCAGTGATAACGGTCCCATGCCCGGAGAGGAGTTCACTGAGTTTTTCAACTCGAATGGCTCATTCAGAGGAGGGAAAAGGGATGTCTACGAAGGTGGCATCCGGGTCCCGTTGGTTGCAGCCTGGCAAGGGAACCATAAAACCCGGGAGGAAATCGGATCATGCAAGTGCTTTCTGGGACTTTCTTCCGACAGCCTGTGAACTGGCAGGGATAGATGTGCCTGAAGGCCTGGACGGAATATCCTATCTGCCCGAACTGCTCGGGAAAGGCCAGTCCGGCCATGAGTATCTGTACTGGGAATTTCCTGCCCTTGGGGGCAAGCAGGCCCTGATCAGGGGGAAGTGGAAACTGGTAAGGAATAATTGTTTCAGTCCGGATGGAGGAAAGCCCGAGTTATATGACCTGGAAAACGATCCGGGTGAAACGAAAGACCTGTCGGATGAGTATCCCGGACTGGTAATGGAACTTACAGGATATATTGAGGGTGTGCGAACAGAATCTCAGATTTTTCCTTTCCATACAGATATTACCGAATTCTTTTTCGTACTATTTTACTCGCTGCATTTTTCAGGTGGGATGCAACAGAATGAAAAAGAAAGGAACCCGAAATGCAGGTGGTCTACCTGTCTATCATGGTGAGAACCTAGAAACATTTTCTATCCGCTTGGAGGGATAGGAACCGGGATCTGCTGATCGGCGGTCGGGGTAATATACTGGAGTTCGAAATTTTCAACCAGGCCCAGAGAGATGAGCTGCCCCCCTATATGACCTTTTTTTCGCTCTGGTGCAATGACGGTCTAAATGATCCGACATCTTTGATCCTTGAACGCAGGCACTTTGATAATTTCACCAATGGATTCGGGGTACCCAGGCAACAGCTTTCAGGATTGCCGAGGTTTGATGAGTTGCAATGGACCGGGCACCACCTTTTATCAGGCTCGAGTTCACAGGAGGGTCACGCTTGACATCCGGCTCGAGTGTTTCAGTCCCATGATCCCCCTGGATGTCCCCAACAGCAGCATCCCTGCGGGAACCTTTACATGGACGGTTTCAAATCCAACGGATCAAACCATTGAATTTGCACTGTCATTTAATATATCCAATCCTTTCGGTAACCTGAATTACCGGGATATTAAACCGGGACACCCGATACGGAATACGGCGTTCCATAATGAAAACCTCTCCGGTATATATTTTGAAAACCTGATCCCTCCATCTCATGAGGATTTTGGTAATATGGCCGTGGCCACCGATCATGCCGGGGAAGAGATCGTTACTTCCTGGCCCCTGGGTGGTTGGTGGGATGATGCCCACCTGCTCTGGAGTGAGTTTTCAGGGAAAGGACATTTTCCGGTTGTCACGGATAGTATCTACAGGGGCAGCAGCAGCTGGTCTCCTCTATCCTGGTACGTGGAAAACTGGGACCGGGTGCAACCGACACTGTAAAATATTATCTGTCATGGTTGGTTCCCAACCGGAAGCTGGAGAATGTGCAGGCGTTCGGTGAGAATGAGATCGCCGGTCATGTCGCTGGTAATTTCTATGCCAAGGCCTATAATGAGCCCAAGATGTACTTGATCATCTTATTAAAAATGAATCAAAGCTGTTAAGTTACGGCAGAAAATTCCACAACAACCTGGCAGGCAGTTCTGTACCTGGACCGGTGATCGATGCAGCTGCCTCAAACACAGCAATGCTGACATCCAACCTTCTTTCACGTGTTGATAATGGGGATGTGCATGCCTGGGAAGGATTGGGACCTAACTTCGGTTGCTGTCCCGGAAATTGCACTCATGTATGGAATTATGCCCAGACCCTGGCCAGCCTGTTCCCTTCCCTTGAAAGGAATATGCGGGAGACCACTTTTCTCACACAGACCTTTAAATCAGGTTATCAATGTTTCCGGACAACCTTTCCGATCGGCGAACATTATTTCAAGAATGTTGCTGCAGATGGACAGATGGGAAGTATCATGAGGGTTTACCGAGAATGGAAGTTCAGCGGGGACAGCTTGTGGCTGGCCGGACTCTGGCCCGCTGTGCACCGGGCCCTGGAATTTGCATGGAAGGGACCTTCTAAGGACAGCAAGGAAGCATCCTGGGTTAGAAATATGGTAGCCTGGGACCCTGGAAGGAAGGGTACTCCGTGGGGACCAGCACAATACCTACGATATTAATTTTCTGGGCCCCAATATGATGACAGGCAGCCTCTACCTTGGGGCTATAAAGGCTTGTTCCGAAATGGCGGAATATCTTGGATATACCGGACTGCGAAGGAATACAGGGAACTTTTACGAAAAGGTAGGAAAGGTATGATGAACTTCTCTGGAATGGTTCCTGGTATACCCAGAAGGTTGAAGTTATAGACGGACTAACCGTACCGGCACGCCTGAAAACGGCAGAAGGCAGCATCAAATACCAGTATGGAAGCGGATGCCTGGCAGACCAGCTGCTTGGGCAATACCTGGCGTTTAATTCTGGTCTGGGCTACCTGCTCGATACCGGGAAAGTGAAGAGAAGTCTGCAATCCATTTTTGATCATAATTTTATCCCCTCATTTTCTGATTTCCATAACGTTCAGAGGTATATGCATTGAACGACGAAGGTGGTCTTGTGATCTGTACCTGGCCGGATGGGAACAGGGAACAAATTCCATTTCCATATGCCGAGGAAACCTGGACCGGTGTTGAATATCAGGTGGCTGCAACCATGATCAGAGCGGGACTGGTGAAAGAGGGACTGAAGTAACCAGGCGTGCGGGGAAGGTATGCCGGGTATAACCGAAATCCATATGCGGAAATCGAATCAGGGTTTTACTATTCAAGAGCCCTTTCCAGTTGGGCTGTGCTACTGGCCCTTTCCGGGTTTGAATATAACGGGTCAGTAAAAGCATCAGTTTTAATCCGGTAGTCAGTCCGGAAGATTTTAGCGTCTTTTGGTCCACCGGTTCCGGCTGGGGGAATTATTCCCAGACAGAATTGAAGATTAAACTCAGGTAGACTACGGCCAACTTATTCTCAATAGGATGGAGTATGGCCAGATGCATCCAGGCAGCATGCCCGAGGTCGATGTAAATGGAAAAAAGATTGAATGTACACCGTTCAGGAAGCAGCGTTCTATTTGCCCCGGTCCTGAACTAACAGAAGGGGATGTGCTCAGGCTGGTGTGGGATGCCGGTAAGCCAGGAACTAAGCCCTCCAGGGCCTGTTCCTGCCGCTAACATTGTCAAGTGCATCCAGGGCGATGTTCACATCATCAATGATCTGGAAGTCATACATGCCTGCACAAATAAAATCGGCTCCATTGTTGAAATGAATAGGGGAAGGCCTCTTCCGGTTTAATGGCCCCCGCAGCAAGGGTTTTGAACGCGATCCATGGTTTCTCGAGGCCTTCCATATAGCGTATGGTCTCTTCGGGATCGTAACAATACATATTATCATGCCAGGTCGGATGCTTTGCAGACCAGTAATCATGGGTATGCAGCGTTTTCATCCAGAAATCATGTTCGAGTCCAAGTTCAACACATCTCTTGATGGTCTGGATCTTATGGGCTCCTATCCCCATGGGTAAGCCATTCTCTTTTACCAGATCCATTATTTGTACCAGCTTATCAACCTGGTTGTTCTCTATATAATAATCAGCGGACTCACCCTGTATATAGCATGCGGTGGCACCCATGTCAATGGCATACTTTACAAGGTCCATGTATTTTTCAAAATCCATGGGTTGGGCACCTTTATCTGAGTATTCAAGTCCCGCGCAATCAGAAATGAACTGTATCTCACCATAACCATCTTTCCAGTATTCTTCCATGATGGGCATGACGATGGGGTGGGAAAGCATGGTATTCACACCCGATTGCTCAGCCAGCATCAGGGTCCTGAAGATCCGGTCTTTCTTGTGGTAGTTCATAACAAGGGAGGAAACGTATATCAGGTCACGGGAATGTACATATCCGCTGAGTAAGTTACCACCGAGGATCAGTCTGGAAGTACTCATAGAGCCCAGATTGGCCTGGGGAAGGGTTCCTTTAAGCAAATCCGTTTCCTCAGTAAATTCTTTTCCCATCAATCCTCTGAGGGAGAGATTATCGGATCCTGCCATGACGTTCTTGACATATTGCTGGGTTGGTCCCGATCCGGCATCTACAAGGTTCTGTTCTTCCAGACTGCCCATCCGGGTCTTGGCCAGGGCCCCATATACAATGGCACCAAGGAAGGGTACGGTTGCCAGGTGTTTCAGTACCTCCCTACGGCGTATACCGTTCACATCGGCTTTTGTCTCTTCGGCATCAGGCTGGCCATGATCCATTTTATGCATGGACTTACTTGTACGACTCTTAAGCAAACCTTCAATGCCCAGGAATCTGCCGGTCGGAAAGAACATCAGCGTCAACAGGGCAAGTATTTCCAGCAGGTCCTTGCTGATGATGAAATAGGCACCTTCCCTTGCATATCCAGGTTCTGTGAATATCGGTGGATGGGAAATGTAAAAAGTGAACAACAGCACGATACCCGCCAGCTGGGCGATCCTTGTGAAAAGTCCGAGGAAAAGTCCCAATCCGATCAGGATAAGGGCCCAGGTATTTACCACGTTAACGATGGATAACATCACGTCATTGTTTCCCATGGCCTGGAACAAACCGGCCAGGGGACCCGTAGCACTCTGCAGGAACCCGGCTGCGGTCCAGGAAGGATCAAACAGTTTGGTAAGTCCCTCGTAAAGAAAATGCCAGCCAATGGCGATCCTGAGTATGGATAAAAAGGTATAGGCTATTTTTTGCTGTTTACCGGAAATATCTAATGTTCTCATCATATCCATGTATTTAATACTGAAATCCGTCATCCGGATCTGGTACCCGGGTAATTTCCGAAATTTAAACCATACATATGAATAATCAAACCAATAGAGTAAATTGATGAAAATATCTGACCTTATTGTTAAGGGTTTGCTATATTTGATTATACATAGACCCTAAACAACACTTTAAGATGAAACAGCTGGCACTTTCCCTATTCGTACTGATCTTAGTTTATTCCTGTGGTCCCTCCGGACCGGAGACCAAAAGCCTGTTTAACGGCGTTGATCTGACCGGATGGCATGTTGATGTCCCTGGTAGAGATATTAATCCGGATACAGCAGATGCATTTATCGTTCGTGATTCTATGCTTGTAAGCCTGGGTGATCCAAATGGCCATTTAATAACTGATTCTGTCTTTATGAATTACCGCCTGACAGTTGAATACAGATTCGCAGGAGAGCCCGGGAATTGCGGTGTACTGGTACATGCCTCCACGCCAAGGGCATTATACAAAATGTTCCCAAAATCCTTGGAAGTGCAGATGTTTCATGAAAATGCAGGTGATTTCTGGTGCATTGTTGAGGATATTTCCGTACCTGATATGGAAAGTCGCCGCGGGCCTAAAGAAGAATGGGGCATTACTGAAGGCAAAAAGCGCAGGATATTAAATCTTACAGATGGATCTGAAAATCCGGTCGGCGAATGGAATACCATGGTTATCGAGTGTGTAGCAAATGAAATCAAGATCTGGGTAAACGAGGATCTGGTGAATCACGGATTTGATTGTACCACCAGCAAAGGACAGATTGCACTTCAGGCAGAAGGTTCCGAGGTTGAATTCAGGAAAATAGACCTTACTCCTATAACGGCTATAACTGAAACTTCATAGTAAAAGCAAACACTGTTCATTTAATGAAGTAGACAGAATGAACTCTAATTGAAATTAGTTAAAAAAACCAGGTACATATTGAATACAACCAATTATCTAACCAATAATAATTAACTAAAAATGAAAACATCAAAGATTTTTATGGTGGTTGCCCTTGTGGCAATTGCAACCTTGTCCCATGCTCAGGATATTAAACCAGCTGAAGTAAAAAAAGTCATGCAGAAAGTTGCTGACTGGCAAATTGACCATTACGATGGTTTATATAGCGGACATGATAAACCTCACCACCCGCTGGATTGGACAAACGGTGCATTATATGTTGGTATGGTGAAATGGGCTGCCATGGCGGGTGACGATAAATATTACAACTGGCTCAAAGAGATTGGTGAAACAAATGAGTGGAAATTACACCGTCGCAAGTACCATGCAGATGATCATACGGTAGGCCAGCTGTATGTTGAGCTGTATCGTAAGTTTGGGGATGAGAATATGCTTGGACCAACAAAAGAGCAGTTCAATTTTATCATGCTCCATCCTGCACAAACATCATTACAGTGGAGGACCCCTTATCACCAGGATCGCTGGAACTGGTGTGATGCCCTGTTTATGTCACCTCCCGTCTGGGCAAAGCTATACAACATTACAGGAGAAGAAAAATATCTTGATTTTATGGTGGCTGAGTATAAAGCTACCACCGATTTCTTGTTTGATAAAGAAGAGAGCCTGTATTACCGCGACGAAAGTTACATGGGGAAATTGGACAATGGGACAAAAATATTCTGGTCACGGGGTAACGGTTGGGTATTTGCCGGGCTCACCAATATAATGAATGAGCTGAATCCCCAGAGCAAGGAATACAAGTATTTCTTGAAAATATACAAGAAAATGGCAAAAAAACTGCTTGCCATTCAAACCCCGGAAGGACACTGGTCAATGAGTTTATTGGGACAGGAGTTTTACCCTACCCCTGAAACAAGTGGCTCATCATTTTATACTTATGGCCTGGCATGGGGCATTAACAAAGGAATTCTGGATAAAGCAACCTATGCTCCAGCGGTAGAAAAGGGATGGAATGCCATGGTTAGTTATGTTACGGAAGAAGGCATGTTGGGTTATGTTCAGCCCATTGGAGCTGCTCCTGGTAAAGCCTGGGCCGACAAAACGGAAGTTTACGGAACGGGAGCTTTCTTAAGTGCCGGTTCAGAAGTATATAAATTGTATGGAGGAGAATGAAACATTTAGTATTAACCATTGTATTATTTGTTTATCCATGGTTTCTTAAAGATTAGCGATAAGTACTTCGAAGTCCCGTGCTCTGTACAGCAGAACCGTTCTGGATAATTAGACAGAATGAAGATCCTCAAAAGAATACTATTCCCTTTATTCTCTTTATTCCTATTGTACAGAACATTCGTCCTGATGAAGCAATTGATGTCTTCCACACCAGATAAACCCTTTAACCACATAAACTTGAATGAATAGAGAAATCAATCAAAGGGCCAAACATGCCTATTCATATCATTCTCTCAAATTGTACAGTCTATACTTCTTGTTGGCAGTATCTTCAATTTTCATAACCTCAGCCCAGGATCTTGACAAATACAATGTTAAATGGACAGAAACGGGTAACAGTCCACTGTGGTCAATGCCCGTAGGGGGTTGTGATGTGGGATGCAATATCTGGCTTGAAAAGGGAGATATCTATTTTTATTTTGGACGGGACAACAGTATGGACGAGAACAACGCACTTCTGAAGTCTGGGCGTATTAAAGTGGCAATTACGCCTAACCCCTTTGTTTCGTTCTCCCAGGAACTGAAACTGGAAAATGGCTATGTGGAAATCGCAGGTAATAATGGAGAACTGAGGGTAACAACAAAGCTCTGGGTCGAAACGGACAGGCCGTTCATCCATTTTGAAATTTCTTCTAATAAGAATATAGAGGTAAAATCAGAATACCAGTACTGGCGGTTTGAAAAAATGCCTTTAAAAGAACGATGGGTTACCCCCAGTTTTATAGACTATCCTGGTGATGATATTTACTGGTATCCGGATACGGTGAAACAGGTTGGTGAAAACTTAATATTCTATCATCAGAATGACAATACTGATCTGGTGATTGATAAAGAGATCGTTCAGCAGGATCTGTTAATGCACAAAGATGCCATCTGGAATCCTTTAAAAGATTTTATTTTTGGAGGAATTCTCTATGCCGGAGGGCAGAAGATAACCGGAAAAAACGAGGGTGCCTATTTACATTGTCCATATCAGTCCTTTGAATTTCAAAGTGTAAAGCCGGCTCAGGAATTCGGTATCGATATTCTCATGTACTCCACACACACAGATGATCCTGAATCCTGGGAAGCTGAGGTGCTGGCAAACAAACAAAAATCGGATTTCGAAAAAGAATTTCAATCACACCAGGCATGGTGGAAAGAGTTCTGGAACAGAAGCTGGATCACCATTAATCCTAATTATCCGGATCCTGGTGACCCTGTCTGGCAAGCAGGCCGTAACTACAATATTTTTCGCTACCAGCTGGCATGCAATTCTAAAGGCGAGTATCCAACCAAGTTTAATGGAGGTCTTTTTACCTTCGACCCTGTACTTATCAATGAAAGATTTAAAGACGAAACCCCCGATTTCAGAGCCTGGGGAGGTGGCGTAATGACCGCTCAGAACCAGCGCCTGTTATACTGGCCACTATTGAAAACTGGAGATTTCAGTTTTATGCCTTCACAGTTTGACTTCTACCGCAGGGCTCTCAAAACGGCTGAGATCCGAACAAAGGAGTACTGGGGGCATGAAGGTGCCTGCTTTACTGATCAGATGAATCAGGCGGGCATAGTTTGCGGAAGGGAGTATGGATGGAACAGGACGGAAGATATTGAAAGAGGGCTTCAATGGTCTCCCTACCATGAGTATTATTTCACCAGTCAGCTTGAATTTTCTTACATGATATTGGAATATTACAGATTTTCCGGAAAAGATATATCTGCCTATATGCCATTTATCAAATCTTCCATTGCTTTCTTTGATCAGCACTATCGTTACCGTGCAAAACAGCATTTTGGACAGGAGTTTTCGGATGAAGGCAAGTACATATTCTACCCCTGCATGGCATTGGAAACCTATACAGGAAATGTAAAAAATCCAAGCGATGTGATTGCTGCACTCACCGTGCTAACCCGGGAGCTGCAAACTTTACCTGATAAATGGCTGTCTGGTGAGGAGAAAAATGATTTTATAAAGATGGGAAGCCGCCTGCCTGAAATGCCCAGACGAACAATTAACGGATGCGAAACCATATCCCCGGCAGAGAAATGGGATAGGATCATTAACCAGGAGCTGCCACAGTTATATCCGGTCTTTCCCTGGGGGATATTTGGGATTGGGAAGCCAGAATTAGAGCTGGCAATAAATACTTGGAGACATGGCGCTGATAAAGCCATACAAAAAAATCATATCAGCTGGCATCAGGATGCTATTTTTTGTGCCCGTATGGGATTGACTGATGAGGCAAAAGACATAACACTAAAAAAGCTTTCAGATGCCGATCGGCCTTTTCCGACCTTTTGGGGACCGGGACACGATTGGGTACCTGATCACAATTGGGGAGGTAGTGGAATGATCGGTTTGCAGGAGATGTTGATGCAGACAAGTGGGAAAGAAATCAGATTGTTTCCTGCATGGCCCAAGGACTGGGATGTGAATTTTAAACTTCATGCTCCATTTAACACTACCGTTGAAGGTGAACTAAAATATGGAAAAGTGAAATCACTTAAAGTAACTCCCAAATCAAGGGAAAGGGATGTGATTATGATGCTTTAGAATTATTATTCATAAGAGTCGATAAACATGAAAGCAATAGGCATCAGCAGCAGCGGTAGAAAAGCTGCATATTCAAAAATTATTGTGAAAGATATCCTGGAAGAATCAGGTATAGCATACGAAATGATCCATCTCGCGGAATTAAATATCAAAGGCTGTCTGGGATGTCTAAAATGTGCAGGTAACAATATATGTGTTCAGAAGGATGATTTTCAAGTAGTAGTAGATAAAATTAATGAAGCAGATGCACTGGTTTTTGGAGGTAGTAATTACTATGGTATGTTAAATGCCATCGGACATGCCTTCTGGGAAAGGACATTTGCTTTAAGGCACCGTGAAATTTTTCCATTCGCAGGAAAATTAGGGATTGCCGTAGGTTTGGACCGCGATAGTGAAAAGCGGGAATCCACCGCTTTTATTGAGAAAATGATGCTTGATAATAAAATGGCTGTTATTGCGACTTTTACTGATTCCGGACATCAACAATGCTATGACTGCGGGTATGGCCATGATTGTGTAGTTGGGAATGTTTACGCAAACATGGGATTAACTACTGCTGAAAATGCGAAAAAAAATCATCCTGTTGAATATGGTGATGAAGCACAAAAAGAAGCTAAAGCCATAGGAAAAATGCTGGGATCAATTTTAAATGCGAGAATATAGGTCTACACTTAAATGTTATAACCATGTCTTTTAAAACACTGATTATTTCAACCATTTGCCTTATCCTCTTAAGTGCCTGTGGCAATAGAGGATCTCAATCCAATGGAACAGCTGAGTTGACTCAGAAAGATCGATTGTTGGCCAGGGCAGATTCCCTGGAAATCGAATCGGAATATGTACTGCCTCCAGGTGATCCACTGTCACTCCATGCTTCGGGTTTTGCCAAGATCCTCTGTTCAGCTGTATTTGTAACAGGACTGGATTTTGATTTTGCTGCTGAAAATATCGGCTATTTCACTGCTCCGTATGCCGAAAGGGCCAAGTTTACCAACCGGCGATTGGATATGGAGAACAAAGCTGTCCATATCACTTTGCCAAATGGAGTTGTGCGTACAGCCAGGTATTTTGAGGATCAGGGATGTATCTGCCTTCCCGAAGGCAAGGATGAATTGAACTTTACACCGGTTAAAATAACCAAAAACCTGCCTGATGCCGGAACTACTCCATGGCCTATGGGTGATCTTCCTGCCGAAAATGATTTGCCTGATGAAATTGACATGGAAAAGATTTCGCAGGTTGTAGATGCTGCTTTTGCGGATCCTGAAGCATTAACAGCCGCATTCATTGTTACTTACAAGGGGATTATCATCGGGGAAAGATACCGTAAGGGTATTACAAAAGATACACCACTGGAAAGTTGGTCCATGGGAAAAAGCCTTACCGCCACACTTATGGGAATCTTAATTCAGCAGGGAGAATATGAGTTGTTCCAGCCTGCCCCGGTCCCGGAATGGCAGGAAGCGGGTGATCCAAGGGCTGAGATCCGCATTGCTGATATCATGCGTATGTCCAGCGGCCTGAGATTTCGAGCTCCCCTTGATCCAGATTTTGATCCCACAATAGGCTATCCGGATCATAAATATGTATATACAAGCTCTGTTAATTCATTCAAGTGGTCTGCCACACGCCCGCAGCAATGGGCACCAAATACCGTTGGACGATACCGCAATTGTGATCCTTCTCTGACCAATTATTTGATAAGACTAGCTGTTGAGCGCAGAGGTGAAGAGTATTTGAGTTTCCCCCAAAAGGCTTTGTTCGACAAGATCGGAATTAGGAATATGGTAATGGAAACTGATACCTATGGTAACCTTCTACTTCAGGGTTATGAATTCGGCACTGCCAGGGATTGGTCTAGGCTGGGAAACCTGTACCTGAATGATGGGATCTGGATGGGAGAGAGGATACTTCCTGAAGGATTTGTGGACTTCGTCAGCACCGTGGCGCCCGCCTGGGAAGCGGATGGCAGGCCTATTTACGGTGGATTTTTCTGGATCAATGGTACAGGATCCTTTCCCATACCTAAAGATGCTTACTATATGGCAGGGGCCGGGGGACAAATAACCATCATCATCCCTTCGCATGATCTGGTAGTGGTGAAATTGAGTCATTATAAAGGAGAAGATAAAGGAAGAACAACTTTGAGCAACGCTCTAAAGCTGCTGATGGAAGCCGTACCGGAAACCGGTGGTACAGGATCAGTATTAGGTCCGGGACAGGATCTCATGTAAGTCTTCATCCTCGACTTGAGCCATACGGTTTGATAGAAAATCAGATTGATGAGTTATGGCCGGAATAAATATATTGTTATTGCAAACTGAGAACATAAGATGAAAAAGAAAGACATCTCACGTAGGAATTTTCTTGAGAAAACGGCTACTGGCCTTGGAATAGGGATTGTCGGCACCACAATCCCTGGCTGTACAAAACAGTTAAAATCTCAAGGCGACAGGGAAAAGATGAGAAGAGGAGTCAGGGTCGCCTCGATAGATCTACAGCACCTGGTAAATCAACATTCAATAGAAGGAAGAATAAAAAGTATATTGGGTAGAATGGAAAAAGCCGCGGCCTATCAACCTGATATAATTTGCCTCCCGGAAACATTTAACAGATTGTTTGTCGAAGAGGAAAGCACCTATAATGATATAGCTGAAGATGAAAATTCACCAGGCCCGGTAACTAGCAGGCTTGGAGAATTTGCAAAGCTAAACAGCTGTTATGTTATCTGTCCCATTGTAACCAAAAAGGAAGAGAAATTTTACAACAGTGCAGTGCTGATTGACCGGATGGGAAGCATTATGGGCATATATCATAAAGCACACCCGGTAGATACAGAAACACAGGAAGGCGAAGGGATCATTCCGGGTCCTATTAGACCCCCTGTTTTTGAAACTGATTTCGGGAAAATAGGAATGCAGATCTGTTTTGATGCGTATTGGTTTGAAAGCTGGGATTATATGAAAGAAGATGGAGCCGAGATCATATTTTTTCCATCTGCATTTCCCGGAGGAAAGATGTTAAGTCACCATGCGTGGAAAAACAATTATTATATCGTATCAAGTACAGGTGACGATGCAAGAATAATCGACATCACAGGCATGGATATAGACTCTAGCAGTTTCCAAATTGGATATACCTGGGCATCGCTGAATCTCGAAAAAGAATATGTCCCGACTTTTCCAGGGAAATACAGGATCCCTGATATCCAGAAAAAATATGGTGATCGTATTGAAATCAAGGTATTCAGAGATATTGGTGGAGGAGCAAGATCAGGAGCGGGTCATATAACCTTAGAAAGTCATGATCCGGATCTGTTTGTGAGAGATATATTAAATGAATATGAAATTCCAGTGCATAGAGAAGAATTAAAAGAGGCAGAGGAATATCAGGCAAGGTACAGGACTTAATATTGCCGTTTCTGGTACAAGTACTTCCTAACCTGGTACAGGTTTCAAACTTATACCAGATAGAACATGAAAAGGCATTGTTTAAAAATTGATTTAAAAATTAATGATAGCAATAATGAAAAGTGCTGTTAATAAGGCAGACCTGTTACCCCGCGAAGTTGTTATGGCGGGGATAGATTTGAGAGGCATCTGGCCAACCGATACTATTGAAGAGAGGATCGATGATATGCTTGATCGGATGGAGAATGTCTATGTATTTGAACCAGATATTATTTGCCTCCCTGAAACTTTCCAGACCTCATGGGTAAGGGAAGAAAAGCCGGTGGAAGAATATGCCGAGGACGAGACAAAACTGGGACCGGTTACAAGTATTATTGCCGCGGAAGCCAAAAAACAGAGCTGTTACATCGTGTGCCCGCTGGTGACAAAAAATGAAGGAAAGTACTATAACAGTGCTGTTCTTATAAACAGAAACGGAGAGATTGATGGAGTTTATCATAAAGCTCATCTTGTTCCATCCGAGATAGATCATGTGGGTCTTACCTGTGGTACGCTTCAACCTCCTGTATTTACAACAGATTTTGGAAGGATAGGTATGCAGATCTGTTATGATGCCAACTGGTTTGATTGCTGGGATCATCTTAAAAAGGAGGGTGCTGAAATTATCTGTTTCCCTTCACAGGCCCCTTTTATTAACGTACTAAAACATCATGCATGGGTCAATCAGGCATATATCCTTTCCAGTACCGGAGAGGGAGCCAGGATTATTGACATGACGGGAGATGAACTCGCAAGAAGTGGCTGGTTTGAGAAATGGGTTTGTGAGACCATTAACCTGGAAAAAGAATTGATCCAGATCTGGCCTTATATCAGAAAGGTAAAGGACATTCGAAAAAAATACCGGGATAAGGTCAAAGTAGAGGTGTACAATCCTGAAAATTGGATGACCATCGAAAGCCGGGATCCTGAAATAAAAGTTAAAGATGTTCTCAAAGAATATGAGATCCTGACGCTGGATGAGCATCTTAGAAAGAATGAGATTGTTCAGGATAAGTATAGAGTATAACTATCTTCTCAAATCGAAAATATTGCCAGATCCCTGGGCTTGATCGCAAATAATCCTTGATTGTATTGGGGTTTTGTGATCTTTATTTTACTTTCCCGTTTCCGGATAACGGTGGAACTAAGCCGCGGTAGCGTGGCGCGGGCTTTGCCCTATCTGCAAAGGGCGTGAACACGTGTTAGGGTCGGCTTTGGTGAATTGTTATGTTCTTTCAGTGCAAATGCTTAACCCTTCTTTTCTTATACAGCTCCTTCCTAAATTCATCTGTTTTTTATCGTTCATCAATCTCTCGGGGCCAATTTCCTTTAATAACTCGAAGTAGGGTTCTTCTCTATTATCATATTGTTCTTCATTAAAAAAAGTCACAATTAAAATAAGATGGTAGGGTTCTTCTTCACTGTACGGTGTTTCCAATATTTGATGTGATTCCATTAAACCTCGTTCTATACCCAACTCCGCTATAGCTCCCCAATTATTCTTATAATAGAAAATTGCCTCCTCTTTGTTATCATTTAAGACTTGAACAAAAATCATTAACGACATTCTCTATCTTGTTGTCCATTGCAGATTGAGTAAAAGCTTAATACAATAAATAAAAATACTATTCTCATAATTTTGGATTTACCTTTTAGAATGAACACTTATTTTACTGCCAATAGAAGCATAAAAACTAATTTAAGTAACTTGTCTAGATAATCCAAAATAATTCACGATTGCCATATAATGAACCATATATGGAGTTGTATACGACAAAATGCTATGGAAAAGAGAAACGTTACTGCTAATTGGTTATATCTGATTGTTTTTTTCCTTATAATCTTTTACTGCAGGAACCCTTCATGGTCAGGTAGGTGAATCATCAAAAAATGCTGGTATTGAGCTTGCTCCTGATGAGGAAAACCTGAATGTTTTTCAGCAATGGATCAGGTGGAACAATCCTGGCAGTCTGCTGATTCAGCACCTTACAAAGCAGGCAATGGATCATTATGAGATCAGAGACAGAGAGATATCCAGGCTGAAAACAAAAGTGAATGGATGGACCGGCAGGATAAAGTGAAGGATAAGCTGATGGAGATAGTTGGCCCTTTTCCGGACAGAACCCCCCTTAATCCCAGGATTACCGGCACAATTACAGAAGAAAGGCTACAGGATAGATAAGATTGTTTATGAAGCTATGCCTGGATATTATGTCACTGGTTGTCTCTATATTCCTGATAAAATAAAAGGTAAAGCCCCCGCCATACTGAATGTTATCGGTCATAACCAGGAAGCCTTCAGGGCTGAATTATACCAGGTAATAAATTATAATCTGGTTAAAAAGGGGATGATCGTTTTTGCGATAGATCCGCCGGGACAGGGTGAACATGTTCAGTATTTTGATCCTGAAATTAACTTTTCATCAATTGGCTACACTGTTATTGAGCACTGCTATTTTGGAAATCAATGTTTCTTGTCAGGTTCTTCAGCTGCCAGGTATTTCATATGGGAAGGGATGCGGGCTATTGATTATCTCCTGTCACGTGAAGATGTTGATCCTGAAAGAATTGGAGTAACGGGTTTCTCCGGGGGAGGGACAGTAACCTCATACATTTCAGCTTTTGACGACAGGGTTAAAGTTTCTGTACCATGCAGTTGGGCTACTTTGAACAGGAGGTTGCTGGAAACAAAAGGAGGTCAGGATGGGGAGTCTATATTTATGCATGGGGTTGCTGAAGGGATAACCTTTGAGGACCTGCTGGAGGTAAGAGCTCCAAAGCCTACCTTAATGACCTTTACCTCACGCGACGAATATCTCTGTATGCAAGGTGCACGCGAGGCATTTAAGGAAGCAACAAATGCTTATAAGTCATTTGGCAGTGAGGACAATTTAGCATTGGTTGAAGATGATTCAAAGCACTGGATGACTCCAAAAATAAGGTTGGCCATATATTCATTTTTCATGAAACATTTCAACATTTCAGGCGACCCATCAGAAGAGGAGGCTGAGATATTAACCCCGGAAGAATTGAGGGTAACTTCAACCGGACAGATCTCAACTTCATTTGGGGGCGATATGATTTTTGATGTGAATAAAAAAGAGACTGAGAAATTGATTGAGGATCTTGAAAGCTCGAGAAAAGACATTGATAGGCATATTAGTGAAGTAAAAGTTAAAGCGAAACAGATTTCGGGATTTATTGCACCGGATAAAACCGGGGGAGAACCATTTCTGAACGGAAGATATCAGAGAGATGGCTATTCAGTTGGGAAATATGCGATAATGGGAGAGGGTGACTATGCCATTCCCATGCTGCTTTTTGTCCCTAATGAACCTAAAGAGAAACATCCGGCACTGATCTATCTTCATCCACAAGGGAAAGTAACTGAAGCAAAACCAGGAGGGGAGATTGAGAAGTTAGTTAAAAAAGGATATGTAGTAGCTGCTGCTGATGTTATCGGAGTTGGCGAAATCAAAAAACACTGCGGTTAGAGGCGCTTCAACCGGATATACTGCAGTTGTTATTGCAAGGAGTGTCGTTGGAATACAGGCAGGAGATATTATCAGAGTGGTAGATTATTTAAAGAGTAACAGATGATGTTGATGCCAAAAAAATTGGTGCGATCGGGATAGATGAGATGTGTCTTCCGCTGATTCATGCTGCTGCCTTTGATCATTCCATAAGCACAATAGAGCTTGTAGGTTCTCTGGTTTCCTACCGGTCAATAGCCATGAACAGGATTTATAAGATCGGACTGACTCCAACCGGATATGAAGGCGTAGGGCATCCCTATGAAGTTAATTTTTCATGGGGAATTGCCGGTGTATTAACAGCGTACGATTTGCCGGATTTAATTGCTTGTATGGCCCCCAGAAAGGTTGTCTTGGTAAATCTGAGAGATCAGATGCTTGAATCAGCTTCAACAGAGCTAATTAATGAAGAAATGACCTTTCCACGATCTGTTTATTCACATAAAAGTGTATCCGATAATCTGAGGATTATTACCTCAGGGACATATACTGGAGATCTTATTGATTGGT
The DNA here is from genome assembly GCA_963767555.1 of uncultured Bacteroidaceae bacterium. GTDB lineage: Bacteria > Bacteroidota > Bacteroidia > Bacteroidales > SM23-62 > SM23-62. The sequence goes on along the minus strand of CAVYEL010000033.1, from coordinate 14,762 downwards.
GTTTCAGATAATGTGAATTATCTATGAATGTATTGATATTTAAAAATTTTAGAATTTTTTGATATGTTAAAAAAAATAGACCGAAGGAGATTCCTGACTGATGCTTCACTATCTGCAACAGGCATATTTTTAGGGGTAAGCTTGCCGGATGCTCTTCACACAGTGACCAGGGTATTTCATCTTATGATCTGATGGAGGATGTTATGAAATACCGCAAGTTAGATGGTCATTGCCACCCCGAAACTGACCTGGGAAGGCAGATTGATACTGCAGACAGATTAGGAATAGGAACCATACAGATATCCATGCCTGTTACCAATTACTCAGGCAGTGACCCGGAGGGGCCGGAACAGGTCAGAAAAAATAACGATGTCGTAATCAGCGCGATGAAGCAATATCCCGACAGGTTTATAGGGTTTTTTACCCTGAATCCAAGATACCCGAAAGAATCTCTTGAAGAGATGAAACGATGCCTTGATCTGGGAATGGTTGGGTATAAAGGATATACCCAGCTGAAGGTGAATGATCCATTATACTATCCGATAATCGAGAAGCTTATTGAACTTAATATGATCGTCTTCATGCACACATTTTGTCAGCTGGGATTGGCAGGCTACCGGATGAAATATGATATTGGAAAATTTGAAAATACTACGCTTCCAGAGGATATGGTTGAAGCAGCCAAAAGATATCCTGAAGCAATGTTTCAGTTTGCACATATTGCCGGGGGAGGGGACTGGGAATACGAATGTAAAATGCTTAAAGAGTGTCCTAATATATATGTAGACACCAGTGGCAGCAATAATGAAGAGAATGTTATTGATTTTGCTATCCGGCATCTAGGTGAAGACAGGATCTTTTTTGGCACGGATAATTGTTATCATCATGGTGTTGGCAAAATTCTGGCCTCAAATGCCACTGAGGCACAGAAGAGGAAAATCTTTTTTGAGAATTATAATAATATGTTGAAGAAAGGAGGGCACAATGTTGCTTGATATTAATTCATATGTCGGACACTGGCCATTCAAACAGTTAAAGTATAATAGCTGTGCCAGCAGGCTTGAAAGAATGAACAGGTTTGGAGTTGAAGTTTCAGTGATCAGTAACCTGAATGGTATTTTCTACAAAAACACCCAGTCAGCAAATGAGGAATTGTACGATGAACTGAAGTCAGACAGGCGATTCAGTGATCGCTTTTTAGCGTTTGCCGTAATCAATCCAATCTATGCCGGATGGAGAGATGATGTGGAGACCTGTGTTACAAAAATGGGAATGAAGGGTCTGCGGGTATATCCTCAGTATCATGATTATGATATCAACGAACCCTCGTTTATCGAGCTTGTAAAGCTGGCCCGTGATCGTGGCTTGCCTGTGGCAATGGATATTCGTATGGTTGACAGCAGGCAACGATCATGGATGGATATTCCGGTTTTTGAGCCTAAAGAGATAAAATATGATATCATCACAAAGGAATGGGCATTGAAAAATATTGTTCCAATAATAAAAGAGGTGCCTGATGCAAAATATATTATTGTAAATCTTGCTACCAGTATTGATCTTGATGATGAAGAAACGGCACTGATAAAAAAAGCAGATATTCTTTTTGATACCTCTGGCAGGTCTATCAGAGGTGATAATACACTTAGCAAATTGCTTGAGAGATTTGGAAAGGAAAAATTTGCTTTTGGCACGCACTCACCGATTCTGGATTATCTCACAGGGCTTTTACGAATCGAGACCCTGAATGAATCTGAAGCTGATACCACAACGAAAGATCTATTAAGATCAGGTAATGCTAAGAAATTCTTAGGATTATTATTCATGATGTAATACCAGAATCAGTGGAAATGCCTAATGTTGAGATTTAACATTAAATAATATTTATACTAAGATTAAAAATAAAATGCCGAAAACAAATAAATATTCGAGACGTGAATTTGTAAAACAGAATTCACTTGCCGGACTGGGCGCAGCTGTAGCTGTTGGATTTACACCAACACTCCTGGCTAATTGTGCAGCAGATACCGGTACCCCTGCCATTCTTGGAGGCCAGAAGATAAAGACAGGGGAATGGCCGGTATGGCCACAGTGGAAACCTGCAGCATATGAAGAACAGGTTCTGAAAGCACTTCGTAGCGGGATCTGGTCACGGGCAGAGCTTGTGACTGAATTCGAAAGAAAATGGGCAGCAACAATCGATACAAAGCGATGTCTCGCAGTTGTCAATGGGACAAATGCCCTGATTACTTCCCTGATCCAGCTGGACATTGGTGGTGGAGACGAGGTAATCGTTACGCCTTATACATGGATTTCCAGCATACAGGCTGTGCTGATCGCCGGGGCCATCCCAGTATTTGTTGATATTGATCCTGAGACCTATCAAATGGATCCTGATAAGATTGAAGCAAAAATCACCTCCCGAACAAGGGCAATTATGCCGGTCCATATTCTTGGATTGCCTGCCAATATGGTGAAAATCATGGAGATAGCAAAAAAGCATAACCTGCTTGTAGTAGAGGATGCCTGCCAGGCATGGCTTGCTGAAATAAATCACAAGAAAGTAGGGACATTTGGTGATGCAGGTTGTTTTAGTTTTCAGACTTCGAAACACCTGCCATTGGGTGAAGGCGGAGCTATTGTCAGTGATGATGATGAATTTATGGACAGATGTTATTCCTACCATAATGTAGGATTTCCTTTTGGTGCTGTTATTGGTGGGATAGGCCAGGGATCAGTCATGCTGGGAACGAAGCTTCGTATAACTGAATACACGGCTGCCATCGGACTGGCCCAGTTGGATATGCTGGACGAACAAACCACTTTGAGGAATGAGAATGCTAAATACCTCAGATCTCAAATAAAAAATATTCCGGGAATAAAACCATATAAACTCTATGAGGACGTAACAAGGGCTGCGTTTCATATGTTTGCCTTCCGTTATAAAAAAGAAGAATTTAAAGGCTTAACCAGAGATCGGTTTCTTGAAGCACTAAGTGCAGAGGGAATTCCTAATTTAAGCGGATATTCCCCTTTCTTAAATAAACAGCCATACCTGGAGAATGCTTTCAAGTCGAAGAATTTTAAAAAGATGTATACCCAGGAAGAACTTGATTTCAAAAAGTACAGTGAGCATAACGAATGTCCTGAGAATGACAGCTTATGTATGGAATCAGTATGGCTTCAGCAGAATTTGCTGCTGGCTGAAAAATCTGATTTGGATGATATCGCTAAAGCCATTGAGAGAATTCATAAAAATGCCGAAATGATCAGGAACAGTAATTAGCAGAACTTACTGAACCTGTAAAATTGCGAGGTGTTTTAAGAGTGGCCACCATCGTACTAAAAGGGCTATGGTCCGATTTGACCAGGTAATCAAGGATAAAAAGAGTTCTTGAAACGATGTGGAGTTTGTCAGGCCTATCTTCAACCAATATGGGAATGGATTGTATATCTTTATACTGAAGGATATTTGTTAAAAAATTCACACCCAATAAAAAGGATGACGATAGTACAATTAAAACTAATAATCAAAACCCTGGAACTGCTTTTAATAAGTTTTTTCATAACCGGTTCTCTATTTGCACAATCAACATCAAACAGGTTTTCAGAAAAACCAGATTCGATTGCTTCCCATAAAGTTGTTTTGGATGACCAGTCTAAACTGATTTCCTGGATCGTACCACAATCAAAAGCTTATGATCAGTTTCTCCATCAGCGCTGGAATTTTATTAAAACAAAGGCACCATATAGTCCGGGCCCTGCTCCCAGGTCTTCTTATCCTCAATATTATTTTTATTGTGATTATGACAATAAGAATTTTGGAGTGCCAGGTTCATGGATGAATGATATCGGTGAAAAAATTCCGAATTGGTTTGAGAACGCCCGGTTATATTATGCATACACAGGTGATGCTTCAGTAATGGACATCATGAAGGATTTTATTGATTATACAATGGAGCATGGTACGAGTCCTTCAACATTTGCATGGCCGGATTTCCCATATACAACCACCAATGCTGGCGACGTGGACTTTCGCGGTTTTACGGATTTGAAAGAATTGGCTCTTCATGAGATACAGGTTGATCATGCAGGAGAAATGGGATTGACATATTACAGGATGTTTCTTTATACCGGTGATGAAAAATATAAAACCGCAGCGATTAAAGTGGCAAATACCCTGGCAAAAAATGCACGGACAGGTTCAGCAACCCAATCGGTCTGGCCTTATCGCGTTGTCATGAGTACAGGAAAAATCACGGCAGAATATGGTGCGAATTGGGCTGGATGTTACTCATTGCTTGATGCTCTTGTCAAAGCAAACCTGGGCAATGTGGCAGCTTACAAACCTGCCCTGGTCCAAGCCAGGGATTTCATTCTTCAATTTCCTATGAAAACCGGATATTGGACAGACGGACATTCTGATACAGATGTAAATAGTAACACCTACAAGAGCAATTTAAGCGCGAGTAATGCAAAATTGTACATGTTTGACCATCCTGAGTTTGATCCTCGATTTTAAAACTAATTTACCTAAACTGATAAAGTGGACTGAAGAATTTTTTGTTTTTCGCTGTGTCCCCGGAGAACCAGCCATGCAGTGGGGGGCGAATATAGTTGGGGAACAGGATATTTTTCTGCCTAAAATGGACTACCAGACTGCACGTTATGCTGCTGAATGTGCTCGATGGTATGCGGTTTCAGGCGATGAGACGTATAGGGAAAAGGCGTACCGTTCATTAAACTGGGTTACATATTGTAATGATTCTGATGGAATGGCTTTTGAAAGCCCTCTGAGCAAAAATGTAAAAAGCTGGTGGTCTGATTGTTACGGAGAGTGCCCCAGGATGTTTTATCATGTTTTTGCAGCAGTTCCCGAATGGGCGCCCCCTGGAGAGAACCATATTTTGTATTCTGAAGGGATTTTAAAAAATGTATCCTATCAAGTCCGAAAAGTTGAATACACCTCCACTGAAAATAACGGTACGGAATTTTTACGTCTTGCTTTTAAGCCTGAAATAATCACAATAAATGGGAAGAAAATTTCTTTACGTCAGGATCTGACAGAAGAAGGCTACTTATTGAAAGACTTAGGACATGGTGATTTTGCATTAACCATCAGACATTATGATGCGGGTGATATTAATATATCTCGTTAATGTGATTAAAAATAAATACTATGGGATCATGATAAATAGTAAAAATATCTTTTCCCCAAAAAGACTTCTCTTGTTTCTGACAGGGTTTATTATATCAGCATCAGTACTTGCTCAGCCTGTTGAAGTAACCTATAAGATAGATGGTTCAACAAAATACCAGACCATTGATGGGTTTGGTGTTAACATCAACGCCGCCTGGTGGTACAATGGGGAGTATGCAGATGCAAAAGTGGTGCAACCTGCCATTGACCTTCTTGTCGATTCACTCGGTGCCACCATCTTCCGGGCCGTTATCGAGGAGATAGACTGGGAAGCGGTCAATGACGATGACGATCCCAACAACTTCAACTGGACCTATTATGACAGTATCTTCTCAACTGACAGGTTCCAGGGAGTGTGGAAAACCTTGCGCTATCTGAATCAAAAGGGAATTACAGATGGTCTGCTGATCAGTTTTATGGGGGCTCCTCCGGCGGCCGCACCCTTATTACCGCCTGACCCTCAAAAAAGTTGGATGGGGGGTACAGACCATAGCATTACAGCCAATAGGGAAGATGAATTAGTTGAGTCCATAGTTGCACTTCTGTATTATATGCGAAACACAGCCAAAGTTCAATTCAACCTGGTTTCCCCGATGAATGAAACAGATGTGATATCCAGGAGCAAAAGCGACACACATCCGAATGGAATCGTTGAAGGACCTGATATTCCAGACGCCGTACAATATGTTCGCGTGATCAGGAAACTGGCAAAAAAACTTGATTCCATAGGGATGAATGATATTCGTTTTGTAGCCCCTGATGCTGCATGGGACAGTTTATTCAGCAGATGTCTGGATGAAATGATACACGATCCCTATCTTATGGGAAAGATGGCCTACTGGGGGGTACATCAATATGGCAACGATGCAGAGAACTATAGTAACATAGTCAACAGACCTCAAAATCCTAATAAAGCTTTCTGGGTGACAGAAACAGCCGGTATTGGGAATTTACTGGGCCAACTGGATGATAATGCAGGGGCTTTTATTTTCTGGGATGGATTTGACTGCGTTTATCAGCATGCCAGGCGAAACGGCTATGGCAGTATTCCTCCAAATGACTGGGTCTTCTGGTTTGGACCTGAAGAGGGCAAACCTTTGATCGAATACGTGGCATCGACCAATCACTGGAAGCCGAGAAAACAGTTCTATCAATTTTCCCAGATTATGAAGTTTGTCAGACCCGGAGCTGTACGGATTGGTCTGACTGGACAGGACAGCAGCTTTATCGCGAGTGCCTTTTATGATGAATGTAACAGGAAATGTAAGCATTGTTGGAATTAATAAAAGGCATAGTCCAGTTAACCTAAACGGAACACTGGCAAATATGCCTGCCATCAATAATCTTGTAATGTATTACACGAACAATGCTGAAAATGTTCGCAGGGTTGCTGATGTGATGGAAAAAAACAAAGCTATTCAAACAACCATCCCTGCCGATTGCATATTTACAATTACAGGCACAGCGGTAGCAAATGAAAGTAGCTCAGTGAGAATAAAACCTGAACCATCCGATTGGTACGCAGGGGATATGCATGTTCACCGCGATTGCGGCGGCCCGGTTGAAGGAATACTTCCCGAAAGCAGATTTGTTGAAATGATGGAAGTAAACGACCTGGCTGTAATTTCGGTTTTGTCTGATATGGGCAATACTGAAGTTAAACCCAGCGAGATTGACCTCCCAAAAGTTAATGGAAAAGATTCTCCTCTGTCGATTCCGGGAAGAACCATACATTATGATGCAGAATGGCATTGGGATCCATTTGGTACTACATTTGAGCATAAAGCCCTGGGCGGGCACATCGTATTGCTGGGCCTTACCGAAGCCCACCCAGATATGGGATGAATCACCCTATAAAATTCTGGAATATGGAAGAAAACAAAACGGAATTGTAGGTTTTTGTCATACGGAATATCTGAATGATCAAATACAAAACGAATTAAACTGCTGCATACCAATCGAATATCCGGTAGAGGCCATTTTAGGCACTACTGACTTTTTCTCCGAAGATGTATATGGCTCCAATTCGCCAAACTACGGGAATTACAGTGCAGATGCAACAATAAATGCATATTATAAATTACTTAATTGTGGTATCAGGCTTGGTTTGTGCGCTGGAACCGATTATCCATGCAATAACAAGGAACCACTTGGCACCTTGTTAACTTATGTAAATGTGAAAGGCCCATTTACCTATCGGAAGTGGGTGGAGGGGATCAGGGATGGCAAAACGGTCGTTGCCCGCAATGGACATCTTGAATTCATCGACCTGATAGTAGACGGGAAATACCAACCCGGTGATGATATAAAAATAGTAGATAAAGGAACAGTTTCGGTTGAAGTCAAATGGACATCCGTTAAACCGCTAACCGGAAGACTCGAATTGGTTTACAATGGGAAAGTTATAGCTACGGAGAAAGGAACAGCACAGCCTGATAAACCTTTCGAATTAAAAGCAAATCAGGTTTTTACAAAAAGTGGCTGGTTATGTGCCCGCCGCATGGATGAAAATGGCCACCAAACCCACACCGCACCTATTTATGTGACGGTAAACAATAAACCTGTTAGAGCCAGTGCCAGTGATGCAATGTACTTTGTTAAATGGATTGACAATCTTATAGAACAAACTTCTCCCGGGCACGAATGGAATCAATACTTCACGCAAGATTTAGATGTTGTACAGGGTAGATATAAGAAAGCTAAAGACATCTACTTAAAGATTGCAGAGGAAGCTGAAAATGCCAGTGAATTATAATATAAGGTGCAACTTTGAAAAAGATTATAACACTTCTCATTCATTCTCTTGTCGCTATTGTTCTGCTTTTCGGGCTTATGGCTTGTTCCAAAGAAAAATCAAAACTCCCGATCTTAGTTATTGCCACCAATGCCGATTTTGGAACTTATACAGCAGAAATACTCAAAACTGAAGGTTTCAATGAGTTCCAGCTTGATTCGATATACAGCGAAAAAGTCACATCTTCTTACCTCAGGCAATTTGATCTGGTAGTTCTTGCTAAATGCAAGATTAAATCATCTTCAAGAAATATGCTCAGGGACTATGTAAATTCAGGTGGTAACCTTATTGCTTTTTGTCCTGATAAGGCTCTATCCGGATTGTTTGGGATTGTTCCTTCAAGCGGTAATATTGCTGAAGGTTACATTGGTATAGATACCAACTCTGAGCAGGGCAGAGGCTTAACATCCAAAATAATGCAATTTCACGGGGAAGCGGATAAATATGTATCGTCGGGAGCTAAAATAATTGCGTCTTTATACGCTGAAAAATTGGCTGAAGAAGAATTTCCCGCTGTTGTAAGTAATAATTACGGCAAAGGCCATGCAGTTGCTTTCCTTTACAACCTGCCTAAAAGCATTGTATACACCCGTCAGGGCAATCCTTTATTTGCCGGTATTGAGAAAGATGGTATTCCCGGGCTCAGGGGTATGGATTTATTTACCGATGGCTGGCTCGATACTTCTCTGAATACATTCAACCAGGCAGATCAGCAAATGGCGCTGTTGTCACATTGCATCGAATACATGAACAGCTATACCAAACCATTACCACGTATTTGGTATTTCCCCGATTCCTTGAAATGCCTTGCGGTATTAGACAACGATGGGGAAGATAATGATGAATCTGACTTTGAGCCCCAATTCCAGGATGTTGATTCGATGGGTGCAAAGATGACGATCTATATTATGGATATTGACAGAGTTTCCAAAGCATGGGTTGATATATGGGTTGCCAAAGGATATGAGATTGCAGCACATCCTGATGATACCAGAGAAGCCGGAGATCCCATGTGGAATCATATGGACAGCGTAATAGGCGACATAAAGGAACAAATTGCCTCAGCATATGGGTTAACAATACGAACCAGCGTGAATCATTGGTTTGTTTGGTGTGGAAGAAATGCTGATGGGAGTCAGAATTTTGCAGCCCAGGCAAGACTGGAAGAGAAACATGGCATTGAAATGGATGGTAACTATGCCCATTACGATATGAATTCAAACCAGGGCGAGTACTTTCTTGGACCACCTGGAACAAACCAGGGAAACTATACCGGAAGCGGACTCGTTATGAAATACGCCGATGCTGAAGGTAAAACAGTAAATGTATACCAACGTTATAATGCCGTTTATGATCAGCAGTACATGGAGAGCATGGATCCCGAAGGTTTTTTTAACTGCTTTAAAGGTATAATGGACAGGAGCCTGAATAATGAAACTTATTCTATCATTAGCATTAAGGCGCACAACAACGAGTATTATTTTTCCAAAGAACCTTTGATGAAAATGTTGGCTTATGCAAACGAAAATGGCATCCCGGTCTGGACCGCGCTAAATCTTCTCAATTTTCTTAAAATGAAAGACGAAGCTTCTTTTACCAACATAAGCTGGAGAAACAATTTATTATCTTTCACCTTAAACTCTTCGCTAAAACATAGCAACGGGCTCACCTTTATGATTCCGGCAAATTATGGTGATAAGAAAATTACAGGGATTAAGCAAAGATACCAGGGACAGCCAGTTTACTATTAAGTCAGTAAAAGGTTCGGATTATGCTTTTGTAACTGTTAAACCGGGGGTAAACTATTCTTTCCTGGTAAGTTATGGCAATTGAACTGTCTTCGATGAGGGACTTTACAATTATTTGGTTTGCTGAGGATTCAAGTATTTCAATATAATGTACGGGACAGGATCTCCTGCTGGGTTTCCGGGGGAAGGTTAACAAAACGTTCACTGAATCCACCCACCCGCACTATTAGATTGACATATTTCTCCGGATGTTTTATAGCTTCTTCCAGGTCACCTTTACTGATAACGGTCAGCATGGCCTGGGTTCCGCCATTCTGAAAATAGGTCCTCAATAGTGCTTCCAGTATATTTCTTTTTTCCCGGAATAGCTCTTTTGAGAATTTCATATTCTGGACAGCACCAGCATGAATGGAAGGATCGGGTTTTAGCAGGGATTTCATTAGTGCCGTAGGGCCATTGCGGTCCATTCCGCCTACCGGATTGTTCCCGGGGTTCATGTAGGTACCTGCCAGCCGTCCATCCGGAGAGGCACCTGTATATTTTCCCATGACGGTATTAGCATCATTATTGATGATCACTACCAGGTAGGAGTGGAGGGAAGTATGCTTGTGCTGCTCCCGGGATTTTTCCTGAGGCTCTCAATGGCTTCCTCGTTCAGGTAGTACCCCAGTGATGATCCATCTGTTTGTCCTGCAAAACCAATGGGTGCCTGTACCATCCGCCCGGCAAAAAGATCCTGGTCACGAATGGGCCGTACCTTGGCTTTCCATTGAATTTTTTCACACCTGGCCTCCCTTTCAGCTACCGAAATCTCAGCAGAGTCCTTGTAGGTCCTCGTAAATTCTTCCATGAGCCTTACCAGAGCATCTGGCTGTGGATGCAAGGCAAAGGATTTATTCTCCATTGGGTCATTCATGGGAAGAAAACGGTAAGAAAAACAAAGATAGGACCTGTCAACTGAATTCCAATGTATTGTTATAAATTTGACAAATTCACAAATTCCTTACGAAAACATTATGAAAGTATTATTTATCGGAGGTACCGGCAATATATCCGGCGCTTGTTCACGGGAGGCTGTTGACAGGGGAATTGAACTTTACCACCTGAACAGGGGAAAGGTCAAAGCCGATATACCTGCGGAGGTGAAAACAATCAACGCAGATATCAAGGATAAAAAAAATGTACTGGCAGCATTGGGTGACATGAAGTTTGATGTTGTGGTCAACTTCATTGCCTATACCCCTGAGGATGTAAAACAGGATATTGAGGTTTTTTCGGGCCGGACCGGGCAATACATTTTCATCAGTTCTGCATCCGTATATCAGAAAGTCGGAGGGCATCCGGTCATTACTGAATCCACACCACTCTACAATCCGAACTGGCAATATTCCAGGGATAAGATAGCCTGTGAAGATCTTCTGAATGATGAGTACCGTAAAAATGGGTTTCCCATTACCATTGTAAGGCCATCCCATACCTACGATACGGTGATACCGGTTGCCATCGGAAGCTGGACAGATTATACCATCATTGACAGGATGAAAAAGGGAAAGGAGGTCATCATTCACGGGGATGGTACATCATTGTGGACCATAACCCATGCCGATGATTTTGCCAGGGCCTTTACCGGCCTGCTTGGGCACCAGCAGGCCATTGGGCATGCATTCCATATTACCTCCGATGAACTTTTGAGCTGGAACCAGATCTATGAAGCCGTTGCAGCGGCGGCAGGTGCAGAATTGAAGGCGGTTCATATAGCATCAGACTTTATTTGTGAGGTAGGCGATACTATGGGCTGGGAATGGATGAGGGGAAACCTCCTTGGTGATAAGGCCGTGAGTACCATTTTTGATAATTCAAAGATCAAGAGGTTTGTGCCCGGGTTTGAAGCAAATATTACTTTTAAGCAGGGAATCAAAAGGACAGTAAAATGGTTTGAGGCAGATCCTTCAAGGATGGTCATTGATGAAGGTAACAACCGTTTTATTGATACCGTATTATCTTCCTACAGGGGATAGAATCATTAATCCTTCTATCTCACAATAAACCTTGTCCTGAATTGTTGATTGTAATTGCCCACGGTAATAATGTAGATCCCTTTCCCGAAAGAATCAAGTTTCACTTCTGTCAGTCTCTCTGAAGCAATATGTTTCCTGAGTAAAATTCTTCCCATGACATCAGTAATGATAAGGTCTTCCATGCCTCCCTCAGGGATTTCCACCAGGAGTTTCTCAGTTGCAGGATTTGGATAGACATTCAGGGATAGTTCCTTTGTTTCCCTCGCACTCACAATCGATTTAACCTGGATATAGAATTTAAGATCCCTGGACTCACTGCCGTCGTTTATCGTAACGGTCACCTGGGCTGTCCCCAGCAAATCATTCCCGGGAGTAAAACTCAGGGTTGCCGTACCATCCGTTTGAATGGCTGAAACCGTCAATCCGGTAATCAAATTAGGATCACTGGTACCTGCCGTAATTGTCAATGAGGCTGTTCCACCTTTGCCATCGCTGATACCGGTCAGGTTGACTGTCTGCTCAGGATCATTCTGAAGCCAGGATTAAATTGCCAACATCATCAATGGTAAGTCCCGGGTTCTCTGTCGCATTCAGAGTGGTTACACTGCTTGCCGGCAGGATAAACATACTTCCTGTAACTGAATCTACCTCAAGGAATTGTTCATATTTGCTCGTTCTGAATCTCCTGAAATTGATTTGGCAGGTTATTGCCGGCCAGCTCAACGGAAACAGGATTATTTCCCTTATTGATCATGACCACAGTAAATGTTCCGTCCTCATCATGTTCAAAAGCAGTTGCCAGCACATCGGATGCGTCAGTGGCTGTTTTGACCCTAACCGCACCCGGACGTATATATTTAAAGTAATTCTTACTTGTATAGAAGGTAGGATTTGGCTTGTTCTTCGTCAGCTGCATGTCTCCAAAACTCCAGTTTGTCCACAGACTGATATTCCCAGCCCAGAGTCCGCCGTGAATCGCCCCTGCCGTTGACATTGCACTGTTCCAGTTCTGGTATAGCAATATGCGTTTCCGTCATCCAGACCTGTTTTGGGTATTCTCCCAGCTGGGCCTGGGAATACATTCATGTCCATTCCGAATAAGTTGGCGTACCTGGAGTTATACCATCTTCACCGTAGCCGTGAACAGCAAAAATGTCACAGTACGGATCCGCTTCAGCATTGTTCTGCAATGTATTCAGGTATTGTATATTGGAATTATTGTACTGTCCAACTACCTGTTCGGGCATGTACAGTCTTGTGGAAATTCCTTCATTCACAAATCTTTTTCCGACTACTTCTATGAGTTCGGCGAAATGTTCAGGATCAAGTATTGCCGATGCATAGGGTTCATCAAATGCAGGTTCATTCTGGAGGCCAATGGCTTCGAGCTGGATGCCCGCTTCCTGTTCGAACATTTTCACAACTGCCACCATACTCTCGGCAAATTCATCATAGTAATGAAATTCCAGGCGGTTCAGTGCGGCATCGGTGTCCCATTCCGCATTCGGACCAAGCCAGTCGAGGGAAAGGTTTCGTCTTCATCCATGCAGGCGGGCTCCAGGATGTCAGGATAAATGTTTCCACACCGGCATTCCTTCAAGCATACTGAAATACTCAAAATCAATGGCACTATAATTCAGTGATTCCATATCCAGGATATAAGGATCCCGTTATCATTTACCGGTTCGATCTGGTTGCTGATCAGGCCTATCCTTACGGCGGAAGATCCCAGGTCCTTGGCATAATAATCGATCCAGCGTTTTCATTCTGATAGGTGCCAAAACCTTCAATGGTTTGATATCTCATGCTACGGTCAATGTTCACCTGAGCGTTGCTGAAACATCAACGTTTACACATCCACATCAAATGTCATGATCTTATCTATCGAACCATCTGCTTTACCGTAACGGTAATGGACTGGTCCCGGACTTTTCTCCTGGAGTGAATTTCAGTGTTGCCGTTCCGTCCGGCTGAACATCTCCCAATACGGGATCAGGCAAGAATGCTTTTTCTGCCGCTTAAAGCCTCGAGGATTACACCCGCCATGAACTCAAGACCATTCGAAATACCTGTAAGTGTTACGGTTTGCTCACCAGCATTCACATAAATCGCCTGGGCTGATACACCATCAATGGTATTCACCGGGGTTTTGGCCGGGATAACTGCCTTGTCCCCGATGCGGATATTGCGGTAAAGTATGGTTCCCGACATGTCGGTAAACGGCCATTTCCCTTTCTCCAGTGCGAGGTTGAACAGCACATCGGATATGCGGCTTATCCAGGATTTCCTCCCCTTCACTGGTCTGCATATCACCCGGATCACTGTAATCAAAGGAAAGGGTGGTCCACTGGTCAGGAGGTACATCCAGCATATGTGTCCGATGAGTTCAGGGTATTCCTGTCACCGTTCACATCATAGAAATAATTCCAGTGATAGGTATCGGTTACGCCTCAGTAACCCCGTCGACGGTCTTTGTCAGGGTACTGCCAATGGGATATACATCATACGAGATGTAGGGGTAATGGGTAAGGTCCAGCTCTGCCGGCATATCCATCCATAGTCCCGCCGAATTCCCATTTGTTTTCCAGGGTGAGCTGGAGTGCACTGAACCCGGCTGAATCCACGTAGGACATGTACCAGGCAATGCCTTCCTGTTCTGCCGAGAAGTAATCATGCAGATCCCCTTGCCTAGTGGGACTACCCATCCTGTTAATGGTGGGGTCCTCGTTTCAACTTCAAAGCTGATTCGGATGGAGTCATTCCCGTTGTTGTCCACAGTGCCTCCGTCATCGACAATTTTACAGTTATGTGCTGACTCCAGTACCTGGAGGTATCCGGGGTGAATTTGAGAAAAGCTGTATCCCCGCCTGTATATTCTACCAGGACCGGATTTGATGATGGTATCCACCGAACTTACAGCTGTAATGGTAAGGTTCTGGCTACCGTCATCTCCATCCGAGATACCTGACAGGACCAGCGTAGATTCATATGGTTCGCGATACGTC
>CAVYEL010000032.1:0-291886 GCA_963767555.1 uncultured Bacteroidaceae bacterium | reverse complement strand
ATAGGGATGCACCCGACACTGATCTGCAATTGGCCGTATATCATACTATTTCTTAAAGTTCTGTGTTCCGTAGTTTTGCAACAGGTTAAACCATCGTTAGGTTTGCTTAGAAGAAGAATATCATAAAAACACTAATTCCAGGCATAATAATTATTCTTGGGTCGCCAAATTCAAAAGATGGCGAACTTTATAATGTTGCTAAACAGCGTTGTGAGAAGGGAATACAAGAATATCTGAGTCATCCAACTTGGAAAATAGTACTGACAGGAGGATTTGGCAAACACTTTAATGAATCAGAGAGACCTCATGCTTATTACTTGAAGAAGTATCTGATGGAGCGAGATGTAGCTCTTGCAGTAATTGTTGATTCTGTTATGAGCACCAATACTCTTGAGGACGCATCACTTACAAAGCCAATAATCGTGAAATACAATGTAGATGATTTGATAGTTATAACATCAGATTTCCATTATGATCGTGCCCATTACATATTTGAGCGTGAATATTCAGATCCGAATATAAAAATTCGTTATAGTTTATGTAATACTGACGAGAGCACCTGTGGATTTGATTTGAAGAGTCAAAAGGCACACGAGAAGAAATCACTAAGAAAGTTAAAAGGATTTTCAGGTTAATAAAAATAAACAAATTGCATATTTTAAAGTGCTTGCAGCCAAAATTCGGCCCATCGCGGGATTATGCAAATTGGTGTCTCGTTGAGAGAGCAGGACAGATTGTTAGGTAAGTTGCAAAAACAGAGCCTCGCCTTAGCGGCTGAAGCTCACCGTTGGACGTAAATATCAGGAGTGATTATGAAGTTGAATGTATTGCGTTTGGCACCGTTTCTGGTGCTCCCTATATCGTTGCACCTTCATGCCGAGGAAGCCGATGAGAACAACATACCTAAAGGATTGTCAGTTGGGGCAGACAGCCTGTCTCTCCAGGAGACCTCCGATGTGGTGGTCGATAATGTTATCACCATTGTTGGGAGATGGGGTGACTACATCCACGGTAAGTCCTATCAGCAGGAGGCCCTCGTTTCCTACAATGGATGGCAGTACACGACCTACTACGATGCCAGCCGCAGGCTGTGCATTGCGCGGCGGTGTTTACCTTCAGGCTCCTGGCAACGGATCATATTTTCAGACTACACTTACAGGGGAGATGACAACCACAATGTTCCGGTGGTAGGCATCTGCCCCGAAGACGGTACGATCCATATGGCATTCGATCATCATGGCGGGCCGTTGCACTACCGGGTCTCTGCCGCGAATGTGGCAAACGATCCCACCGGTATCGCCTGGAAGGCCTCGCTGTTCGGACCTGTAGTCGATTACCTTGTACGCGGCAACCCGATCACCAGTGTGACGTACCCCCGTTTCGTTATGGCACCAGACAAAACCCTCTACCTCTTCTTCCGAGAAGGCATGGCCCTCAACGGAAGATTGTGGATGAGTAAGTACGATCCGTCTTCTGGAGGATGGGCAGTGCAGTGGCAGATCACGGGCTCGACAGGTAGCTATAACTTTGGTTCCAAAACATCAACGGCAAGGAACGCTTACCAGAATAACCCCTGTGTTGACCATAACGGGCGAATCCACATGAGCTGGATCTGGCGCGAGAGCGGAAAACTCAATAACGCTCAGCACGATCTCTTTTATATATACTCGGACGATGGTGGGAGGACGTTTCGGAATCATCTCGGCGCGATAGTGACCCAGGGTAGCCTTCGGGCAGGAATCAACTCCCAGAATATCATGGTATTTCCAATCAATCCGCAGCGTGGCCTGAAAAACCAGCAGGCTATGGCGATCGACAGCAGCGGGCACCCGCATATCGTCATGTGGTACCTCGCGGATTCGGCCAGGGATGTTGGCATCGGTTTGAAGGACCATGCGAATAGCAAGTACCACCATTTCTGGCAGACAACTGATGGTAAGTGGCACAAGCAGGAACTGCCGTTCGCCCTGTCCAGTGATCAGTGGACGATTCGTCCGCAACTGGCGTTCAACAAGGACGACCAGCTTTTCCTCATCTACAATCATGACGATAAAATCGCTGTTGCTGCCGCAACTCGTACGGGCGGCTTCACCGACTGGCGTCTCATTATTGAAAGATCCGGCAGTTTCACGGGTGAAGCCAAGGTGGATATTTTTCGCTTGCAAAATGAGAATACCCTCAGCATCTATATGCACGAGCGCCCGAGTAAAGCCCACGAGGGCACTCCGCTTCATGTTATCGACTTCAACATCAAAGTAAAGCAAGAACGGAAGCCATGAATTTGTAACATAAGAATGGATTCATCCAACAAAGCATTGCACAAAAACGCGGTAAACCACACGCGTGAACGCCGACGATATACGTGGATATTTAACCTTTTATTTAAATTATATATGGAGAACCAAGCAATGAAAAACTTCTCAATTTTTACATTATTTTCGGTTGCAATCTTGCTCACATCCTGTAAAGGTTCACCTTCGCAGCCAGATGGGAGTGGCAAACCTGGATTTCGCATTCGTACTGACTTTGATGCGACATTAAACTCTGAACAAGGCTGGGCTGGTGCCCTGAATGAGAACGTTACTGTTTACGCAGACCAACCATTCCGCATTCGATTTGAACTGGAGCGTCCTCCAGGACCAGCCAGGGTTCATCAATTCCGGCTTCAGTATCGACGAAATAATGGCGCCTGGACCAATGTCGAGGCTCACGACTTTCCCCACCCGGAACGCGATATTAGTGCGAATTTTACGCGATTTGAGGCTGGCACCCAACCTGATGACTGGAAAGTTGTGAAGGGCAATTCCTTAGGAATGGTGGTAGCATCAGAAAAGCATCAGAACCTTCTACGGGTTAAAGCGGATCAGGAGCCGCTTGTCGGGCTCTATATCCCACCGTGGGAAGTTACAGAAATGGTATCTCGATTTCGATTGGCCCGAGACAACCACAATGGGATCGCGTTCGTTATGGGCTATGCAGACATCAATAACTACTGTCGCATACAGCTCGATCCCGATCCTGGTACAATACGTGTGAGCCATTTTATCAATGGGATAGAAACGAAGCTCGCCGAAAAACACGCCGAGATTCCATTAGGCAAATGGCTCGAAATCGAAATTCAAAACGAAAACCGCAGTATCGAGGTAAATTTTCAGAATGATCTGCTGGAAATGGATGTCAAGCTTGACGCTGATATCCCGCAATCAAATCTCGGATTTCAGGTTCCGTCAAATACTACCATCGATTTTCAGCAATTCTCCTTCGCAGGAGAAGCCAAATCCCCGAGAGTCAGCATTATCTCATGCCCAGGATACGAGCACGGCATGCAAACCAACGATCTGTTGAAAGGTTCGGCCACAACATTCCAGGCTGGTACGGGTATAAGTCTCGCCGAACTTACGCCTGTATGGAGCGATGCGAATGCTCATGGCGAATTCGAATGGCCGGTGGTCATTCGTCGATTTGCTGATGGGGCAGTGACCAATAATAATAATGACACTTTCGAATTCAGGATGGTCGATGCTGACGGCACAACATCGGGAATAGGAATTAATCCAGTACTCCAGCTCTCCATCCCACCAGGCCATGTTGGTGGAACATTCATAGAAAACCCGGGTCGGATCGGCCCCTGGCAGGCTTCCAACGGAGATCTTTACTTTATGATGGAGCCTGCAGAGACTGATAATGTGTTCATGATGATAAAATCTACGGATAACGGTCGTACCTGGCATGAAATTGATGGAGCTAACCGTCCCGGGACAAATGACCTTGAATCAGTTGATTCAAGGCTAGTGGGCAGTACGATTCACATTATTCATCAAGTGACCCGATCGGCACGCTATCATACTTTCCGCACCTCTGATCATCCGACCCATCCTGATACCTGGGCTATTCGAGATGAGGTAGCTGGATCAGTAGACGCTATCGCCCAGACTGCGACGATGGTGATACGCTCAAACGGTAGCATAGTCGCTTTTTATCTTGGCCAGGAAAAAATACATTACAGTATACGCTCCGCTGATGGCACATGGAGCCAGGTAAGGACAATTGATTCAAAACTTCAACCCAACCAGGCTGGGCCCCAAGCCGTGCTCGGTAAGAATGACATCATTCACCTCGCCTACTATGGAACCGATGGCACTATCTGGTATCGGCGGTTTCTTGCTAATGAAACACTCACTCCAAGACAACTACTCGCTACAGGTGCAGGAAAATCACGGGCGGAATATGGCGCAGTGCTTCCTCTTCTCTACAATCCCAACAAGGACGAGGTCGTCATTATTTATCGGCTTGCAACCGGAAACCTCTGGGAAAGACGGATTGTAAATGATGCCCCACCCACGGATGCCGTTTTAATATCTGATTTAAAAGTAGTCACAGACGCCGTCGACTCACAGCA
The DNA here is from genome assembly GCA_963767555.1 of uncultured Bacteroidaceae bacterium. Classification (GTDB taxonomy): domain Bacteria; phylum Bacteroidota; class Bacteroidia; order Bacteroidales; family SM23-62; genus SM23-62. The sequence goes on along the minus strand of CAVYEL010000032.1, from coordinate 287,487 downwards.
AGCAGGCGCCGACGCTATCCTCGTGGGTGAGACTGTGAATATGCTTTTTATAGAGGAGTCATCCCGAAGCATCCTCAGTATTCATGACAATGGTGGTTGGCAACAAGCCAAGCCTCAGGTCGTAAACATAAATGGGTCCTGGGTGCGTGGAAACTTTTATACCCGCAAAGATGGGGTGAAGGTATACGGATACATTTATGATGCGGGCTCCGATGGTGGTGCAGGCATGAATCGATTAGGGGAGCTGGTTTTGAACGGCAGATGAAGCAAACTCCAGTGAACGTTAGCCGAAACGTTATGTAACTTACAGCGACATTCAAAATATGAAATAATGAGGACAAGATGGAAAAAGTTACAATAGGTAGTAGGCTCTTTAGCAAGGTGGTTTGTGGGACGAATGCATTTTATGGTCGTTCCCATTTTAGCATGGCAAGAGATGCAGAGTATAGCACTCGCTGCGATGATGAATATATCAAAAGAATGCTTGTCAAATGCATGGATTTTGGGGTTAATGCTGTTGAAACCAGTGCGAATGAGAGAATTCAGCAGATAGTAACGGACTTACGATTACAGCATCAAAAACCACTTTATCTGATTGGGAATACACGAGTAGATAGAACATCTGAGATGAAAAGCCATCAGGAAAAGTTCAAATTCTTAATTGAGAACAAGGCTGATATTTGTGTTATTCATTCGCAGTTTGTAGACCGTCCAAGAAAGACAGAAGAAATCAGGGGCTTGAAGCGATTGATCGAAAAAATACATGCAGCCGGATTGATTGCAGGAATTTCCACACATAGAAATCCAACCATAGAATTGTGTGAGAAACAAGAATATGGGATAGATGTATACCTGTTTCCGTTGAATGAGACAGGATTTGTTTATCCTGGATATGATGGCACTGAAAGTGTTGCGGAGCGCATACGGATCATCCAAAACACACCGAAGCCCTTTATTTTGATGAAAACATTGGGCGCAGGCAGAATACCGCCAATTGATGGACTGCAATTTGCTTTGGAGAATAGTAAATCATCTGACATCATCACTTTAGGGTTGGGAAGTATTGAGGAAGTTGAAGAGTCTCTTAGTTTTGTTCAGAAGAACCTGGAGAGAGCCACATAACCCCACATAAACCTGACCACCTGCAGCGAGGGTGAGGGTGGGGCTTCGGGTTAATTTTAATCGGTTCAGCAGTGTTCGTAAGTCAAATCTGAAGGCAGGTTATGTTATAGTTAGGTGTGAATATATTGATCAAATACTAGAAGAATATAAATGAATGTAAGGAATACATTGGCAGTCATGCTCCTATTAATGCTTTTACAAGGCAGTTTCTTAGGAGCATCTCAAAACAGTTCCCGCAGCCTGCCAGATTCAATTGACATTTTTATAATTGATGAAGCGAATCACATATGGGATACTTTCGGATATACTGTCTGGCAATACTTTGTACCAGACAATATTCCTATTTTACTTTTTCAGTCGCCTGATCAACATTGGATGATTAATCATCTAAATCTGCCAGATGACTTTATAAATTCAAATTTTCTAGATCATTCCCTTTCTGTAAAAACCCCGGACAGTGAACCTTGGTGGAACTATTTTTCCGCTACAATTTGGATATTTTATGGAAATTGGACTGCAATACTACCCTCTTATTCAGCGTGGAAATCTTTTAGTGAACAACGTAATTTGCCTGGTTCTATTTTCACTCCGGATCAACTAGTCTTTATTTCATTGCATGAACGATTTCACGCATTTCAGATGCGATGGCTCCAAGATGACTTTAAGACTCTATTTAAAATACCTACTTTTAATTCTCCACCCGAATCGAGGGAAGAAATCCTATCTGATATTGATGAAAATTCAGAGCAAGCCTCGCTCTGCAGTCAAGAGCAGAACTCTCTTTATCAAGCATATATCGAGAAAGATGTGGTGAAATCCAAAAGAGCTATTTCAGAATTTTTAAGGTATAGAAATCAGAGAATGTTGCTGATGAACGAAAAGGAAATAGAGACAGAAAATTATATGGAGTTGATTGAAGGTACGGCACAATATATTGAGTTTCGACTAGCAGAATCTTTTCGAAATGGCTTTCAAGCGCTCCATGCTATTGATAATCATCCCGAATTTCAAAATTATAAGAATGCAATGGTGTCACCGTCTTTATCAATACAAAATGCTGAAACTGGCGTTTTAATTTCCAGCAGAGTTTATACTACCGGTACTATTATCTGTCTCTTGTTGGATCGTTACTCTAAAAATGAGTGGCAAATGAATATATTCAAGAATTTCCATGATAGTAAAACTAATCTTTGTAATTTATTGGAAAAATGCATTTAGAGTGCAGGTTAGAACACATAACATAACGCTGTACACGAATGATAACGCAGATTCTTTCAGACAGTATTGATGGTCGCGACATATTCAATTCGTTGTATCCGATTCTGCTTACACATTTTCAAAAAGTGAGCACTGCGTTAGACTTTTAAAATAAGCATGCCAACGTTCAGAATTTTCATCAGTTCCACCTTTAAGGACTTCGCTTCGGAGAGGGAGGCACTTCAAGAACATGTATTTCCGGTTCTCCGCCAGGTTTGTCTTGAAGCGGGAAGCCGTTTCCAGGCAGTGGACCTCCGTTGGGGTGTCAGTGAAGAGGCAGGGCATGATCAAAAGACTATGGAAATTTGCCTCAGTGAGATAATTCGATGTCAGCAAGTGTCTCCACGTCCCAATTTCTTGGTTTTTCTTGGTGACCGTTATGGATGGTGTCCCCTGCCTTAACAGAATACCCGCGGCGGAGTTCCAGGAAATCAAGGCACAAAAGAGTGATTACAAACTTCTCACCCAATGGTATCGCCGTGATGATAATAGTGAGCCGTGTGTTTATGAACTTCAACCACGCACTGGAGAGTGGTGTGATCCAGGCCGTTGGTCAGAGGTCGAAAGCACTCTAAAAGCAATTCTCAAGGGAGTAGTTGCGGAAAAAAACTTCAATTCGAAGCATTACAACATATCGGCCACTGAGCAGGAGATCTTACAGGGTGCCACCGTTCCAGATGCTGCCGAACATGTGTTCTGCTTCTTCCAGCTATTGATGATCTCCCATACGATGAACGGGCCGCAACGTTTATAGATTTCGATGTGGTGAAGGGCTGTCCGGACTTGGAGGCTCATCAACGACTGCACAGCCTAAAAACTGACTTGAAGGATCGGCTACCAAATAGTGTATTCGAGTATAGTGAGCGATGGACTGGTAAGGGAATTAGCAAGGATAGTATCACTGATCTGTGCAAAGAAGTTGAACGACGCCTTCGAGGGATCATTGAATCTCAAATGCAGGAAATGGCCTCCGCAGATCCTTTGGAGGAGGAGATCACCAGGCATCTCAACCATGGAGCTGATCTCGCACGCAGCCTTCATGGGCGGGTGAAGGAAATCGAGCACGTTCGAGAGTATTTGAGAGGCACCGAGTCAAGCCCCCTGGTACTTATTGGCCCACCTGGCTCTGGTAAATCTACCCTCTTGGGCCACGTTGCTGAACAATTAGGATCGATCGTACCTAAAGCAAAAGCTGTTATCCGGTTCATAGGTTCTAGTCCAGAGTCTTCGGAACCGATGACTTTGGTATCGGGTATCTGTCAACAAATTAGTCTCATCTATGGAGAGAGCAATACTGCGTCGAACCTTTCCCTGGGCCAGATGGGAAACGACTTGCAACTGCGTCTTGATCAGGTCAGTCCTGAACAACCTCTTATACTAATCCTCGATGGATTCGACCATTTGGCTGGGCCTCTTGCCGGTGAGGTTGGTTGGCTACCAAATACCCTCCCGGCCGGAGTACGGCTGATCCTTTCCCTACGCGTTTCATCGATATTGGCGACAGCCATCAGTTCCTATCTATCCATCCACTTGAACGAGCTCAACCCCATAGAAGCGGAAGCCATACTTGATCAGCAGCTCACAGAAGAGCGGCGTAGTCTCCGCCCTGAGCAGCGGACAGATGTCCTTCGTTCATTTGAAATGAACCGGCTGCCTGTGTACGTACGGCTCATCTCAAAAGAGGCTTGCCGATGGAAGTCATACACCCCAACAATAGAGCTTCCAAAAACAGCCGAGGAACTGGTCCGGTCTGAATTGACGCGTCTTGCACGAGAAGAGAACCATGGATCTGTAATCGTTGAACGGGTATTGGCTTGCATCGCGGCAGCTAAGAATGGGCTGGCCGAAGACGAACTCCTTGATCTTCTGACAGTTCCTAGTGTTATGTCGGATTTCCGCCGCCGATCACCAAACTCACCACACATCAGTCTCCTGCCGCCTGTAGTCTGGGCACGATTGTATGCAGACCTGACTCCCTACCTTGAAGAACTCATTATTGACAATACCAGATTGATCACTTTCAATAACCCATTCATAGGCGATGTAGTTGTCAGAGATTATCTCAGCGGTGAAAATAGTATTCGGTATCACTTAGAACTTGCGGATTACTTCCGGGCTCAAAGATTCTACCTTGAACCACATGGATCCTCAAACAAGATTCCCAACTACCGTGTCTTGAGCGAATTACCCTGGCACCTGTTGGAGAGCAAACAATATGAGAAACTCGCAGAACTATTGACAGACCTCCAGTTCCTTGATAGTGCCGAAAACTCAGGACGTGCAAGGGAGATCATGCCCTACTTAACGGAATTGAAGTTTCAAGTTCCAATTCGCGACTACTTCATGAGAGCGTTCGAAAGTCTGGATCCGGGTAAGTGCAATTATGGCCTTGAGTTCGTTGGCCCAGGAGTCGCTATACTTAACAATCCTGCAGGCTCAAACGAGCTATCAGCTCGCCGAATAAACGACATGGTCATTCGGTATCTTAGACCACTGTTTGAGCCCTACGAGTTAATCCCATTTCTGGAAGAAGCCATCAAAATCGCCATAAAAACTACGCGACCTGGCGTGCAGGTATTGCGCAATAATCTAGGTTGCTTGTTACTAGAAGCGGGTAAGGTCGACCAGGCAAATACTCAATATACACAAGCTACGGAAGAAGATGATATTTCAATTCGAGCCACCTCTCTACATGGTCAGGGCATGATCGCTCTTCAGTTGGAAGACCTTGATAAGGCCGAGAAATTGCTAAAAGAGGCATTGCGCTTACATAAGAGTGTGCCAGGCCCATACAGCATCGGGGTGGCAGAGGATCTGGCAGGGCTTGGCATGGTGGCCGAGCAGCAAGGTAGTTTGACTGAGGCGGAGAGCCTCTATAGGCTGGAATTGTCAGAGGTCGAACATGGACTCGGCTCCACCCATATCAGGACAATTGAGGCACACCGCCGACTTGCCTGGATCTATCGAAAGATAGGTGATCTTAAACGTGCGGAGCATCATTACCGCTGGACAATACGATGGGGCCGGATTGCTCTCGGAGACAGGTACCTGCAGGTTCAGCTAGACCGTCTGTTTCTCGGGATCGTGCTTTGTAGTGGCGAGCGGTTCGAGGAGGCATGGAGAGTCCTGAATGAGATATGGGAATTAGACCCACAAGCACTTGACAAGGTGAGTCCCCCATCTAAGGCCGATTCGTTCCTCGGGGTCGCAAACGTATTGCGTGACGAAAAGCGACTTTCGGAAGCCCAATCAGTGATGCACCATGCTCTGAAAATCCTAGATAAAGACGATACAGCTACTGACGCCCAGCGCATTAACTGTATGGAGCCATTGATAGACCTTCTCGTCAATATGGGACAGATAGATGAGGCACTTCCTTTGTTTCGTCGTGGACTTGCCTATACCGTTCGCCAGTTCGGTTACGACCATGAACAATCTGTAATCAAACGTAAGCGGGTACGGGCTGCAGAGAGTATTTTGAATAGTCACCCTGGGAGCACTTGGATTGAGTGTGTTTTCTGCGGCATAGAGAGCGAACTGAACATGACAAGTATTGTGGATTACGATGAATATGCTTGTCCAACATGTGGTGGATTGTTGTGCTTGTCAAGTCTAATCGATCAGCCGCAAAAAGAGCTCGTCTCAAACTCCTCAATTTTTTTGGACCAACATGATCAGTGGTTTCTACTTCGCGGGCTGCCATTTTCATTCTACGTGCGTATACAATGCAAGAGCTGCAAATATGAGGCTACTCACTATACACGGCGCTCCGGAACTGGACCAGGAAAAATGTGCCCTAAATGCGGTCATACTGAACAAACGAAATCCACTTCTAACTTTTCGCAAAATCAAGGCTCCCACACTCCATCCTTAGAGCTAAAGAAGTTCCCGGCCTGTGACTGCCCTTGGGGGCAAAAAAGTGCCGGATACAAGTGCCTTATTGCGACATGTGATGCCTGTGGTCATATAGAGACTTGGGATGCTCCTTTCGAGGTGGATGACGAGATGCCGGATTATTGTCCAGGATGTGGTTATAATGGAACCGATTGATAACAATAACTTAAACTAAAGCTACATGAAAAACCTATTGAAGAAAATACTGGCTATTAAGGAGCCTATAGAGTTCGACCAATCCTTTTTTCTTTTCATCGATGGTCCTGATCCTCTCATGGAACATGATGATGCAGCCAAAATCTATACAGAGAACCTCTGCAAACTTGTCAACCGATTCAATATTGTACATACTTATGTTTTTGATTCTGTTGACTTGCCAGATAAACATGATATCCATGGTATTGGAGAGGCCATGATGTTATTACCGGGAATGACGGAAGAGATCTATAAACACCATAAACTAGCGACTGTAACAAATGTTACTCCGATGATGCGCGTTGTCTGGTTTGAACGCACCTGAACTAGCAGCGTTACTAGATTTCAGAAATCATGTAGCGAAACGCTTCCCAAGCCAATAATCGTGAAATACCATGTGTATGATATCCTGGTTGTAACATCAGAATTTCTCTATGATCGTGCTCGGTACATATTCGAGCGTGAATATTCAGGTTCGAAAATAAGAATTAATTTTAGTTTGTGTATTACTGATGAGAGCACATGTGGATTTGATTTGAAAAGTCAAAGGATACACGAAAGAAACCATGCCTGATCATAACGACTGAAGCGCGCCGCTAATCACACAAATTCCCACTAAAACAGAGTAAAAAATGAAGTTAAAAAAGACTTTCTTTATTGCGGCGATTATAGTAATCGCGGCAACTCAGGTATCAGGTCAGACCTACACTGAAATAATTGAGGGCGGCTGGGGACAGGGTCGACGGTTTATCAGGCCCTGTTTCACGGATCTGGATGACAATGGACTTTTGGATCTACTTCTGGGAGAAAATGAAGGTGGGATACGTCATCTGGAGCAAGACTCCCCCGGATCAATCAGCTTTGTGTCAAGATCAATCAATTTTAGCGGGATCGATGCAGGGGATCGAGCCACGCCAACATTCACAGATCTGGATAATGATTCACTGCTGGACCTCATTATCGGCAAGCAAGATGGTACTATCAGTCATTTTGAACAGGACGCTGCAGGATCCATATCCTTTTCACTGTTGTCGGAGAATTTCAATGAAATCGATATCGGAAGATATGCCACTCCAAGATTTGTGGACCTTGACAATGACGAATTACTGGATCTAATCATTGGAGAAGAGGAGGGCAACATAATCCATTATGAACAGGATACAATAGGCTCAATGGATTTCTCATTAGTCACTGAAAATTTCAATGGGATCGATGTGGGAGCTATCTCAACACCCTGTTTCACGGACCTGGATGATGATGGGCTGTTAGACATGATCATTGGCGTGAATGTAGGGCATTTACAGCATTACGAGCAAGTTTCTTCCGGATCCGCTCAATTTAGCCTGATCAGCGAAAACTTTAACGGAATTGATGTGGGTGCCCAGGCATGTCCCATTTTCACTGATTTGGATAATGACGGACTGAAAGATCTGATGATCGGTGACATGAGCGGATTTCTACCATGCTATGAGCAGGAGACTGACGGATCTGCAAACGTACTATTGATTTCCACCCACACGCTTCCGGGGATTGACATTGGAGGGCATGCTTTTCCGTCTATTATTGATTTAGACGCCGATGGCTTGTGGGACATGATCGTCGGTAATGTCAATGGAACCCTTGATCATTTTAAGCAGGAATCGCCAGGATCCCCATCTTTCAGTATCTTTGCGGATACACTTCTCGGGATAGATGTCGGTTCCTTTTCAAGCCCTGTATTCATCGATCTGGATAACAATGGATTGATGGATTTGATTGTCGGAGAATTCAACGGTAATCTCAACCATTACGAACAAACAGTTGCTGGCACCTTTGACTTTACGCTAACAACAGACAGTTTCAACAATATCGATCTGGGTGATGAGACGGCACCCGCCTTTACCGATCTGAATGCCGATGGTCTTTATGACTTGATTATCGGCCGGGGTAATGGAACACTTTGCCATTATGCACAGGATGGTATCGGTTCAACGAGGCTTTTCTCTAGTTTCCGATCAATTTAATAACATTGATGTGGATTGGGTAGCCAGACCCAGTTTCACCTGTTTGCAAAACGATGGTCTTCTGGATATGATCATTGGCGAGGAAGGAGGGGCTCTTTTTCACTATAAGCAGGATTCCTTTGGATCATCGAACTTTAATTTGATATCAGAAAACTTTCATGGTATTGTATCAGACGGAAATACAAGTCCTGCATTTGCCGATATCAACCGGGACGGTTTTAAGGATCTATTGGTAGGCACAGAGAACGGTGGTATACGTTATTTTCAAAGAAATGATGACACTGGTGTTGGACAGGAATCAAGGGGCCCGAACCCTTTCGGAATGATCTCCAATTATCCAAACCCGTTTAATTCCTATACTCATATTCGTTATACCTTGCAACAATCGGCTAATGTACAGATCACCATTTACAACGCGCTTGGTCAGAAAGTGCGACTCCTCGAAAACAGCTATAAAAACCCGGGATCCAGCATGATACAATGGGATGGCACAGATGAGCATGGTCATTCGCTGGCCAGCGGATTATATATCTGTCATATACAAGCAGACTTATATCGGAAGTCAATAAAATTACTATTATTGAAATAGTTGTTAAAACAATAGATATGTATGTAGAAAAACTGAAGATCTACGATGAATTGGTTGCCATGTATTAATACCTCAAAATATGCTTAAAGATTTGGATAATGTGGCGAGATATTTAGATGAGAGTTATGATTATGTGATGAGCCTGGAACCAAAGTAAAAACTACCTCCAAAAATAGGTATACGTCATTTATCTAAGGTGGGCAAAAAAATGGAAATGGAAAAAAAAACAGACGCTATTAAAGGCATTATCCAAGCCATCAACGAGTGCTGGAGGTTGAAAGATTATGAAGGTATTGGATCATACCTGGCGGATGATGTGGTTGTCGCACCTCCGCAATCTGATAAACGCATTCGTGGAAGGGTCGAATACGTACAGTCGTATCGAGACTATGATCAAATGGCAGAGACTCTTGAGTATTTGCCTGGCGATACAAAGGTAGACCTCATCGGGGACACTGCGGTTGCAATTTGCCCTTTCGAGGTAGTATACAAACTCCAGGGCGCGAAGCATCATGAGCAGGGGCAAAACATTCTTGTCTTTAGGATTTTCTCAAGGCAGTTGGAAAATAGTATGGAGAACGATGATGGTTGAGGCTATTCCTGAGAAATTCGACTGACAAATCATTAAATTAGACCCCGATACATCGGGGCCGGTTTATTCATTCGTCAGGCATCCACAACAGAAATATGATAATGATCCACATGAAATATTATTGTTTGCGAGGAAAAATCCTCTTTCTCCCATTTCTTATTCTATCAATGCTGGTAGCTACAGAAACATCCCATTCGCAAATCACAACATCATCTTTCCAGCTTCCAAAACTATGGGAATACAGTGGCCCTCTGATCGCACCAGAACAACGCGAGATGGAACCAAGTCGTGCGCAGAAAGATCCCAGTGTTGTCTTCTTCGATGGCAAATGGCATGTCTTCATGACGGTTAAATTAGAAGGCAGGTCTGCAATCGAGTATTGTTCATTCGATAATTGGGATGAAGCCAATAGTTCAAAACGAACAATCCTTAATGTAAGTAGTAGTGATTATTATTGCGCCCCCCAGATTTTTTATTTTACACCACACAAGAAATGGTACCTGATTTACCAGATGGGCGTTCCAGATGCGAATAAGATGTGGGTTGCTTATTCTACAACAACAGATATTGCATCTCCTGATTCATGGACAAGGGCTATGCCAATACTCGATGGAGGAGAAAACGATTCACGCGAAGTTGGTGGCCTAGACTATTGGATCATCTGTGACGATCACCGCGCTTATTTGTTTCTAACGAGCCTGAATGGTAAAATGTGGCGATTATGTGCGCCACTGGAAGATTTCCCTCGTGGATTTCATGACTGGGAATTGGCTCTTGAAGCAAATATTTTTGAAGCTAGTCATACCTACAAACTCAAAGGAATGAATAAGTATCTTACGATAATTGAGGCGGATGGGCAACGATACTATAAAGCCTATACAGCGGACCAGCTCGATGGTGAGTGGACACCTATCGCGGACACTGCCGAACAGCCTTTTGCCGGATGGTATAATGTTCGTCCTGCTTCAGGTGTTGAACCCTGGACTGATAATATCAGCCATGGAGAACTTATTCGAGATGGCTATGATGAAACATTGATGGTTGATCCCGGCGAGTTACAATTCATCTTTCAGGGTATATTGGAAAAAGACAAGTCTGGAAAAGCATATGGGAAGTACCAGTGGCGAATTGGCATGCTTACACCAATCCAATAATGGAAAAGATGAAAGCAATAGCTGTAATAGGCTTAATATCAGTAATTTTGTTCTCCTTATGTACTAAAACTGAGAAAGATGTATATTTATTTTCATACTTTAAGGGTAACGGAGAAGACGGCCTGCACCTAGCCTACAGCTACGATGGTTTCAAATGGATAGCTTTGAACAATGATCAATCATTTCTTAAGCCTCAAGTAGGAAATGATAAGCTCATGCGAGATCCCTGCATTATTTCAGATGCGAATGGTACATTTCATATGGTATGGACTGTCAGTTGGCAGGAAAAAGGAATAGGATATGCAAATTCTAAGGACCTCATTCACTGGTCAGAGCAAAAATATATTCCAGTTATGGAACATGAACCGGATGCTAAAAATTGCTGGGCGCCTGAATTATTCTTCGATGATATAAACAAACAATTCTTAATTTTCTGGGCTACAACAATTCCAGGACGGTTTGCAGATACTGATTATCAAAGTAATGAAGGAGTTGAAGGTCAGGGTAATAATCACAGAATGTATTATGTGAGCACGAAAGATTTTAAAGGTTTTTCGGGAACTAAGATTTTTTATAATAGAGGTTTTAATGTCATTGATGCAACTCTTCAGAAAATAGGATCGGAATATTTAATGTTTTTAAAAGACGAAACTAATAAGCCTTTTATACCGCAAAAGAATATTAGAATAGCAAAAAGCAATTTTGCTGAAGGGACATATGGGGAGCCTTCAAGACCAATTACTGGAAATTACTGGGCTGAAGGTCCAACAGTCATAAAAATTGGGGAGAATTGGCATTTATATTTTGATAAATACAGATTAAGAAAATATGGTTTACTTGTATCTATGGATTTAAAAACCTGGGTTGATAGATCTGATGGTCTTGAATGTCCGGATGGTTTGCGTCATGGAACAGTTTTCAAAGTATCGGAAAAAATCTTAAACAAACTATTGGCGGTATAGTCCTCGGTTGTAGCTGACAGTGCCAAAAGATGGCTTATTGTGTTTTGATATAAAACTGATGGCGGCTAGACAACTATTCCGCTAGAGGTTGAGAATGAGGTCAATAATGATAAGTAAAAAAACCTGGTTGGTAACTGCGGTTGCAGTAATTATTATGCTATCCGCCAATACTGGACGTACGGTGGAACCTTCATCAGAGGCTCTCATCTACTGGCCACAGTGGCGGGGCCCATTGATGACAGGCGAAGCACCCCGTGGTGATCCTCCAATCCGGTGGAGCGAAAACGACAATATCCGCTGGAAAGTTCCTGTTCCCGGCACTGGGCATGCAACTCCCGTCGTTTGGGGAGATCACATTTTCGTCCTGACTGCTGTTCCCGCCAAAGGAAACGAGTACAGCTACGAAGTCCATGCCTACAATCGGAAGGACGGCAGCCTCATCTGGCGGCGTATCGCCAGAGTGGAGGCTCCTCACGACAGTCGTCACTACGACGCGAGCCTGGCATCCTGCTCTCCGGTAACTGACGGGGAGTATGTTATTGCCTCGTTCGGCTCTCGTGGATTATACTGCTACGACATGAACGGGAACCTCCAATGGGAAAAAGATTTGGGTGATCTGCACATCCGCTACAGCTGGGGGGAGGGAAGTTCCCCCGCCCTTTATGGAGACAAGCTCATTGTCACCTGGGACCATACGGGCAACTCCTTTATTGCCGTGCTGGACAAGCACACTGGCAGGGAGCTCTGGCGCAAAAACCGCAACGACGGGACATCATGGACCACTCCACTTGTTGTTGAGCATAATGGGAGAAGACAGATCGTAGCACCTTCGATAGGCCGCACACGCTGTTATGATCTGGAAACGGGTAAAGAGCTCTGGACTACACGCGGAATGACCGCCAATCCAATTCCGGTACCAGTCTCGGCAAACGGCATTGTTTATCTTATGGGAGGTTTCCAGGAAAGTGTCCTGCAGGCGATCTCGCTGGATAAGGCCCGTGGCAAGGTTTCATCCTCGGGAGCCATCATCTGGGAACATGCCTGGGATACGCCGTATGTGCCATCACCGCTGTTATACGGAGGGTACCTGTACTTTCTGAAGAGCAACCAGAATATGCTATCGTGTTTTGATGCGGCAACCGGGGAAGCGTATTATTCAAGGCAGCGTCTTAACAATGTCCAGGGAGTATATGCCTCGCCGGTCGCGGCGAAGGAACGCGTGTATGTCGTGGGACGGAACGGTGTATCTGTGGTGATCAGGCATGGTCCCCGCCTGGAGATTCTGGCGACCAACAAGCTGGACGATAGTTTTAGCGCTTCACCCGTGATCGTTGGAAAGGATCTGTATCTCAGGGGTCACCAGTACTTGTATTGCATTTCATCGGAATAGGCAAAAGATGCGGTCAGGATTCAGCAGCAGATCCTCATGTTAGCCTGAACAAAACGACAATTTTCTTGCGATGAATACAACGGTTATCGTATTTTTATTAATTCTAAAAAAATCTCAAATGAATCGTAACCACACATTTTCTGCATTTATCCGGATTCTTTTCTCAACCTTACTAATTATTCCCCTCTTGTCAAACAGTCCGGCAAATGCGGCAGCACCTGCAGGTGAATTTCCATTAAACCTGCTTTTTTCCAAATCAGACATTCCAAAGATTATTGAAAATACCAAACATCCGTTATTTCAAGATTATTGGCAGTCGCTTTTGGATGCGGATGTTAATAAAGATCATAACTTTTTACGGGAAGCTTTTCTGTATGCTGTAACTGGTGACCGCGAAACGGGGGGAGCTGGCGCGAAAAGAAATGCTGGCTGTTGTCGAAGAGGAGCATTGGGACTTTTTTCTGGAAGACGGCAAACACCGCCTGGGGTTTTTAAATGCCGGTCGGCGGACAGCATGGGTGTCACTTTCATATGATTGGATCTATGATCTGTTAACACCGGCAGAACGGGAGGAAATTCGTGAAGCAATTGCTGAAAAGGGTTGTGTACCCTGTTACCGTTCACTGTATGGTATGCGCTATCCCAATACTGTCAAAGGTTGGACTATGGCTCCGGATAAGCCGTTTGCGGCCAAAGTTCCGGATATGAGCCGCTGGCCTCACATTTTGGGTAACAATAATTTCCGGGCTGTGCTCTCAGGCGGATTTGCTCTTGGAATCAATGTATTAATCGGACATGACGATCGAACCGACGAATGGCTGGAAATGTTGCTGGACAGTTATCCCCGGTCTGCGAAATTGTTTAAAGCAGACGGCAGTTATGATGAAGCTGTTTCTTATTGCAACTATGCCATGACATACCTCATTTATCTGATGGAAGTTGTTCATCGTAAACAAGGTTTTGAACTGTTATGACGGTGCAAATTATACGGGAATGATGGATTTTAACCTTGGACTGCTGATGCCCCAACATTTGTATCCTGCCGGCAGTGTAAATTTCGGCGATGCCAGTAGCAGCCTGAATTCTTCTATTGGATTCTGGGTGGCTGGCAAATCCCGGGATGGTCTATCGCAATACAGTGCCCTGAATTATGCACCGAATCATAGTATTTTTTCGCTACTCTATTACGATCCCTCGGTAACACCAATACCCCCATCAACCGATAACTATTTTTACCACTCTGATCTGGATTGGATTGTTACCCGCACTGGCTATGATATGGACGACCTGGTAGTGGCTATGCGCAGCGGTGGTCCGTATAATCACGAACACGCGGATCGCAATTCAATTGTCCTGAAATATCAGGGAGAAATGTTGCTGGTTGATCAGTACCGCCCCACATACGATTACTGGAAGCCCGATTGGTTCCTGCGCACCTCTCCGGCTCATAACACAGTGTTAATTGACGGTAAGGGGCATCAGTACCACAACGGTGAGGAGGGCACCAATGAATCCAAAGCTTCGGCCAAAATAGTTCGTTCGGGTAAACGTACCGGTTATACTTTCTGGGCCAGTGACGCCACACCGGCTTATGCACTGGTGAATCCTGATGTAAAGTCCGTAACCCGAACAACTCTTGTTTTTCCGGATATCCCCTGTCTAATAGTGATGGACAAACTGAAAAAGGAAAAAGAAGCTTCTGTGTTTTCTGCGAGATGGTTTGTGGAAAACAGGGATAAAAACGGAGCATGCAATGTAAACGGGAATACGTTCAGGCTGGACCGTCCCCACGCGAAACTAGTGGGTGTGTGTGCAGGCAGCCCGGAACTCAACCTTGAATCCACTACATTACCGCTGACCGATTCTCTGGGAGTGTTTCCATACCTGGATGTGGCGACCACAGAAAAGGCAAAAGAAGCGTTTATCATTACCGCGGGCGTCCCGCTGAAAACCGATGAGAATCCACCGGATATTTCTGTTAAACTTGAGCAGGACGTCTGGATTGTTAAGGTTTTAAAAGATGAGAAAAAATTAGAACTCAAAATATTTGACCGGAATGAATTGCCTGAATTTGAGATTGTTGATTATTCATACAAGCCATAAATCTGAACCCCCATTAACAGAAAAGATTTCCAGATGAGAACAAATCGCAGAGATTTCATTAAGGCAACCGGTGCTGCAGGAGCAGGAGTGATCACGGGCGGTCTTTCTTCCTGTAACCCGGAAGGGGAGGGGCCCATGATGTTCATCAAATCGGCAGCTGAAGAACCGCATGAGCAGTTTTTTAATATGAGTGGTTATGCAGCACCTCCATTGGAAACCGTCCGGATCGGTTTCATCGGGCTGGGGAACAGGGGACCTTCCTCGCTCAGGAGGCTGTGCCTGATCGATGGTGTAGAGATCAAGGCAATCTCTGACATCAGGGAAGATCGTGTGGAAATAGGGCAGAAGATACTGGCAGATTCAGGGATGCCGCCAGCCAGAACCTATGGGAAAGATGAAGATGACTGGAAACGCATGTGTGAAAGCGATGATATTGACCTGATCTATCAGGTAACTCCCTGGAGGTTGCACACACCAGTCTCCCTTTTTGCCATGGAACATGATAAGCATGCCGCAGTTGAGATGCCGGCTGCATTGACCATTGAGGACAACTGGAAACTGGTAAGCACTTCGGAGCGAACCCGAAAGCATTGCATGATGCTGGAGAACTGTTGCTATGATTTTTTTGAACTCCTTGTCTTAAATATGGTACGCCAGGGCCTCTTCGGGGATGTTATCCACGCGGATGCTGCATACATCCATGATCAGATCGGAATCGCGTTTGAAAAGAATAAATATCCGGGGATGTGGCTGCTGAAAGAGAGTCAGAAGCGTAACGGTAATCATTATCCGACGCATGGTCTGGGACCGGTATGCCAGGTTATGAATATAAACCGGGGAGACCGCATGCAGCACCTGGTTTCCATGCAGTCCAACGATTTCTCCTATGGTCCCAGGGCAGCTGAATTGGCAAAAGAAGATCCCTTCTACGAGGAGTTTGATACCGATTCGTACCGGGGGAATATGAATACCGCCATCATCAGAACGGAACGGGGAAAGACGATCATGCTTCAGCATGACGTATCCAGCCCGCGTCCCTATACAAGGAAGTATACGATCAGCGGGACAAAAGCCACTGCCCAGAAATGGCCTCTGCCTCCAAGGATCTCAATGGGAGGGGACCAATGGGTGAGCCAGGAGGAGATACAGGAACTGGAAGAGAAGTATTCACCACCCATCATGAAGAAGATCGGAGCGCTGGCGAAACAGGTTGGCGGGCATGGAGGAATGGACTTCATGATGGATTGGCGTCTCATCGACTGCCTGAGAAACGGGATTCCCCTGGACCAGGATGTGTATGATGCAGCCGCCTGGAGCTCTATTGTGGCACTTACAGAATGGTCCGTTGCCAATGGATCTCAACCGATCCAGGTTCCGGATTTTACCTGTGGAGCCTATATAGACAACACGCCGGTTGATCTGGATCTGAAAACTGGCGGGACCACCGGTGTCAGAGCAACCTGGATCAAATAGGGGATTTCGCTGCATCAGCAACACGTCGCACATTAGAAGGAGAGGATTACAATGAACAGACCGAAAACAACCCTTGCATGCACACTGGCATTGCTGATTGGCGGACTCGCAGGATGTACCATACGGGAAACCAAGCCTGGGAGTGAACAAGAAGACTTCATCACTCAAGCACCAGAGGGGCCTTACCTCGGCCAGCAATTGCCCGGTTCCAAAGCCGAACTGTTTGCGCCAGGAATCGTCTCCACCTCCGCCTATGAGCTCAATTCGGCCTTTACACCAGATGGGAAGGAGATGTATCAGACCCTCGTCGTGGAGGGTTGGGGGTTCTCTGCCATTATTCAGAGACGCGAAGGTATGAAAGGCTGGAAAGAGCCTGTAGTATCTTCTTTTTCAGGATGTTACAATGATATCGATCCCAATCTTTCACCTGATGGCAATCAGATCATTTTTGCCTCACGCAGACCGGAGGATGCTGCGCCAACCAGGGAACTATCGCCAAGCTGGGATCTTTGGATGGCCTCCCGCAAAGATGCCAGCAGTCCATGGGGCAAGGCACGACGCCTGCCAGGTCCGGTCAATACACCGGCAGTCGAAATCTATCCATCTTTATCAGCATCCGGCACCATCTATTTCGGTTCGAACCGGGAGGGAGGCCAGGGTAGATCTGACATATACCGGGCCAAACCGGGTGAGACCGGATATGGAAAAGTTGAGAACCTCGGTTTACAGATCAACAGTGAGCACTCGGAAGGCGACGCTTTCATCGCTCCGGATGAGAGCTATATCATCGTGACTGTCAATGGCAGGCCAGACAGCCGTGGGCAGAGCGATCTTTACATCAGCTTTGCGCGCGAAGACGGTGCATGGGGGAAGTTGCATCATATGGGTGGGGCCATCAACACATCGGCTAAGGAATACTGTCCTGTGGTGACTCCGGACGGCCAATTCTTTTTCTTTACCCGGGGCAGGAAGGAGGGAGCAGCCTGCATTCGGATCAACAGAAAACCTACAGAGAACTGGCAGAGAAGATCTATACCTGGCGTAACAACCTTGAGAATGTCTACTGGGTAAACGAAGAAGTGCTGGAGAAGGAAGCCTACGAGTAGAGAGGGCAGGAGAGGGGGAGTAAGGCCTAACGAAATGTATCAACATGACAAAAACAATAAATTCTACAACAATAATACTTAGACCAGATAAGTACGGTGGTGTTGAAATAGATAGTTCTTGCATTCCCGAAAGCCGGGATGAATTTGAAAAAGAATTGGTCAATATCATATCTGAGCAGAATGACAGAAATCTACTCTGGATCACGCTACCAATTATTAAATCTAGCTATATCCCGTTGCTCACCAGATACGATTTCTTTTTTTTTGACTGTACTGTGACAAGTATAACCCTTGTTAAGAAACTTACGGTTGATCCGGCTATGCCTACCGCTACTAATCACACTGTAGGAGTTGGTGCGTATGTAATGGATCAAAACGAGATTTTAGTTGTAAAAGATCGAATTTTCAAAAGCTTTAAACTTCCGGGAGGATATATAGAAAACAATGAAAATATTTCACAGGCTCTTATTCGAGAAGTTTTTGAAGAGACTGGAATTAAAGTAAAGCCTGAATCAATTGTTACGATAGGCCATTTTTCTCCCGGCCAGTTTAACGAATCAAACATGTACATTGTATGTAAAGCAAAACCACTATCCAAAGAAATCAACATTATCGATAGAATGGAAATAATTGAAGCCAAATGGGTCAATATTGACGAATATTTAAATTGTGAAGAAGTGCATGCTTTCAATAAGAAAATTGTTGAAGCTGCCATGCAGAAAGAAGGTATAAAGATGGAGGTTGATGATTCAGTCTTGCCTGTTAACAAACAATATGAATTATTCTTGTAGCGAACAGTTTCCTGCAAATCAATAAGCAATCGCATGGAACATATATACAACTGCACCGGACACGAACTTAAAATCCCAAATATTGTAGATAGTCAGGGAATATATTTGTTTGACGAAAAAGGAAAGCGATTTATGGATCTTGAATCGGGAGTCTGGTGCATTTCAGTGGGGCACAATAATGAGAAAGTCAATGAAACCATTAAAAGGCAAATTGATTCTTTAATGCACGCTGGTTTCTGTTATTCCAACCAGGTCCTTGAAACATCAGCAAAATCCATATTATCTACAACCAAATTTAATGGTGGAAAATGTGTTTTTCTATGCTCCGGAAGTGAAACCATTGAGTTGTCAAGACAGATAGCAAAACATGTTTCCGGGAACAAGGTTTCCATGACACTTCACGATTCGTATCTTGGTTCATACAGCTCTGTTACCGATAGGACCAAAGACTGGTATGTCTTTGATTGGGATCACTGTAATTCATGCAAGGAAAAAGGCAAATGTGATCCAGCATGTGAAGCATTGCAGAACATTCCGGATAATATTGCAGACTTCGTTTTTGAGCCAGGAAGCTCTTCTGGTTTTGTCAGGTTTCCTCCAAAGAAGTTGATTCAGAATATTGTAAACATTGTAAGAAATAACAATGGGAAGGTAATTGCAAACGAGGTGACTACTGGTGTCGGCCGAACCGGAAAGTGGTTCGGGTTTCAACACTATGATATTGAGCCGGATCTGATCGCCATTGGTAAAGGGATAGGAAATGGCTATCCCGTAAGTGTTGCAGCTATTAATCAGTATACAGTGAGTGAGTTAAAAACAAAACCGTTCAAGTACGCACAATCTCATCAAAATGATCCCTTAGGCGCAGCTGTCGTTTCGGAAGTTTTACAATTAATTCAGGATAATGGTCTTATTAGAAAAGCAGAACAAAATGGATCAATTTTTTTCACTCAACTCGAAGCTTTGGTAGATCATAAGATCATCACCGGTGTGCGAGGAAGAGGATTGATGTTTGCGATAGATCTGGTTGACAAAAAAGCAGCAAATGAAATTTACCATGACCTTATAGATAAGGGGTATATTGTAGGTTATAGAGGGACTACTTTCCGGATAGATCCGCCACTTATATTATCCGGAAACGAATTCGAAAGATTCATTGATACGTTCAAAGCGATAGTAGAAACGCATAAATCAGTGTAAATCTATTATTTCAGATATTTGTCCGATAATTAATATTATGTTAAGTAGAAATTATTAATATACCTGATTCCCATCTCCTCTTTTCTTCATAACTTACTTTAAAAACAAAAATGTTCGAATCATTCACCCTTGAGCGTTTCCTGACTTATGCCACTGCGTATAACCTGGAACTATATCCCGTGCAGTACCTGATGCTGGGCCTGGGATTAATAGCCATTCTCATGCTCATATTTAGGACCAAATACTCCAACAGATGTATTTCTGCGATTCTCGCCTTCTTTTATGGCTGGATTGGAATACAATTTTACATGATCTATTTCAGGGAATTCATGCCTATGCCATTTGTTTTCGGTATTCTCTTCATAACTCAGGCCATCATATTCATTCTTGAAGGAAGTATCAGAAACCGGATCAATTTCGGATTTAAGGTTGACCTGTATGGACTTACCGGTGCCTTTCTTATATTTTATGCAATTTTTGGCTACCAGGCCCTGGAATACATATTTGGCCGAGGATATCCTGAAATATTATCATTTGGATTGTTTCCCTGTCCTACTGTGATCTTTTCACTCGGAATATTGCTATGGACAGATAAGAAATTTCCACGCTATATACTGATAGTCCCGCTTATCCATGCCCTGAGTGGATTTATTCCTGCTTTTATGATTGGAATAATTGAGGATATTGGACTGATAATCAGTGGATTATTAGTTCTTTTCTTATTGGTTATCAAAGATAAGAGGAATTAGCTGGCCAGAAAACAAAAAGAGGGACCATAATGGCCCCTCTCTTTCATTTATTATTCTAGAACCTGTTTACTTCCCCCAATTATCCAGCAGATTCTGTACTCTTTCAAGTTCATCTGTCATCTGCAAGCGGTAGTATATGGTCTTTAAAGTTTCAAGTGAGGCCTTTTCATCGGGATTTAGCTCGTAGGCCTTCTCCATGGGTTCAATGGCTTTTTTTAATTCCTCATCTGCAGCGGCTTTAGCTGTATTATACTCATCCAGGTCCTCCTTGGTATTGGCTATATCAAACAATTCAACTGCATTATTAAAATGCAAGGCTCCAATATTAAACCAGGAATTGAAAAATTCCGGATCCACTTCGAGTGATTCCTTATAAGCCTCCATCGCTTTCTCTTTCTCTCCCATTCTCTCATAAAGGGTTCCCTTGGCAAAATATATAGATGGATTGCCACTTTCCTGTTCCTGTGCCAGGGTTAAAAATTTCATGCCTGCGTCAGCATCTCCGACAGACAGATAGTAATTAACCAGTTCAAAAAGGATCAGGGATGTATCCGGATACATTTGATAACCTTTTTGAAGGGCATCCAGTGCTTTGGTTGAGTCCTCGAGGGCTATATACTCATTTTTGAGAAGGTAATATGCATCACTGCCACCATAACCAATTTCAATCGATTGTTCGAAATATTTAGCAGCCTGTTCATGATCCCCGGAATTCTTGGCTGCCAGTGCTGCATTATAAATGATCACAGAATCAATGTAGTTTTCATATGCCTCGGTGTTACTTGCTTCCATGATCAGTTCAAATTTCCCAAGTGCCTTGCCATACTCATTTTTTGTAAAATTGCGGATAGCATCTGCTTCTGCCATACGTTTCATGCTTTCAAGTTGGTCATACACCTTCTTGGTCAATTTTCTCTTTTCATCAAGCCTTAAAGTTTCTTTAAATGCATCGAGAGCTTTTGGTAAGGGATCGGGATCAAGAACCTGGGTCTCAATGAAATCCATCAGGATATCATTCTCGAAAATGAGTGTTACCCTGTCGTATATATGATGTTCAAAGGTTCTGCCATTTTCTTCGACAGTTTTTGTTTCATTTGGAGATTTCAGGTACAACTGGGCTTCTGATGAAGGCATACCCAATCTGAGAAATTCAATATTGACTTCATGAATATCAAGGAAAATTTCTCCCCTGCTAAACCAGGTAGCGGCTTTTTCTTTGTCTTTTGCATCATTAATTGCTTCATTGCTTTTGCTCAATTTTTTCTCCAATCCCGAATAGCTCAGGGTTGATGTGGCAAGGTCCTGAGAATTCACTGAACAAACAACTGCTAAAAAAATGGATGCAATAATAAAACGTTTCATGCTAATTATATTTGGTTTAAAATTATTATTCTGGCGCAAAAATATGCCATTTTAGCTACCAAAGATCAAATTCCTTGCCAAAACTTGAAATGATATTTTTCATGTTTCTGCAATCGGCTACTGTTCAAATATATATCAAATATATTAAATATATTGAATTTTTTATTCAGACACATCACTTTCTGATGATGTTTCTTGTCCTCCTTCATCTCCATCCTCATTCCCGTTTTCGTAACCCTGAACCTTGGTGACTGAAGCGATTGAATCCCCCTCCCTCAGGTTGATCACTTTGACTCCCTGAGTGGCACGTCCCATAACCCTCATATCTGTGACACGCATCCTGATGGCAATACCTGATTTATTGATGATCATCAGATCGTCAGTGTCAGTAACATCTTTTATTGCAATAAGTTGACCTGTTTTATCAGTAATATTGATGGTTTTACTCCTTTGCCTCCCCTGTTGGTAATCCGGTAACCTTCAACATCAGATCGTTTTCCATATCCTTTTTCTGAAACTACCAGGATATCATGATCCTGGTCTTCCAGGCATATCATTCCAACAACTTCATCCTTGGGATCTTCTGATAATGTTATACCTCTCACTCCAGCAGCATTTCTGCCCATCGGCCGCACTGTGCTTTCATTAAACCGGATGGCTTTACCAGATCTTTATAGCAAGCAGTATCTCAGCCTGACCATTGGTTAACCTGGCTTCAAGAAGATTGTCTCCTTCTCTTACATTGATGGCAATGATACCATTCTGCCGTGGGCGGGAATATGCCTCCAGTGATGTTTTCTTTAATAATGCCTTTGGAGGTACATAATACAATGTAATTATTATTAATATACTCCTGATCAGTCAGGTTCTGTACATTGATAAATGCCATGACCTTATCATCAGGATCGATCTTGATCAGATTCTGGATCGCCCTGCCCTTGGATGTCCGTGGTTCCCTCAGGGATTTCATATACTTTCAACCAGTAACATTTGCCTTTCTCTGTAAAGAAAAGCATGGTATTGTGCATGGTAGCAGTATACATATATTCTACAGAAATCTTCGTCCCGGGTGACCGAACCTTTTGCACCTACACCTCCCCTGCTCTGTGTGCGAAATTCTGTAAGTGGAGTCCGTTTAATATAGCCCAGATGAGAAATGGTGATAACCATGTCCTCATCTGCATAAAAATCTTCAGGATTGAACTCCTCTGCATTGGGTACTATTTCTGTCCTTCGTTCATCTCCATATTTCTCCTTGATCTCAATCAGTTCATCCTTGATTATCTGCATCCGAAGTCCTTCATCAGCAAGAATCTTGTTAAAATATTCAATCTGCTGTCATTAACTCTTCATATTCTTCCTTGATCTTATCCCGTTCCAGTCCGGTAAGTCTCTGAAGCCTCATTTCCAGGATTGCCCTGGCCTGGATTTCAGTAAGTTCAAATTGTTCCATCAGATCCTCCCTGGCTTTATCCGGGGTTCTGGAAGACCGGATCAGTCTTATTACAGCATCAAGGTTATCCAGTGCAATTAGTAATCCTTCCAGGATATGTGCCCTCTTCTCAGCCTGGTCAAGCTCATATTGGGTCCTCCGCACTACAACCTCATGCCTGTGCTTAACAAAATATCTGATCATCTGCTTTAAATTGAGCATGCGTGGGCCTGCCATTTACCAAGTGCGATGTTATTTACACTGAAGCTCGTCTGTAAGCTGAGTATACTTAAGTAGTTTATTAAGAACAACATGGGCATTTGCATCTTTTTTCAGAATGATAACAATCCGCATCCCGTTCCGGTCAGATTCATCATTGATATAAGAAATCCCTTCAATTTTCTTTTCATTGATCAGATCGGCTGTTTTCCGGATCATCTCAGCCTTATTGACCAGGTATGGAATTTCAGTGACGATGATCTTTTCCCTGCCGGAAGAAGTGACTTCAATTTCAGTTTTGGCCCTCACTAACCATCCTTCCCCTTCCGGTCTCATATGCTTCCCTTACTCCCTGGTATCCATAGATTAATCCTCCGGTTGGAAAATCAGGTGCTTTGATGATATCTATTAATTCATCTATCTCAATATCATTATTATCAATATAAGCGATGATTGCATCAATGGTATCACTCAGGTTATGCGGTGGCATATTGGTGGCCATACCAACAGCAATACCTGAAGCACCATTGACCAGCAAGTGTGGGATCCTGGTTGGCAAAACCGTTGGTTCTTCCAGTGAATCATCAAAATTCAGCTGAAAATCAACTGTATTCTTATCAATATCTGAAAGTGTTTCTTCAGCAATTTTTCTCAGTCTGGCTTCTGTATATCTCATGGCAGCCGGACTGTCACCATCTACCGATCCAAAATTTCCCTGGCCATCAACCAGGGGATAACGCAGAGACCATTCCTGTGCCATTCTTACCATGGCCTCATATACCGATGAATCACCATGTGGGTGATACTTACCCAGCACCTCTCCTACTATCCTTGCAGATTTCTTATAGGGCCTGTTTGATGTCAGCCCAAGGTCCGACATTCCGTATAATACACTTCTGTGAACAGGTTTAAGTCCATCTCTTACATCCGGCAATGCCCTTGATACAATTACCGACATCGAATAATCGATGTATGCCGACTTCATCTCCTCCTCAATATTGACTTTAATTATCTTTTCTCCTTCTGCCATATTCCATCAATTAAAATATGCTTAGATTAAAAATTGAAAAACCAGACAATAATTCAGATTATAAGCTCCTCGGAAACGGGAAAATAGGGAATTAAATACCTGTAAATAAATCTTTTAATATTTAAATTATTCAATCTTAGATCTTTTACATAGATTCCGATTTCAAACTCCGAAAGTACCCAATTATTGCCTATTATTTAGTGCATTTTGCTGACCAATTTTTCAACATTTTCGTGTTTATATTTGTTACTATTATTATTGCTATCTTTGCAATCAGATATTTATTTTTAACCTTTGTATAATCAATGTTTTAGAGAAGATGGATGCCAGATTTTCACAAAGGATTAAAGATGTGCTGTCATACAGTAAGGAAGAGGCCATACGGCTGGGAAATGCCCACATCAGTACAGAGCACCTTTTTCTGGGCATTTTAAGGGATGGAGAAGGTTTGGCCATTGATATACTTGATCCTGATGGGAGCAGAATTATACGATCTCAGGAGGTCAATTGAAGAATTGATCCGTCCGGAAAGTGCTATAAAGATCAATGACACTGACAATATTCCCCTTCTTAAGAGTGCTGAAAAGGTATTAAAACTGGTTTATCTTGAAGCAAAATCATTACAGGATGATACCATTGATACAGGGCATCTGCTGCTGGCCATTATGAAAGATGAGAATTCCATTGCCACTCAGGTGCTTAAGGAACATAATATTGATTATGATGCCGTAAGACTCGAGCTGGAAAGCACTAAGAAAGGAACTCCCAGATCAGAATTTCCGGGAGATGAAGATGACGAGGATGAAGGAAAAGGTCCATTTGAAGGTGCGAAAGGGATCATCCGGTGGCCAACCCGCGAGTAAATCCAGTTCTGAAACACCTGTACTTGATAATTTTGGTATTGATCTTACCAAAGCTGCTGAAGAAGACCGACTGGATCCTATTGTAGGGCGTGAACGTGAGATTGAACGACTGGCCCAGATCCTTAGCCGAAGGAAGAAAAACAATCCCATACTTATTGGTGAACCCGGTGTTGGAAAATCTGCCATTGCTGAAGGTCTGGCAAATCGGATCGTACAACGCAAGGTTTCAAGGGTTCTTTTCGGTAAACGGGTTGTTACCCTTGATCTTGCCACTATTGTTGCCGGTACAAAATACCGTGGACAGTTTGAAGAAAGAATGAAAGCCATTCTGAATGAACTAAGTAAAACCATCCAATATCATCCTCTTTATTGATGAGATTCATACCATTGTTGGTGCCGGAGGTGCAACAGGCTCACTGGATGCTGCCAATATGCTTAAACCTGCCCTGGCCAGGGGTGAAATTCAATGCATTGGAGCCACCACCCTGGATGAATACCGGCAACATATTGAAAAAGATGGGGCACTGGAAAGACGTTTCCAGAAAATTATGGTTGAACCCACTGATGCCGAGGAGACCATTGAAATTCTGAATAATATCAAGGAACGGTATGAAGAACATCATAATGTAACCTATACGGATGATGCCATCAAAGCCTGTGTTATCCTTACCCAACGTTATATCAGTGACCGGCACCTTCCTGACAAGGCCATTGATGCCCTTGATGAATCTGGTTCAAGGGTACATATTTCCAATATTGTTGTTCCTGAACGGATTCTTAAGCTGGAAGCGGACATTGAAGAAACCAAAAAGGAGAAAATCAAAGCCGTAAAAAATCAGAATTTTGAACGCGCTGCCAGTTTCCGGGACAGGGAAAAAGAATATCTTGATCTGCTTGACCAGGAAAAGTCAAAGTGGGAAAAAGAGCTTGCAAAGAACAGGGAAACAGTGATGAAGAGAAGGTTGCTGAAGTTGTGGCCATGATGACCGGTGTCCCTGTGCAGCGTATCGCCCAGGCAGAAGGTACAAGGCTGTTGAAGATGGGTGATGAAATGAAAAACTGGTGATTGGTCAGGAT
Source organism: uncultured Bacteroidaceae bacterium (assembly GCA_963767555.1). GTDB lineage: Bacteria > Bacteroidota > Bacteroidia > Bacteroidales > SM23-62 > SM23-62. The sequence goes on along the minus strand of CAVYEL010000032.1, from coordinate 260,924 downwards.
GAAGCCATAGGCAAGGTAGTAAAATCCATTCAACGCAACCGGGCCGGTTTAAAAGATCCTAACAAACCCATTGGAACATTTATATTTCTTGGTCCCACCGGAGTAGGTAAAACCCAGCTGGCAAAAGTACTGGCTCAATACCTTTTCGATTCGGCCGATAATCTGATCCGTGTTGATATGAGTGAATATATGGAAAAGTTTTCTGTGTCAAGACTTGTTGGAGCACCTCCGGGTTATATAGGCTATGAAGAAGGCGGACAATTGACCGAAAAAGTCAGGAGGAAACCTTATGCGGTAGTGCTGCTTGATGAAATAGAAAAAGCACATCCCGATGTATACCATATCCTGCTTCAAGTGTTGGATGAAGGACAGTTTACTGACAGCCTTGGAAGAAGGGTGGATTTCAGGAATACCATTGTCATTATGACATCCAATATTGGTACCAGGCAACTAAAAGATTTTGGGCAGGGTGTAGGATTTAATACTAAGACCAAACAGGACAGCACCAATGATTATACCAAGTCCGTCATTCAGAAGGCATTGAAGAATGCTTTGCCCCTGAATTCCTGAACCGAATCGACGATGTTGTTTTGTTCAATGCCCTTACACGCGATGATCTGCATAAGATCATAGATATTGAATTGAAAGGACTGTATGCACGCATTAACGGATTGGGCTATCAGATTAAGCTCAGTCCCACAGCCAAAGACTATATCGTTGAAAAGGGTTATGACATTCAGTATGGTGCCAGACCTCTTAAACGGGCCATTCAAAAATACCTGGAAGACCCTATGGCTGAGGTATTGATCTCCGCTGATATTGCTGAAGGGGATACCATCATGTTGGATTTGACAGCAAGAAGGAAGAAATCACCGTCAAGATCCAGAAACTCAAGAAAGAAAAAAGGAAGAAGGCTAGATTTCAGGCCTTTCCATATAGATCGAAAGGTTCAGCCCTTGTGAAGGTAACATCAGTAAATTCACCTGCACAAGGGCTTTTTTCGTTTCTATCAACACCTCATTATCTACCTCAGGGGAGTCAAATTCAGTCCTGCCAATATAATAATCACCTTCCTTGCGGTCAACCAGTACCTTGTGGGTACCCCCTACCCTTTTCTCATTGATAGTAAGCGAAATGGATTGTTGAACCTGCATCAGCTCTTCAAGGCGAGCAAGTTTCACTGCTTCAGGTATTTCATCTTTCAGATTTCCTGCTCCCCATGTGCCCTCCTCTTCGGAATAGGAAAATACGCCAAGTCGCTCAAAACTTGCTGATTGTACAAATTGTTTCAGTTCTGAGAACTCCAGCTTCCCCTTCTCCAGGATGGCCTGTTAACAGTGTTGTCCTGATGGCAGCACCGGGAATGATGGTCCTGATCTTATCCAGCAAATTCAGGGTTTCATTTTGGGTGATACCACGGTGCATGTTTGAAAGTACCCGGTCTGAAATATGCTGGAATGGTATATCCAGGTAATTACAAATGTTTTCATAGTCACGGATCTGGTACAGGATCTCTTCCGGGAATGCAGCAGGGTAAGCATAATGCAGCCTGATCCATGGGAGTCTTCGTACCCCGGCCAGGGCTTCCAGAAGCCTGGACAGCTCTCTTTTACCATACAGATCAGTACCGTATGCAGTCAGATCCTGTGCAATCAGGATCAATTCCTTCACCCCTCCTTCAACCAGCAGTTCGGTTTCCCTGACCAGTTCCTCAATGCTTTTCGACTGCTGTCTTCCCCTGATAAGAGGTATGGCACAAAATGAACATTTACGGTCACAACCCTCTGATATTTTGAGATAGGCATAGTGGGCAGGGGTTATCAATTTTCTTTCTCCCAGGAGCTCCTTTTTAAGATTTCCGCCCAAACTGCTGATTACCTGCCGAATATCATTAACACCAAAGTACTGGTCAACTTCCGGTATCTCTTTGGCCAGTTCACTTTTGTAACGCTCAGAGAGGCATCCCATAACAAATAACTGCTCAAGCCTTCCCTCCTCTTTCTCCTTTACATATTCCAGTATGGTATCGATGGACTCCTGCTTGGCATCCTGAATGAATCCACAGGTATTGATGATGACTGTTCCTGCATCCGAACCGGCTGCATCATGAACAACCTCGATTTCCTGCAACTCGATCTGCCTCATAAGAACCTCAGAATCAACCAGGTTCTTACTGCATCCCAGGGTAATTACATTGATCTTTCGGGAATTCTTTGTCATGCTATAGGAAGTGTCAGTGTATCAGGCAAATAATGACCTGGCTGCAGACTAATTACTGAAAAGGGAATCGACAAATTCGGTCTTGTCGAATACCTGCAGATCTTCGAGCTTTTCTCCAATGCCTATATATTTGACCGGAATTTTAAACTGATCGGATATACCAATTACTACTCCGCCCTTGGCAGTTCCGTCCAGTTTGGTTAAGGCAAGTGCATTAACTTCAGTGGCTGCAGTAAATTGTTTGGCCTGTTCAAAAGCATTCTGTCCGGTTGAACCATCAAGTATCAACAGGATCTCATGCGGTGCATCGGGAATCACCTTGGTCATGACCCTTTTGATCTTGGTAAGTTCATTCATCAGGTTCACTTTATTATGCAGGCGCCCGGCTGTATCAATTATGACCACATCCACGTCATTTGCCCTGGCAGATGACAGGGCATCGAAAGCCACAGATGCCGGGTCTGATCCCATTTCCTGTTTAATAATCTCAACGCCTACCCTCTCCGCCCAAATGCTCAGCTGGTCAACCGCGGCTGCCCGAAAAGTATCGGCGGCTCCCATGTATACTTTTTTCCCGGCCTGTTTAAAATGCCAGGCCAGTTTTCCGATGGTAGTCGTTTTACCAACTCCGTTTACACCAACCACCATGATCACATGGGGTTTTGCTGGAAGGTCATCACTGAATGAGAAAACATTACCCTCATCATGCTCAGACAGGAGTACCGCGATCTCTTCCTTCAGAATATGGTTCAACTCACTGGTCCCCATGTATTTATCCTTTGAAACACGGCTTTCAATACGCTCAATGATTTTCAGGGTGGTATCCACACCTACATCAGAGGTGATCAGTACCTCTTCCAGGTTATCAAGTACCTCATCATCCACACTGGATTTTCCGACAACCGCCCTGGACAGTTTCTTGAAAACACTCTCCTTGGTCTTCTCCAATCCCTTGTTCAGTGATTCTTTTTTTTCCCTGGAAAAGATTCCCATCTCGTTTTTATTGCAGTGGTTTCTGTAACTTGATTATACTAAAAAAGCTTCCCTGCAAGAAGAAAGCTTTTCTGAAATTGCTAATTAGTGTGGTCTCTGATCTTATTTCTCTTTTGTGAAGAAATCGTTGATGTGATCATTGTGTACGACTTCCTCTTCAAATAAGTAAGCACCAGTCTCTTTGGATTTCACCATCCGGATGCATTTAGTAAAGTTCTTACCAACACCGGTCTGTAATGTTGCAACTGATTTCTTGGCCATAATGCGTTATTTTATTTCCCTGTGTATTGTATATTTTTTCAGGATGGGATTATACTTTTTTACTTCAAGTCTGTCAGGGGTATTTTTCCTGTTCTTGGTCGTAATGTACCTGGATGTTCCTGGCATCCCGCTATCCTTGTGTTCTGTGCACTCAAGAATGACCTGTTGTCTATTTCCTTTCTTCGCCATTATTGTTCAGATTCAAATATTAATAACTTTTCAGGAAACCCTTTTCCTTGGCTTCCTCAAGGGCATTTTTCAATCCCTTTTTATTGATGGTCCTGATTCCTGATGCAGAAACCCGAATCTTTACCCAGCGGTCTTCATCTTCAAGATAGAAACGCTTATCAAAAAGGTTCGGATAAAATTTTCTGCGGGTACGTCTTTTGGAGTGAGACACATTATTCCCAACCATCACTTTTTTCCCTGTTATCTGGCAAACTCTCGACATTTTTCTTCGTATTAAATACCCTTTTTAAAACAGTTCGCAAATAACGCTAATTTTCTTTAATTATCCAATAATATTTCAACAATTTTCTTCGGTTATTAACTTCCTGAGCATATTGAGTCCTGTCATTGAAGCCTTCTGGATATTTCTTCCCCGGTCATCTCCTAAATTAAAAAGGGCGGTGTTTATTTTTTTTCCGGAAGCCACTGCAATCCATGTTGTTCCAACAGGTTTGCCAGGTGTACCTCCATCAGGTCCTGCAATGCCGGAAGTAGCAATGGCGTAATCAGCACCATAACGTTTAATGATACCGTTGGCCATTTGCTCCACTACCTGCCGGCTTACCGCACCGTGATCTCTCAAAGAAGTTTCCTTCACCCCAAGGACTGATTTTTTAACGTAATCAGAGTAGGCGACCACCGAACCAAGGAAGTAGTTTGAACTACCTGGCACCGATGTTATCATTTGTGCAATTTTTCCGCCAGTACAGCTCTCAGCTGTTGCCAGGGTCTTCTTATTCCGCCGCAGCATGGCCCCTACGATCCTCTCCAGTTGGTCATCTTCGAAGCCAAAGAAATGCCCGGGAGGTATATAAGGTATCAGCCTGTCAATCTGTTCTTGCACGACGGCCTTGACCGTATCCGTCTCCTCTCCTCCCGCGGTCAGCCTTAGCCTGACCCTTCCCGGGGAGGGAAGGTAGGCAAGCTTAATATCTTCTGGCAAAGAGCTTTCAAATTCTTCCAGAAGTTTGGCCAGGTGTGATTCAGCGATCCCCTGTACCAGAACAGTTTTATGAATTATGGCCGGCAATTTGTACTGCTTTTTCAGCCGGGGAAGGATATATCCTGACATCATTGATTCCATCTCGTACGGAACGCCGGGCAGCGACAGGTATTGTGTATCATTCCTGGTGAACCACATACCCGAGGCCGTTCCATACCTGTTCGGGATGATAATACAATTATCTGGAAGCATTGCCTGGGCTCTGTTCAGTGCATTCATCTCAACTTTTCTTCTTGAGAGGAAGACCCTGATCCGGTCGAGGGCTTCCTGATTTTCTGACAACTGGCAGTTAAAATATTCAGCCAGGGTCTGTTTTGTGATATCATCACTGGTTGGTCCGAGTCCCCCGGTCAGGAACACCAGGTCAGCCCTGGCTTCTGTTTCCATTAGGATCTGGACGATATCCTCAACATTGTCTGCGATGGAGGTGTTCCTGGTTACCTGTATGCCCAGTCCGGTTAAAGCGTCACCAATCCACGCTGCATTGGAATTTACCACCTGGCCGATCAGGATCTCATCCCCTATTGTTATTATCTCTGCTTTCATACCGCAAAAATAGCAGAAGATTAAAGATGTTTGTCAAACAGATATTAACATATTTGTTTTGGTATTATTACCAGATACTTAACTTGTAATATAAACCAATAAATAAACTGCATATGAAACCATTATTTACTTTATTTCTCACCTGTTTGATATCACTGAGCCTGATGGGCCAGCAAGATGTCATAGAACTTCAGAAACAACGTTATGCAAAGAAACATCACAATAGTCTCAGTGACATTTGAATAGCAGGATATTCAGTAAATCCTGACCATGCTTCAAGGCATTTGTCCAGACAATTCAGTGCCATTCAAAAAACTTCCCTAAAAGCAGATCAGGCGGTGGACCAGAAAATGGATAGCATCCTCTGGGAACTATATGATACTAACAATTCGATATGGGTACTCTCCGAAAGGGAATTATTTACTTATGACGGCAACGGGAACATGATCAATTATGTATGGTTCGAATATGATAGCGTGGATATGAAGATTTTACCAGTTGATAAAGAAACTGTGAAACATAATGCCCAGGGGCAACCCACCGAGATAATCTGGCTTACATGGGATAAAGCATCCAGCCAATGGGTCAATGAGGCAAAATTTGAATTAGCATATGATGGGGAGGGGAATCTGGTCGAGGAAAGATTGTTAAATTGGGATACTGATGGCAGCCAATGGCAAGAGGCAGCAAGATTTGACATGTTATATGACCCCAATGGAAACATTCTATGGGAATTTTGGAATTTCTGGGACGAAGATAGCTCGAAACTGGTCCCTGCATTTAAAGATGAATACATATATGAAGGTGGAAAACTTACAACCTGGAATGAATATTTCTTTGAGGAGGGAGACTGGGAATTAACCTTCATTACTACTTATACATACAGTGGGGATAACCTGATAAGTGAATTGACCCAGGGATGGGATTTTTTGGCAGAAGACTGGGGTGATTACAGTAAGAAAGTATTTACTTATAATGGGGCAGATAAGGTAATTACGGAGGAGGTCTGGGATTTTGACTGGTTTCAATTAATGATGGTTCAACAATGGCTGTATGAATACACCTGGGATGCTGATGGGAATATGACAGAACAGGTAGATAAGAGCTGGGATGAAGGGGCTCACAGTTAAGAGTTTGAATGATGTGGCCGAGTGGCAGAATACCTTCAAATCAGAATGGACTTTTAATAAGAACTTTACCATTATGGACATCTATGCACCCTACTGGTTCATGGCTGATGTCACTGAATTAACATTTTGGCACATGCCTGTATCAGAGCTGGGTTATTTTTATGATAATGAAGACTGGGATTTTTGATTACAGGCAGACAGCTTACTATTCAGATTTTGGCGGTGGTGGTCCATCTGGAATTGAGGATATGCAACGGGCACCTATAAGTGTCTTTCCTAATCCCGCCTCTGAAACGGTTACCTTCAGCTGGGATGAAGGATACACCCACCTTGATCTTGAAATATATGATCTGACGGGCAAGCAGATTGTATCACGGACCATTGAGCAAAATGAGACCATTAGGGTGGATGATCTTTCAAGTGGACTGTATCTCTATAAGCTCTCAAATAATAACCATCTTATCGATGCTGGGAAGATCAGCTTGAGGTAACGTTTATAATACGCATTCAGTCAATTAGTTATAACCGAGAGACCCGGGGATATTACCCGGGTCTCCTTTTTTTAGTGATGGAAAGGATCTGATGCCTGGTCTCTCGAGTTTGTGACCATTAAAATGGTTTAATTTAAACGATTCGGTTTATTCCATTCAATCTTAGCCACAAACACACTTCCATCACTGCCATATTTTTCAACACCATGGGGTTGCATCCATTCAGCAACGGTTACCCAGGTTTCGTGTGGAGATATATCAGTTACACCAAAGTTCCCCAGTCTGGCACCTCGTTCCGGTACTAAAATCTGCTCTGTTTCACGAATGACACAAAGTTTTTCAGGATCAACCTGAGCCATAAAAAGTGGAGCACGGTTACGAAATACGTGATCGTTGTCAGCCCCCCGGCGTGTATAGACCAAAAACAAGGCATCGCTATGCGTCACCCAATGTTGCTGAGTGTTGTAGCTGCCCAGTTCTGATCCATCATTGAATGTCCAGGGTTGGTAATTGTCGAATTGCAGACCATCTTTGCTTCTGGCAACAAATCCCTTTTTATCATTTCTGATGGTCATAAAATATTCCCCGTTAAATTTGGTTAGCGAGGGTTCTCCCAGGCCCCTGGAGTCATCATTTAGCTCCAGTTCTGTTCCATGATTTAAATATTTCAACTCTTTTCCATCAAAAGAACATTTACAAACAGTGACCCTTGAGTTTTTTCCTATTGGGCGAAAAGAGAGCGGCAGCAGAATTATGCCATCATCCAGATCGTATCGCTGAGCACAACCGGCTCCAGCGTTATAAAACTTATCACTCGTCTGGCATTTTAAGCTTATGCCATTCCTTCCACCTGCCAGTCTCAATATCATAGACTGAATACGAAGTATGTCGGGGTCTTGGATTGGTAACCCTCCAATCAGGCGTATAAACCACTGTATGGCCTGTCCCCAGCAGTTTCTTTGATTTTTGGTGCCATTTGGGCCAGAAGTCGCTAACTGCCACAGGGCGTTCCACCCCATCGATTATTTCATATCGTGGTGCAAGTGTCTTTAACTCTTCCGGTTTTGTCCACTCTCCAGACAGGTTATCGGTATATAATCCAAACATCCCGTAAAAAACATCGCTTCCTGCCAGATCCAGGTTGTTCATGGTCATGACCACCCGTGGCTTTCCGTTTAGTCCGGCATCAGGTACAATTCCTGCCCTGGGGTGGCACCAGCACCTTTTTCCATCATACAGTTTTGTGGGAACATCTAAATCAAGCGAATAACTCAATTTTTTATCGCAACAATATAATGAAGGCATAAAAGCCAATGATATACCGCTGATCAGAGAGGATTTTATGAATTTTCTTCTTCCTGGATTATTGTGCATAACTTCCTGAATTATCTAGTTTACTGATGATTTCATCATATAAAAAAAGGACCAACAGTACCGATAACTGTAAGTCCTGATTTATAAGAGCGGGAAAGGAGATTCGAACTCCCGACCCTCAGCTTGGGAAGCTGATGCTCTACCCCTGAGCTACTCCCGCGTGAAGGCATGGGTATGAGTGTGGGTGAGAGAGGTGTGTTCGTATCTTAAAAATAGATGTTTTTCATTTAATCCCAATTTAAACAGTCATAATTTTTATGCGGATACACCGCAAGTGAGATATTTTCATATGGGGAGTATCGCGTCTGCCCGACGGTTCAAGTATTCTGAGCTGCATCCACAAAGTGAACAGGTTGGCGATGTAATCGGTAGTCCACTTCAACCAGTTTGCCACCTTACCAGTTAAAGCAATTAGTGATTATCATTTTCCCACTTTGCTTTCTGAATATTTTACCGTAAATTTAGTATGGATTTCTTGCCATTTGCAGATTCTAATTGAGTTACACCAGGTATTTCTTAATATCATAAGTGTATTACACAATTCTATTTGGCCATTGGTTGACCTGTACATCGGATAAACCAATAGGTTCACTTCATAGACTTCTTCAGTTCTACAGTGGCTGCTATCTGAAATAGTAATTTATGGATCACTACCCTCGTTAGATTTTTGTCCAACTGGATTCGCCTTTTGTTGCTGGCCGCCTTTATCAGCTGCATTAATAATTCCGTATATGCAGACAGCACGAAAAAAGCAGATGAAGAACTACGATTGTTAAATGAAACTGCCGATGGGTTCAGGAGTAAAGTTCTTGCCCTGCTTACGCTGATTAAAGAATTAGAGAAAAATGTCCCCACCAGAGGATCACAAAGTGAGCATACAGCTGATAGTCTTGGGGTTTCTGAAAGAAAAATGTATTAACAACGATCTGTTGGTGCAACTTGCTGTATTAAACAGGACATCAAGGATCAATACACCGCAATTAAAGCCAGGATCAACAACATGGAAGAAAAAATTGAAGGAAAACGGTTGAACCATCCAGTGATACTGTAAAGCAGCGAAAAATTGATGATGTGGATGTTAAAATAGAGAAATATTATGCATATGCTAACCAATTTATTGAATCGTATTTGCAGTACTTAGCAGCTGAAAAGATCTCAGATATAAAGAAAAAGACTATCACCCCGGGAAAGTTTACAGGTAAACTTTCCATGGGATTGGGACAGACAGTTCAAAATTCAGCAGGTAATGTTTCGGGATTTGCAGGAAATATGGGTTTTAATGGCTTGTACAGGGTCAATGACCATACATCGGTTACGGGAGGGATAAGATACCAGGAAGAAGTAATGCGGACACCATTTGCATCGATCAGGGCTGATGCCGGCATCCAAAATACCTTTCAAAAACAGAATGAGGTTGAATGCCAACGTCGGATACAATAATTATAACGATAAGCAAACCAATAACAATGATTTTAATGTATACAGTGCAGCTGTGAACCTCCACGCCCCGCTGGGTAAAAAATCCCATATCAGTGGTCATTTATCCAGAGGATTGAGAACCTATAAACTGGATAATAGAAATGATTTTTCCAGTACAAGATATCAGATCAACCTATCCCTCAGCCAGGACCAGACCAGTGAAACCAATATTTTCCTTCGTGGAAATCTGCAATCCAGTCAACTTGACTATTTGAATTTTAATCAGTTGAATCCAGGATTGATGTACTCCAGAAGGCGTGATCCATCAAGGCATTTTACAACACTGGTTGACTTAAATCAGTTTGCGTATTCAGGCGAAGCTGAACGTAATAATTTTTCGAGAGGCCGGCTGGATATGAAATGGATGAGAAAAAGGAAGAATAAATCCAGTAACAGTGTCCTGGGTTTCATCGGAAAGATGTATCCAAATAATGAACGTATGAACTATGTGCAGGGGTAACATCCTATTCAGTTCCACCCGCAATGACCTGTCCCTTGGTCGATCCAAAACCAGCTCATTCAGAACTACTTATACATATTATCTGCAGCAGCCTGATAACTTATTAGATTACCTTGATATGAGATTTGACAGGCTGATCAGGGGCAGAGGGGCCTTTTTCAACTTTAATATGTTCGGTCGAATGTACAATGCATACAGAAGTGAGATCGATGTTTATCAAACGCTTGACATGTTTCTGAGTGCGGGGCCAATTATCAGGAACCGTGTACCTAACGCCTCCCTGAATTATAATTTCAGGCTGGGTCCTATTATTGGCACGCACATGCTGATCGGATCTGAATATGATTTCTGGGAAAACAGTGGCACCTCTTTCAGACTAGGTATTACTCTTCAGGGTTATATGAACATCAAAAAAGCCTCTTTGCGGTTGATGGGCAGCTATGAAAGACAGATCCTTGTGACGAATGAGTATGATATTGATTATAATACCGGTGATTTGATCGTTGGAGAAACGTACTATCGCGAGCCAAATTCATTCCAGGTGATGGTTGACTTTAAATTGCCGGTAGGGAAAGCATGGGACATCTTTTTTAATGTCGACTATTACAACATAAATACAGATGCCAGGGAGGATACAGATATCAGTCCAAATATCCGGAACATGAGACAGAGAATAGTCGGAGGAGTGATTTACAGATTTGTTCTATAAACTATTGAAAATTATTTCAAATAAAATATAAATAAGATTCGTCATGAATAGAATCACTTTCCTACTGGTTTCCATACTGTTATGCAGTCTGGCAGTTGATGGTCAAAGGGTGAGTATACCGGTTGATGTAACGGCATACCAGACTTTCGGACCGAATAATAGTATCTGGGGATTTGACAGGATAACCATTGAAGGTACAACCGGTATTACATGGCTAAAAATCTCTGCCTCCGGTGCGGCTTCCGGCCAGGCATGGGAAACGGCCAGTCAGGTGATCTTTGACGGAGTCCCGTTTACCGGCCAGCAACTCATTTGTCCCAAAAGTCCGCCTCCCTGTGAGGGATGCGGTCCTCAAAGAGCAACCGAATTGCATTTTTTTGTCTGGGGACAGGGAGTACTTGATGTAAATGTTACGCGGGTTACTTATGATAATGACAACATGACGGAAGGGCAATACATTAACAGGGAAGATCCGGATGGAAAGATTCAGGGTATGGGATCTATTACTCTGGATCCGCCCAATGCTCAGGCCGGGAATGATGTGAATGTCAGGGTATTAATACCTTCCAGGATGCTGGTCCATGTAGGAAGGGTTGACCTGATTCTGCCAGCTCCGACTCCTCAGGATATCAACAGAACAACAAGGGTTACTCTCCCATTTGATACTGATGGTACATATGATTTTACATGGACGATACCCAGCCAGTATTTTGGTCAGTCAAATGTATGGGATGTGAACAAGGGAGTCAGGTTTGAGGTTTTCAGTAACAAAGCTAATGCCAATGGACAAAATCCCCGGATAACTTCAGGATATACTGAGATAAAAGTTGCAGGGGTATTGCAGATGGATATCACGGTCCAGGGCAGAACTGTAGACGAACGGAAGCTCTGCCCAATGGATGTATAACAGAGAATTAAGGGTGGCGGCGATGGCCCAGTTCGGAAGAGGTCCCTACAGTTGTGTCTGGACCATAGGCGGTCAGGATTATCCGGGAACAGGTTCAAATTATCAATCCTGGGAATTCAAGGATCAGAATGTGCTTCGCACAGCCAGTACCATTACTGCAGTGGTAACGGATGCCAACGGCAATACTGCCTCCTCAACGATCAGTGTGGGCGTAAAGACAGATATGGATGTGGAAATGGTTGTGCAGGGCAGAGACATTCCGGTTGGTGGAAGCACCAAGTGGAAAGACGGATACGAAGGGTCAGTGCACGAATCAAACAGGGTGAAAGACCGATCAGGTACAGATGGATTGTAAATGGCGGTGCATACACCACCTCATTCAGCGAGGCTGATCCACAAGTAAATTTTGAGAACCAGGAATATCTGGATGATTCCCTGTCCATTACTATTGAGGCCATTGATGCGAACGATGTGTTGGTCAGGGGTACCATCTTTATCGGACGGGATCCTGACAGAGAAGAAGAGGAAGATGCACCTACCGGACCCATCGGGGATCCACCCATCCCGCCACCACTGACCGGGGATCCCAGTATGGGGGCCAACCCTGATGTTGAATGGGATAATCGTCCATGGCTGGATGAAAGGGTCCAGCAATGTGTCAGGGAATATTTGCAGAATATTGTGCTCTACATGGCCAATGAAAGGAGAAAATGGGAAAATACCGGACGGAGTTCAACGAAGCAACAACCCCTGTTTACCAGTATTGATGACTGGGGAAGGGTTCTGAATCAATATATAACTGCCACTGGCGGTGTTGATGGGAACTGGGATAATCCAACGCATTTTGTCTGGTCTGAATTCAATAAACCTTTTGCTCAAAACCTCTATGGAAGGACAGTTGAATACTATGTAAAATATGAATGTAATTCACTGAGACCTCCTCCCATTAGTGATATGGATATGGCAATTGCTGAACTGACTGAAGAAGGCTCGGGCGATCCATGCCAGCCAGATACCATTCAGCAGAAATTGATGGCAATCAATAACGGACTGATGCTGTCTCAGTCCTATTATTCAAATTTCATTCAATACTATGACAAAATCATCAAAGAAATCAATGATCAGAAATCAGATCCTTCCAGAAATGATATGATTGCCTACAGTCTTGTCTCTGCCAATAATCAATTCACCTTTCATACCGGAAATCTGGAAGAGGTAAAACCGGTAGGGACTGACCTAATATCAAGAGCAGGCCAGTGTCCGGATGATATTGATATGTTTGAAATCATCCGGATTTTATCCGAAGTAAACAGCAGACAGGATGACATTTCGAACAAGATGGATGAAATTGCCATGCTGCTGGAATCCTATGGTGTCGATTTAGAGGAAACCATGGAGCAGGGCAATCAGCTGGCGCAACAAAATGCGGATCCCAACTGGGTACAGGACGGTGGATTGGGTGTGGAGCTCATCGGGGATGGTGTAGATAATATCAGCAGTGGCATACAGGATCTGATAAGTAACGCAGCCAGTCAGGCTGGTGTCGTAATTGTATTGTTTGATGCAGGAGATGTCTATGACGATGTGTTCAGTCTGATTGTCGATGGCCGGAACAGAGGGGATACTGATCCTGGTGATTACAGAATCTATACGATGAATGACCTCGCTCCCGGAAGGCATGAGGCTGTCATTATTGGCAGACAAACCGATGTGGGGGGATGCACATATGGAATCATTATCAGGGAGGGCATGAATGAATTGCTGAGAACAGCTGATATTGTCGAAGTAAACCAGGAAGCCAGATATTATTTTGAGGTGACAGGTAATTGATCCTGTATGGCATGAATGCCAGCATCATGTAACGAAAAATCATTATCATAATACTCGCCCTATTACGTCTGGGATCAAGACTTACACTAAACTCCTGTGCTATAAGTATTTTAGATGCATATCCTGATTTTGCATATATAAAATAAGGTTCTATCTTGCATGCTTTCTAACCGAAACCCTACATGTCTGATCGCCAAAATAAAATCTTTCAATTCTGGCAGGAATTAAAACGCAGGAAGGTAATTAAGGCGAATGCCATGTATCTGGCCACTGCTTTTATCATTCTGGAAGTGGTGGATATTATTACTCCTGCCCTGCAGCTTCCCTCGTGGACAGTAACGCTGGTACTGGTTCTTCTGGCGGTTGGTTTACCCATTCTCAATTATTCTGTCCTGGATATTTGATGTAACACCTGAAGGATTTGTCAAAACGGAATCAGTTGAATCTAGCAGGCAGAAGAAAAAGACATCAAAACCGGGCAGGAGAAGATTCCAGCTAAGTGACGGGATCATTATAGTGTTACTGGTTGCTGTTGTAATACTAATTTATCCGAGAGTCCTCAGAAAAGATAAATTTGAAAATATCCGGGAAGATGATGGCAGGATTTCCATTGCTGTACTTCCGTTCCAGAATTTAACTGCTGATACCATGTATAACGTTTGGCAGGAGGGCGTTCAGAATCTGCTGATCAATAAACTATCTAATTCTGAGGATTTATCTGTCAGGCAGTCACAGACCATGTTTGATATCCTTGAAAGTACAGGCCAGACAACTTATGCGTCCATTACCCCTTCCATTGCCAGTGACATTGCCTTGAAGCTTGAAACTAATACATTTATCGTTGGTAATATTATGAAGGCTGGAAATCAAATACGAATAAGTGCCCAGCTGAGGGATGCAAGCTCTGAAGTTGTCTATAGATCCTATGAAGTTGATGGGAATCTGCAGGATGATATTTTTGATATAACCGATTCTTTATCAATCATCCTGAAAAATTACCTGGAGATTGCAGTGTTAAAACAGGACGTACCTTATGATTTTACCAGCTGGACATTTACGCGTTCTGCAAAGGCATACAGGTATTATTTGCAGGGGCTGGACTTTTACTTTAATGCAGATTATACATCAGCCATCGATGTTTTTACCAAGGCCATTGAGATAGATACAAGCTTCTTTGCTGCTCATTCATGGTTGGTGCAAACCTATGAATCAGACGGTTTTATCAGACAGGATTATGATCAGATTGAAAAAGCAAGACAATTGCTTCAGAAGTTTATTGGCTGGGATACGGAAAAATTATCTCATATCCAACAGCTTACGCTGAATATGGCCATAGCCAAGTATGTCGATAAGGATCCCCAGGAATATATTAAAAATTGCAGGCTGATCCTGGAATATGATCCCCAGCAAAGATTGTTCTGGTATAACCTGGGTTTGGCCTATCGGAGTATTAATCGATTAGACAGGGCCATAGAGGCTTTTGAGCAGGCACTTGAAATAAGACGCCTGTGGGGTGCAAAAGATTGGATCTGGACATCTGCCAGGTTGGGTGCGGTCTATCACCAGATTGGGGATCACGATAAAGAATGGGAGGTTTATGAGGAAGGATTGAGGAATCTTCCCAATAATTACGATATCGTATTTGAACAGGGGAAATGTTCACTTTCCCGTGGAGATACCACAGCTGCACGTGAATATATCAGCAGGTACGAAACAATGTGCAGAGAGGTATTTTATTGGGATGAACCTGCTATTAGCCACAGGATAGGACATATGCACGCCCATGCCGGATTGTATAAGGAAGCAGAAGATATCTGGCAGTACACCCGTCGATTGGAACCGAGTTCGCTCTACCATCAAAGATGTCATGCTGAATTCCTGATCCAGAATGATTATGATGTCGAGAGAGGATTAGTCATAGTGAATTCAATACTTGAATCCAACCCGGACTATTATGATATTCTTTACTTCAAAGGAATTGCCCTGCATAAACTGGGACAATCGGAGCAAGCATTAGAGATCCTTCAGCAAGCCTGGGAAAAACGTTTTTCTTACCGACACGATCATTATCTTGCCATCAAAGAAGTAGAACAAGCTTTAGCCAATCAAAACAATTAAATCATTTCTCTGCATCCCGCAAGTATTAATATCGGATTGATTTAAGTGTGGCTGGCATAATTGTTGGACATTTTTCAGCAACTAATCTGTCAGCGTCATGAAATACAAAATCAATATAAAAATACTGGCTCCCCTGCTGCTGGGATCAAGCCTTACACTAAACTCCTGTGAACCCCCTCTTTGTGCCTACTGCTATGATACAGGGCCAATATTAAGGGTATTTGATGACCGGGATATTGAGATATGTGCCGATGATACCTATGAACTGGAAGAGCTTGTCTGGACGGCAGAGGAAATGGGATATAAATGTGAGTATAAATAAGACCCTTGTCCAACTAAGCCACACATGTGAATGCGACCATTGGTTCTAGCTGGCTAAATTCAGGGTATTTCATAATGCCTTCTTTTTGTTTTATGGTGTTTTGTGGACTTGTGCTTTTGTGGTTTAGAGACGGTCAAAGACCTGTACCCGCCGCAACTGCATAACAAACACAGTGATAGGATTAAAAGGAACCTGAACCTGAAAATTCGACCAGGCCTGGTATGGCACATGTCTCGATGTCCGCGCATCAATTATTGAAATCTCTGGGTTTTATACCAAGAACGTTAATATGTTTGATTTTGTTACGGACAGCCTTAAGAAACTACCTCAGAGCACTGATGATCATTTGGTACATTGTCATATACGGTACCCAGGAAAAGTTAAAGATGTTTTTGGGATAGCAATAAAAAAGGGCTGTTTAAAAAACAACCCCTGGAGCCTCCCATCGAGGTTAAACCTAGCCTAATTTTCAACTATTTACCGCGCTAAGTAGAAAGATAGTGGTTTAAATAGAAAGCCGGTGGAGCTTTCAACACCCCGAGTTAATAAGATTCACACAGGTGTCTAAAAGTTGATTGTTACATAGCTTGTAAGAATACGGTTCTTTTTGTAACTTTTTAGTAAAGGCATGCATGTAAATGAAGACACTTATAAGACAGTTATCAACACCCTTCTTTAATGACATGTCCGTTTTAGACCTTTGATTAAAATTATAATACGATGGATGATATTTTGTACGTAACCGATGTAGCCAAGAAGTTGAGGCGAACAGTGAAAACAGTTTACAACATGATTCACGAATATGGCATGGATAAGTACTGCATCAAGATAGGCGGTGTGATAGCTATAAGACAAAAGGACCTGGACAGGTACTTAGATGATATGTTAGGTAAAATGGATAATAGGGTGGTAACTAAAGGAGGTGAATGATGGGAAGAGGATGGATAAGTATTCATAGGGGCATTGAGGAACATTGGATTTGGCAGGATCCATATTTGCGGTGGTGGCTGAGTATTTTACTCGGGGTGAATCATACAGCAAAAAAAGTACTCTTGGGTAACCGAATTATTGAGTGTGGCCGCGGGCAATCGGTTTGCAGCTTGGGGACTTGGGCCAAAAAATGGGATGTTGATGTTGGCAAGGTTCGAAGATTCTTTGATATGCTCAAAAAGGATGGAATGATTGTAACAGAAAATGTCGTAAAATCGACAAGGATAACTGTCTGTAATTATGATCGTTACCAAAGTGCGCGAATTCGAAATGAATTCGAAACGGCAACAAACAATAATGTTAACAATGTAAACAATGAAATAAAAGATAGAGAGGAAAAAATTCTAGCTCTAAAAAATGAAGTTTATAAATTAAGATAAGCAGTAATATAAAAGACTCATTTCTTAAATACTGGACTGAACCAGATGAAACCGGCCGACTCAGGTTTGAAGGTGAACAATACTGGAACACCGAAACCAGGATACAAAGATGGATGGAACGTGAAAAATTTCCGGCGGGCGCACAAAGTTCAACCGGACGTATTCCCCCAGGGATTTAAGCCAGAAAGAAAAATTAGAGTGGCAAATAAGGCATGGCGTAAAACCTCCCAGGGCTAAAGATGAACACGAAGAGCCAGAACCGGCTAAATTAATAGGTGATATTATTAATCAACAAAGAAAAAATAATGAAAAACCAGCCTGAAGAAATCACAATTACAATAACCTTACATGAATGGGAGGTTATAAAGGACGCTTTAAGGTTTGCCGCTCAAACAAAATTCCAGGAAAGGCGTGAACGTTTGCCGGAATTACAACTATCAAACTAATGAACTAAAATGGCAAAAGAGAGGTTAAGTAAAATTCAAAAGTGGATACTGGAAAGATGCCTGGAAAACCTAAGCATTCATTTTAGGGGTACAGCGGAATTTTTTGGTAAAAAGTATCTACGCAAGGCCGATGTAATGCCCCAACAAAGAAACTATGGCCTTGAATATTTTTTAGGGGAAGACTTTGAAAAGTATTACATAGTTGAAAAGGTGGAATGGCCGAATAAATATCAGCCCGATGGCATATTCCGTGGATACCGTACTACACCAAGGCAAGAATTTTTACCAACCAACAGTGAAAAGGTTATCGCATCACGAAGTTTGAAAAACTTGGTAGATAAGGGACTGTTAGTACAGGATGGAAAGTATGGCAGCTATACATTAACCGAAGAGGGCGTTCTTAAAGTTAACAACTGTGACACAAAGTTCCCCGGTGTTAGCTATAAGGAATACCTAGAAGCTATTGAAAAAAAGAAAGAAGAAAGACAAAAAGAATATGAGGCAATGGTACAAAGAATGCGCTCTTAAAGCTAACAGATGTACCTTTTTACCCCCCTAGAAGTACCCAAGTGTTAACATTAAGCAACTATGACCGACCTAGACGAATACATCGAACTAAGAATGATTCAGGATCCTGACCAGGAACCGCAAAGGAAAAAACTGCTTCCGCCAACATTGGCAAAAGCATACAGCTAGAACTTGATTTCGATTATGAGTAAGGATTACAAAAAAGGATTTGATAAAGGTTACGCCCTGGGACTGAAGGAGGGGTTTTCCGAAGGCCGGGCAGCAGGTGTTATACGGATGTTAACAAAGAAAAAAAATGGGCAGAGTGAGAGACGAAAACAGTTATCTTGAGGGATTCACCCTTAAACACAAGAAAAAAACTTACTCCGAAAAGTTACAGGATCCCAGGTGGCAAAGACAGCGTCTTGAAATAATGCAGCGGGATAACTTTACCTGTCAGACCTGCGGCGATACCAAAACAACACTACAGATTCATCATATCAGATATGCAAAGGGCAAGGAACCCTCGGAGTATGACAATGATATGTTAATAACGCTGTGTGGGCATTGCCACGATATCCTTGAAACATTCCTAGATTATGCCGGTTCCAAAAATGTTCCATCCAGTCTAACCGGCAAGGAATTAGTGGCAAGTATGCAGGCAGTAAAAATAAACGGAAATCGGATAATATTTGCAGCAATATCAGGATTTAATATTCTTGCGATTTATGGAAGGGAAAAAAGTAATAAAAGACGAATTATTCACAAATGATCTAGTTGAGGATATAGGCAAGCTGGTAGAATTATGTAAAAAAACCCATTTAGGGACTTAACAAAAGTTGATGTCTCACCATATATTACAATTAGAGGGGGATTGCATGGAACAGGAGGATAGGGACGATTGGATAAAGAGACTTGAGGCCAGGAGGGACGAAGAGATACAGCAAATGTTTGCAGAAAATTCCGACAGTGAATGTATTGCATACGAAGATTACCAACAACTTCCGCACAAATTCTGGATAGATAGAGACACTTGCATGTTAATTGATTTATTGAGAAATAAGCGGGACGCCAAACGTAAAAGAGAGCAGCGAAAAAAAAAGAAAGCCAATGAAGCGCACCGATGAGGAAGTACACGAAAAGATTGAAGAGCTTGCAGAATGGTCCTGCGAAGAAATTACCCTTTTCACCTCCGAAGGGAAAGAAGTTTATCTACCCATATACACATTGAATTAAATGGAAAAGGAACAGCTAGAAACGCGAAAAGAAATTATTGAGGTGGCCAATGCCATAGGGACAAGAACAGAGAGGATACTATCAACGCTATTAAAAAGGCAGGTGATGAGGAATTACAACTTAAAGATTTTAAAAAAGTACCTGATACATCTTGAGTATTTTGATCGACGAAACTTTGTTTATACGCCGATGCAATTGACGATAAACCCGGAAACCATCCCCGGGTAATGTGGATGGTGGACTGCAAAAGAGCAGTCTGGATTATTTGATGTACTGGATCTTTTTTGGTTCATGCTCCGATAACCCTTCATCTTAGGTTTATCGTAGGGAGAACTCCAACCAGGTTTTAGCGGCCTGGTCTCCCGAATTTAAAGTAGTTATTGGATAGCATTCCGGAGAACCTCTCTACCGGGGTGTCTTCCTTTTACAAATGATGATAATTTAAATAAAATATAATGACAAGAACTAGAAATCCGATATCAGGTCTCCCCTCAGGCGGGGAATCTGTGACCCCACATGACACTAATAATCTCACAAAAGATGGAACAGTTTATATCGGTGGTGATGGAGATTGCAAGGTTTTAACCGTAGATGGTGATACACTAACTTTCGCGGGTCTGAGTGCTGGCGATATCGTGCCGGTAAAAGTTAGGCGCATGTATTCTCTACAGATACCACGGCAACCAACATTTTGGCATTATGGTGACATATTCAGAATGGAAGAACAATTATCTCACGCGGGCTTTTGGCTCCGAAAACACTGGTGATATGATAGGATTTTTAAGATGAAAGGAGAATAGTTTCTTCCGATCACATGGAGCAGAGTTCAAGATAGGTGATGAGACACCAATATATTCCGTAGATCATCACAGGATACAGGAGTACATTGGCACCGGTGATGTAGATGTCCTGGACAAAGATAAGACCTACAACCTGGAAGAAACTTTGTGATAGCCAGCCACCACAGCAGGAACGTGTGATAGTACCAACAGTGAAGGCGAGTACGAGACCGGTGAGGAAGGGAAAAGAAGTAACCTTGTTGGAAATCCAACAAAGTTCAGATTAGATTGCGTGAGTATGGAAGAAGAAGACTTGTGGGAACAGATAGAGCAGGAACAGAAGTTATCAGAAGTGGGTGAACAGGACTATATCAGTGAGTGGATTAATGAAGGGATGAACTTTACAATTCACAGAATTATTCGAATAACAATGGAGAACGCAAACCAAGTCAGGATTAATAATATATGTAAGTACCTGGGTAGTAGAGCCTTTGCATCCCAAAAAAAAATTGATATACGTAGTTCGCGGTCAAGCGAAGATGTTTAATATAGGTCTGAATACTTGTAAATAGTTACATATGAAACTAAGTAAAGAAAGCCAGCAGTTATTTGATAACATCAAACGGGATTATAGGATCTCCGATGAGGCTGGCTTGTTATTAGCTCAGATCAGTATGCGAATCCCTGGACCTGATCAGGAGCACACAGGCAGAAATTAAGAAACATGGACTGGTAGTTACTGACAGATATAACCAGGTTAAACAAAACCCTGCCAGCAGCATTTTAAGAGATGCCAAAAGCAGTATGTTGCAAGCTTTGAAACAATTGAATTTGGACTTTGATATGAAAGAGGTTAAAACACTTATACCAGATGCCGGTAGCAACTAAAAAACGGATTGTACACAATTTACTAGAGCTGCGGCCCTGTGAATTGGCTTTTTTGATATTAGGCCATGATTTTTTTAACGATATAAACATGGATACCATCCAGGATAAATGGGAGGTACACCGGGATATGATAATGAAACACTGGAATACACACAAGCCGTTTGATCTTCTAGGCTACCATTTTGATGAAAACAAGCCTGGTACGTATCCTTATGCTCATACTGTATATGATAAAAAAGAAGAATTTAAATGGTAAAATACTTGACTTATATACTATTTTTTTTGTACCTTACTGTATATAAATCAAACAGTTAAAGCCATGAATACCTATACTTTCGATTCTGATTTTTTAGATGAATACGTTGTTGAGGACTTCCGCTTTGATAGGAGCGTTTCTCATCTTGTTTTAGATGAGCTAACACCCATACTTGAGAGGTGCGATAACTGGAGATGAGGTTCTTACAGACGCAGAAAATCCACCATCAAAGATTTAGACATCGTAGTTATCTGTGATGATTTTCACAAACTGACTAGCGGAATAAACTATTTATAGCGCAGTACTGCCAAAACTTCCATTGTTGTTAGTAATGTCCAAATAGATTTGCAAAGTGCTACACCCGAGACATAAGTAACCATAGTGTTGTACTTCACTAACAACCAAAAAAAAAATATCGACTTCGAAGTATAGCTAAACAACGAGGATGAAAGTTAAATGAATACTTATTATGAAATATGGGTGAACGTATTCCATCTGATAGCGTGCGGGCTGTTTATAAAGCATTGGGATTGAAATACAGAATACCAAAGGAAATATAAACTTATGATAAGAAATAAAATTAACAAAACACATAACAACTACGCGCAGAGACATCACCAGAGATCACCTTAAGAGATCTAGTAAAACACCTAACAGAGCTAGAGAGATTCTCAAAAAAGTTAAACACACTATCAAAACTTTATCTTATCAGATAAAAAAAAAATACGTTTCAAAGAGCATAACAAAATCAGAGCTAAAACCCGTTGTTAAGCAGATACGTAAAGAATTGAGACAAAGATAAAGGAATGCAAGGCAGAAATTGCCAAGCATATAATCTGATTTTTTTTATATATACCAACTTGATAATAAGTCGTCACAACTAATAATAATTTAAAATAAATAGATATGAAATTGAAAATAGCCCAGAAAGAAAAGAGCAAATTGATTGAACAACTCCTAGTGTCAGTTACTGCAAAGTACTTCAGCCAGGTAAATGTGGACAAGATTAATAAGGCTATCGATCAAAAGAACGCCGAGATTGATCTTATTCCATAATGAAAATAATGATTTTGCATCAAGTTTTGAGAGCAATACAAGCCCGAAACATGAAATACGGTATCTTAAAACCGCGAAATTTTTTCCACAGAGTTCACATGATGAATTGGAAGATTTTGTGAGGCGTGATCTCTTATGAGGCAGTACTGATGGCGTTTATCGTCGTCCCAGAACATTTAAAAGGGCCTGCTGATTTCTTACATCATTGAGAAAAGCCTTTTAGGCCGGCTAGGTGTACAAAACGTTGCCGTGCAAACGGATACCACGAAGTACGCAGAAATCGACGCGCTACCAACGGCCAACGTTATCGCTCAAGGTGCTGAGCTTACAGAAACGTATCCAAGTTTCACAGAGCGTACCCTGCAAATGTTTAGTTACAGAGCTGGAACCATCGTAAGTCAGGAGTTTCTTGAGAACAGTATCCAAAGTCCGAAGAATATCCTTGAACCGATTGCCCAGGCTATTGCGGAAGATATCAGTAATGATTTTATCCTCTGTGGTGGTACAAATGAACCCATGTGTTTAAGCCAAATGACAGGCATGTACACCCGTTACCATATGGGTGTTAATGGTGCTGTCCTTTCAGACTTTGCACCCCAGGAACATTTGTGGCGTAAGTTGCGAGAGAGAAACCAGAATGTTAGTGCTTTTGTCATGACTCCCAGAACGTTAGAGGCTATCAAATTGCTTACTAAACGGGACTGAATATGATCCAGCTTCCCAACATTTTCCCAGAGATACCAAATGTTGATACCAATGCGGTAATCATTACAGAAACTCAGGGATCTAGCTGCAGGAATTTGTTCTTCCATGCTATGCCGGAGACTTTATTAATAATGTCTGTGCCTAGTGGCGATATAGATCTGACAGTATGAAATTTTTGATTGACCGCACACACTTTGGCCAAATACGGAAAGGTAAGACTCTACGGATGCACTCGTATGGGACTGGCCTATCCACGGGTTATACAAAATTCCACAAATAATCCACATACTTCCAAATTCAACAACAATTACCTAAAATATCCATTATTCCAAAATAGTTAATTCTATGCTAAACTAATACGCAAAGAGTCCACTTATCTATCTCCCAAATACTTTTACATAAAAAACTTCTTCTGTTATTGAGAGCCACTTAACACCAAAACACATAAATAATTTTCTTTTTTAGCAAAGTATGATAAATAAGAAAATCTTACTGAATCCAACAATATCTTATTTAACACATTTTAAGCGCATCTAACACACTATCTCTGACCGAGTCATATAATACCTTACCCTCATATGAATTATTTATGTAAACGCCATACATATTTATACAATTTATTTCCAAACAAACAAATCATCACTATTAACTTCCATTACCTAATTTATCTTAAAAATAATATCAGTATATTTACCTATAACCTTTGAATTTTTTCTCACAGTAATTCTCTTCTGTCAATTCTGACAAAAACTCTTCCTTATATTAATTATCCCCCTATCTTTATTCTATCTCATAAAAATATTGCTACATAAAATAAATCTCTGAATTAATGAAATCCATAAAAAAACCCAACTGTTATACCAATCTTAATTTCAAATCAAAATATTAATTTAATCCCTGAATAAACATATTTTACCATCTTATATTTACAGTACCTTTACAACTAACAGTACTCCTCTTTATATACCGATGAATGATAGCTCCCGAACAGGAGCATAACAAGATAAGCAATACAATAATTACCCTTCTCATATCTAATCCTTTCTTATCATTTCCTACCAAACAAACAATCTATCCATCTTAACTTTTTCCTCCATGTAACCTCATCCAAATTTTTAATCATATCCCAATATTTCCCTATTTAAAATCAAAACATCCCTATCCAAAAAATCTTTCATAACACTTACCTACCTTCTTAGTTATCTCTTACTCATACCTCCCCTTTTAAACTTTTTAAAAGCTATCCTCATATCTCTAATAACACTAACCATATTAAGTGATAATATACTCTCACTTTATAGCTATCAACCATCAAACAAACCTTTACTACTTATCTTATAAACCTCATACTTTACCCTTTCCAAACTAACAGAAACATCATAGTAAATTACCTACATATCTTTTATTCCCTAATATAACATTTCATACACCCTCTCAAAGTGATACTTTCGCTATGTAATAGCTATAAAACCCTGTATATTTCACAGCACATTTTCTCAAAAAACATTTCAGAGAAAAATATGTAACTTTGTACTATCTTTTTTTATATTCATTAACTTAGTATTTAATTAGACTATTGGGGGCTGTTTGCTGTACCTCTCCCTTTATTTACTTTATATTTTTCATTGCTTCTTTAGCCTGTTTCTATAATAGTCCTGTCCGTAAACTTCCCATAGCACCTGTTCTGTTATCCTGGTTGTGGAATGGCCTAACCACTGGCTGACGATTTCCATACTAACACCGTTGTTTAGAAGCATTACAGCGCATGTATGCCGGGCCATGTGTGCAGTGATATTTTTCTACACCCCTACCATAAAGCAACCTCCTTAATGTATTTATTCGTTTTCTCGTGCGAAATGACAGGAAGAGAATATTCGTATTTCTCAAGAATTTTCACTGCCTCAGGAAACAATACTATCCTGAATGATTCATCTGTTTTTATCCTGGTTTTCTTATATCATCAATTCGCCCTGGACTTCAAAAATATCATCCTTTGTAAAGGCCGCAGCATCCTGATAAGCTTAATCCGGTATAACAGCAAAAGATAAAGAAGTCCCTCACACTTCTCAAACTATTTATTACTGTACAGATCATAATTTTCTATTAGGTCCAGCTCCCAACTTATTTCACTCCACCGTTTCATATCGTACCACCTTTAGCTTAAAGTCCAGAAAGAGATCTGCTTTCAGATAGCCCTTTTTAAAATGCCCGCGTAGTATGCTATTTAAGGTAATTTTAGGTAGCCGTAGGACGTAGATTCCATGAATTTCTTATCATCCTTCAAATAGCGGTCAAACCCTTCTATAAGTTCCTCGTTTACGCTGCGAAATATCAACTTCCCCGGCATAGGC
Organism: uncultured Bacteroidaceae bacterium; assembly: GCA_963767555.1. Classification (GTDB taxonomy): domain Bacteria; phylum Bacteroidota; class Bacteroidia; order Bacteroidales; family SM23-62; genus SM23-62. The sequence goes on along the minus strand of CAVYEL010000032.1, from coordinate 235,259 downwards.
AGAAAGGTGTTCTACCATGTTAAATGTTGCCTACGCTTTGTATCTGATAGGTTCTGAAGGTTGTTCTTGATAAAACCATTCAGTGAATGACTGTATTTGCCTGCCAGGAATTGATTGAGCTTGTCAAAGGTGAACATATCACCTTCATTGTAGATAAATTCCTCAATAGGATCCAGTTTATTCTTTAGCCTTGTGTTTAGCTCCCTTGCACGTGAGTGATTTTCCACCTTTGCACCATTCCATTGTCCTCGTTTGCAATAAACTTCTGTGGTGATATACTTCTTTTGTCGCCTTTTTACCCTTTTTAGCGGCTTTGTTGTACTGGTAAATTTCTATCTGGATGAGATATTCTTTTTCCTTCTTCCTCTCCCCCTGTCCTATCATGAATTAGTCTTATACGAACCATGTTTTTTTTCTACTAAGTAAGTAAGTAGAAACAAAGTGCAAAATATAGTACTATTTATTTTCTATACTTTACAAAATTATACAACGCGTTACAATATGGAAACGTACTATAATGGTATTCGTGCGGAAAGGCACATAAAATAGGGCTGTTTAAAAAACAACCCTTGGAGCCTCCCATCGGATTTGAACCGACGACCTGCTCATTACGAGTGAGCTGCTCTACCGCTGAGCTAAGGAGGCTTTAAATGTGGGACAAAAATACAATTTTTTCAATTCGGTTTGATACCGAGCAATGCTTTTACCCGCTGATAAAGCGGTGGGTGTGAATAATGAAAGAAAACATATACCGGGTGTGGAGTCAGGTTGCTCAGGTTCTTGCGTGAGAGCTTCTTGAGCCCATCCACAAGGGGCTGGGGCCTGAACATCTCACTGGCGTACCGGTCTGCCTGGTATTCATTCTTACGTGACATGACGTTCATACCAATGCCGAGGATGAGGGACAGGGGACTGTACAGTATCCCGAAGGCAATCAGGCCGATATGGAAACTGGGTACAGAAGCATCAAGGGCCTCGGACAGGACCGGACTACCGACAAAAAGTGACAGGATGAACAGGATTGCTCCTGTCTGAATTATGGATAGGATCAGACCTGTCAGGGTATGTTTCTTCTTGTAATGCCCTATCTCATGGGCCAGAACCCCTACAATCTCATCCGTATCAAGGTCATTGATCAGGGTATCATAAAGTACTATACGCTTCTTGGCACCGAGTCCAGTAAAATAAGCATTGGCCTTGGTTGAACGCTTGGATCCATCAATCACGAAAACGTTTTTCAACTTAAATCCTGCCTTGTCACTGAATGCTGTAATTGCATCTCTCAACTCTCCATCCTCCAGTGGTGTTTGTTTGTTAAACAACGGGACTATCAGGTTGGAATAGAACATGTACATGAAGATGGTGTAAATACTGATAAAGATCCAGGCAAAGATCCAGAAGTTCTTTCCCGTAAGGGTATAGAACCAGACAATGACGGCCAGGATCCCTCCCCCCATAATGATCCCGAGCATCCATGATTTGAGCTTGTCAAAAATGAATGTCTTTACCGTTGTTTTGTTAAACCCAAAGCGTTCCTCAATTACAAATGTATCATACAGGGTAAAAGGTATATTGATAAGGTCTGATGCAAACATCAGCAAACCGAAAAACAACAGGGCGACCAGGATGGGATGCTGGGTCACATTCCTCACCAGGTCATCAGCAAAAGCAAAACCACTGTAAAACAACATCAGAAGGATCACGGCCAGGCTGAAGGTTCCGGTCAGGATGGCAAATCGATAATTCACCTTCTTGTAGGCCATGGATTTCTGGTATTTCTCCTTATCGTAAACATCCTCCAGTTCTCCCGGGATGGGAGCACTGTACCTCGTGGAATTCAGGTATTCCAGTAACCTTGAAAACACATAATTAAAAATAACAATGGCAACAATAAAGGTAAATATTGTCTCGGGATTCATTGGGAAGTATTTACTTGTTTAATTATTACGCGTGATGGAGACCATGCCCCATTCCATCATGATAACCGGGATTCATCCAGGGAAGGTTTTCATGCCGATAGAAGGGACTGAGGGCTGCCCGCATCTCCTCCATCTTTCCTGAATCAAACGGTTTAAATTCCTTCAGCGTGGCCAGATTTTCATTAAGGACCTCCAGGTTGTCATAACCGATATTGATAACGCTAAAGTGATCTAGTGACATGGCATACTTTACCAGATCAGATCCTGCCAGTCCTTCTATGGTCTCTCTCGGTCGGATCACCTTCATGGCAACCACACCCATTCCCTTGTTGGCCGCGAAGGGTACTGGAAGCTCCTCAAATTTTTCTTCCCCTTTTGGATCCTGATGGTTAAGTGCAATCATCATCACTTCGAAATCATACAATTCTGCAGCTCTTTTCATCCCCTGTGCTGATGCATGACCTGTAAAACCAATATGTTTGACAATGCCCTGGTCCCGGTACTGATGTAATACTTCCAGCACCATGCCTTTTTCCCCAAGCTGTTCAGCATCTTCCACATCACTGAGGGAATGGACATACAACATATCTATATGGTCTGTTTGGAGTCGCTTCAGACTTCTTTCGATGGTAACCTTCGCCTCGTCTGCTTTACGCTCGCCAACCTTGGTAACCAAAAAGACGTTATCCCTTCTTTCCTTTAATATCATACCCACCCTTTCTTCACTGGATATCTGGTCATTTCCATAGTTTGCAGCAGTATCCCAGTAATACATGCCATTATTAAAAGCATGTTCAAGGATGGCATGTGCTTCGTCATTACTCTCAACAGACATCCATCTGCTTCCACATCCAAAACCAAGGCGTGGAGCTACGACGCCGGTACTTCCCAGTTTGACGGTGGGTAATCCTTTGGCATCATATGGGGATGTGCTGCACCCGACCAGGGGTGTGATAGCAACGGCGGCAGATGCAGCAGCTGTTGTTTGAACGAATTCCCTGCGTGTGATCTTCTTTTTCATGATTTTAAAAATTTAGATTTATATTTCTCAGAGATGATTATCTTATTGTGACCAATCAGTGGGTTCCCTGTCCCAGCGATGCCTGGACAGTTCCTTCATTAAATCGTTATCCAGAGGACCTGCGTCACTGGTGGCAATATTCATTTGAGCATGATGAATCTTCCTCATTCCCGGAATAATCGTGCTTACGGCCGGCTCGCCAAGTATAAAACGGAGGGCCATTTCCGCCATTGACATGCCTGCAGGAACCAGTGGTTTCAGGGCATCTGCGTGCTCAACGCTTTGACTAAGGTTTTCAGGGACAAAATAGGTATTCCGCCAGTCACCGTCGGGCCAACTGCTGTCTATCGTTAATTGTCCGGTCAATGAACCTTCGTCAAATGGAACCCTGGCGATCACCCCAACATTATTTTCTTTGCATGCAGGAAACAATTCGTCCAGGGGATCCTGGTCAAAAATATTATAAATAACCTGTACCACATCAACCAGACCGCTTTTTACGGCTTCAATTCCGTTCCATGGTTCCCAGCGGTTTAAACTGATTCCGACAGCATGGAAAAGGCCCTGGGATTTCAGGTCTGCCATCTTCACTGCCCAGCGGTCATCTTTCAGCCAGGTATCTTCCCATGTATGCAATTGCATTAAATCAAAAGAATCAAGTCCTGCATTTTGAAGGCTTTTCTCAACGTATTCCTCAATGTGATCTGGAGGAAAGCAATCTTCCAGTGTATGTTCACGCCTGCTGGGCCATTTGAAATTTTTAGGCGGGATCTTGGTCGCGGTATAGATTTTCCTGTCCGGATTTGCCCTGACTAGCTCACCGAGTAAACCTTCACTCTTTCCTGCGCCATATCCCCAGGCAGTATCAAAAAAATTACAGCCCAACTCTACTGAATGCTGTAATGAACGCATTGATTCCTCATCATCAGATCCTGTCCAACCAGCCATGCCCCACATTCCATAACCGATCTCACTTACGGGCCAATCAGTTCTTCCAAGTTTTCGATATTTCATGCTATTATCCCTTGAAATAGAATACTTGTATTCAATCTATTTTCGGTTGAAAGATAATAAGAATAAAATGGGTGGCAAAAGAGGGCTTGTCAAATCTTAGTTAATCCAGTATGATAACTTAAGGACCAGTCCCCTGTTCTTGCTATACAGGTTCTCTGGATATGCATTCTCTGTATAAACGATAAACAGATCTGAGACCGGGGCAAATCGCCACTGGAACCGCATGTTTAAATTGATATTGTCGATCTGATTGTTGTATTGGACAAATGTGGTAAGGAAGAGCTTATCGGTAAATGTAATATCCAGGCGGGGACCGATAAGAACAAAATCAGCACTTGTATATGGTTCTGGAAGCATGATCTTATGGTAGGATGCCACCATGGCAAGGCTTCCATAGGGTTGAACCCGAAAATTAACTTCAGCGTTAAGATTCAGGCGTGTTCCATTGAAATACCCACCGTATCTTGCAACAAGCAAGTAATTAAACAGTTTCCTGGTGTCGGATAAATATGACAATTCGATCTCATTCCACCAGAATTCGCTGCCAGTGGCCAGGGTATCACCTCCTGAATTTGTAGGATCAAATGGCTCTGATAGTTTTACATAGCCATTTTCCAGCTCGACTGATATTCTGCTACGGTTCATCCATTCAAGGGCATAACCCAGCTCGATTTCACGGTCAGTTAATGAAAGATCCGGTGTGAAGAACGCCTCGGCTCCCAGTGTTGGCCCGTGATTGGCTACACGTTTGGAGACCGGAAAAAATTTATACCCCAGTACAGGATTTATATGGTAATATCCTGTTCTTCTGATATACCCCATCTCTGCAATATAATCGCCACCTACAAAAGCCTGGTTCAGTTCGGATGAGAATTGCTGTGTTTTATATCCTATGGCCGCCGCCGCAGAAAACCTGTCACCCTTGGCATCCGGATAAAATGATTGGTGAAAGAAGGCCTTCCCGGTCAAACGATTGTCATCACTTGCAAGATTAAAATCCACACCTGCCACGCGATTAAATTGAAGCCCGCTATAATCCAGTTTCTCCTGACTTGTAGTGACCTGTTTATTGGTCATGAAAAAAACGATATTTGAGCGGGCCAGTACCCTTCGCTGCAATGCCACAACAGTATGATTATTGGCCGGGATGCTATCCTTCATACCGGTTTGCATATTCATCAGGCCGATGCGCCAATTTTTACCGACTGTCCCACTGAGCCTGGCTCCTGCCAGAACCGGGCTGTCCAGTCCGATCCGCCTGGAGAAAAAAGGCCTGACATTCTCACTGCCCAGGTTAGCGAACAGATCACTGTTCTCCAGAAAAAATTGTCGCTTCTCAGGAAAGAACAACTCGAACCGGTCCAGGTTTGTCACCTGCCTGTCTACTTCAACCTGGGAGTAATCCGGATTTATGGTTACATCAAGGTTAAGGGAAGTAGAAAGAATAATTTTAGCATCCAGTCCCGCTCCACCTTTATACTTTACTGATTCACCGGCTTCATTATTTTGTTGAACTTTACCTGATACGTAGGGTATTACGGAAAACCTCACTCCCGACTTAGGCAAAGGATGATCCCAGACCATGGTCCCTGTATAGGCAAGATCGGCAGATTGGAATTGTCGGGGGACCGGCGCCCAGCTTGATTTCTCATTGCTTTTAAGATCCATCCTGCTGAAATTAATTCCCCAGGAATTATCTTCCCCTCTATAGCGGATGCTCCGGAACGGGATACTGAATTCAGCGATCCAGTATCCAGGATGATTTGTAACAGCTGATCTCCATTTACAGTCCCATTCAAGATTTACAAATCCCCCGTTTGCCTGCATGCCGTCCCACTGGGCTCCAGCCGATGAAATTCCGAAGGCAAAACCATTGGTACGGTCATTATAGGTATCCATGAAAGCAATAAAATTATCGTTCCTTCCAAAACTAAAATCCCGTCGCAATGATTCTACAGGCCTTTTGCCTGGCAGGGTGTCGTGACAGATTATGCCCATATAAATATTCGATTCATCATAGTAGAGCTTTACCTCGGTTTGAGATCTTGCAAAGCCAGTATCAATGGGAAGGATACGATAAAAACTGTCTGCAACTTCAGCCTGAGACCAGATTTCCTCATCAAGGACTCCGTCAATTTTGAATTCCGTTTCAGTCTTATTTATGGGGATCCTGTATTTTTCCCGGTTATTCACAATATCCTGTCCGAATACAAGAAGCTGGCTTCCAATGAATACAAAATGAAAAATCAATAAGGCCAATCTTACCATGGCAAACAATTCATAAACAGTAGTATTTTGCTGTCAAGAACAGGTATAATGACAACAGCGGCAGTTGCAGCCGCTGTTGTATGAAGTATTTCCCTACTTGAATTATTTAGATAATTCCCTGGGCTTTTTGCCTTTCCTCCAGTGATCCTCGATTTTTTCCAGCGTAATCCCTTTGGTTTCTGGGATGAATTTATTTCCCCAGAATATGGCCAGTACACCTATTGCTGCATATAGCCAGAAAGCTCCTGCTGCTGAGAGGGCATTGACAAGCTTCAGGAATGTAAAGGCAACAATACCATTAAACAACCAGTTGGAAAGAGAGCCAATGCTCATGCCTATACCCCTGACTTTTAACGGGAACACTTCAGAAATAATAAGCCAACCCAATGGTCCGAGACTGACCGCAAAGAAGATGATATAGATGAACATGCTTGCAACCGTGAATTTAGCAAGAGAATCTCCCAGTGTATCCTCAAAGAAGAAGGACAGGCCTACACCGCAGAGTCCAATGATCATTCCTACCATTCCAATGAAGTATAAAGGCCTCCTGCCCAGTTTATCAAGCAGCAGGATGGACACAACAGTAAACAGGACATTGACAGCTCCCAGCAGGATGGAAGGAAGAATGGTCAGGGTATTACTCTCAATTCCTGCCATCTTGAATATTTTCGGGGAATAGTAAATGATGGTATTGATACCCGTGAACTGCTGGAAAAACATGATACCAATAGCGATCACCAGGGCGGTTCTTAGCCATGGCTTAAAGATCTCACTGTAACTGGCCGATTCAGACTCACGTGCAATATCGGCCTTTATTTCCGCAATAGCTTCTTCAACAAGTTCAGGGTCCTCCACTTTGTTCAAAATGCGCCGGCCCTCATCTTCTTTCCCTTTACTGAGCAGCCAGCGTGGGGTTTCAGGTACGAAGAACATGCCTATCAGCAGGATGACAGCGGGGAAAAAACCTACATAAAACATCCAGCGCCATGAAAATGGATTTGCATCATTTGCGATAAGGTAATCGCTGATGTATGATACCAGGATACCAATGGTGATCATGAGCTGGTTCATCGTGACCAGTGCACCACGGTTCTTTGTGGGAGAAATCTCGGAAATATACAGGGGAACCGAAAAAGATGCGATCCCTATGGCAACACCGATCACAATCCGTCCGACCACCAGCATAGAAACATTGGGTGCAGCACCTGTTGCAATGGCCCCAAATGCGAAAATAACAGCAGCGATGATGATTACCTTCTTTCGGCCAAGGATATCGGTGATCTTGCCACTGAGGGCAGCACCCAGAACGGCTCCTATGAGTACTGCAGTAGTCACCCATTCCAGCTGGGAATCGCTTATCCCCCAGCCGTTTACGTCCTGGAGGAAGTTCTGTGCACCGGAAATAACACCGGTATCAAATCCAAATAAGAGTCCCCCGGTAGCCGCAATCGATGCAATAACAACCACAAGATTCTTGTTCCTTTTTTTCTTTGAAATCATGATTATTGTGTATTTATTAGGTTGATGAGTTCATTTATTACGCGATAATAACATAACTATTTGAATCTAGCAAAGTATCGAAACTTTAACTGCGTCTTATTAATCTGTTTTTAATTTATTCCTCAAGCGGCAATTGGTTTTTTACTTCTTTTTGCTTCATATAGCGTACTTTAAGTTGATCGATGTATTCCTTGGTGACATGATCCTGTTTAATAAAATAGGATTTGATCGCCCAGTCGAGTGCTGGTATTAAAAGATCCTCAATCTCGCAAACGAGTGCCATATTGAAACTTGCTTTTGCAGCAGTTCTCTGGTTCTCCTGGTAGGCCAGTTTTTTCCAGATATCAGCTGCTCCTTTCCAATCCGATGATGCAGCCAACTTCCCGGCTTCCTTCATTTCTTTTCCGCCGGATATGTAGTAGAAGCGTGGGACTTCAAACCAGGTAGGGCTGATCCTCTCCCCGTATTTCAATCCTGCTTTATAACTGGCGGTCCTTAATGAAGTTATGAATTCAGGTAGGCTCTCCATTGCCAAATAAGTATCATTCTCGAGCATATACCAATCTGTAGTATCCTTTTGCATGTATTCATCAAATACAGAATTACGTGAGAGGTCATAAATTCTCCAAACCATATGGGTGATCATTTGGCGGTAGGCCATAAAATCCATAAAATACTCAAACATACCAAGGGTATCCTTGATCCTGTAATACTCAAGACTTATAAGTGCTTCAGCCTTCTCACTATCTTTAATCAAGCGCAACTGATCTTCTGTAAAAGGTTCTAAAAAATCAATCGTATCACTCCTTCTGAATTGCAGTATGTGGATGGAATCAAGGTCAAAAAGAGGAGATTCATTCAGTCCATCCTGCAGTCCGAGAAATACCTGATTATTAATCACCGTATCGAGAATATAAATCTCCTTCCGACTTAAACCAATTGTATCTTCATCCTTATATTTTGGTACATATGAATGATTGGCAAAGGCGACCTGGTTTACATAGGGAGGAAGGGTGATCTTGGCGGGTTCAATTACCTGTATGCTGATCTCTGCCATCGGTGAACAGCCGGCCAACAGCAGGGAGATGAGCAAGAATATGTAATATCTTAGGTCTGCATTGCACCACATATGCTGATTACCTGTCCGCTGACATAGGATGAGAGTTCCGAACCGAGGAAGACGCATACATTGGCAACATCCTCCGGTGTTCCGCCCCTTCTTAAGGGTATAGTCTTAATCCAGCTTTCCTTTACCTCATCCGGTAGCTTATCCGTCATTTCAGTAATGATAAATCCCGGAGCAAGGGCATTGCAGCGGATATTTCTTGATCCGACCTCTTTTGCAACAGACTTTGTAAAGCCAATGATCCCTGCTTTGGAGGCTGAGTAGTTGGCCTGTCCTGCATTTCCCGACACACCTACTACTGAACTGATATTGATGATGGATCCTGCTCTCTTTTTGAGCATAATGGGCTGGACTACCTTAGTAAAGTTAAATACGGATTTGAGGTTGACATTGATCACAGCATCCCATTGATCCTCTGTCATGCGCATTAATAATGTATCTTTTGTTATCCCGGCATTGTTTACCAGTATATCCACGGTCTCAAAATCTTCAGAGATCTGCTTTACAACTTCCTCCGTTTCCGCCAGGCTGGCTGCATTGGAAGCATATCCTTTTCCTTTAACCCCGAGGGAGACGAGTTCAGCTTCGAGGGATCTGGTATTATCATCAATGGCCAGATCGGTGAAAGCAATATTTGCTCCCTCCCTGGCCATCCCAAGTGCTATGGCTCTGCCGATTCCACGGTTGGCACCGGTTACCAGCGCCACTTTTCCTTCAAGTAATTTCATTGTGTGTTAATTTAGTGCATCTTTCATTGTCTGGCCAATATCAGCGGGTGATTCGACAACATGGATACCGCATTCAGCCATGATCTTCATTTTTGCCGCTGCAGTATCATCCTTCCCACCTATAATTGCCCCTGCATGACCCATTCTCCTGCCCTTTGGCGCTGTTTGTCCCGCAATAAACCCAACAACAGGTTTAGTGCCATTTTCTTTCACCCAGCGGGCTGCATCTGCTTCCATATTACCACCTATCTCTCCGATCATAATGATCCCCTCAGTCTCCTCATCCTCCATGAGCAATTTAATGGCATCCAATGTAGTTGTTCCTATGATAGGATCTCCTCCTATCCCTATGCAGGTTGACTGTCCCATACCCAGCCTGGTTACCTGGTCCACCGCCTCATAGGTAAGTGTTCCGCTTCGTGACACGATGCCGACTCCTCCTTTTCGGTGAATGAAACCCGGCATGATTCCTACCTTGCATTCTTCCGGGGTGATTACACCCGGACAATTGGGCCCGACCATCCGGCAATCCTTATCAGTAAGATATTCTTTGACTTTTACCATATCCTGGGTGGGAATCCCCTCGGTGATGGTAATGATCACCTTGATCCCGGCATCTGCAGCTTCCATGACGGCATCAGCTGCAAAAGCAGGTGGCACAAAAATGACCGTTACATCTGCCCCTGTATTCTTCACAGCCTCTTCTACTGTGTTGAAAACCGGGAGATCAAGATGCTTTTGTCCACCTTTGCCAGGCGTTACACCGCCCACTACATTTGAGCCGTATTCGATCATCTGGGTGGCATGAAAGGTTCCTTCACTGCCAGTAAAACCCTGAACTATTACTTTGGAGTCTTTATTTACTAGGACACTCATGGTTTAAGATTGTTGGAATGATTTTCAAATGTAATAAAAAGGATGATTGCCCCTGCTTTCCCAATAATGATTTATTGACTAACTTCGTTCTGTCAAGTCCCTTATCTGAAATTATGCTGGATGATAAAACCATATGCGCCATTGCAACACCGGCCGGGAGTGGTGCCATAGCCATGGTAAGGCTCTCTGGTAAGGATACATACGAAATTGCAAGCAAGCTGATCAGTTTCCATTCTGAAAAAAAGGATATTGCCAGCCTGCCACCCAATACCATTCACATGGCCAATATCACCAGTGAGGGTGAGCTCATCGATGATGTTATGGTAAGTCTTTTCCGGGCTCCCCGCTCCTACACAGGTGAAGATATGATCGAAATCTCCTGCCATGGAGCACATTACATTCAGCAGAAGATTATTGAAGCACTGGTAACATCGGGTGCAAGACTGGCCGAACCAGGAGAATTTACTTTAAGAGCTTTCTTAAATGGCAAAATGGACCTTTCTCAGGCTGAGGCTGTTGCGGATTTGATTGCCAGTAGTTCCACTGCTCCCACAGGGTGGCTATGAACCAGATGCGAGGTGGTTTTTCAACCGAGTTGGCCAAACTGCAGGGAACAATTGCTGAATTTCATATCACTGATAGAACTGGAGCTTGATTTCAGCGAGGAGGATGTTGAGTTTGCAGACCGGAAAGAACTGTTCTCTCTTGTCAGGAAAATCCAGTCCAGTAATATGGGGAATGGCAGATTCATTCCGGCTCGGCAATGTCATTAAAAATGGGGTGCCTGTCGCCATCACAGGTAAGACCAATGTGGGAAAATCTACCCTGCTGAATGCCCTTCTGCATGATGACAGGGCCATTGTTTCGGAAATTGCCGGGACCACCAGGGATGTGATCGAGGATCTGATTTCCATTGACGGGATCAGCTTTCGCTTCATTGATACTGCGGGACTTCGGCAAACAACTGACACCATTGAGAGCATCGGGATCGAGAAAACATTTGAAAAGATCGAACAGGCATATATTGTGTTGTATGTGATTGATGCTGCCCAGCAAATTGAAGAGATTGACCGGCTGGTAGAAAAAATAAAAAAGCGCCTTGAAGGAAGTGACAGGAAATTATTCATCCTGCTTAATAAGATCGATTTCCTGACTGATCAGCACCTGGAGGCTATCCGGAATCTCGACAATTTTCAGAACCTGGATGAGACTGACCAGGTATTGTTTATTTCTGCCTCATACGGGGATAATGTGGATCAGCTTGCCTCCCTCCTTGTGGAAACCATCATACAGGGAGATAGCGAGGAGAACAATGTCGTAATTACCAATGCCCGTCACTTTGAGGCGCTTGTCAATGCCGGTGATGCCATCAACCGGGTCCATGAGGGCATGAAAACAGGACTCTCCTCTGACCTGCTGGCCCAGGACATCCGGCAGGTGCTTCATTATCTTGGAGAGATCACCGGCGAAGTCACCACTGACGAGATCCTTGGTAATATCTTCTCGAAGTTTTGTATCGGGAAGTAACCACCTATGAGCCCTCTCAAAAATTACTCTATATTTTACGTTTTTTATAAACTATTATTTCACAATATCTATGTTTAGTTTCTCTCTCTACCTCAATAAATTTTTCTGAAATCTCTTTTTCAAGTTTGTGTAAAAGATCCCTATCATATTGCTGGATAACTATAGACTTAAAGTAGATTAAACGATCAGTACTACTATCTATTATTTTTTTATACCTTTCATATTGGTGATCCTGATTCATTACATAAGGTTCAAACTCTTTACCTGAGTCATAGTATTCAAAAATTGGACCCGCTGACTCATGTACAATAATCATTTTATCATTTGGATTAGCAATCTCTTTTAAATTGCAAACTACACTACGAAAATCAATTTTTGCATAAGCAGGATTAAAATGATAGTTGTAAAGTGAAATAGTTGATATAATAAGACAGAAGCCTACAACCAAAATTCTCTTTGAGTTTGATAACTTATCAATTCCATAACCCAAAAGTATTATATAAAAAGGCAGAAGAGCCAATATATATCTGATATTAAAAGGTACCAGAGTTGAGAGATATGTTATTGCAAATACGACTATAAGAGGTATAAAGAGAACCATCAATAAAAACCGATGCTCTTTTTCCTGATATTTCTTGAAAATTTTAGAAAGAGCATAAACAAAAAGAGTTCCATATCCACTCATTGAGATTAGAATTAAACCCCCATGCTCACGCAATATTGTTTTTATTGCTGCAACAGATCCCAATGATAAAAGTGCACGTATCTTTATTAATGGTGGACCAAAAGTTGTTCCAACATTATAAACATAGAAAGCATATACAAAATCAAAAATTGAAGATTTTCGTATTCCACCTATATCGGTAGCTACTTCTGTTATATCTCTCGTGATTAAACTATATAGAGCTGGAAAATAACTACAACCAGCAATTATCATACTAAGGGTAAAATAGATTAATGTCTTGTGATCTCTTTTCACATTTATCAAGAGATATACTCCCATTGCAAAAAAGATAAATATTGAATTTAGGAATGTCCAAATACTTAAAGCAACAAAGAGTGTCATTAACAACCATAACTTAATCTCAAATTTATCTGATTGAATAATTTTTATAAAAAGATATACAGTTAAGAGTATAAACATACTCCAGAGCGAAAACATCCGAGCTTCTTGAGAGTACCAGATGTGCAAAGGTGAAACGGCCATTATTAGAGTAGCATATAATGCAGTCCTCTTCGAAAAGAGAGTCACAGTTATTATATAGGTTAAATAGACTGTAATTGTTCCATAGAGCGCAGAAGGGAACCTCATTGCCCACTCACTAAAGCCAAATAATTTTGTAAAAAAATAGTTTAACATATGGTAAACTGGTCCTATATGCCCCTCATATTCCATGACAGAACGATAGACGTCCCAAACACTTTTTTGCTTAGTCTGAATATATATTACAGACTCATCTAACCATAAACTTTGCTCTCCTAAAAATAGAACCCTACACACAAAAGCCAGTAAGAGCAGCAAGAGTATGCTAAGTAACTCACGATTTTTTTTTATCCACATACTTTTTTCCGAGTCTTTAGAAAATTTTGTGTAAACGCTTAAATTCAAATTCTGCATCTTTCCTCAAATTTAATCAAAAACTGCTGCAAGATCATGCACCAATTTTTGACACACTGGTAGAGTCAACCTGGACACTATAGATCTGTTCTATTTGCTGTTCTATGTCAGTGGTGCTCATTCCTTTGGAATAAAGCCCTATGATCACCTCTGCAATCTCATCCGAGAGCCGGCTTTCATTCTTGGGAACCACCTTGGGATCAAACTCTCCATCGCGATCCCGGGGAACGTTGACAGTTATTTTCTGTATCGGAAAGTGATGATCCTTCCAGGCACAATAGGACCAAACCGAATCAGATAATTCTCGATAATTTCGTAATATTAACACTAAGATAATTATTAAATTAAAAGTTAAAGATTGAAAACAATATCCCTGATTATTCTATCTCTTGTTTTAATCTCTTGTAGCTCCATCAATCAGCCGGGAACTGTGGATGGTCGGCCTAACATAATCCTGATAATGGCTGATGATGTCGGTCTGGGAGATATTTCCTGCTACGGTTCAAAGCATATTAAAACGCCAAATATCGATAAACTGGCAACTCAGGGAATGCGGTTTGACCGGTATTATACCGCTGGAGCAGTTTGTTCGCCGACACGCTACTCGGTGTTAACCGGACGATATCCATTTAGAACAAAGGAGTTACGTGCGGGAAGACGATCCCCATGGGATTATCTTGTTATCGAACCGGGCCGGATGACTCTCGGGTCGCTGTGCAAACAAATGGGTTACAGAACTGCAGCCATTGGGAAATGGCACCTCGGCTATGGGACTGAAGAACAAATAGACTGGGGCGGCACCTTAAAACCAGGTCCCATTGAAGTTGGATTTGATTATCATTGGGGTGTACCGGGTAATCATAACGATCGATATCGAGCCTTTGTAGAAAATCATACGTTTTATGGACTTGACCCTGACAAGGAATACAGGCCCGCGACCAGTACGGAACGTGTTCAAGGACTATTACATGAACGTGTTGATGATCAGGTTGATTCAACACTGACTGCCAAGGTGCTTGAGTTCATTCGAGCAAACAAGGATACTTCCTTCTTTGTCTATTTTACCCCCTGTGCTGCCCATACCCATGTGACTCCGAATGTCCGTTTTCGAGGCACAAGCCTGGCCGGGCAGTATGGTGATTATGTCCAGGAGCTGGATTATCACGTTGGCGAGATCATGAGCTTGCTCGATGAATTGGAAGCTTCCCGAGCAAACATTGCTGATTTTTACCAGTGATAATGGGGGACAACTCAGAGATGTAGCCGGCGCTGGAATGGGACTGAACCTCGCAGACGAGAGTGGAGATGTCAGGGCAAAAGCCAGGACACCAAAGATCAATGCAAGAAAAATGGGACATACAACCAATCTTGATTTAAGGGAGGGGAAAGGTAGCCCGTACGAGGGAGGATTTCGCGTGCCGTTTATTATACGTTGGCCCGGGAAGATTGCCACCGGAACCACATCCACGAAAATGATCAACTCAGCCGACTATCTGGCAACGTTCGCAGATTTATTTGACCAGGAACTACCTGGAAATGCCGGAGAAGATTCTTTCAGTTTTGCGGATGTGTTGACCGGAGAAAAGGTCGATCAGCCTCGCATGAGTGTTGCACTGCATTCAAGCAGAGCACGCTCATTTGTTGATGGGGACTGGAAAGTGGTGGATTATAGCTATCGGGTAACAAATCCGCAAGATCAGTATGAACTATACAATCTGCTAGAAGATCCAGCGGAGTCATTAAACCTGGCATCATCAAATCCGGAGAAACTGCACTCAATGCGAAAAACACTGAAGCAAATTGTCGAAGGGGAACGGAGTCGCTAATCCACTATTTTTTTTGCATCAGGATTATCTAAACGCTCTTCAAATATGCCTCGCTCTTTGTCTGCAAGATCTTTTGTGAACTTCAGGTTCATCTTCACGGATCTGGTATCAGGTGTATATTCGGGATTCGGGAAGGGTAACTCCGCGTTCATTTCTTTTAAAGAGATCTCAAGCTGGCGCATTAATTTGTCCCTCATATTCATGTTCACATCTGCCAGGTTATTCTGCTCTTCCGGGTCAACAGCAAGGTTATAGAGCAGATACCCACCCTGTTCATCATTATAGAACCGGATCAGTTTCCAATCATCCTCAATGATGCTGGAAAAAGGTCCTGTTGCATGGGTGTAATGCGGGAAGTGAAAAATGATGGGACGTTCTTTCAATGTTTCACAATCCGTTAACAATGGCATCAGGTTCAATCCATCAGCATGCTGATCGGGGCCGTAAAGGCAGACCAGCGGCACCGAGCATTGTCGGATAAATATCCATCCCTATGATCCGTTGTTCTGTTGTACCAGGTTTGACTTTCGCGGGCCACTTCACAATAAACGGGACCTTCATACCCGCCTCAAAGGGAAAACTCTTCCCTCCCATGAGAGGATAATTTGATGTATTATTGGGAGTCAGTCCCCCGTTATCAGAAGTAAATATTACCATGGTGTTTTGTTCAAGTCCCAGTTCCCTTATCGTCTGGATCAGACGACCAACACTTTCGTCAACTGATTCTACCATGGCAGCATATCCCGGACTATTCTGATCGGTTGTCTGCCTGTCTTCATATTGGGCCAGTTTGTCTGGCTTTGGTTGAATGGGATTGTGAACCAGATAATGTGAGAGAACTGCCATCCAGGGTCTATCACTGTTTTCAGTAATAAATGCTGCGCATTGGGAAGTCAGTACATCAGCTACATATCCATCCGGATCGGTCTCGGCCATATTGGCCGCTGTGCCGGCGAAACCTTTCATCCAGTGGCTCCTTTTAACATCCTGTTTGATCCTGTATCCTTTAGCAACATGGAAGCCCCGTTCATCGGGATAGTAGCCCGGGCATTCACCAATGTGCCATTTCCCGAAAAAGGCAGTCCTGTACCCCGCTTCGGCAAGGGCCTGGGGAATAATTACCTCTGTTTCAGGTAAGGCATGACGATGACGTGCTTCCAGGTACTGGTCTTGTTCTCCACTGTATTTGCTTTTATCATAAAGACGGCTGTCAGGTCCTGCCGGTCCCTTGAAAACAGTGGTCAGTTGTGTGCGGGCGGGGCATTTACCCGAAAAGATAGCCCCCCTGGTAGGTGTACAGACAGGAGCCGGTGAGTAGGCATTATGGAACAACATACCTCCTGATGCGAGTTTGTCAATATTTGGTGTTTCAAAATAATCGCTGCCCGCACAAGCAATGTCTTTCCATCCCATATCATCTATAAGAATTAGCAAAATGTTTGGAGGTGTATCTTCTTTTGATTTAATACTGCAGCCAGAGCAAATTATCAAAGCAACTGTAAAATAAAATAGTGATCTCATATTCTCAAATAGTATGAATGATTGTTATTATTATCCCCACATCTTCACGGTTTTGTAATCTTACTTAATCACAGCCTCTTTAATCGTAACCGGCCCCAACAATCCTGAAGGTTCCAAAGGAATTTCCTTTCTTGGTCTTCCTCTGAAATCATTTATCAGCACTGCATTGGTTGAGGTATATTGTTTTTTGTCCGGAAATATCTCGTCTCCTGCAACCCTGTTATACCAGGAGTTTACAACCTTTATCTCCAGGGTATTCTCTCCTGTTTTCAATTCATTGCTTATTTCTATTCTGAACGGTTTTGTCCAGAGTATGCCCTTGTCATTTCCATTAATTTTTACCTCTGCAATTCCAACATCTTTTACACTTTCCAATTGTAAAAAGTATTGTTTATCGTTCTTGTGGCTCAAAATCTATGTTGAAAGTCTTATTGTAAACCGCTGTACCTGAATAATACTTAATTCCTTCATCGGAATGTTTTGTCCAATCCATTAGTTCAGGAAATGTTACTGACCCGGGTCCTCCCCATTTGGGATCGAAATTTACGTCCCACTCTCCTGTAATGTTTTGTACTGTTTTATAATCCGGATAATTGCGCTGTCGCCTGCCTTGTTTATTTTGTCAATCTTCTCGTTAAATACCACCATGATAGCTCCATATGGTTCCAAGGTTAACGGAACAGTTGTCAATCCATCTTTTTGAGTAAAAGCTTTGGCTTCCCTTATCTCTCCGGTTAAAGCATCCCATAATTCAGGCTGTAGTCCAGATACCCGGAACTGACAATTTATCTTTGTCTTTCTGTAGTTTGATTGGTAACAAAATAAACATCACTTTCGCCAATGGTATAATGGATATAATCAAAATCAGTTTTACTGTCACTCTCTACAATATTAAAATCTGCTGGTATTCCTTCTGACAGCAAATATTCCCTTGCTGTAACTCCCCAGGCAACCACTCCTTTCCCATATTTCTTCTCTCCTTTTTCTGACTACTTCGTTTCCCCAGATTTTATCCGCCAATTCATGAAATTGTTTTTGTTCTTTTTCTGCCTCCTACCAGACTGACCTGATCTTTCAGGTTTATGGCCAATTACCTGGCTCCTTGTTGTAAAAGTTCTTCTACTTTTTCCAATACGGCCATTGACAATACTTTATGGTCTGGCAAAACCAAAACACGGTATTCAACACCTCCGGGAACGACTATTTTTCCATCCTTCATTTTTAGTTGTAAGAAATATAGTTTCATCCGTTACATCATAGTCAAAACCCGGCATTACACCTGCCGGATCGGAATGTTTAAAAGGGAATACATTGGGTACATGGTCGCCATAATAGTACAGCACATCGGCTACAAATTTTCCATTTTGCACGACTGATTGCGTCCGGTGCATATAATCGATAAATGCTCCGGATTGTTTCCACCAGGTAACCTGCGGATTTACATGTGTGTCCTGCAAAATATTCCTGCCCGGGCAAGCCCATTTCAGGCGGAGAACAGGTAAAAGTATGAAAGTACATTCGGTTCAATCCTGCACAGATCTCATGGTCGAATGCCGATTTTTGATCGTGCCATAACTCATCGTTCCAATGTGGCCCAATGGTGGTAAACGATTCTGCACCCACAATTTTTTTCCCATAAATATGGGCTGCCGACGAAGCTTGTTTTAGAAAAAAGCGATTATTCGGCCGGGGACGGTGTGGCGATGGTGACCAGAATTCACTCATCACAATATCGCTAAAACCATAGTTCTTTATACCATCCATTGGTCCGGCATGAGGCCCGGCCGATTCGGGCTGAATGCCCATGTTGTATTTATGTGCATATTCCTGAAAACGTGCATAATGATTATAGGCAACCAAGTCACCCAGTGTTTTTCTGAAATCGGCAAGAAAAGCATTTGATGTATTGATATCGTCAATCACATATCCTGCAACAACAGGTAAATAGTCTTAGAATATCATAGCCCCGGTAGTTTTTAAACTCCTCTGAAAATTTATCTGTCCAGTTCATTCCACCGCATTCCCAGCTGTCGGTTTCCATGTATTTCAGGGTTGTTCCCACATGTTCGCCGGCAGCCTTAAAAATGGGCTCCACCACATCGTTCCAGTAAAAATCAAATGCCTCTTTACTCATGTAATCCAATACGCTGCCCTGCCAATCGCCACTTGAGGTGGATACATGTGAGCCTGTGCAGGTATAACCAATCCGTATAATACGCCACTCTCCTTCAGGAGCATCCCAGCTCAAATTGCCTTCATTGTCCATGTTGGAAGTTAGATTGATTATATCTTCTTTTTTTACAATGTATGTTGACTCGTTTTCAGGTTTCCGGTTATTCCTGGGATTGTTACCGAACAAAAACCGACTATCAGGTGCTGATCCTCCCAGCTCATGGTAACCCAGTTTTAAATCCAAATCAGTTATAAGTTCATTTGTTTTATTCCCTGTTTTAATGGGAAAAGCCAACACCACAATATCTTTATAAAAGTCTCTTCGGATTTGGGGCAAAGCCAATTTTACAGCTACTTTTTTATTCCCTGAAATTTTTGTTTCCGAATAAGTAATCTGCTTTGCTGTGTATTCTGGTGTTACCCGTGGTCCTCCCAAGATTCCATCCACTCTGGATATTAAAACCCATTTCCAGTCCCAGCCTTTTGGCTTCGTCCATTGCAAATACAAACAATTCATTCCATTCATCCGAGCCAAATAAGGGCCCCTGTGGAATATCTTTATTGCCTCGTTGATTATGTCCCCCGGCATCAAAAATCATGGCTCCCTGAAAATTTCTGGATTTCATGGCTTCCAGATCCTTTGTGATGGCTGCTTTGTTTACATTTCCATTGAGCCACCACCACCAGCAGTTTACCCCGTATTCCGTATCAGGGGTTTTGAAGTTTTCTGCCAGATAATCATAGCTAGCACCTTCAATACTTGATTTTTCAGATCTGTTACTACAACTGATCAGTGTAATGCATGTTAGCATCAGGATGCCATAATACAAGGTCTGTTTTGTCATGTTGGTTCAATTTATCTGTCCGGAAGCATTTGATGCAAAGTTTGATCAAAATCATCTCCAATTGTGGTGTTCTTTGTAATCTCCCAGTAACTTGTATGTTGCATTTTAAGGGCAAGTGTTGTAGTAATAAAGCTCTGTGTCCAGCCGGTTAACGTACCCCATGCTCCCCAGCCATGGTCAGCATTGGAACCGTAATATTCCCAGTTTTCATAATCGAAGGCACGAAACCAACATCCATCAAGGTCTGCCCGACCTGACGAAGTGCTCTGAATACGAACCAGAAAATCGGCAAGCTGGTTAACAGCCTCCATATAATCAGGATCCATCGTGGCCTGGGCCGCTTCATTCAGTGCAAAAAATGCAAAATTACTTGTATATAACATATCGGCCACAGGCTCACCATTGGTATGAATAACAGGTGCTTCCGTTGTCCCATAATGCTGGTTGCTTTTGGGGGCACCGTATTTTCCCTGGCTGCCTTCACCAAGTACTTCCCTCAGTGCACCACAACTCACCTGGTATTTTAATAAATCCTTGCAAACGCGGTTTAACCATTGCCGGTGTTGTTCCGAATCTTCAACACGTACCAGCCATGCCAGCGGTAATATCATCCGGGCACGCTCCTGCTGAAGCCCGTTTGTCCATAACCATCCTTCGGGATATTTATCCATGGTTATGTGTATCGCCTTTTTTGCTTTTTCCAACAAAGGCAGGTAGTTAGTTTTATCGTACAGCCAAAGGTAGGTTGCCCAGAGCCATGACTCATAATGCGGTGCAGGATTCTCCAGCTGGCTTTCCATGAGATTTTTCCAACCCTGTTTTTCGATTTTTTCCCCGGTTAGGGATCCTCCCCGGAATCCTTTTTCGCCGGCCGTACGAAAATTAGCCAGTACCAGGCGTTCTATCTGATCATCCCATTTCCTGTCACCAGCGATCTGTGCCGTAAGGACGGCCCCTAAAATAACACGGGCATTATCGTCGCCGTAATATCTTGAAGGATGTGTGTCTGCCCATCCAATCAGTCCGTATGATGATTTTCGGGGATTATTACTTTCACTGGTCTGGAAAACATCTGAGTGAAACAGGAAATCCATCAGGTTTTTGGATATTTCTAATTGCTGTCCCTTTTCGTTTAAACTATTTGCCATGGCCAGTGTCATGGCTGTTTCTGAAACGCAATCGGCACGTAACCAATACCGGTAAGGTTGGCTTCCATCAGGGTTTATGTACGAATAATGTCCTTCCATCACGCCGAGTGAACCATCTCCAGAAGGTAAATCTAACTCCAATGGCGGACCAACCGGCAGGGGCAATGTATCTATCGAAAGCCAGTGAGCTTTCCAGTTCGGATGAATAAGGAAACGTCCCTTCTGGTACCAGGCTGCTCCTTGCTTCACAGCATTTTGATAAGCATCATCTGTCAGTGTTTCGTTTTTTGAAAATGCCGGGTTGACGATAGATTCCCAGTTTGCGATACCGTTTTTACCTTTAACATCCAAATAACTTAAGATTCCGGCAATGGCATGCACCCATGATGATTTTGGCGAGTAACGGCTTTTGTTAAAATCGCTCAATTTGGAAGTGGAAATAAGAACATTGTCTTCCTGAAACAGAATAGGTGAATTGAGTGTGTTTTCCAATCCATAAACCGCTTTTTTAAAACCGGCTACATTGGCCCCTTTTAGGTGACAATCTCTATCTGAAACGTCAACATAAGAATATAATCCTGCGTCAAGAATACTCGCAGTTGGCAATTCTTCTCCAAAAAAATCTGAGGCCGTTACCAACCTTTCTTTTTTGGTTGATTTTATTTCGCCAGTAGGGCCTGTGGGCAGCCGGTCTGGAAATTCAATATATACCTTCAGGTTTTTAGCTTTTATTTTCTGGTAGAAATTTTCAGGAAGTAAGGTTTTGGCCTCAGGATATTTTCGGGCAAGGATTAATAATGTGCCATCGTCTGGGATATGTTCCATTGCATCTTCAATATTTTCATACCAGCTACATGAATGATTGTTATTTTCCAGCAAACGAAATAAATCATTGCTTTCATTACAAACAATATATATATCTGCTTCCTGATTAATGTTCGAACACCCGGTTAAGATTAGACTAAGAAAAAGTAGAATAATACCAATATTTGTTCTGGTCATCATGACAAAGTTAACCTCCCATCATATTTGTAGAATAAATTTTCGCAAGGAGAATGAGGATGGTGACAAGGGTGAATAAGATAAATATTACCCAGAGAATGATTTTTTTCCATCTTGGGCCTCGCCTGACTTTCCTGATACCAAACATCCAGATTAAAAATGTACAGATCAGACCTACGATAACCACCCTGTAGGCAATGGTCATAAAATCGAATACTTTAATGAACAAATTCATCCCGCTATACGGGCTTTCCAATACCCATACACAATCATCATAAAAGGCTTTACCGTTTCTGGTGCCGCTCACAATGATCCCATTATTCCCGTTCTGCAGGCTTATCCCATCCCAGGTAACAATTCCCTTTTCAGGAGATTTAGCTGGATGTGAATTACCATTCACTTCTAAGGAAACATTGTCCAGGTTGGAATATACTTTAACCTGGGTTTCAGCCTCTTTCCTGAAAATATACCTGGAGGAAGTAATATGAAGTACCGGTTCATCCGACCAGTTGGCCTTGTAAAAGAAGAAAGCATCTTTTTTTGTCTTCCGGTCATAGGTAATCAGGCCTTTGTCGTTGATCCCGAAATGATCTCCCTCTTTCCTGAAATGGGATCCGAAATCAAACATATTCCAGACATATGTCCCCCATACAAACGGCCGCTCATCAAATATCTTAAGGTTTTCTTCATGATAATGGGATTGCCATTCTTCAGGATGAGGAGATCCCATGGGGTTGGGTGGCTTTAATTCATCGGCATGCTGCATAATGCTCCCTCCTGCCCCATATTCACTTATGCCTATTTTGAAATCAGGAAAAGCCTGATGCACCTCATCAAGAAATATCCCCATATCTTTTGGCTCCTTATAATACCAGCCAAAATACCTGTTAAACGCAATGGCATCTGTAATACTGTGAAAGTCCTCTTGATCGTGAGGATTAAGCATACTTGCCCCAACCGAAAGCCTGCCTGGGTCCTCCTCTTTTACCAAAGCGTTCAATTCTTTAATAAATTCGACAGACTCAGCATCTTCAGGGTTTTGAACTTCATTGAAAATGCTCCACATAAGGATGGAAGGATGGTTATAATTCTGCCTGATCAATTCCAGTAACTGTTGCCTGGCATTGGCATGAAAAGCGTCCGTTGGTTCATAACCGTTCGTGGCTGCCATAAATCCTCCAGGCATTCCGATAAAAGGTAATTCTGCCCATACAACAAGTCCCTCTTCATCGCAAATGTCATAGATAATTTCAGCGTGCTGGTAATGTGCCAGGCGTATTGCGTTGATCCCCATCTCAAGCATAAGATCCATGTCTTCACGGTGATCAGCATCGGAAATGGCAGAAGCTTTATCCTTTCGGTCCTGGTGACGGCTCACACCGCGTAAATCAATCGGATCCCCATTCAGGAAGAACCCTTCATCGGCATCAATTTGAAAATACCGCAGGCCCAATGGTTCCGTTTTTGAGTCGATTACAAGGCCATTTAGTAGGATATCCACCTTTACCTGGTATAAATAGGGGTCCTGCTTGCCATTCCACAGGTGTGGATTGTTTATGGTATATCTATGGATCAGCTTACTATCATCAGCTGGAAGGAGATCCCTGCTTTGTTGGCTTTCTAAAACCTCACCGCTTCCATCAATAAGGGATGTCCTGTATACGATATCCATATCCCTGCCAGATGCATTGGACATTTTGGTCAATACCTCCACTTCTGCGCTCTCTGTGCTCACATTTTCCTGTTTCAGATAAATACCGGGGGAAGCATAGTCAAGAGGCATAATACAAACAGGACTGGTAACAATTAGATTAACTGGACGATAAATCCCCCCATAATTATTGAAGTCCCCTACCAGGGGGATAACATCCAGGTTTGCTTCGTTGCTTACAGTAACTTCTAGGATATTTTCCTGATCAAACTTTAGAAAATCCGTTATTTCAAAACTGAACGCTGCATAACCTCCTTTATGCTCTCCTATATCCTTCCCGTTAAGATTTACCTTTGCTGTGATATTCACTCCCTCGAATCGAATGAAAACCCTCTTCCCTTGCCAGGCTTTCATCGCCTCAAATCTTTTTTCATATTCTCCAATCCCCCTGTAATAAGGAATTCCTTCCTGGGCATCAAATTTATTCCAGGAATGTGGTACTGTAACAATTTCGTCAATGGGCAGCCCGGAAATGGATTGTCCATGAAAATTCCAATTTTCATTGAAGGGAATTTCTTCACGTCCTTGAGCTTTAATATCCGGGAGAGCGAGCAATAAAATCGTAATAGTTAATAAGATTGAAACCAAGTAAGATTTCATTTTGATAGGTCTTTGGTTACTTAATTTTTGTAAATGTAATTAAATCATCTGGTTTGTTCATGTCCGGAATAGATGATAAAGAGTTGACATTCAGCAAAATTAGTAATAACTTTATTTGAAGTTTTTCTTTCCAATGATTTATGGCATCGCACAGTATTAACCAGAGGTCACGACACATCTTCAAACTTAAGAGACTTGAAAAGGTTTTACTTTCTGATTCTTATAGGAACTGTCCCAACCATTCTATCCAGCCAACCTGGTATCAGACAACATCTGGATCATTTTCATCAGGAATTGAATATTTCAGAAATCACTGAATGGGAAAAATACCGGCGGAGTGTATACTCTTACGATACAAATGGAAATTATGCCGAAATAAATTCCTACTGGTGGAGTACAGATACCAATGATTGGTATATATATTATCATCACGATTATTACTATGACACCAATGGAAACAAGACAGACCATTATGATTATGAGTGGAGTAAATTAACCAGAGAGTGGGTCGGTCAGCATCATGATAAATACATGTACGATTCACTAGGCAATAAAATTGAGGATATCCGATGGGCGTCTGACCCGGGTGTAGTCGAATTAGTCGAGTATTGGCGTCATTTATATACTTATGATACAGCCGGGTATGAGATTGAAAGACTAAACTATCGCTGGGGGTATGGGATCTCTGAATGGATAGCCACAGAACGAAGCATTATGTCCTACGATACCAGTGGTAACCTTACAGAAATTGTTTCTGACTACTGGGATCTGGATAGCAATAATTGGAAACCGAGACGACGTAGGCTCATAACTTGTGATATTGACGGGAACAGGACTGAGCAATTATTTTATAATTGGGATCCGGCAAATTCCTGGGTAGTTTTTATGCGATGGGTCTATACCTACGATATTGCTGGTAACAATACTAATGGTTGGTCATATAATTGGGATACCTTGAACAACAAATGGATAGAGGATTTTCATTCATGGGATACATATATAATTGATAATTCCAACGGGAATATACTGGAACAATACAGTTATTCAGAATGGATTCTTATCGATACTGGCGACACTATCACTTCAGCAGAGTATTTCACTTATACCTATGAGCATGGGAATAGGATCGAAAAGATTGAATATAAATGGACTGATCCAGCAACATCTGAAGAGAATAATATACTGGAAGATAATGCCATTTCGGTTTTTCCCAACCCGGTTACAGATCAGATTACCATCCAGGCTTCAGAGACCGAAAAGATCCAGCATATTGAGATGATTGATTCTCATGGACGAATTCTCAGAAGGATTCAACATCCGGAAGGCAAATCGATTACACTGGACAGGGAAAATCTGCCATCAGGGCTGTATTTTATCAGGATCTATACGGATAAGACGTATATCAAGAAAGTTATAATCCGATAAGGGTTACTACAAGACTTCACTTATTATCATTTCATTCTTCCCTTTTAATTTGGGATTAATCATTTCGAAAACAATTCGGGTAACACCTTCCGGCCAGTATCTTTTTAACCTGCCGTCTGTCACCTCAATAAATTCAATTTTCGGAGAAACCTTCTTAGTACTGTAATTTAAGGCAAGTGTAAAACCATCGCCCTCCAATTGTAGGGTTCCAGCAGAACTTGTAGTCACTTTACAACTGGTGACGAGATTAAGGGTTGTAGGATTATCGCCGGATTGACCAAATTCATAATTATCCTTGATCTTAAATTTTTTACCCCTTTCCAGAACATAATTACGCACCCATTTTTTGATATGTGCACTTTCCGGATAAGCCCCTGCAATATCCGTGGAAAAAACGGCCCTTTTTGAATCGGCTCTGAAGTCTGTGTTTATGGCTGTGAATCGTGCTCCGGGGCTTTGGTCCTGTCCATTAATTTTTGGTGTGTTATGGTATTGAGATTGCAGGGACCAGATCTCATATCGTCTTCTGCTGAATGTTTTAGCTTCATAAATTTCTGGACCAATATCAATCAGGCAAGGTTTTCCATTGTAATAAACGATACAGGATCCCACATCATTATGATTATGATTTTCACCATTATGCCCTCCTTTCGCGGCAAAAAAGAATCCTTCAGAAGAACCTTCCGTATCACGGGCACCTGCTATCTCAATATCCGGCAACAAAAAATCACTGATCAGGGGATTCCTGGCCGGAGATGATAAAATTTCATCCATTTGCATTAATTGCAGTATTTGTTCGTCTATTTTTCCTCTTGGAATTTCTATACCCCATCCCTGTTCTTTGGCTAAGAAAGATCCAAAATTTTGCATCACAGGGTCCTTTATATCTTTACCATAGCTGTAAATAACCTGAGGACGACTATCCGTTTGTGGAGCAGCATCTGCAAAATTGATAAAATAAGGGTAATCGATATAGGCTTTGTAAATGTAGCTGCCAATGTTTTGTATCAGGGGCTTGTCGAAAATATCGAATTGCCCCCTGGTAGCTCTCCTTAGTAAGTCTATGTTCTGGTATAATTCTGCTCCGGCATGTCCCCAGTATGAAGGACCTTCATCGCAACCGCCATCTTCCGGGTATTGATTAATAAACACATCCACTCCGCGAAGTACTTTCTGCACACCCTTTATTTTTTGTTCCTGATTTTCTTCAAGGATCAATATAGCTGTGAGCAGGTTGTGGTTTACCCAGGGAACCCAGTTATTCACTTTACGGGGAATATCCAACCCCATCCACCACAGATCTTCGCGCTCGTAATATGGCAGGACGGCTTTTTTCATAAGTTCGTCCTTGAGTCTTTTGGAAATCAATGGATGAATTTCATCGAATTCATCTTTGAAAAGATACCAGGTCCAGGAGAGGATATTCGTTATCTCACCAACCCCAAGATCAAGCAGTGGTTCAACCGGATCAGGCAGGCCGTCCGGCATTTTGCCATTCTTAAGATGTGGTGCCCACCCCCACCAGGTTTGCTCACTATAGTACCAGCAACCATTAACTATCTGGTCTGTAAAGCGGCCTTCCCCCTCGATTAATTCACCCATGGTAACTGCGGTAAGGGCGGCACGCGGTGCTCCCCAGGCTTCAGAATTCCGCCTGCCAGACCGTATGATTTCCAGATAATCAGTGGCTTTTACAACCGGCCAATCGTAATCCAAATACTGTTCCGCATTCTCAATGTACCCTTGTCTTACAGTATCAGGAACATTCTCCCAAAAGTCCCGATCATAATATGTTGGAAAATCAAGTTCTGAGAAATCATTTATCAGTACTTTTTCAAGGCCAATTTCACTGGCTTCGTTTTGTAATAAATCGAGGTTTTCCTGTGAGAAACTGCTGAGACAAATGGAGATCAGTAATAAAAATAAGGCAGGTTTTTTCATGTTGAAGGTGTTATAGGTTTCCGATATTATATTACGGTCAGTTTAATTTGTTGCAGATCTTTTTCCTGCGAGGAAACACCCACAGAAAGGGTAAAAACACCGGATTCCACCACTTTCTTCATTTCCTCGTTGTATATTGATAATGCTTCGAAATCTATATCGAATGTGACCTCTTTTGTTTCACCCGGTTTGAGGTTAATGCGCTTAAACCCTTTCAGTAACTTCAGGTATCTTCCAACCGAGGCATAATCATCACGGACGTACAACTGCACAACCTCCTCTCCTTCCCTATTTCCAGAATTTGTTACATCAATTGTTATGCTTGTCGATTCACCAACTTTAATGGTTTTAGCTGCCAGCCTGGGCTCGCTGTATGTAAAAGTAGTATAGCTGAGTCCATATCCGAATGAAAACAGTGGTGATTTGTCAGAAAACTTATACTGTCCATGTCCTGAACCGATAAAATCCGGTCTTTCCAGATAGGTTACCGGCAGTTGGCCAACGGAACGGGGAAACGAAACCGTTAATTTTCCTCCCGGATTATAATCGCCAAAAATGACATCGGCAAGGGCCTCACCCGTACGCATTCCCAAATACCATCCTTCGATTACAGAAGGTATGTTTTCAGCAATATAATTGATGGTAAGCGGCCTTCCATTCAGCAGTACTACTACAATTGGTTTTCCTGTTCTATGAATGGCTTCCACCAGTTCATTCTGAACTCCGAACAGATCCAGATCATCACGGTCGGTTCCTTCGCTGCAGGTTAATGTTGAACCTCCCAACGCAAGTATTACCACATCTGATTTTTGAGCAGCAGCGACCGCCCCGGCAAAACCGTCTTTCGAGAAACCTGTTAATTCACATCCGGGTGCATAGTTTATTTTGACCCTACCGGCTGCTTTCTCTGTAATTCCTTCTAAAACTGACGTATAATATGGAGGAATGCCTGAGTATCCGCCCATCTGGGTGTATTTCCCATTTTGCAGCCTGACCTCAGCGGCATTGGGCCCGATGATCGCAATAGAGTTCAGTTTATTGATGTCCAGTGGCAAAAGATTGTTATCGTTTTTCAATAGTATAATCGCTTTTCTGGCCACTTTCAAGGCTAATTCCTGGCTTTCTGGAGTACTGACTATCTCAGCATTATAGGATTTGTCTTTCGTTTCAAATAATCCCAATTTATATTTTGCGGTCAGAATGCGTGATACACTCTGGTCAACATATTTCACCAGGGATGGATTGCTCGTCAGCGTATCTTTCAGAACATCATAAATATAGGCTGAATTGGATGGACTTTTTCCGATGACCAGATCCATGTCAACTCCGGCCTGGAGTCCCATTACAGCTGCTTCCGGGCGGTTTTTTGCAATAAAATGCATCAATTCCAGTCGCGATACATCGTTGTTATCCGAGACAATGAACCCATCAAATCCCCAATCATCGCGCAGAAGATCATTTAACAACCAGCTGTTCATGTGACAGGGGACCCCATTTAAATCCTGATGCCCGGGCATTATACAACCTACTTTTGCCTCCTTTACTGCAGCTTCAAAAGGAGGAAGGAACACTTCATATAATCTGCGTAATGACATATCACTGAATCCTCCGTTTATTCCACGGCGGTTTTCAGGGTAGCCGGCAAAATGTTTCGCAGTGGCCAGAATGTGATTCTCATCGAAGCGTTCCTTGCCGGTTCCCTGCAATCCTTCGATAAAGGCAACACCCATTCTGGATACCAGGTATGGATCTTCACCATACGACTCTTCAACTCTGCCGTAGCGCGCATCGCCGGAGATCACATCAAGGTTTGGCGAATAGCAATGTGTCAGGTTGGCTGCCCTGGCCTCTTTTGCAATTTGTGTGGTCATTTCTCTTAATAGCTCAGGTTCCCAGGTTGAGCCCAGTGCAATGGCCTGGGGATAAACGGTAGCACCTTTCAGCCACAATCCATGCAGGCATTCACTGTAAAGCATTATGGGTATGTCCAGGCGTTCATTTGTGGGAGCATCCTGAGTTAACTGGGCAATTTTTTCTTCCAGCGTCATATTACTGAGAAGATCTTCAACCTTTTGGGCGATTACAGCATCTTCCCCATTTTGAGTAGATTTTGGATTGGGATTGCATCCCCAGATAAAAAACAGGGCAAGTAGCAGGGCGATTAAATTTCTCATGTTATATTTATTTCAAAAAATTATGCACGTTTCTCATACCATTTGAAAACCAGACTGGTTATCAATCCGATAAGGGCGAAAAGAGAAAGCAGTAAAAACACATATTGATGGCCTGGTTCTCCCGGATGCTTATCCAGAAGATGGCCCATCCAGGGACCCATGAAAATATCAGGGGTGAATCCAACAAATGATACGATCCCGACAGCTGTACCAGTATAACTAATGGGAACTTTTGCCTCTTTCATGACAGCAAAATATATAGCTCGCACCGCGTAGATACCGACAGCGGTGAGGGTCAGATTGAGCAGTATTAATCCCAGGACCTGATCCAGCAGTCCCATGCCAACCAACAATCCGCATCCGGCCGTGATCCCGAAAAAGATAGTCAGCAGCTTAATCCGGTCAAACCTGTCAGCCAGGTAACCGGCCAGAATGGCGACAATGGCACGTAGCCATAGGGCAGCGGTGCCAACTCCGGCAGCATCCGCTTCGGAAAATCCCAGTACTTCCCTGGCATACAGGGAAAAATCATCAGTGCTCTTATAGCCTACATATGCACAAACAATGATAATGGCCAGCATCCAGACAGATGGCAATCGTATTATTTTCATTACCCGCTGAAAACCATCCCTTGCGTGTTGGCTTTCGGACACAGGAGGCGTTTTTGGTACCAGATACCAGACCAGCAAACCACTGATAAATGTCAGGCTGGAAAAAACCAGTATTACTATTTGAAAAGCATGAATTCCATTGGGATCAGGGTCAACAGATGCAGTACCAGTGCTGAAACGTGAAAACAACACCAGAGCGATAGTCCCGGTTAATGCTGCTGTAGCTCCTCTCCCACCTTCCAGCCAGCCAAATGCCCTGCCCTGAAAACCGGTTCCGCCCCATTCCCTGGTTGCTCTGATCAATGCTGCCCAAAATAAAAATATGGAGGTAAATCCCCAGAAACCATATATTGCTTTCATGATGCCGGATGATGGCAGAAAGAACATGATCATCCCCCCGATGGATGTCAACCACAGGGCTACGGCCATCAGGTTTCGGGCTGCAAACCGGTCTGCCAGTGTACCTCCGAAAATATACGATACAATGGCCACTATACCGTAGATGGAAAAAAACAATCCCAGTTCCGTATTGGTGATCTCAAACACTGCCAGAAGCGTAGGTCTGAATACCCTGGCCATAACAAAGGGGAGAATGAAAATGGCTTCCCCTGCGATGATCAGGGAGATCAGTGTAGAGATCTTTTTCTGATTATTAAAACTGTCCGGCACGGCTGAAACGGAATATTTAAATTACCAGTTTGCTCTATCAATCAAAGAAACCAATTAAATTTGAACAAGTGACAATAAACATTCAGCATATGTTCCATAAACTGATGATCGCAACAATACTGGTATTAGTCAACTACTCAAGTATTTCAGCACAAATTTATGCCAATACCCATCAGGATTCCCTTCTGCACTACTTTGTTGAAAATCAAACAATCTATAAAGATTCGGATCCTGCTCCTTCTTCGACAGATTTCAATTATATGCGGCAATCCTTTCCCTGGCTTTATCTGGACCAGCAGCAATGGGAGAACCTATCTGCCTACCTGGATGATCCTTATTTCAAGGATATTCATGAACGGAACCTGCTGGCATTAAAGGAACTTGAGCAGGAAATATCTGAAAGTCCGGGTGATGGACTGGAAGTGATCATTAATTCCGGGACAGGTGTTCGGGTCCTGAAGAAATGGCTGGAAAGGGCTACTGTGGCATGGTATATTACCGGGGAAGAGGTCTACCTTGGAATAGCGAAAAAGGCATTGATGGCCTCCTGCAGATCCAATGAATGGAAGTCGGAACCACCCGGGAGATACCATATTAATTCAGCAGACCTCAGTACGGGAGAACTGCTGTTTAATGTTTCCTTCGGATATGATGCCTTGTATAATTTCCTGGATGAACCGCAGCGGAGAGAATGCGTGAAAGCCCTTATAGAAAAGGGCATCAAGGCCTATCTGGAGGGTATGTTAAAAAAGACTGGTGGGTGGACTGTGACTTCAACTGGAATTCTGCATTGCATGGAAATGCAGGCATTGCAGCCATGGTCATCAGAAATGTGAATCCTGAGCTATCTGATTTTGTGCTCGGCCTGGCTACGGAAGGTTTGCCTCATATGATCCAATCCTTTTACCCCGGTGGAGGATATATTGAGGGTGTCATGTACCAGGGAACTGCCATCGGCCACCTCACTGATTTTATTGTGCCCTATTAAAGCTTACAGGGGAGGATCTCGGACTATTGGACAATGAAGATTTTCATCATACCATTACATTTCTGGATACCCATGTTTGCCCCGGATGGATGGGCTTATAATTTTTCGGATTGCAGTGAAAAAGGGAGCCTGTATGGAATTACCCAGGCATTCTGGTGGGCCGGTAAGCTGAACCAGCCGGAGTGGGCCTGGGACCAGGAAAGACGAACCTCAAAGGAGATAGGCAGAGGGGGATTGTTCAGTGATGTTGAAAGCTTCTGGTACAGGCAGCCATATCAGGAAAGCAAGCCGGTCAAGATACCCCGTTTCTGGCACTTTGACGGAATTGACTGGGCCATGTGGCGTGGAGAGAAAAGCTGGCTGGCTTTTCGCGGTGGGTTTAACGGCGGCAACCATGACAATGATGACCTGGGGAATCTGATACTGGGATATGGCCAGGACAGGTTCCTGATCGATCCCGGCTATGGAGCCAATAAGGCCAGTCAACATAACTGCGTTACCATTCGAAGCCACGAGCAAACTGATTGTGCCACAAGCCATATCCGGATGGCATTTGAACAGGAAAACGGATTTTACCTGGTCTGCGATATACGCGAAGCATTTCCTCACGCTGTCTCCCACTACAATCGTCATCTGTTGATGATCGATGACAATCACCTGCTGCTGATCGATGATGTTGCAGGTACAAATAACAGGCGGTTATGGGTCAACGGGCATTTTCAGACAAGGTATCCCGTAGAACGCACTGAGAAGGGCTGGGAAATAAATGGCCCAAATGAGAAATGCAAAATTCATTTGCTGTTTGAGTTCGGACCGCTGGCAGAGTCAGAATGGGACTTTACAGGACCGATAACCAAACTCATTTATAAAGACCTGGCTGATAGGTCCCATGTTGTACAACCAGTCTTGTTCAGTTTCAACGATGATCCTTATACCTTTATATCGAACTCAGAAGGGTTCAGACTGGAAATCGAAGGAAAGACACATGAATTCCAGTTTGGAGAATGGTAAATTGAAATTTTTATTTGATGAGACTGATGTTATTCCGCCTGATATACAACTTCTCCATTAAGAATGGTTTGCCTGATGTCCATTTCATTATCGTCCATGGTAAATAACACCAGGTCCGCCCTTTTACCCACCTGGATTGCCCCCACATCTTCCAGGCCAATTAGCCTGGCCGGGTTGCGGGTTGCCATGTTGATGGCGCTTTCAAGGCTGCAGCCTGTGAATTGCATCATATTTCCAACGCACTTTGAAATGGGTGAGGCTGCCCCGGCCAGTACATTTTCTGCCGGGAATTTTACTACATCCGCTGTCAATTCCACGACTCCTCCCCACCTTTCATATTCTCCCAGGGGTAATCCTGCCAGATCCACGGCATCTGAGACAAGTATGGTTCTCTCATCCCCCTTCACTTTGTAAAATGTCTGGACCTCCGCTTTATTAAGGTGGAATCCATCGGTAATGAGACCCGCTGTAAGTCTGTCCTCAGCAAGTTGTGGCCAGAGGGGATTATTGTGCCGGTGGATCATATTGGCACATCCGTTACCGAGGTGTGTCACAAATGATGCACCTGCATCCACTGCTGCAGTAATCTGTTCAGCTGAACCATTATGATGGCCCAATGAGACAACTATATCATTATTAGTACAGTATTCTACTATAGGAATTACTCCTTCGAATTCTGGTGCAACCGTTAATAACCTGATCATGTTATTTGCTGCCTCCTGGTATTGCTTGAATTCCTGGAGATCGGGTGGGCGAATAAACATCTCCGGATGTGCACCGCGAAACCCTTGTACTGGTGAAATATATGGACCTTCCAGGTGAAATCCCGGAATGGTCATCCTAACTTCAGGATCGGTAAGGCCATTTGACAAAGCCGTGAAGGCACCCAGTAATTGCTCATGGCTGGCTGTGGTTACCGTTGCCAGAATGCTGGTTACTCCAACTTCCCAGAGCCCTTCAGCAATATTATTAAGATCTTCCGGTGTTAGGCTGGGATCTGAGAAATCGATTCCATTGTAACCATTGATTTGAATGTCTACCAGTCCGGGTGCAACAAATAACTGCGGACCATCACCGGTTATTTTTCCAGGTTTGATCCCTATGATCTTTCCATCTGATATTTCAATAGATACCGGTTCCTCGGTAGAATATAAGATTCCTTCGATTATCATTGAATCTGAGTCTGGATATGTATCTGAATTGCAGGATGTAAAAATAAGAAAGCTCAGAACAAAAACTGGGAATAAAGAATATTTCATGGTTTTATAATTTAAAATGAGTTTACTTTTCGCTAGCTATCCTCTTTGGCCATTTGAATCCTGGCCCTGGCTCTTTTCTCCCTCCATTCCTCTTCAGATATAGGTGGTGGGGTAATTTCCTCCTGATTTTTCTGCTCGAGTGTGAGGGCTTCAGTCGGACATGTTGTGACACAGAGGCCACATCCGACACATAATGTTCTATTAACTATGCAGGTATCATCGGTCATTTTCAATGAATTGAACTGACAGCGTTCCAGGCAGTCCTCACAAGTAGTGCATAAATCCGGGTCAACAACTGCATAAAAGTCTGAGCGGGCAATGATATCTGTATTTCCGTATTCAACCATCCCCCTGAGTACCCCACAGGAGCAGGTACAACAATTACATATATAATTTACTTCTTCCTGGGTATTGGATGGTGCGTGTACCAGACCTTCCTTGTCTGCCTCAGCCAGGATATCCAATGCTTCTTCCTTACGGATGGCCCTGATATCCTCCCTCCGGTCAAAAGTACCTGGCCGTGAGGAAAATACCAGACAATTTTCAACTGTGTGCTTACAGCCTTTACCGATCAATTTCTGCTGGACCCTGCATATACAATCTAAAACACCCCAGGACCTGGCATCATCCAGGTAGGTTGAGGCTTTTTCATAAGGCATAACATCGGTACCTACCGGGATGGTTTTTTCCACAGGGATGATACGGTGGACTGAAGGAGTCGATAACATGGCTTTATGAAAGCTTTCCTTATAGTATGCCTCAAATAATTCGGCAAACTCCTTATCTATTTTGGCATTCTGACGTTCATAAAAGCCCACGACAAAGGGGATCAGACAAAAAACAAAGCCCTCTCCTTCCTTTCTTTTCATATCGATAAGTCCCTTCTTAACCATCCCAATTAACAGGGACTTTACCTCAGGTTCACTGGCTCCATTAATAGATGCAATTTCGCTGACACTCAGCAAGTCCAGGCTAAGATCCGAAGCAAGTGCAGCCTCTTCCGCAGTAAACAGTTTGGCCAGCAATTTAAGCTCAACCCCACTCTGGGTTTTCGGAAATCCGTTGGGGATCTGATCCAGGCGTTCGGCTAGCTTTTGATAAGAATCCATATTGCGATTTGATCACAGGTTGTCATTACGAAATACGGTAGTAAAAATACACTTTTGTTTAAATCAATCAATAGGAACTGAAATGCATGTAAATTCTCTGCATATTTGTACTATGAGACACCTGCTGTTAGCTCTGTTTACGATCCTGTCCCTGCAGGCATCTTTTTCTCAAGAAAAACCTGTCCTGAAGATCGGACTGGTAGCAGACCCACAGTATGCCGATAAACCTCTTGCCGGTAAGAGATATTACAGGGAATCATTATGGAAGCTGAAAGAGGCTATTACGACCTTTAATGAAAACCAGGTTGATATTGTACAGAACCTTGGAGATATTATAGATTTAGGATGGACGAGTTATGATTCAATTTTGCCCCTTTACGAGGATCTTGATCCGAATATTGAGAATCATCACCTGCTTGGGAATCACGACTTTGCTATATCACCCAGCCGTCTGACCGGCTTACTCGAGAAATTATCAATGCCGGATTATTATTATTCTTATGAAGAAAATGGCTGGCATTTTATTGTCCTGGATGCTACTGACTATGCTTATTATTCCAGAACATTACATAACCATGATATGAATAGGCTGAATGCGTATATGTATAGCACCATAGGGAAATCAAATAATCACAGTTATAATAGTGCCATCGGTAAAAAGCAACAAATATGGCTTAAAGAGGAACTGGAAAGGGCTAGATTATCACAGAATAATGTTATTATTTTTTCACACAGCCCTTTGAGACCACTTTATACTGCAGAAAATTTGTGGAATAATGAAGAAATACTTGATATCATTGAAAGCAGTTCAAATGTGGTAGCCTATATCAATGGGCATAATCATGCCGGGGACTATGAATTAAAAAACGGAATCCATTACTTCACAATTTTTGGAATGGTTGATACCAGGATTAGTTCCTATGGGATCCTTGAGATCTATGAAGACGAATTGTTACTGAAAGGATTTGGGAAGCAAAAGTCATATCGTCTCAAGTGGAATCAGTGATACCGCATGGAAACAAGCTAATTGGCATCTATTAAGTTGCCAACCCCGCTTATTGATGATGTAATGTCCGGATCCCCTTTCCAGTGAACATCTCCAACACCCAGAATACTAACATTCAGCTCATTTGTTACATGCACCTCGCAATCACCCACTCCCGTAATGGAAATGTTGCAGGTTCCAACTTCCAGGTCAAAGGCCCTGACATCTCCGACCCCGGTTATAGAGATTGTCAGATCTTCCTGGTAATCCCCGGATAAGACATATTCTCCTACCCCGGTCAGGATGATGCTGCTGATTTCCGGGATGGTGATATCAAACACGATTGAGTCTGCTCTCTCGATACTTGTACCCTTCTCCAGCCCAATCTTTAATTCCTCCGCCAGGACCCCGATGGTCATTACATCAATGATATTCTGCTGGGCTTTAAGAACAACAGATTGCGGACCTCCGACCGTAACATGGATATAAGCAACACCTGTGTTCTCAATTTTGCTGAAATCGTCCAGGGTAAGGGTTTTGGTCACGACGGGGCCTGTACCAACTATGTTACGGTTATTGTTATCGAAGGGATCATCCCAATTGCAACCCATAGGGATCGTGAATAGCACGCCTGTAAGAAAAGGTATTATAATGTGTTTCATTTTACAAATTTATAAATTATTACTCGAGTTCAACGGTGGAACTTACAGTCGCCTTCCCATTCCCTATCCTGTCATAGATGGTGAGTTTGATCCTGTATTTACCCGGTTTAAGCTTTTCTGTCGTCTCAAAGGTACCATAAGGGGTAGCAGCATAGCCTTCTGCCAGCCTGAGATGACCGTTTTCCCCAAGCATTTCTTTGGCATCCAGGATAATGTTATCCTCCTGGTCAGTTACTTCCAGGTCCATTTCAAGCCAGTGCAATCCATCTTCTCCTTCCTTGAATTTTCCAACATTGTATAAAATGTAATGGACATCTTCTCCCCTTTGAAATTTTTTGTCCCCGGCTGGAACGATTTGATTGTTCTCGTCTATTCTTGCCAGTTCGCTTTTCTCAATTGAAATACCCTTGGAAGTGGAAGTTTCAAATTGGCATCCTGCAAACAGGATCATTGAACAAGCCATGAGAATACATAAACTTTTCATAATGATTGTTTTATTGGGAATTTATTCCTTCTCAGGTGAATTGATCATGATACGCGCTTTTTTTGCCTTTTGGAGGGATCCTGTCCATGTGGAGTCCAGTTCAAAAGCCTTCATAAATGAATCATAAGCTTTGCTATATTCTTCAACAGCCATGTAATAATCTCCCTTTGAGTCATATGGATTGGGTTCATCCGGCTTTAATTCAATGTATTTATCGAAGGCCTCAGCTGCTCTTTCAAATTGTTCCATGGCCATGTATGTATACCCAAGCGTATTAAAAACATTTGCAGGATCTTCCTTAATTTCTGCAGCTTTTTGCAGATTTTCAACCTGTCCCTGGTAATCTTCTATAATTTGCTGAAAGAAGGTAAGGTGGAAATATGCGTAAGGATCATCAGGATAAAGCTTTACCAGATCCTTTCCGAAATCTGTAACATCTGCATTTTGATCCACCATAAGTTTTTGTAAAGCGGCTTTCAGTAGGTTTTCACCCTTGCTCAATGTGATATCTGAACGGATAGCCTGTGCTGCATATTTTAGAAAATCCCTGTTATCTTCAAAAAACATATAATGTGTGGCAAGACCATATGCTGCCATAAAAAAATCGGGATCCTCCGCCAGGGCCTCTTCCAGATGAGCTACAGCTTCAGAGATGTAGACCTTCTCAAATAATTCATCGGCTTCAATATATAACTTCCTGGCACGTTCTGAATCAGTGGTAACAGGTATCTTTTCATTCTTATACGATGTACTACAAGAAACTGTTCCATATACCAGGACAGGTAAAATCAACATTTTAAGAAACCAGGTTTTTCATTTTGAGGGTCTTAGGAACTGAAAAGCGAAATAAGTTACTTCAATTTTCTACCTGATTCAAGTAATCATATACTTATCTTATTAATTAAAACGCATGCATGTTACATATCTTTTATTAAATGAGACATATCTGTTAGACCGGCACCCCTTCCCATTGTAATTTTACATCAACATAAACCATAAAAACCCGACAATGTTAGTACAACCCAATCCTTCAGACGGAAATTTTAGTGTGAGCATTAAAAATCCGACATCAGGTATGTTAAACCTGAGAGTGTATAATTCATCAGGAATGCTGGTTAATTGTCGTTGTTGTTCAAACGGCTCCATCAACCATGAGATTCAATCGGAGATAGATCTTTCATCACTACCAAGCGGATTCTATATCCTGAAAGTGGTTGGAGAGAATTTCCTGAAATATCAAAAACTGATACTTACCAAATAGGGACTGAACAATGAAAAATCTTGCTGTCCCGGTAATATTCCTGTTTTGTTTCACACTATCTGCTTTTTCCCTTGACGAAGTTACATATCCGCGAAAATCGACATTAAATTCCGAAGATCTGGTTTACCATGTTCCTTCAGATTACCAGACTATACAGTCTGCAGTGAATGCGGCGATGGCTGCTGGCGGAATTAATATAACCATATTTGTTGAAGAGGGTGAATACCGTGAGGCTGTCATTGCAACCGGACTAAAAAATTTGAAATTAATTGGCAAAAAGGCAAGATTACTTCCACCTTCGGATTTTGTATGCTCCGATCCACCTCTGGATGATAACTCCCTATCCTCCTCTATCAAGTTTGTTAATTGCGAAAATTTCAGGATTGAGGGCTTTACCTTTATAGGAGACGATTTCGAAGCCATCTCCGGGTACAGTTATCCAATGAGCAATAGTATACTTTCATATAATTCTTCAGGAACAATTTCCAATAACATAATCTTCAACTATTTTGACGGGATTTCCTTCCAGG
Source organism: uncultured Bacteroidaceae bacterium (assembly GCA_963767555.1). Classification (GTDB taxonomy): domain Bacteria; phylum Bacteroidota; class Bacteroidia; order Bacteroidales; family SM23-62; genus SM23-62. Next base: position 195,728 of record CAVYEL010000032.1, on the reverse strand, counting down.
TGAATGATCCGAGATGGATGAAAGGGGAAATATCAGATAATTATATCCATAACTGCCTCTGGAGCGGAATATTAGCCACTGGTTCACATGATCTGAGAATTCAAAAGAACAGGATTGCTTTTACCATACCAAAAGAATTAAGTATATCTGTAGGGATATGGACAGATGGAGGAATAGGGGTTATCTCAGGAAATCATATTTCGAGTTACAAGGCCGTAGATTTACATCCACAACAAGAAAAAAACTCCCATTCAGAACTCTGGCCAGTTAATTTCCACTTTACAGAACGCATGGATTACCGGGTAATTGACAATATTTTAGAGCAATCTGCTGCCGGCACCCAATTCAGTAATACACGAATGAAAGCTGATCAAACATGCAGATTTCTGCGAAGAACATACCCGGTCAATAACCATTTTATCAATGTTGACCTGACCAAAAATGCCTGCGAACAATCAGATCTCATTGTTCTGCGGCCTGATTGAGTGGGATTACAAACCGTGAGACAGACTCCGGCACAGTCAATATTCTTTAAGCCATCCGATTATTTTCTGATGGCTATTTGTTTTTTACAACATGTTGATTTAAACCCCATATATTTCATACCTTTATTGTATCTCATTGTTGCACTCTCTGCATCTATTCCTTGCCATGCTATACGATGCGGCAGGAAACTATCTCAATTGACTGAACAATCATTTTAAACCATTGCCATGAAAACACACATAGCAAATCTATTAACTGCCATTGTCATTAGTCTGCTGCTTGTTGGATGTACAAAGACAGATGATATTGTCATTGGCATCAGCATGGGGCCAACCCATGAGAGATGGACAAAGGATATCAGTTATCTGTCCCAGCACCTTGAATCGCAGAACGCCAAGGTGATTGTAAGGGAGGCCAATGGAAGCCAGGTTGAACAGGCCAGGCAGGCCAAAGAAATGATAGAAAAAGATAAACTCGATGTTCTTATCATTGTACCGGTTAACAGCGATGCTGCAGGTAAGCTGGTGGATTATGCCAAATCGAGGGATATCGATGTGATAGCCTATGACCGGATCATTAAAAATTGTGACCTGGACTGCTACCTGTCTTTTGACAATGTCAGGATAGGTGAGATACAGGCTGAATACCTCACCAAGATCAAACCCAGGGGATCATATGCCCTGCTGGGTGGTGATCCGGGAGACAACAATTCCTTGCTTCTGAGAATAGGCCAGATGAATGTTCTGCAGCCGCTGATTATTAGGGGAGACATTAAGATCGTTATCGACGAGAATGTGGAGAAATGGGATGATGGGATTGCATACCAGATCATGAAAGATTACCTCGCAGAAAATGAGCCCCCGGATGCCATTATTGCCTCCAGTGATGGCCTGTCCAGAGGAGCATCAAAAGCTCTTATGGAACTCGAATTGGATAAAAAGGTTCTATTATCTGGACAGGATGCAGAAACAGATGCCTGTAGAAGGATAGTAAACGGACAACAAACGATGACTGTCTACAAGGTTATTGAATCGCTGGCTGCATCGGCGGCCAATATGGCTATCCTGCTTGCCAGGGACGAGCCTATACCCAATACTCTTGCAACTGTAAATAACGGCACAAAAATGGTTCCTGCTGTACTGGTTTCATCTATCATCCCAGTGGGGCAAGAAAACATCCGTATGACGGTCATCGCAGATGGCTTTATAGATGAAAAAGCAGTATTTGGGGATTAGTTTTGGCGGTAATTGAGCCAGGTTATTCTTTTTCTTCGGCTGCCCTGGCTTCTTCAAATGAGATCAGGTCAATCCAGTGAAGCATGACGATGCGCCATTTGCCTCCCTCCTTTTCAAGGATACGAACCTCACAGGTCTTTGCCTTTCCTGTTTCACCCTGATAAGAATAGTCAGTGAATTGATTGTATACCGCCCAGGCAGATTCCGGGTAAACCTTGATCTTCCAGTTATCCCATTTGCGGTTAAAGATCTCAAAATCTGACCAGTCCGCCTCAGCACTCTTTTTAAAATAGGGTTCCAGCTTTTGTTCCCAGCCAACCCAGACATTATGCCCTCCTGCCCCGGTTGACATTCTGATGGCAGTAGAATCCCTGACGAAACTGGCAGCTACACTTGGGAAATCCTGAGCGGAGTAACTCTTGGTTTCATTCATGATAACTTCCTTAATGGCTTTTGCTTCTGCTTCATAATCAATTCCCGGCTGACAGGAGGAAAGCACCAGGTACATACAGAAGATTGAGATGAAAATCAGGTTTTTCATAGTGATAGTAGGTTTCGGTTAGATAAATAAATTTACACCTTTCCATACAGGAAGTCAATTTATCGGGCAAACAAAAAACCAGGAAGGAACAGATGATGAATATGTACCTTCCTGGTTTTGAAACCTAAATTGTTGGCTATTCTGGCTTATGATTGCTTATTCAGATATTCTTCAATCTTCTCCTCATACTCTTCTTTTTTGATAACCAGCCGGAGTATTTCTTTATATATGGTTTTCAGGTCTTCTTTGGCTGAAATATACTGGTGTTCATCTTGAATCTTATCCATCATGATCAAAGGATTTTGCATTCTCATAGCTTTCGTTTTACTAGCCTATACATACATTGTTCCAGAATTAATAATATCTTGGTATTTAAGAGATTATATACTGATCACAGCGATGGCAAACAGATCAATATCGTCCGGAAATATGCAAGGTGCGTACGATTCCGGACACCGGGAACCTTGGTTTTTATTTTTCATTATTTTTATACCAAAATTCTTCTCATGCGACAGATTTTATTTTTTCTGGTATTAATCATCTACAGCCAATCGGTATTCAGCCAGCAGATCAATCTGGTCAAAAAACTGAATACTACCAAAACCAAGACCATCAGGACAGACAAGAGGATAACTATCAAAACCTTTGATGGTGAAAAGTTAAAGGGAGAATGGGAGGTGCTTGATGATGATAATATTCTTGTACAGGGCCAGGAGATAAAAAAGGACAATATCATGATGATCTCGGGATTTATTCAGAGCAATTCAAAAGACAGGGCCATAGGCATTGGATTGTCGGTCGGAGCTGGAATATTATTTCCTGTGGCTGTGTATTATTTTCTCGGGGGAATAGCATGGGGGTTTTCCAATGGCATATTTGTCGGAGCGACCCTGCTTGTATTTGACCTGTTGCTCGCCTATGCCGGAACAACCATGATGGGTGTTTTCCCCCGCAGGTTCAGTACCTTAAACTGGGAAATAGAATTATCTGGCCAACCCGCACCTATACCACCTATACCACTTCCTGTACCATCAGACTAGATGCGGATAAGCCTTGTATGCCATTGTTGACATAGAAACTACCGGTGGAAGTCCGAAGACCGAAAAAATTACTGAGATTGCTATATACCATTATGATGGAAATAAAGTTACAGATGAATTTATTTCCCTTGTCAATCCTGAAAAAAACATCCCCTATTACATCACTTCACTAACGGGTATTTCCAACGAAATGGTGGTGAATGCGCCAAAATTTTACGAGATCGCCAAAGAAATTGTGAATTTCACTGAAGGGAAAATCTTCGTGGCACATAATGCCAGTTTCGATTATAAATTTATCAAGTCAGAATTCAAAAGCCTGGGATATGAATTTACCAGGGAAAATATGTGTACTCTCAGGCTTAGTCGCAAATTACTACCAGGACATCGTTCATACAGTCTGGGGAACCTGTGTCAGGACTCTGAACATTGCTATTAAGGGACGGCACAGGGCTGCCGGAGATGCCCTTGCCACAGTTAAACTCCTTGACCTCTGCTGAACCGGTCCAGGGAGACCGGACAGCAGGAAATGTTGCAGGCATCAATATCCAATAACTTCAAGAATCTTCATCCCGACCTGGACAAAGCCATTATTGATGCACTTCCTGAACAAACCGGTATATATTATTTTCACAATGACCAGCAACAGGTCATTTATATTGGTAAAAGCAATAATATCAGGAAGAGGGTGATGAGCCATCTGAGCAATAATAGCTCCAGAAGGGCCATCGAGATGAAAGAGAACATCGCCGGTATCAATTTTGAGCTTACCGGTAGCGAATTAATAGCCTTGCTGACTGAATCGAGCGAGATCAAGAAACATGCCCCGAGATACAACAGGGCACAGAAACGCAAAACCATGCATTATGGTTTATACAGCCAGAAGGATGATCAAGGGTACTACAACCTGGTGATTGACAGGACAGTCAACAGGATTAACCAGGCTCCTGAGACATGTTTCCAGAATAAGGCAGAAGCTAAAAGCATCCTGACTAAAATGATAGAACGGCACTGGCTATGCCAGAAATTATGTGGAATGTACGACACAGATGGGAGTTGTTTCCATTATGAGATCAGGCAGTGCAACGGTGCATGCATTGGGAAGGAGGCTCCGGATATTTATAACAAACGGGTAATAAAGGCACTTTCTGCTTTTTACTATAAACATAAGAACCTTTTGATCATAGACAGGGGGCGTGAGGACAATGAAAGGTCAGTGGTCCAGCTCGAAAATGGGAAGTACGTTGGTTTTGGTTTCCTGAATACTGAAGAATCATACCTCCAGCTGGAAGATATTGTACACTGCATCAAGATTTATGAGGACAACCGGGATATACAGCAGATCATCAGGACCTACCTTAACAAGCATGATGTAGAAAAAATAATAAGGTATTAGACCAGGAAACTATCGAGCTTTTTGATCATCTTCTTGATGTTGTCCCTGGTTTCTTCATCAAAATCTTCGAATCTCACGCCGTTATCCTGTACATGTAAAATGAAATCGGAAGCCAGTTTGGCCCTGGATATTTCATTCAGCTCAATATACTCCGAGTTCTTTTCTGTAATTCCCACCCGCTGATGCAGGACAAAATTCTTAAAATCAATGGTTGAGAAAAGATCCTCAACACTTCTCAGGCCATCAAGGAGTACTAACTTCTTGGATGCAATTTCATCATTATTCAGGTAAATATTGCTACGCAATTCCTGATAAACCCGGTTACCTTCAGCATCATCATCGAGAAGAACGATGAAATCCAATCTCCATCCCATAAGCAGATTTACCAGCATCGGTACATTATTGACATCGGTGGAAGGAAGGAAATATAACTCCTTGTGATAACTGGCCAGGTCAAAGATGGTACTCAAGAAATAATAGGTAGGAGTATCCTCAACGATGATATTGTTCTTCTTTTTTACAAACTGGTGATCACTCATTTTGGTCCCCATCAAAGTATAGATCGGTGACAGGGTATCGGTGGAAGCGTCATTTAATGATTTGGGACTGAAAATGACGGTTTCACTCCGCATATCATCCTCTATGGCTCGCTGGACGGCCAGCAAACGGTATAATTTGTTCAGATTGATCAGGTGTGGTGAATGGGTTGAGTAAACAATCTGTATATCTTCCTTGATATCTTCAAATACCTTCAATACGTCTTCCTGGGCCCGGGCATGAAGGCTGAGTCCGGGTTCATCAATCAGGAATACCCTGGATCGCTGCTTATTTTCAATGGCATTGGCCTTTAACTCAAGGTAAAACGACAGGAACCATCTTACGCCACGGCTCCGCTGTTTTGGGTACAGTCGTTCCTGGTCATCCTTGATCCAAAATTCCAGGTAAGGTTTGCCCATCTTATCAGGATGGCTGTTATCGTAATGCTCCAGTTCAAAATGGATCTTGATCTTATTCGTTTTCCCCAGGCTCTGTCTCCAGTAATCCTGGAAATTGAGGGTTATCTCATTGTTTAATTTTTCAATTTTATGTTTGAGTATCCTGCTATTCCTCTCCTCAAAAAAAGTGGCTTTGAGTCCGGATACAACCAGGAAATTCCTCGCAGCCTTATATCCTTCCACGGTATCATTCATTGAAAATACATCCTCAAGGTCTATCCTGTTTGGCAGTAAGCTACTGAAATCCTCAAATAATTCAAATGCCGGTATATGTTCAAATGCCAGATCCGCCATTTCAGACTCGCTGTAATAACCATTGTTCTTATGCCTCTCCTTCTCTACCATATCTTCTGCATCGGATGGCTCTGCTCCTTTCAGGATCCTGGATGTTACGGACAGACTGAATTCTGCTTTGGAAGTGGATTTTTCAAGGTTCAGGTCATTCTCAAGATGTTTTGAATTAAGCATATCCAGCTTGCTCTGCATTCCTTTCATCTCCTTTTCGGTCTCGAGGCTTTCCATATAGCCCTGTAAATCAATCAACTCACGGTAAGAGTCTTCCCATTTGAGTTTAACCTCACTCAACTGGTTCTGGGCTTCCAAACATAGCTGTGCATATCTTGAACGCTGTGTTAATTCCTCAGCCTTTACTGCCTTGGATTCTACCGTGATGGCTTTTTTTTCGAACCTTTTATTTAACCGTTCTGTCTCAAGCAAAAGTTTCTGTACCTGGTTTTGAGTCTCCTTATCAGGTTTTCTGTCAAGAATTTTTTTGCTCCGGTTCAGCTGGGGAGTAAGTATATGAAGTTCTTTCTCAATATCTTCTTTTTCCATCTGTATCTGCCCAAGTTCCTCGTCTGCTAATCTGGCTTCTTCAATGGTCCTGTGAAGTTCCTCCATGGTTCTCTCCCTGAATTCCTTCATCTGCCCTTCCAGCTCTTCATAATATCTGGTGACTGCTTCATCCCCAAAACTCAGGTAACTGGATTTATCCGCATTCCATGAACGGGTGAGGGTGATTTGCTCTGTACTTTTGGCAATTTCCAGAATCCTGGCAGGTACCTTTTTATCAGGAAATATTTTCTTCAGGTCTGTGGAGCTAACATTGAATGAACATGAAACCTCGGGAAGACTAAGATCACTGCGTAGGATATCGTCGGAGATGATGCCTGAATAAAAACTGTTAAGGGCCTCAAGTATAGAGGTTTTGCCGGATTCATTCTGCCCGATTAAACCGGTTATATTATCGGAAGCCAGATCCTGCGACCCGGTATTAAGAATTGACCTGTAATTCTTGATTTTGAATTGTTTAAACCACATCTGACATCAGATTTTAATGCCTATGATCAGTACGTCATCTACCTGCTCAAGGTTACCTTTCCACTGTATGAATGTGCGATCCAGTTCCCGTTTCTGTGATTCAAGCGGCTTGTTAGCATTAGCAACCAGTAATTTTTGGAGGTGCTTATACCGGAATTTCTTCTCTTCCGGTCCCCCAAACTGGTCGGGATATCCATCCGAAAAGATATATATCAGGTCCCCCATTTCAAGTTTGATATTATGATTGGTAAATGACTTTTCAACCACTGCATTGATTCCAATGGGCATCTTATCCCCCCGGGTTTCCACCAGGCAGCCTTTCCGTATCATGTAAAGCGGATTAAAGGCACCGCTAAACTCCATTCTCATTTCATCAAGGTCTATAACGCATAGAGCAATATCCATCCCATCCTTATGCTCACTGTTATCCCCTGTCTGGTGAAGGGCTTTCATTACGTTTTCCCTCAGGCGATTGAGTATGGTATTGGCTCGGGGGATCTGCTTGCTGACAATTTCATTCAGAAATGAGATGCCCAGAATGCTCATAAAGGCACCCGGAACCCCATGACCGGTGCAATCCGCTGCAGCAATAGCGATCCTGTTATCTTTTCTGTTGTACCAATAGAAATCACCACTGACGATATCCCGGGGTTTGAACAGGACAAAACTTGAAGGAAAGGTTTTTTTGAAATATCTGAGATCAGGCAGTAATGCGGCCTGGATGGAACTTGCATAGGACAGACTGCCTTCCAGCTCTTTTTGCTGTTGCTCTATCTTGTTTTTCTGTTCACTGATCTTGGCGAACAGATCCCGTTCCAGGGCAACCTCTTTAAATTGATCCATTCCTAACTTCACTACTGTGAATCGATAATATTATAAACGTTATACGGATTCATTCTGGCAATGTTCCAGGCAATTTCCATGGCAATGACCAAAATCCACCAACTGATGTTCTGGATCTGATAAACAGCTGTTTTTCTTACACTTATTATCATATCTCAAACTTTGGCAAAGATTTTGCTTTTACTTAATCAAACAAACCGTACTTAAAACGTAAGAGTCATGAAAAAGATTATTATCATAACAGCAATATTCTTCTTTGCGATCTCACTTCATGCACAGAGAACGGCGAAGGAACGAAGCAGGCATGTACCAGAGAAACAGAAGAGTGAAACGGCCGTAAGACGGTCAGCTGAACAGAAAAAAAGCCATAACAGCCAGCAGGCCACAAGGGCCCCACAGGCCAGTAACCGAGACATCTCCCATGCCAGCAGGAGCCGTACCAATACACAGAGACAACTCTCAGGCAGCAAGCAGGCAGTGGCAGAAGCCAGTCAGTCAGCCAGAAGCCAGGCCAACAAACCTTCCGGTGTCAGCAGGAGCCAGACACATAGAAGCACCTACGAAAAACCGGGGCAGGGCCAGGTATCTCGAAATAATACTGGTAATCAGGGTCGTACAAGGGGAGATAGGTCCCCGAATAAGGGTAATACCGGAACATACAAGGGACAGAAGCCATCCCCGACCAAGGGTACAACAGGCAACAGAAATAACCATTCTGTCCGTGGCAATGCCAGTGGCAGTAAATATGTTCCCAGGACACATGCTGAGCATCGTAAGAACTATGCAACACCTAACAGACGGGTTGTACGTTCTAATCATGTAAAAGGCTATCATTACAATCCTGTCAGGTACCGGAAGGTCAATTACCATTACCGTACACCAAACAGGGTTCATGTCACCTGGACCAACCGGATGTACCATGATTACAGGATCATGTATCCTGAATACAGTTACTGGTATTATCCGATAGGATACAGGGTAATAACCATCCCTACTTACAACGCATATTACCATATAGGTGAGGTCAGGAATGTATACGGCAGGGTCCATGAGATCTATTATTCATGGACAACCGACGAGTACCACCTCTATTTCGGCGGAGATTTTCCATACCATGATTTCACCGTCATCATCTCTGGCCATCATGCCAGGAGATACGACAGGTACCCGGAAATGTATTTTGAAGGCAGATATATGTGGGTAACCGGACTCCTGAGCACATTTGAAGGAAGGCCAGAACTGATCGTGAAAAGGAGAAGCCAGATACACCTGTATTAATACCGTATATTGAGTTAAGAGTAGATCCTAGATCAAAAGGGGTTGTTCCGGCAGGAACAGCCCCTTTTTAGTTTTAAAAAGATCAGCAGTGTAACCAATTTCCTGTAACTTGCATGCACTATGAAAAAAGCATCTCCCCCTGCCATATTATTTATTTTATTAGCCCTCCAATCCTGCATGCAGAAAGACAATCTGCTACTGGAGACTGAAAAAGCCATGTTGAATGCTACCCGGTATATGGTCGAGGAGATCAGTACCGAAGGCGGTTACCTCTGGTATTACCTGCCCGATCTATCGCGGCGCTGGGGGGAAATGGAAGCGTATGAATCTATGGTGTGGCTGCAGCATCCCGGCACGGTGAGTATGGGACATACTTTCCTGGATGCCTATCATGTTACCGGGGATGAATATTATTATATTGCGGCGGAAAAGGCAGCTTCAGCGATTGTCAGGGGACAAAGACCGGAGGGAGGATGGAATTATTTGATAGATTTTGCAGGTGAAGAATCCATCAGCCAGTGGTACAATACCATCGGCAAGAACGGATGGAGACTGGAGGAATTTCAACATTATTACGGGAACAGCACTTTCGATGATAGAGTATCAGCAGATGCAGCACGATTCCTGCTACGGATCTACCTTGAGAAGAAGGATCCAACCTATAAAGTGGCACTTGAAAAGGTTATTGATTTCATTCTGGAAAGCCAGTACCCTGAGGGAGGGTGGCCCCAACGATATCCGCTGAAATACGATTTCATTAAAAACGGGAAGCCCGATTATTCTTCCTTCTTTACATTCAATGATGATGTAATCTGGGATAACATCCATTTCCTGGTCCAGTGTTACCAGAACCTTTCAAAGGAAGATTATGCAGATGCTATTACCCGTGGTATGGATTTCTACCTTTTGACCCAGCACAGCAGCGGGGGATGGGCACAGCAGTACGATATGGACCTGAACCCTGCCGGTGCACGCAGCTATGAACCCAGGGCATTGCTGCCTTCAACAACACATAAGAACGCCATGCTGCTGATCAGGTTTTATGAATTAACCGGAGACCAGAAATACCTGAATGCTATTCCGGAGGCCATTGAGTGGCTTGAGTTGACCAGATTGCCTGAGGGTTCTTCAGAAGGGGGCAGATATACTCATCCGACCTTTGTGGATCCGGAGAAAAATAAACCCCTTTATGTTCACAGAAAAGGGGCAAATGTGAAATACGGGCAATATTATTATGATTATCAGGATACCTTGCTTTTAGCCCACTATTACGGAAAAGGCAGAATTGATCTTGAGGGACTGAAAAAACAGTATGACAGCATGATAGCTGCCGGTCCCCGGAAAACTTCCAGGGAACACCTCATGGATGAGAAAAGGTATTTTGACCTGAACCGAACCGCCCAGAGGCAGGGCTTGGATGACGAGCAAATTTTGGAGATCATACAGGCACTTGATGTAAATGGCCGCTGGCTGACCCGGGGTGCCATGATCAGTAACCCCTATCGTAAGGACGGACATATTCAGGAGATCACCGATAAGTATGCCACAACCCATGTTGGTGATCAGACCGACACCTCTCCCTACCGGGATACTACCGGGCAGGAATATATTTCAACGGGACTGTTCATAAGAAATATGCGTCGGCTGATTGATTACCTGAATGAAGGGTCATCACCCTGATGCTTTCAGCAATTGTGCGGCTTCTGCATCCAGATACCATTCCAACTTTCCCCCGGCGGGTTTGATATGAGCGGCAGGATATTTTTCTGCTTCTTTCCCCTCTTCAAATATGGTGGCCAGGATACTGGCCTTCCTGGAGCCGGTTATCATAAAGCAGACCCACGTTGCATTGTTGATCACAGGGCCGGTCAGGGTAATTCTGTTTTGTCCGGTTTCAGGATGGATGGCTACTTCACATATCCTGCGTGAATGCATTAATGGCATCTGGTCAGGGAATATGGAGGCAGTATGGCCATCTGCTCCCATACCCAACAGGACCAGGTCAAAACAGGGCAAACCATCCCTCATGGGCAATTGTGTCCTGAGTAATTCCTCATACCTGTCTGCTTCTGCATGAGATTCCTCCTCTCCCATCATCCGGTGCACATTAGTATAGCTAAGAGACAATGGACGAAAAAGGGTCTCATCTGTCATACGGTAATTGCTTTCCATATGGCCCGGGAGGCACACAACGCTCATCCACCCAGTAAAAATTTACATGCTCCCATAATCCTGGATCTTTTGCAGCGGATGCAATTTTTTTAAATAAGACAGCTGGAGTAGATCCACCAGAAAGGGCAATGTTTAATGGAATGCCAGCCCCGCTGACTCCCTCGGCAAGATGGATCACCTTATCAGACAGTGAAGCGGTCAGTGTTTCAATTGATTTGAAGATATGTATCACAATTCGCAGTAAATACCGTCATCGGTCAGGTTCTTACAGGGGTAACGCCAGGTCAATCCTTTTTCCTCTATCAGATCATCGGCCTCTATTGGCCCCCATGTACCCGCCGGATATCCATACAGAGCATGGTCGGGGTTCTTCTCCCAGTATTTCAGGATTGGATCCACAAAACTCCAGGCACATTCCACTGCATCTCCCCTGGCATATAATGTCGAGTCTCCAAGCATGCAATCATGCAGCAGCCTTTCATATGCTGAGGGCAGATAAACTTCAGAGAGGTCGGAGTAATGAAAATCCATATTTACAGTCTGGACCTCATACCCTGCACCGGGGACCTTCATCCCATATTTTATCAGTAGGCCCTCATCAGGTTGTATCCTGATTATCAATTTATTCGTATTGACTTCATCAGTCTTGCGGCTGGAGAAAATATGATGAGGGGTTGGCTGAAAATGGACCACGATTTCTGTCACCCTGGTTGGCAGTCTCTTGCCCGTACGGACATAAAAGGGAACATCTTTCCAGCGCCAGTTATCTATAAAAAATTTAATCCCAAAATAGGTCTCTGTCCGACTATCCTGATCCACCCCTGTTTCCTCCCTGTAACCTTTGGCTGACTCTCCTTTGATCATGGATTCTGTATATTGTCCCCTGATCACATTATTTTTTAAATCCTCATTATTAAGGGGACGCAGGGATTCAAAAACCTTTACGATCTCATTCCGAATGGAACTTGAATCTGCCCATACAGGGGGCTCCATCGCAACCAGGGCGACCAGCTGTAGCATATGGTTCTGGAACATATCGCGCAAAGCCCCGGATCCCTCATAGTATCCACCACGGTCTCCCACCCCTATGCTTTCAGCCGCAGTGATCTCAACATGGTGCACATAATTCCTGTTCCAGATGGGCTCGTAAATTGCATTGGAAAACCGGGTGACCATGATATTCTGTACGGTTTCCTTTCCCAGGTAATGGTCGATCCGGTAGATCTGCTCCTCGTCATAAACCTCTCTGAACTCTTTATTCAGTTCTCTGCTCGATGCAAGATCATATCCAAAGGGCTTTTCCACGATGATCCTTCGCCAGCTGGTTTTACTCCTTGCCAGTCCCTGGCCTGCCAGGCTGTGCGCCACCTTTGCATAAAGACTGGGTGGTGTAGCCAGGTAAAAAATATGGTTGTCCCCGGTATGCAAAGACTGACCCAGTTCATCCAGTTTGTTTTTCAGCCTGGTGTATTCATCCGGATCCGCTGTATCTATGGACACGTAATACAGGTAATCAAGGAATTTGTTTACCCTTTCTGGATCTGTATCCTCTCCTGCAAAAGTTTCCAGGGCCAGCCGCATGTGATCCCGGAATGATTCATCGGAAAATTCCTTTCTGCCTGTACCCAACAGGGCAAAATTCTCAGGCAGTAGATCCTGGATGTAAAGATTGTAGATGGATGGGATAAGCTTCCGTCTGGCTAAGTCTCCGGACGCACCGAAAATCGTCAGGATATGTGGATCTGGTTTTTGCATGCTTAAAAATAAGCCATTTATTCCAGATTACCCTGTCCCGAAAAGTTAAAGGAGTGCTAATTAAAGTTGTGCGAGCACCCTGTTTACCTTATCTGTAATGGCCTTACTGATCTCCTCTATTTCTCCCTCCATGAGACTGGACATGGTCTCGTGCGGGTTCATGGCCAGGACCTCTGTCCCACCTTCCACTTCCTGCACAACAAAATTGCAGGGGAGCAGTGTTCCTATCCTGTCATCAAAGGTCAGGGCCTGATGAGCGTATTGGGGATTGCAGGCTCCCAGGATCAGGTATGGCCTGAAATCAACATCCAGTTTCTTTTTGAGGGTTTCCCGTACATCGATCTGGGTAATGACACCAAATCCTTCCTTCTGGAGTTCCTCGATAACTTTTTCGACAGCCTCAGGGAATCCCAGGCTGATCTTTTTTGCAATGTAGTATGCCATGTTGATTAGATTATCTATCTATATTGATATAAAGATAGAATTTTTCTGCGTATTATTCAGGCTTGCCACCATTGACTATATCCGCGGTGGCAATGGTGCTGCTGTAGTTTACTGAATAGGCTTCAAAGAATCCTATGGCACCATTATTAAAATTGGTGCGGATATTTGCCGGGGGACCACTAAAAAGTGGTATTTGGGGACCGACCTGGCTCTGAGCCTCAATTATATACTTGTAATAGTCTTCAGTAATCCCGTTGATCTCAAAGGTGATGGTATCCCCTACTTCTACAACCTCATCGGGTTTATCTGTGCTCAGGAATTGCGAAGGGATTCCATGGGTATAATTCCCATTGAAGAATTCGTCACTCTGTACAATCATCTCATACAGGGTATCCGTCAGGAGTATCCCGTTTTTTCGAACCTTAAAAGCATACCAGTCAGGCTGGGGAGAATCCCATGCCCAAATCCTTACCTGGTAACCGCTGAAAAATGTATCGAACCATTCTATCTTGATTGAATCGATAGGATTCACCGGATTCATCTTTGAAGCAGCTGAATAATCTTCCGCTTCCCCATCCTTATCAATATCTACATTTCCGATTCTCAGGGTATATGTCCTCCCCGGTATCCCGTGATAATCAGGGCTGGTCTGATACCATCCAGGCTGTGTATCTGATTCGGTCAGCATGTGGACATTCTCCCCGTCATCAAGGGAAACCTGGGCGCCGGAAACTGCCGGTGCCACCTGGTTATAAAAATAATCACTGGTTTCACTCAGCCTGATCCAGTGTGCAGTAGTGTCGCTGGTGACCTGGCCCTCAACAACCAGCCGGGTATAGGTTGAATCCAGGTCAATCTCAATTCTCTCAGTACAATTCCACAGGAGGATTGAAATAGCCAGTATGATAATGATCGTCGTTATGTTGTTATTTAATTGTCATTTACCTTCATTTTAAAAGCGAAAATTCCAGGTCAGGGCCGGTACTATTGGGAATAAATAGGTCATTTCGGCATATGAAATACTGGGATTTTCCTCATCCTGGACGAAATTAATGGTCCATGCATTCTTACGGGCGTATGCATTATATACCGAAAAGTTCAAGTCCCAATTCCATTTGCGGTCGGGTTTTGGTTTTGACCCGAAGGAAACGGACAGGTCCAGGCGATGATAGTCTGGCATCCGGTAATCATTCCTGTTGGAATAAACGGGTGCTATGTTGCCCATATATTCAAATCTGCCAGTCGGGAAAGTCACCGGCAGTCCTGTACTGTAAACCCAGTTGGCGGAAACCCATAACCTTTTGGTAATCTCATAGTTCCCTACAATGGCAATATCATGGGGTCTGTCATAAGGGGCGGCATATGGATTTCCATTGTTGATCTCCGGTATCTTCCTTGTGGTTTTCGAATAGGTGTAGCTGATCCAGCCATTCAACTTTCCGTCATTTTTACGAAACAGGAATTCAAGTCCATATGAGGTAGCCTCGCCAATCCTTATCTCACCTTCCATAAAACGGTTCAACAGGAGGCTGGCGTGATCCTTGAAATCGATGGCATTCCTCATCTCTTTATAATATGCCTCTACCGATACTTCCAGGCGGTTCTTGAAAAGATTCCTGAAATAACCTATGGCAACCTGGTCTGAGATCTGGGGATTGACATTCGGTGTGGAAGGGAACCATACATCCAGCGGCGTTCCGGCAGTTGAGTTCTGGGCAAGATGGACATATTGCCGGGTACGGGAATAACTGGATTTAACAGATGAAACATCATTGATCATAAAGGAGACAGCAAGCCTTGGTTCCAGTCCCATTAAATGATGAAAGACTTCTCCACTTTCATGGACTGTTGAATCAATCGGCTGATACTCATCATCATAATTGTAAACGGTACCTGGGCCCATATTGTGAAAACTGCTAAATCTCAAACCGTAGCGCAGGTTCCATCGCTCTCCGGCAGATTGTTCGGCGGATACGTAAACCCCGTTTTCAAGTGCATAATTGGTGGGCAGGACAAACTCTGTAAAAAGGCTCCCTTCTCCTGATCCATAAGCACTTCCAGGTTCAAAGTCATGGAATGTGCTTGACAATCCAAACTTCAGGGTAAACTCCGGGGTGAGGTAATAATTCAGGTCTGCCTTGGCAGTATAATCTTTTAATTTGGAGCGCCATGTAAATGAGTTTGCATCTCCTTCAGGTGTTCCAAGCTCATAATGATACCTGCTATGGAGCAATGTGAAATTGCTGAAGATCCTGGAAGAAAACAGATGGTTCCAGCGAAGGGTGTAGGTCTGGTTGCCAAAGCCCATTTTAGCAAAGGGATTGGCATATACATCATTTCCAAGGTAACCTGATATAAACAGCCTGTTCTTTTCATTAAAAATATGATTCAGTTTCAGGTTCAGGTCGTAGAAAAACAGGGTGTTATCCCTTATATCCGGATCTTTGGAAAATAGCAGAAAGATATCAGCATAAGTCCTTCTTCCGGACACCAGAAAAGAGGTTTTATCCTTGACTATGGGACCTTCCAGGGTAAGCCGGCTGGAAATGGTCCCAATGCCCCCCGAGCCGGAGAACTTTTTCAGGTTCCCATCCTTCATCCTCACATCCAGAAGGGATGAAAGTCTTCCTCCATAATCTGCCGGTATATCACCCTTGTATAATGTTACATCCTTGATAGCATCATTATTAAAAACCGAAAAGAATCCCATAAGGTGAGAAGCATTGTACACTGTCGCCTCATCCATAAGGATAAGGTTTTGATCTGGATTACCTCCCCTGACAGAAAATCCCGACCCTCCTTCGCTGGTGGCTTGAACTCCGGGCAGCAATTGTATGGCTTTTATCACGTCCACTTCACCCATCAATGTGGGGATCCTTTTAATGGATTTGATAGGTAGCTTATTTACGCTCATCTCAGCTTTCCTTACGTGTGCTTTCTTTCCTTCTGCCTGAATGGTTACTTCTGCAAGTTCCTGTATAGCTTCCTTCAATTCGAGGTTATAGGTTTGGTTCCCATCCAGGTTGACTGCCAGTTCCTGTAATTCATACCCAACATATGAGATTTTAAGATGGTAGACCCCCGGAGGAAGGCTGAGTGAATAGAACCCGTAGACATTGGTGACCGTTCCCCTGTTCAGTTCCTCCACCATTACGGCTGCACCAATAAGCTCCTCACCGGTTCCGGCATCCCTGATATGGCCGCTGATGGTATAGCGAGGGCCCGTATCTTCTTCTTCACCATCCGCCATCAGTGGTAAAAAAGTAAATAAGAAGGACAGGGTTATTATAAGTGGTTTTATCATTTCAATCTGTGAACTTTACTAGATAGACAAATATCAAACCAAAAAGTTGTCCACACCATCAAAGATTATATTATTAAATCAATAATTGAATCAATTCTCGATGAACAGGGGAAATTCACCGGTGAACGGAGGAAAGGGTTGAATGAATGTAAAAACGTTTACTCAGACGGGCCTGAAACTTGATTTTCCAATCGTCTGATGCAAGCGGTCCCTGACCCAGTCGCCCACTTCCGAAGTGCCTTTCGGATCATTTGGTTTAATATCTCCTGTAACCATACCTGATTCCAACGCAGCTGAAACAATATTTCGTATGTCTTCTGCCGAATTTCCGAGTCCGAAATGATCCATCATCATGGCCAGGCTCAGGATGGTGGCAAAGGGATTGGCAATATCCTTCCCGGCAATCTGTGGAGCAGATCCATGGATGGGCTCAAAAAGGGCCGTGCCATCTCCCACAGACGCAGAAGGCAACATGCCGATGGAGCCGGTGATCACAGATGCTTCATCGGTAATGATATCTCCGAACATATTCTCGGTAAGTACCACATCAAAATTTGAAGGTTGCAGGATGATCTGCATGGCTGCATTATCAACAAACATAAAATCAAGTGTGATATCAGGATAATCAAGTGCCATCTTTTGCACTGTTTCCCTCCACAGCCTTGAAGTCTCCAATACATTGGCCTTATCGACCAGGGTAACTTTTCCACGTCGTTTGCCGGCAGTTTCAAAAGCCATTTTTGCGATTCGTTCAATCTCCGGGGCAGAGTAATTGCAATGATCCCAGGCTTTGGTCCTGTCCTCACTGCGTCCCTTATCTCCAAAATAAATGCCACCGGTCAGCTCTCTGAAAACTACAAAATCAACGCCCTTCAGGAGGTGATCCTTGAGGGGGGAAATCGGATCCAGCACAGGAAAAGTTTTTACAGGCCGGATGTTGGCAAACAGACCCAGTGATTTTCTGATTTTCAGCAGTCCCTGTTCGGGCCTTACCTTAGCGGCCGGATCGAGATCATATTTAGGGTGCCCTACCGCTCCCAGTAGTACAGCTCCAGCAGCCTTACACTTTTCAATGGTATCATCAGGCAGGGGATTGCCGGTTTGATCTATGGCTGTGGCACCGATCAGGCCTTCCTCAAAACTGAAACTTACTTTTTCCTTTTCTTCAATTACAGGTATTAATTTCAATGCCTGTGCGACAACTTCAGGTCCTATCCCGTCCCCGGGCAATACAGCAATTTTATAATCCATTCTATTTGAAATGATTTCTTTCTATGATATTCAGCATTTTTTCAGTGGCCTTGATAGCGGCTTCCGTCTGGTCTGCATCCACCGCCTTTGTTTTGAATTCCCTTTCCTTGTATTCCCAGGTGATCACGGCTTCCACAAGGGCATCCGTTTTACCACCGGGGGGAATGGTTACGATATAATCAACAAGGATGGGGCGTTCCCTTCCCAGCTGCACGGTGTAAATCTTCCACAGGGCCTTCATGAAGGCATCGTACTGTCCGTCACCTATGCTGCTTTCCTCATAATTCTTACCGTTTATCTCGATAATGATATTGGCAATGGGCCTCATGCCATTGGCCAGGGTTAAGGCATAGCTCTTCACTTTGATGGGCTGGTGAAGGTCAATGCCATCCAGTACATCGGAGATGATATAGGGAAGGTCTTCTGTAGTCACCGTCTCTTTTTTATCTCCCAGTTCAATGATCCGCTGGGTGACTTTCTTTGTAGACTCCATATCCAGGTTAAGTCCCAATTCCTCAAGGTTCTTCTTGATATTGGCCTTGCCTGAAGTTTTTCCCAAGCGCATATTTCCTGGTCCGGCCAAAACGTTCCGGCATCAATTCATTGAAATACAGATCGTTTTTGGAGTCCCCGTCAGCATGTACCCCACATGTCTGGGTGTAGACATTTTCTCCAATAAGGGGTTTGTTTTCCGGGACCCGGATCCCGGAGAAGGATTCCACCAGTCGGCTGATCTTGGTCAGTTTCGATTCATCGACATTGTGCTCTACTTTCAGGTGATCATTCAGTATCCCCATAACACTGGAAATAGGAACATTACCAGCCCTCTCTCCCAGGCCGTTCACTGTTGTATGCACACCATGCACACCCGCCCTTATGGAAGAATATACATTGGCAGTTGACAGGTCATAATCATTATGGGCATGAAAATCAATATGCAGGTCCGGGATACCTTTCCAGCATCTTGCTGCAGAATTCATAAGTCTGCTCATGGTTCAGGATACCCAGCGTATCTGGCAGCATTAACCTCCTGAGATTCCTGTCCTTCAGCGTATCAGTGAGAAAATAGACATATTCCGGCGAACTGATCATCCCGTTTGACCAATCCTCCAGATAAAGATTGCAGGTGATCCCTTTGGAGCTGGCATATTCCATGGCCGATACCAGGTCTGCCAGGTGTTCCTCGGGTGTTTTCCGTAGCTGCTCTTTTACGTGCTTCAGGGAGCCCTTGGCGAGCAGGTTTACCACTTTTGCACCGGCATCACTGATCCAGTCCAACGAGGCATTCTTATCTATGAAACCGAGGATCTCAATACTTTCCAGGAAATTATTCTTACCGGCCCAATCAGTGATCTTTCTAACGGCTTCCAGTTCACCTTCCGAGACCCGGGCAGAGGCAATCTCTATCCGGTCCACCTTCACTTCTTCCAGCAATATCTTGGCGATATTAAGCTTTTCAGGAGCATTAAAGGATACACCGGAGGTTTGTTCTCCGTCACGCAGGGTGGTATCCATTATCTCAAGTTTCATGACTTGTGGGTTTTAGATTCATAAGCGGCAACCTTGTCCAGGATGCTAAGCAGGAAATCAATATCGTCATAGCCATTTTGCAGGCATTGCTTCTTATAGGGATTGATATCGAAATGCTCGGAATCTCCTGTACTCTCCAGTCTGATCTCCTGGGTCTCCAGATTTACATGGATCTCTTCACCCGGACCGGCAGTTACTTTTTCAAGCAATAATGAGAGAAAATCATCGGATACCTGAACGGGTAACAGTCCGTTGTTAAGGGCATTGTTCTTAAAAATATCAGCGAAAAAGCTGGATACAACAACCCGGAAGCCATAATCAGACAGGGCCCAGGCCGCATGTTCCCGGCTTGAACCTGAACCGAAATTTTTTCCGGCTATCAGGATTGATCCCTGGTATTTTGTATCATTCAGTACGAAATCCTGCTTGGGCTTTCCATTTTCATCATAACGCCAGTCCCTGAACAGGTTGTCTCCAAATCCTTCCCTGTCAGTTGCTTTCAGGAACCTGGCGGGGATGATCTGGTCGGTGTCCACATTTTCCTCCGGAAGTGGAACAGCCCTTGATGTTATTTTATCGAATTTTTCCATGATCTTCTAAACTAGGTTTCTGACATCTGTAATCTTTCCTGTAAGTGCTGTGGCTGCAGCGGTAAGCGGACTGGCGAGTATGGTCCGGGACTCGGGTCCCTGCCGGCCTTCAAAATTCCGGTTGGAGGTAGATACACAATATTCTCCTTTGGGTACCTTGTCATCATTCATCCCCAGGCAGGCAGAACAGCCTGGTTGCCTGATCTTAAAACCGGCCTCTTCCAATACTTCCCTGAGCCCCTCTTCATCGATCTGCTTTTCTACCAGTTTTGATCCAGGGACCAGGTAGGCCCTGATGTTTTCAGCCTTTTGCTTTCCCCTGACAAGGTTTGCCACTGCTCTGAAATCTTCTATGCGGGCGTTCGTACAGCTGCCGATAAATACATAATTCACTGTCTTGTCGAGCAGCATCTCACCCTGTTTGAGTCCCATGTAAGCGAGGGACTTCTCCTCTCCTGCCCTTGTAGGTACCGGCTGGTCAACAGGGATCCCCATGCCTGGGTTGGTACCGTAAGTTACCATGGGTGGTATATCCTCTGCATTGATATTCAATTCTTTATCGAACAAAGCATCCGGATCAGTGTACAATTCCTTCCATTGCAGAACCTGCAAATCATAATCAGCATCCCTGGGAACAAATTTTCTTCCTTTCAGGTACTCAAATGTCTTCTCATCCGGGGCGATCAAACCTCCCCTTGCCCCCATCTCAATACTCATATTACATACTGTCATTCGGGCTTCCATTGACATATTCCTGAAAGTAGATCCGGCATACTCTACGAAATATCCTGTTCCACCGCCTGCCCCGAGTTGGGCAATGATGTACAGAATGACATCTTTGGATACTACACCGGCACTGAGTTCTCCCTCCACGGTAATCCTCATCCTCTTGGGCTTATACTGAAGCAGGCACTGGCTGGCAAACACCATTTCCACTTCACTGGTACCAATACCGAAGGCAATGGTCCCGAAAGCACCGTGCGTGGCCGTATGGCTGTCCCCGCATACAATGGTCTGTCCTGGTTGTGTGATCCCGAGTTCAGGACCAATAATGTGGACAATACCATGATTCTCATCGGTCAGGCGGAACAATTGGATGCCGTGTGCTTCACAGTTTTCCGTAAGTTTTTCTACCTGAAGCCTGGATAATTTATCCTGAATGGGAAGATGCTGGTCAATGGTTGGCACGTTATGGTCAGGGGTTGCAAAGACCCGGTCGGGTCGAAAAACTTTTGTTCCCCTGCTTTTGAGTCCCGAAAATGCCTGGGGACTGGTAACCTCATGTATGAAGTGCCTGTCAATGTACAATACATCCGGACCATCAGGGATGGAATCCACCACATGTTGTTCCCATATTTTATCAAAAAGCGTTTTGGACATGCTGATTAATAAAAGATTTAAAGATTTGAATATTTTAAATTACAAATATATGGTAAAAATAGCTGAAAATGCCGGGATTCGGGAGGTTTTCCTCAGGATACCGGTTATACGATCTGTGCCAGGGCGTCAACGAAGGCTTCGACAGATGCTGTGACAATATCAGTATTGGCTGAAAAACCATAGTAGGTATTTCCCTTGTGTTGTACCTGGACATGGACTTTTCCAAGGTCATCACTTCCCCTGGTGATGGCTTGTATAAGGAATTCCTCGAGGCGTACCTTCTTATTCACCATTTTCTTCACAGCAGAGAATGCAGCATCGATGGGTCCGTTCCCTGTGGCTGTTTCCAGTAATGATTCACCCTGGATTATAAGTCCCACTGTAGCTGAAGGAATGGAATTTAATCCACAGGTAACCTGAAGGATCTCAACTTCGATGTTCCGGGGACCACGTTTTTCTTTCCCTACCAGAACCTTCAGGTCCTCATCATTGACCTCTTTCTTTTTATCTGCAACATCCAGGAACTCTTCATATAAATGATCCAACTTTGCCTTTGTGAGTTTGTATCCAAGCTTTTCCACCCGGTGTTTCAAAGCAGCACGACCGCTCCTGGCGGTCAGCAGAATAGAAGATTCATTGATCCCTACAGTCCTCGGGTCAATGATCTCATAGTTCTCCCTCTTTTTCAGAACCCCGTCCTGATGGATCCCGGAAGAATGAGCAAAAGCATTCCGGCCCACAATGGCCTTATTGGGCTGTACAGGCATGCGCATCAATGTGGATACCAGCCGGGAGGTGCTGTATATTCGTTTGGGATTTATATCAGTATATAATTTCAGGTGTTTACGGCTCTTGATGGTCATCACAACTTCTTCAAGAGATGTATTCCCGGCCCTTTCACCTATTCCGTTCATGGTCACCTCGACCTGCCTGGCTCCATTGATCACACCTGAAATGGTATTGGCTGTGGCCATTCCCAGGTCATTATGGCAATGCGTTGAAATGATGGCATCATCAATATTTTCCACATGGTCTTTCAGATATTTTATCTTGGCACCGAATTCTTCTGGCAAGGTATAACCGGTTGTATCTGGAATGTTAACAACGGTGGCGCCTGCCGCAATCACGGCCTGGATCACCTTTGCCAGGTACTTGTTCTCTGTCCGGCCTGCATCCTCTGCATAGAATTCAACATCTTCCACAAAACTTTTGGCATACTTCACAGCCTCAACAGCTCTCTCAATGATCGCATCCTGAGTGGAGTTGAGCTTAAAGTTAATATGGTAGTAGGAAGTGCCAATACCGGTGTGAATTCTCGGACGGGCAGCATATTGCAATGCTTCTGCTGCCACCTCAATATCTTTTTTTACGGCTCGTGTCAGTCCGCATATTACAGGCTCCTTTACTGCCTTTGATATTTCCACAACAGAGTTGAAATCCCCAGGGCTTGAAATTGGAAATCCTGCTTCAATAATATCTACACCAAGGCTCTCCAGTTCCTTTGCAACTTCGATTTTCTCAATAGTATTTAACTGACATCCAGGAACTTGTTCCCCGTCCCTCAGGGTGGTATCAAACACATATACCTTATCCTTATTCATGACCGATTCTTTTAGTATGGGTACATTTTTAATTTTGGAAATACAAAAGAAGTAAATAATATTGAGATATGCCATATAACATAAAGATATTTAGCATCTTCTATTCCTTACCTGCTGTATAAATTTCTGGTCCTGTACCGTTTGCCTTCCCTGTTCAGGGTATTCATATAGTTCAAATCATAGGATGGGGAAAACTGCCATGTATCGCTGGCAGCTGAAGGCATACCCAGGTTTCCAGTCAGGGGTACGCCCCCGGAACAGCAGGTCTGTCCAAAGATATCCGGGACAAAGAACGGAAGCAGAAATATGATGAGTATGATGAATCCCCTCATGATAGCAAAAATACCATGAAGAGTGCAGTCAGACTGTCACCTGGCAGACAGGGGCCTGTTAAATTAGTGTGAAAAAGGAATCCTATTTGAGTTCAAGCTTGAGCTTCTCAACCCAGCCATTCACCCTTTCCTTGTTTTTAGTTCCCTGGGTTTCAAAATCTATGCCCAGTCCTATGAACTGGTCCCCTCTCTCAGCCCTTGAAGATTCGTAGGAATATTCTTCTGTTGAGGTAAATCCGACCAGCCTGGCACCCTGTGCTTCCAGTATCTCACCAAGGATGCCCATGCCATCCAGGAAGTTCTCCGGATACCCTTTCTGGTCGCCCAGTCCAAATATAGCAACCCGCTTACCCTTGAGATCCATGTCTTCAAGATCAGGCACAAATTCATCCCAATGGTTAGGCAGCTCTCCATCAAACCAAGTGGCTGTTCCGCAGATCAGGTTATCATATTGTATGAATTCATCTGCTGTGATTTCTTCCACATTAACCATTTCGACATTTGCATCCTTACCGAATGCTTCCTTGATACGCTTGGCGATCTTGCCTGTTTTCAGTGTATTGAAACTATATACTATGGCTATTTTTTTCATGGCTCTGTATGATTAGTATTGAAGCAGATCCCTTGCAGCAGTGAGTATTCGGTCAGTATCTGGAAGGATGGCTGCTTCCAGGATCCGGTTAAATCCAATGGGTGTAAATGTTGATCCAACTCTTTTTACCGGACCGTCAAGGAATTCGAATGCCTCGTCCGTGATCAGTGCAGCCAGTTCCCCTCCAAAACCTGAAAACACTTTGTCTTCGTGCACTATCAGTGCCTTACCGGTTTTTTTAACGGAGTTCAAAATGGTTTCCGTATCCAGGGGGCTCAATGAGCGAAGATCAATGACCTCAACTGAGGATCCATCCTCTTCTGAGATCTTCTCAGCAGCTTCCAGGCATAAATGGCTGGTGTTGCCATAGGTGATCATACTCAGGTCCTCTCCTTCCCTTCGCACACGAGCTTTGCCAAAGGGCACTTCAAAATCATCAGGAACGGGTGTAGCAGCTTTGGGTGCATTATACAATGCTTTGGGCTCCATATAGAAATTCAGTCCCCTGGAACGCATGCAGGTCCGCAATAAGCCGGCAGCATCATCCGCAAAGGAAGGATAGACTACCCTGACTCCAGGGAAAGTGGTAATGGCTGCCTCAATGGTCTGTGAGTGGTAGAGTCCCCCGCCAATATATCCTCCCGAGGCCAGCCGTATGGTAACATTGGGTGAAAATTGACCCTTGGTCCGCCAGTATTCGTGAGTGGTTTCCACAAAAGCTTCCATGGCAGGCCAGAAATAATCAGCAAATTCAGCACCTTCTGCAACAATCCTGATTTTATCATTGAACCGGCTCATTCCATTGGCGGTCCCGACAATGAAATCTTCTGCGATAGGGGCATTGAAAACCCTTTCCTTGCCGAATTCTTTCTGCATTCCCTTGGTCACGTTAAAAATTCCGCCTTTATCCTTATTGGCAACGTCCTGTCCCCAGATAAAGGTGTCAGGATTATGCCTGAACTCAGCCTTCAGGGTTTCATTCACAGCCTGGATCAACCTTATGGGTTCACCATCATATTGATGTGTCCCATCGGTATATTTCTCAGGCTGATAGGGTTCGGGAATGACAAAGTCATGAATGGATTCCGGTGAAGGATCCGGGGCAGCCATGCCAGCTTTATGTGCAGCCTTAACCACCCCCTTCATTTCCTCTTCAATGGCTGCTAGTTCTTCCTCAGTAAACCTTTCATATCGCAGCAGGAGGCGGCGGTATTTTGCGAGGGGGTCATATTCTTTTACATAGTTTAATTCGAAATCATCCCTGTACAGGTCATGTGCATCCGAATTGGAATGGGAATGTATCCTCACACAGTTTGCCTGAACAATGACAGGCTCTTCATTCTCTTCAATATGCCTGCGGGCTTCTGTGAGGGTATTCATGGAATCAAATACATCCTTTCCATTACAATGAATGATCCTCAGGTTCTTGAATCCTGAAAAGTTATCCGCTACTTTCCGGCGGGCAGTCTGGTCTTTTTTGGGAACAGAGATTCCGTATCCATTGTCCTGGAAAACAAAAAGAACGGGCAGTCTTTCGTTGGACGCCCCATTGATGGCCTCGTATACATATCCTTCAGAAACGGATGACTCACCCTGTGAACTGATGGAAATTCCTGGTGTTTTGTATTTCTTAATGCCGCGCGCTACGCCCACAGCATGTAATGTATGGTTCCCGGTTGATGAAGACACATTGTGAATATTCCATTCGGGTTTGGCGAAGTGATTCGACATGTGCCTCCGCCCCCGGCCACATCCAGGTCCTTCGATATCCCGTTATAAATGATCTCCTCGGCAGTCAAACCGGCTGAAATGGCTGTCAGCATGTCCCGGTAATAGGGAAAAAGATGGTCTGTTTCCCGGTCAAAGATCTGCCCTATGGCCAGTTGTATCCCGTCATGACCGGCGAAGGGTGCATGGTAGGACCAGCCTATGGCCTGTTTGAGATAATTGGGAGCCCTGTCATCCAATAAGCGGCCAAGGGTCATCAGACGGAACCACTTATCCAGGGTTTCCTTATCTGTCGTCTTTATGCTATATTTTCTTTCTTTACTCATGATTCTGTTAAATTACCTTATTACCATCGAAATTTTCAAGGTAGTCTGCAAGCTTTCTGAGGAATGCACCCCCATAAGCTCCGTCTATGATCCTGTGGTCATAGGTCAGGGAAAGGAACATCTTATGCCTGATCCCGATGACATCACCGGTAGAAGTTTCAATAACGGCAGGTTTCTTTTCCACAGTTCCGATAGCCAGGATAGCCACCTGTGGCTGGTTGATAATGGGTGTTCCCATTACATTCCGGAAGGTTCCGAAATTGGAAATAGTGAAGGTTCCACCCTGGATATCATCCGGACTCAACTTATTATTCCTGGCATCATTGGCCATCTTATTCAGTGCTTTGGTCAGGCCCAGCAGGTTCAATGAATCTGCCCGTTTGATGACCGGAACGATCAGGTTGCCCGTCGGAAGGGCCACTGCAATACCCAGGTTAATATCTTTCTTAAGGATGATCTTATCACCGTCAACTGAAGAATTGATCATCGGAAAATCTTTCAGTGCCTGGATAATAGCCTCCATGAATACGGGCAGATAGGTGATCTTCTCCCCTTCACGTTGTAGAAACTCATTCTTAACCCTGTTTCTCCACAACACAATATCCGTCACATCTGCCTCCAGCATATTGGTAACATGGGCAGAGGTCTGCTTGGACATGATCATATGGTCAGCGATCAGTTTCCGCAATCTGTCCATCTCAATGATCTCATCCCCGGCACTGACCGAAGCTGAGACTTTTGGTTTTTCTGGAGCTGCAGCAGTGGAAACAGGCGCAGCTGCAGGTGTGGATGTTGCCGGGGCCGTTCTTGTCTGCACATAGTTCAGCATGTCTTTTTTCTGCACCCGTCCGTCCCTTCCACTTCCCGGAATGGTATCAAGCTCTTCCATAGAGATCCCTTCCTCCCTGGCGATGGTAAGTACAAGCGGTGAGTAGAAACGGCCGGATCCTCCTGCTTTTTGAGACGCCGGTGAAGGGGCATCCGGGGCAGTCACTTCAGTGTCAGTTCCAGGGCTTACCGGGGCCATTGCAGGGGTGTCATCCACGACTACATCCCCATCGCTCATATCAATAACTGCGATGATGGTTCCTACCGGGACCGTCTGGTCCTGTTCATAGTTGATTTTTATGATTGTTCCGGCAACCGGACTGGGGATCTCTGAATCTACCTTATCTGTTGCTATTTCAAGCAGCACATCATCATCATCGATCTTGTCACCCACCTTCACAAACCATTTGGTAATGGTCGCTTCCTCTATACTTTCACCCAGCTTGGGCATCTGAAGTTCAAATTGTGCCATAGTTATGGATTCTTAAATGCGCTGCAAATATAAGAAACTTAAATAAATTTATATCCAGTCTAAATAGTCAAAAAGGACTACTTGCGGGTATATCCTGACTTCATTGCTATACAGATATTACCAGTTTTCCCAGGGCCTTATTTTCACTATAATAACGGAAAGCTTTGACAACCTCGCTTAGTGGGTAGCTTTTATCTATTATCGGAACTATTTTGCCGGTTTCAAAAAGTTCTGTTATGAAATGTAAGTCCTTTTTGTTCGGCTTATGCATCATAAGCCCCAATTTTTTCCCTTGTTGACCACGTGACAATCGTTCAGTAATTGAAATCAATGGTCCCAGAAACATGCCCTGGAAGACTCTGGCATATGATCCTCCGCCAAGCATGACATAAATGCCCTCAGGACTTAATATGGATTTGTATTCGAAAATCGATCGAAATGTGACCACATCAAGGATCAGGTCATACAGTTGCCCCCCTTTGGTGAAATCTTCCTGCCTGTAATCAATGAAATGATCTGCACCAATCGAACGCAGCATGTCAAATTTTGAGCTGATATCCACGCATGTTACCTCCGCTCCAAAATATTTGGCGATTTGTACGGCAAAGGTGCCTGAACCACCGCCAGCACCATTGATCAAAACTCTTTTTCCTTTTTTGATATGGCCTTTATCTCGAAGACCCTGAAGTGCAAGGACTCCTGTATGAGGTATAGCGGCTGCCTGCTCGAAAGACATACCCCCGGGTTTCAAGGCTAATATTTTTGCTGGAGCACACACATATTCAGCAAATGCACCCATGCCACTAGCGGAAATATCCCCGAATACTGAATCTCCCGCTTTCAACTCTTTTACCTGGCTGCCAACTTTTTCAACCCTTCCTGCCATATCACAGCCGATGATCCTGGCTTTTGGTTTCAACAGGCCAAATTCCATGCGGTTCACGAAAGGGATGCCTTTCAGGATATCCAGGTCCCATGAGTTAACTGATACCGCATGGACTTTTACCAGTACTTCATTTTCTTTGGGACTTGGAATATCTACCTCTATGATGTCGAGGCTGTCAATTGATTCATATTCGTGAAAAACAACAGCTTTCATATGCTTCATTTCTAAGCTTCAAATTCAGCCAATAACTTACCTGTATAGTCTGGCAAGATTGCATGGACGGACGCTTCTGTTAACAGTAGGGCCATGGGAGTACCTTCGTCCACAAAGATCCGGACATAACCTTCAGGCTCCGCCAGTGCCATGGCGCGTTCCAGGGGCATGAGACCCTGGGAAATGTTGCCCTGTGCCTCATGGGCGATTGCCAGAAGTACCAGTATTTCCATGATGCTTCCTGCCCTTTCAACCTCTTCTGCTGCCTTCAGAAGGCGTTGCAGCAGTTCTATTGCCTGATGAATGAAATGATCTTCCTGCTTGTTCCTGAACTGGGCTATAAGCACCCTGGCCAGGACGCAGTGCTCGAACTCATGCAAATAAGAAAGTTCGTCATCATATGACAGTCCACGCCCCTGAACCCAGTCCAATGCTTCAGCCATCCTGCCCTGCTTGATCCAGACCCGTGTTCTCAAGGCGGCAACCGGCCGAAGGTCTGGCAGGGGATTTCTGACCCAAAACCCATCCGCCTTTTTGAGCAGCTCAAGCGCTTCGTCCAGGTCTCCCCGGGCCTCCTTTAGCCTTGCCCGTGCAAGGCTCTGGCGATACTGCCAATCTGTTGCTATTGTCTGCTGGCTCAGCATCTCAGCTTTCTGTAAATATACCTCACAGGTTTTCAGATCACCCCGTTCAAAATAAAGTTCTCCTAATCCCCTGTAAAGATCGTCTGTACCCATGGGCTCTTCCTCATTTTGCTCTATTGCGAAATTTAAGGAGTGTTCAAATAAATTGAATGCCTGGTGAAGGCATCCAAGGGCTATTTTTATGTCAGCCAGAATAAATGTGAAACTGATGTTAGCAGATCTGTCTCCGGCATTCAGGAAACTTGCTCTGAGATAGGTGAAGGTTTTAAAGGCTGCTGCAAGATCTCCTTTCTCCATTTGAACGAATCCAACCAATGCAGCTGGGATGGCCCGCATCAGATGGTTGTCCTCCGGCAGGAGATCAAGTGCCTGTTGTGCATACTTCATGGTACCAGGTACATCACCGAGAGCCTGAGCATGGTAAGCACGGGCGTTAGCAATTGATGCCGGCAGCGTCAGGAACTGCTCTTTGTCTGCAACTCTCATCGCAGACTCTGGGGTATCAGGTGCTTCATGCCTATCTCTGCTGGTCTTAAGCAAGCGTTCAGCCTCATTTAGCCAGTCCTCGGCTGGCTCCAGTTCTCCGCATTCCAATAAGGCCCAGGCATATCCAACGCATGAGTACAGGCCTGACGCGAACCATCTCCTCCGGCAATGCCCTTACCCAGACAAGCCATGTCGCAGCCTGGCAACTCTTGTTCATCGCCGGCCATGCCAGCTCGATCAGTTCCGCTGACCGCATCAAAATCCCTGGCTGAAAGAGCATGGCGGACCGCTTCGGCTGGCAGACCGTTTTGCTCATACCACTCGCTGGCCCGTCGATGCAGGACAGCTATCCGATCGGGATGCCTCCACCATCACACTGCACCTGGAGAACCTCTGCAAAAAGGTGGTGATATCGATACCACTGGCGCTTATCATCCAGGGGAACGACAAAAAGGTTACCTCGCTCCAGGTCCTCCAGCAATCCCTTGCTGTCTTTCTGGCCGGTGACGGCATCGCACAAAGGGTCGCACAAGCGTTCAAGAATGGAGGTTTGCAAGCAAGAAAGCTCCGGATGTGTTCAGGCTGGCTCTGCAGGACCTCTTCAACAAGGTAGTCCACCACGTGCCGGTCATCGCCAGCAAAGGCTCTTATGAATCCGGAAATATCTTTTCGCCCCTGCATCGATAATGCGGCCAGTTGGAGACCGGCGACCCAGCCTTCGGTGCTGGCTTCAAGCGCGGCGATGTTTTCTGCCGAAAGGTTCAGTCCCATGACCTGATTAAGAAATTCTGCAGCTTCAGAGGGAGTAAAACGCAAGTCGGTGGCACGCAGCTCGGTCAATTGGCCCCGAACACGTAGCCGTGGCAGTGGTAAATTCGGATCCTCCCGGGTGGTGATGGCCAGATGCATCTGTGGTGTCTGGTGCTCTAACAGAAAGGTGGTCGCATTGTCGACCGGTTGGGTATCAATTACATGGTAGTCATCCAGGACGAGGGTAAAAGGGTCAGGGATTGTAGTGATATCGTTGAGCAAGGCTTGTCAGAATCGATTCATTCGGGGGTGGCTGAGGTGATTGGACCATATTCATTGCGCTTTCTCCAATTTTCGGCATAATCGTCTGCAATGCAGCAATAAGGTGAGCCAGAAAGCGTACCGGGTCATTATCCCCTTCGTCCAGAGACAGCCAGGCGGCCGGTCGCTCACCATCAGCGATCCATTGGCAGACCAGTGTGGTTTTACCAAATCCGGGGGGAGCAGATATGAGGGTTAATTTGCCATGCAGTCCCTCGTTCAGCCGCTCCACAAGACGGGGGCGGGCGACAATCTTTGGCCTGGGGTGGGGAATATATAGTTTAGTTGCTAAAATAGGTTCAGGTGCAGGTTTTGGCTGTTCCGGCCTTTTCTGCTAACGGAGGAAACATCTGTGTCAGTTCTACCCTCAAGGTCTTCATATTTTGGAACGATCAGTCCAACATTGGAAATGGCATAGACTTCAATTGGTTTTTCAACATTCTTCAGTTTAAATGTCTTCAGCATCGAAGTCTTGATGGATTCCTGGTTTTTTATTTCGTCATAGACCTTGTCAGAAATAAAAACACTTCCCGGAACTGCCAATGATTCTATGCGTGAGGCAACATTTACCCCATCTCCAATGATCTCTTCCTCACTGAATATGATGTCGCCAGTATGAATTCCAATTCTCACCGGTATGGCAGGATCTTTCTGGAAGCCAAGCTGCATTTCGATGCCGCATTTTACTGCATCGATAGCACTATCGAAAATGCTTAATGTGCCATCACCATAGTATTGCAGAATCCTTCCTTTATGCTTTTCAGTGATGGAATTGAATATCCGTCTGTGTTTCTCCCTGGCCTGGATTGCTTTCTCTTCATTTTGTTGCATAAGGCTCGTATATCCCACGATATCGGTGAACATGATGGCGGCTAATTGACGGGAGCGTGTCATAAACACAAAATAACGAAATAATCTATAACCTGCCACCTGAATTGGAGATTACAATCATTAAATGAATTCATTTAACACTGCACTGATTGGGCCAGCGGAGTTATAAGACGTGGGAATTTTAAAGTTTGCTTATCAGATGAATGAGTTCATATCTGGTCTATGATTATCAGGGTAAAAGGACTTACCTTTTCATTTTAACTTTCAAAACAAAGCCATTTTTGAGTTGTTCAGCAGGGCCTTCAGGTAAGTTAACTACAACTGAATCCCCCTCAACTTTCCAATCAAGTTTTTTTGCACCACCAAGCAAACTGATTCGTTTGATCTGGTCTTGGACCCCGACCAGGGATTTCACCCGGACATGTCATCTCTTCAGGTTGGGTGATGGAAATTACATAGACATAATTTTCTTTGGCCGAAAACCAGAAATCTTCGGAGGTGAATTTTAAGATCGAAACCTTCTTTTGCCCGCTGTGTTGTGCTTTTCACATCCATCTGTGTGCCGCCTTCCCGTTGGGTGGTCCATTTTTAAGTGCCATAGATGGCTTCACCATTTATCTCCATCCAGTCACCCACTGAGTGCAAAAGATTTACACTCTCTGCAGGAACAGTCCCATCCCCCATGGGGCCAATATTCAATAAATAATTTCCGCCTTTGCTTGCAATTTCAACTATCCAGTACAACACTTCAGATAGTGATTTCCAGTCATTATCATAACTTTTATAACCCCAGGTATTGTTTAATGTTCCCGGGGTTTCCCAGGTCCTGTATTTCGGATCTACACTGGTTGGTATCTGGTTATCTCCTGCCACCAGGTAATCTCCAAAACCATTTCCAACCCGGCTGTTTACAAGGCAGTTAGGCTGCAGGTTATAGGCATGTTTATAAAAATCGAAACTCTGATCCTGATTCATGAACCTTGGAAAATCATACCAGATTTCCACAAGATTCGGGAACATGGTCATTATTTCCGTAACCTGTGGTTTCGCCTTTGTTTCTATGTATTCTTCATAACTTACGGGTGAAGGGTCCCAGAGATTGGCTCCATATTTATCAGAATGATCAGGGTTTATCTTTAATTGCTGGGCCAGTCCAACATCTCCTCCATCCATCCAGTCAATGGAATGGGAATAGTACAATCCCATTCTGATATCATATTTCAGACAGGCCTGGTAAAGTTCTGCTATGGCATCCCGGCTGAATTGGGTCTGGTCAATGATATCATAATCTGAAACTCTGGAATCGTACAGGCAAAATCCATCATGGTGTTTGGCCATGGCAACTATGTATTTCATACCGGCATCCCTGGCCAGTTTAACCCAGGCATCTGCATTGAAATTCACCGGATTAAAGGTTTTGCACAATGCCTTATATTCCTCCCGGGGTATCTGGGCATGATACATGATCCATTCACCAAGCCCTGGAATTGAATCTCCTTTCCACATACCGGCAGGCTTAGAATAAGCACCCCAATGGATGAACATGCCGAATTTCAAATCATTATAAACTTCGTAGAGTTTATCTTTTGATGCATTCATTTTCTCCCACTCCTGGAGCTGGTATTTATCTCCCTGGGAGAAGAGATGAGAAGCACTCAGCAAGATTATCAGAACAATCTTAATTTTTCTCATGATCATGTTAATTTAAATTATATCCGGGGCTGACTATTGGGCTGCGTCAATTAAATATCTGTCAATTTTATCAAGAATACGTTCGTCAGTCATGCCGCTGCGGTTGCACATGATCACACTTCCTGTTCCCAGTTCCGGATAAATCCGGATCTCACAATAGTAGAATCCTCCTCCAGTATGTGCAAAGTACGTATTACCCAGCAGATTACCCTTGAACCATGACAGGGACATTCCTGTAGCTTTGTTGTCTATGGTTCTGTTTTCAGTAAATAAATGCTTCTTCTTCTCATTTGATATCAACCGGTTATCCGTTTTGAGCAGTTCCTGCAAATAAGATACAAAGCCCTTTCCTGTTCCAATTAGTCCGCCATAAGATATTCCGTTAACATAGAGCAATTTTTGATGGTAACCATTTTCCCTCGGCCTCATCAAAATATTTTGATTTGTTAAGTAAAATCCCGAGCAATAAATTGGTAAAACTTAACCTTTTCTGATATCCCTTTGCATGATTGCCCGTATCCGGGATTGTGAATGAAAGTTGATCAGATCCAATTTCTAATTTCCTGATAATATTCTCATTAACATATTCGGAATAGCTCTGTCCACTTACCTTTTCAATCAACATCCCCAACAATATATATCCCAGGTTAGAGTATGCAAATTTCTCATTTGGCTGCTTTTTGATCTTGTTATATTTCTGGAATAATTCTTTGAAATACTCCCTATAATCGAAAGTGTCATGTTCATCTGCTGTATGTACCCACTTCAGTGGGATTGGATTGGGGATCCCTGCAGTATGGGTTAGCAGATGCCTGGTAGTAATGTTAGATGGATATGGAAATTCAGGTAAATATTCAGCAACAGATTTATCCAGGTCTATCAGGTCTTTCTCAGCAAGTTGTAAAATCGACAATGCCGTAAATGTTTTTGTAACAGAATAAGCATTAAAAGTAGTCCGCTCGGTAACTTTTTTCTGATTTGCAATATCGGCCAGTCCTCCACAATAGCTATACAGAATTGTTTCCTGGTTAAAATAGTAATATTGAAGTCCAGGTGTCTTATGAAGATCTATCTGACTTGATAATACATTTTCAATAGTGGTCATTATACCTCTTTGTAATACTTTAATTTTATTCCCCCGTCTACTTCAGATCTAATATAGTCATATTTCCAATCAGGTGATGTAAGCTGATCATGAAAAGGATTTTCAACCTCTAGATCTGATTTCATAAGATGGATGGCATGTGCATTTGGTTTTAGTACCCTTTCAATTTCCTCGAGTTCATGTTCGAGATTCCATCCAATAGCATTGGAGGTCATAAGAACATCAACGGTTGTGGGAAGTGGGATTGATTCCAAAGCCGTCTATCGCAAAATTTTTACATTTATCCTGACTGCCTTTTCCCTGACAAAGCGGCGCATGCTGTACAGGTTCCAGAGCAAAAACAGTTTCAGCAAAGGGTGCCACCAGGAAGGCAAGCCTGCCCGTACCGGCACCTGCATCCACTATGGTCTTTCCTTGAAGAGAAGTTATTGAGCTTAATTCACTGATCTCCCAGATAAGACCGGACTGTTCATCATAGACTTCAGGATATTTGTTGTAAATAATAAGATCAGCAATTTCCCATAACATATCCTGGCAGGATTCCTCCACGATATCTTTATTATCTACCGGATTGTGATCTGAAAGAATCTTATTATTGAAACTGGCAATGGGAGGATATTTTAATTCCAAAAATCGATGAACCATGGGATATGCCCGAAGCAATATTGAAAATTCCCTTTCTGGAACGCGATCCGGAAAATATTTCACCTGAAAATCTTCCAATAGTAACAGGTCTTCCACTTGAAATGTTAAACTAGGAAAACGCTTTTGTAATGATTGTGCATATCCCATATAACTATACAGTAATGCTATTTATATAATCAATCAGACTTTGATACTCACTCTCCCTGGAACTCAGTGTGCTTTTAATCGCCCGTTTGTTCATCATTTTAAATACCAGGGATTTTTTATACTCTTCCAGCGCTTGTGTTGTTTGCCACTGGTACATCCCCTGCCAGTATCCATTTCTTTTATTCACCCCATACATCTTAACATTAAAGCCAGGGAAACCTGTTATTAATAACATAGGTATGATCGAAACGATCCTGTTTGCATTGTGGGAAAATCGTGCAAACTTGAAACTGATAATAAACAAAGTGGTTGAAGTGCTTTCCTGGACAGGGTGTCTGGTTATATGCCTAAAGATGGTAAACTCCTCGCCGTTTTGCATTTTGATTGTACGTCCAACATATTGTTTCGAAAGACGCTAATTTGCCCAGGATCAGTTTGAATACTGAGAGGCCAAAACAAATTGGAGGGCTTTTTCTAATTAAGTTAGCCATTATCCAAAAGGTCAATCAAATCCGGCTATTATTTTATTGGCTACCCTCTTTGCCAGAAATTTTTTAAAGTATGGGATACTGGCGTCATAGTAATAATCTTCCTTATCCTTATAATATTCATGATCTGCACTCATCACATCTTTATCTATTGTGGACACATATTTAAAGATGTGAAATGGTACCATCATCGCCATTTGTGGCTTGTCTTTTTCTCCTTTTTCTATTCTCTCGATCAGGGTGTTAACCGCATTTAATGTTTTTTTATGGTTCTGGATCTTATTCTTCTCAGGCATGTTCCCAGGTCTGAAATGAAGCTCGAGGGAGGGGACAATATTAAATCCAAAAACAGAAAGCATCTTTTCCATGTATTCGAGAGCATACTCAGCTCCATAACCTGAACATGTGGCAACCGGTAAGGCAAATTTTTCGAAAAATTGAGGTCTGTGTGCATAGAATCCAAATCTGTCAAAAAAATTCTTCATGGTTGCGGAAACCATATGTGAATAAACCGGGGATGCAAAGATTATCCCATCAGCATCCATCATTTCCCGGATGATCAGATCCCGTTCATCTTTTACCGGGCATTTCTCTTCACCTTTCTTTACACACACATAACATCCTTTGCAAAACTCAAAGTCCATTTCGCTTAACTTCAAAAGCTTTACGTCCAGTTCAGGATAATTCTCCTGTATTAATTTCAAGATTGTATAGGTATTTCCTTTACGTGGACTTCCACAAATCGCAAGAATTTTCATGGCAGGGCTTTAATAGGATATTACCTACACAAGTTAAGTAATATATTGCAAATTAAGGACCCACAAACGTGGCACAGAATGGAGCTGAGATTATTGATCAATATCTAGTTGATTCCGGTAAGGAGATTTGATTGGACAGGTGCGGGGAGTTGCTGATCAAAAAGATCGTACTCAGGCCATCTTCTGACGGTATTAACCGCCCTGAACATGGTCCTTGAAGATTCCCTGTGTATTTTCGATTTTTTCCAGGTTGTAGTATTCATCACTATGATCCAGTTAACGCCATTGCCTTGTCTGACCATCAGGGCAGATGAACCTGTCAGGGTTCCGGTCCGCCACCATGTTCCGCTTCCGTCTGCACCCTTCCAGCCAATCATATTGCGTTTGCTGCGACTGGTCCTGGTCATCTTTTCAATGGTCTCGGGCATCAGGATATCAGGACTGGTGTTGAATCCGTCAATGGCTACGGTCAGTTTCAATATTTCAGCAGGTGAAGCAATCCATCCTCCGGCTGCTCCAAGCAGTGAAATATCATTCCCGCCATAAACTCTTGATGTATAGCTATCGTAACTGTCGAATGCCAGAACTTCTTGTCCGGCATTTAATTCATAGTATTTTACCTCATTGGCCGCCTTATCATTGTAATACCCTTTGCCAATCTGCATATCCCATATATCCAGGGGATTTAATAATGAAAACTTTACATAATCTTCGTAACTCATGCCTGTAAGTTTCTCGATAATATGCCCGAGTACCACGTATCCGAGATTTGAGTAACTGTACTTTTTTCCAGGTGTGTAGCTTAATTTCCTGGTCAGAGCATACCTGATCACATCTTCACCATTTACGGGCAAGGATACTTTCATTCTTCTGGCCACAACATGTGGCATAAAGACAGGATCACCATAATATTTGGACCATCCTGCTTTATGTTGCAGAAGGTGCTGAATGGTTATGTTTTCAATCCTGCGATCCCGGTATATCAGATATTTGTCTTCATGTAGAATACCGCCGGGACCAAACACCTTTGTTTCAAGGTCAAGTCTCCCCTCTTCAACCAGGCGCATGACAGCAACAGCCGTTATCAATTTTGATATGCTGGCAATCCTGAAAACATGACCAGGTTCCACTTTTTCAGCATTCTCCTGATTGGCATATCCGAATCCTTTGGCATAGACAAGTCTTCCCTCTTTGGTAACTGCAACAGAGGCTCCTTTTATCTTATAACGTTTCAGGAAGCTTGTAATGATCTTATCCATACGTTCCGTCTCTTCTAACGTGGACATATCATTATGGATCTTTCGGGATATGGCTGCCGGTTCACCTGACTGTGCAGGATGCGTTCCTTTCCTGTCGGAAAAGATCGAGCCGATATCCCAGAAAAACAGTACCAGGATCAGCAAGATTTGTACAGAGATGAACTTAAATTTTCTCATCCTTTATTTAGACTAATTAAATGCAGTAGAAATTCTCCGCAAATATAAGTTCTTTTATAAATTTACTAAATATCCATGTAATAAACATAATTAACACATGTCTGTTAATAAGCGTAATTGGACTGTTTTTCACTGTATTATCAGTATTTACAGGCAACTGCGAAGGAGTATTGGAAACACCCCTGTTTTCACCTTCGCATAGTAAAATCCATACTTGATCAAGCGGAAATTTACGGCTGCCTATAAATTTTGAAGATTAATCAAATAAATATCAGAAAAGTGGGTCAATTGTGTGGACAACCCTCTATAAATGCCTCTCTGATGAGTTTCCGGTTTCCACTCATTATATAGAAAAGATGCAGATCCTGGAGATTTCTTGATTTCTTTTCGTCATCCAGGTATGGGAATTCAACAAAAAGTTCCAGGACCTCGAGTCTTTTCTGTTGCATTTCATTCATTATCGCTTCCAGTTCTTTAATGTGAAGACAGGGTCCTTTGTATAATCTTTCAGGCGAACCCTTAATATGGTCCAGATATGGTGAGTCGTAGGGGATGTTTATCAGGCCGGACCAGTCAAAATCATAGGGAACCGGCAAAGGCGGTTCAAAGTAGTCTCTGGATACAAGGACCACATTATGCATGATCGGAATGGAATAATCCGTATTGATGATCATATAATTAAAGATGGCCATCAATGCCAGCTGATCCTGGTCCAGTTTAGCCGGTGGTGCCGATTCGAAATCAAGCAATTCACCATGGTTTCTGATGGCCATATCCTCCGGGTTTTCAATGAAAAAGGCAAAGCGGGTAAGAGTATCCTGTGAGCCGGACATATCCATGTATCTTAACCTTGCCAGCCTCGCCTGAAAGCTAAGTGGCGTAAGTATATTATATATCTTGTATATCAGGTATTCCTGCAGGACATAGTGCTCAAAGTCAGGATTTTCAGATTGGCAGTGGGTCACCATTTTTATATCCTTCAGTCCCTCGAAAATGGTTCCTGCCACACTTTTTTTTCTGAATTTTAATTTAATGGGTGGGAAATCACAATTGTCAGGGTTTTTCCGAAAATGTCCACGAGCCCTGGCCTCAACCTTGAATTCTACCCTGGTGCCGGAACTGTCATAATATGCCAAGGTCCCTTCATGGTACTTCGGGTCCTCACCTACATCACTTAGCAGACTGTCCCATGGCATATACAATTCCAGATCCAAAACCAGCTCTGTAGCAAACAGGCCTGCCTTCTCCTTCTGATTATCCTCAGAGAGACTGATTGAATATCCATGTAAACAGCCTGTTATCGCTATCAGGATCATCCAAATTCTCAGGTAGCTTATCATTGTATCTTAAGGCAGTATAAGATTAGCTGGCAAATTTAGCAATTCTTCATTAGTTATCTTTAGTCCCTCTTTACCTCGAAGTCATTTTTTTTTTTAATCTTTGCTTTTTACTGTTACTCATTCCTATGATAAAGAAAGTCCTAGTCGCCAACAGAGGCGAAATAGCTATCCGGGTAATGAGGTCATGCAGGGAGATGGGGATAGTTTCGGTTGCTGTATTTTCCGAAGCAGACAGGTCCTCGCTCCATGTCAGGTATGCCGATGAAGCTTATTTCATAGGCCCTTCCCCCTCCAATGAAAGTTACCTGGTGATTGACAAAATCATTGAAACTGCCAAGCAATCCGGAGCAGATGCCATCCATCCAGGATATGGCTTTTTATCGGAAAATGCAACTTTCTCTGACAGATGTAAAAAGGAAGGGATCATTTTCATCGGACCACATGCCCATGCCATTTCCACTATGGGAGATAAAATAACGGCACGTGAGACCATGATCGCAGCTGGAGTACCCGTTGTACCCGGTACCAAAGAAGCCATTACAGACGAGCAAGAAGCAGCCAAAACCGCTGCTGGGATCGGATTGCCGGTAATGATTAAAGCATCCGCCGGTGGTGGAGGGAAAGGCATGCGCCTGGTGAAGGAGGAGAAAAACCTGCTGGATGCCATTCGCGCAGCAAAATCAGAAGCTCTTTCTTCCTTTGGCGATGATTCAGTATACATTGAGAAATATATTGAATCACCTCACCACATTGAATTTCAGGTCCTTGCCGATAAGCACGGTAACACCATTCATCTGTGTGAGAGGGAGTGTTCTGTCCAGAGAAGGCATCAGAAGGTCATTGAAGAAACCCCTTCCCCGCTGATGACACCTGAATTGAGGAAAAAAATGGGAAAGGATGCAGTTGCAGCAGCCAGGGCCGTTAATTATGAAGGTGCCGGTACCATTGAGTTCCTGGCCGATAATGACAGGAATTATTATTTCCTGGAGATGAATACCCGGCTTCAGGTGGAACATCCCATCACTGAAGAAGTGGTTGGTGTTGATCTTGTTAGGCAGCAGATACTTATTGCTGCGGGAGAAAAACTTACCCTGAAACAGGAAAATATAGTCCAGTCGGGCCATGCCATTGAATGCCGGATTTATGCAGAAGACCCTGATAATAATTTTATGCCAAGCCCAGGCCGTATCAGGTATATGACAGAGCCTTCTGGACCCGGTATCCGGACTGACGGCTATGCTTACGAAGGATATGAGATCCCGCTCTATTATGATCCCATGATCGCCAAACTGGTTGCCTGGGCAAAAACACGTGGAGATGCCATTGATCGAATGAAACGTGCACTTCATGAATACAAGATCGGCGGAGTGAAAACATCGATCAATTTCCTGGAAAAAGTAATGAACAATAAAGCATTCATAATTGGGAAATATGATACGCATTTTATTGATGAGAATATCGACAGCCTGGTTGCATCCAGCGATGGGCAGAGCAAGCAGGATGAAGACATAGCCATTATTACGGCATTTGTGGACTACCACGAAAAACTATTAAAGGCACAGGCCCTGAAGCCCTACCAGAGCAATGGAGGATCATCTCCATGGAAACATTTTGGTAGAAAAAAAGGCGTTATGAGGATGTAATCCCATTGAAAATTCAATCATATGTCACTAGAAATACGGCTCAACGACCGTATCGCTGAAGTTGAGCTGGTCAGTAAGGAACAAAACAAGGTTCAGATCAGGGTGGATGACAGGCTGTATGAGCTTGACATGATCGAGGTGGAAAAAGGAATGTATTCCATTTTGCTGGAGGGTACCTCTTATAATGTCGAGATCATTGAGAAAGACAGCGCTAAACAGTATAATGTTAATGCGCTTGAAAAGTCTTATGATCTTGAGATCATCGATGCAGAGACACGTTATCTTATGAGTAGAAAGGAGAATGATCTGGAAGATGCCGGAAACACGGTCTCCTGCCCCATGCCTGGTAAGATCGTTAAAATTCCCGTTAAAGCTGGCGATAAAGTAGAGGTCGGACAGACCGTAATCATAGTGTCTGCAATGAAGATGGAGAGTGAGTACAAGGCTGGAAAAGAGGGCGTTATCAAAGAAGTGCATGTAAATGAAGGTGACACGATAGAAGGAAACCAACCACTTATTACGATCGAATAAACCTATATATATTTCAATAGTCATGAGTTCATCCCTGGAAAAGAAATTCAAAGAATTTGAAAAGCGCATGAAAGACGCCGAAATAGGCGGAGGCGAAGAAAGAATTGAAAAACAGCATGCGAGTAATAAAAAAACGGCAAGGGAACGTATCGAGGCCATGCTGGATCCGGGAAGCTTTGTGGAACTTGACAAACTGGTCATACATCGTGCACGCGATTTTAATATGGAAAAGAACCTGATCCCGGGTGATGGGGTGGTTTCCGGACACGGGAAGATTGACGGTAGGCTGGTATATATCTTTGCACAGGATTTTACGGTCTTTGGTGGCACTCTCAGCCGTGCCAATGCCGATAAGGTTGTTAAAGTGATGGAGCTGGCCATGAAGATGGGAGCTCCGGTGATCGGTCTGAATGACTCCGGCGGAGCAAGGATACAGGAAGGTGTGCAGAGCCTTGCCGGTTATGCTGATATTTTCCACCTGAATGTGAAATCATCGGGTGTTGTTCCCCAGATCTCGGCTATTCTGGGACCCTGTGCAGGTGGTGCAGTCTACTCCCCTGCCCTTACGGATTTCATCTTCATGGTCAAGAAGACGAGTTATATGTTTGTAACGGGTCCGGAAGTGATCAAGGCGGTTACCCATGAAGATGTTACCAAGAATGAACTGGGTGGTGCCATGACCCATAATTCCAAAAGCGGTGTGGCCCACTTTGCTGCTGAGGATGATGACCAGTGCATGATGATGATACGTGAGCTGATCAGTTACCTGCCCTCCAACAATATGGAAGATCCGCCCGTGAAGCCCTGTACTGATGATATTAACCGTGAAGAAGAAAAACTCCAGACCCTGGTACCTGATGACCCTAACAAACCATATGATATTACTGAGCTGATCGGTGCAGTGGTTGATGACGGGACTTTCCTGGAGGTACAACCTCATTATGCCAAGAATATATTCGTAGGTTTCGCTAGGCTTGCAGGCCGGTCCTGTGGGCATCGTTGCAAACCAGCCGGCTCACCTTGCCGGTGTGCTGGATATCAGTTCCTCCGTTAAGGGTGCAAGATTTGTGCGTTTTTGTGATGCATTCAATATTCCCCTCATCACTTTTGAGGATGTACCCGGATTCCTTCCAGGAACCCTGCAGGAGTTCGGAGGAATTATCAAGCACGGTGCCAAATTGCTCTATGCATTTTCAGAGGCTACAGTACCAAAGATCACCCTCATCACCAGGAAAGCCTATGGAGGTGCCTATTGCGTTATGTCCTCGAAGCATATCGGTGCAGATGTAAACTTTGCCTATCCCACCGGTGAAATCGCTGTTATGGGTTCGGAGGGAGCTGTCAATATCCTTTACCGTAACAAGATCGGTGATGAGAAGGAGCGCGCAAAGGTGATCGATGAATACAAAGAGACTTTTGCCAATCCATATAAAGCCGCCGAACTTGGTTATATAGATGAGATCATCATGCCCCGCCAGACCAGGGCAAAACTCATCCAGGCCCTGGAAATGACCCAGAACAAAACTGAGATCAAGCCAGCCAAGAAGCACGGGAATATTCCTCTTGTAAGGATCCCTATTCATATCGTAACGAATCCACTGGATTGCGGCGGGCAGCATGCAAGGTCTGCCAGCTGACGGTCAATACGGCAACCAGGATTGAGGCCGTGGCTGCCAGCGCAAATATCCACCAGTCCAGCGTAGTCCTGTAAGCAAACCCAGCCAGCCAGCGGTTCATGAAATACCATCCCAGGGGGATTCCCAGCACAATACCAATGGCGACCCATTTCAGAAAATCCACATTCAACAATTGTAGTATAATGGATGTAGTAGCACCGTTTACTTTCCTGATACCTATTTCACGAATACGGTTCCTGGTACTGAATTCAGCCATACCGAACAGGCCCATGCAGGAAAGCAGAACAGCAATGACAGAGAGCAGGCGCAATGATTGAGCACGCTTTTCCTCCTGCCTGTAATGGGATTCCAGCCATAGATCATAGAATTCGTATGTAAATGCAAATCCTGGGGCTTTTTCCTCGAAAATTTTACGGATTTTATCTATGGATGCTGATATATCCCCGGGATGAAACCTTATGTTGAGATGGGAGACATCCTTTTCATTTCGTATCTGAAGGTTTCCAATGGGTTCGTAAAGATCTTTAAAGTGGAAGTCCCCTATGACTCCCACCACTTCGGACCCGAATATCTTTCTGTTTTCTACCGAATCCCATCCTCCTACTTCCTCAAGCATGGTCTTGTTGATCAGGCAGACATTGGCCTGTTCTCCTTCATGGATATTCCTGCCATGTAAAAGTTCAAGCTGGAAAGTATGAATGAACCGGTGATCAGAGGCAATATGTGATGCCGCCAGACCATCATTACTCGAATAATTCCAGATGGCGCCCGGTGTGCCATGAGTAGCACAGACATTTTTTACGCTTGCCAGATTGTGAGATCTCATCTACAAGTACTGGCACATTATCTTTTATGCGCCAGTGTACTGCAACACGTACCAGCAATTCAGTATTGTAACCAAGATCCTTTTCCTGTACATAGCGCACCTGCTTAACAAGAGTGATCAGGCAAATGATCAATGCGATCATCGCCGTGAATTGAATGATGGTTAGCAACCTCCTGATATCAAAGGACTCCCGGGATCTGGTTACCTGCTTCATCAGCATAAGTCTTGGCCGCAGCCTGAGGATGGCAATGGCAGGATAAATTCCGGACAGCAGAGCTATGACAATGATGCCAGCCAGTACAAACAAGAAGTGTTATAGGTTCATGCAATAGTTGGGAGATCTCTATCTCCTTTCCGAGGATATCGCTGAGCAGAGGTTTTAATGCAAGGTGTGAAAAACAGGGATAAAACCAGTGCCAGTAAAATCTGGTAAAATGCCTCACGGAGGAATTGTGCGATCAAATGGAAACGCTCTGCCCCGAATACCTGTTTCACCCCCAGTTCATGCAGCCGGCCTGTACTCTGGGCAATGGCCAGGTTTATGTAGTTGAATACAGCAAGTAAAAGGATGATC
The DNA here is from genome assembly GCA_963767555.1 of uncultured Bacteroidaceae bacterium. GTDB lineage: Bacteria > Bacteroidota > Bacteroidia > Bacteroidales > SM23-62 > SM23-62. The sequence goes on along the minus strand of CAVYEL010000032.1, from coordinate 151,339 downwards.
AGGGCAAGCCAGCTGAGCAGCCTGAGCAGCTTCACATTGGCATGGGAGAGATTATCATGTGGGATACTCACATCGAAATATACTTCCTTAAAAGGCTGGAGTTTATATTTTCCCTCAAGCCATTCCATATCATAGAGGTCAATTGCTGAAGAAAAGCCTGATTCCAGTTCTCCGGCCTTACTATCCGGAGTAAGCTTGAGGAAAAACTTATATAAATAAACTTCTTTCCCATTATAACCTGAACGACTGTAACGAATCTTGAGATCGGTACTGCAGAACATCTCACCCTTCAGAGAACTTTTTTCCGGAAGGTCTTCAATGATTGCCACTACCTGTACATTCTCCTTATGTGAGACATTTAGCATTTCGCCGATGGGGTCCTTGTCCCCGAAGATCTGCCTGGCACAACTTTCCGTAAGAACTGCCTGGTAGGGGTCTTTGAAAATATCTTTCCTGTTACCTTTTACAAAAACAGCTGAGAATACTTTGAAAAAACCACTGTCGGTATGGATAATATTTACCTGGTGGTTTTCCTTATTCCAAAGAACAGGGTCAATGGCAATGTTGACATTGGTAGCAGCCAGTACCTGTGGAAAATCCACTTCCAGTTTAATCCTGGCCTGTTCAGGAACAGAAGCAGCATTTTGGGAATGAATGATCCGGTATATCTGATCCAGATCCTTTATGGACCGGTCATACTGTTTTTCAGCGCGGATAAAAGACAGTAATAGAATGACGACCGACAAACTAATGGAAAATCCTCCAATAGATATGGTCGAAAAGATCATATTCCTGGCCAGGATCCTGTAATAAATTTTGAAAACCTTCACACGGTATTAGGATTTGTGTAAATGAATCTCCAGAATAAAGTTAAAAAGAAACATAAAAACATCTACAGTTATTATTACCTTAATAGATCTGCAAAATGAGGTATTGCATCAAATCTTTTGGAGACAGCCAAAAAAGATGGTTTGGTAAAGATATATTAAGAGCAATTTAACAATATGAAGAATACGGTAATATTTGTTGTTATTGTTATTATAGGTGTGATAATGAGTCTTTTGCCTGCACCAGTCGGTCTCACGCAGGATGCCTGGATTTTCTTCTCTCTTTTTGTTTGTGTAATTATTGCATTGATTCTTGAACCCTTTCCCTCAGCCTATATTGTTCTCCTGGGAGTAGTAATTGCATGTATATTGAAGATTGGACCCTCATTGGAAACTGCCGGAAATGCAACTGCATCAAAAGTTATTGCATGGGGCTTATCAGGCTTTTCCAATACTACTGTATGGCTAATAAACATTGCCTTCATGTTTGCACTGGGATATGAGAAAACAGGATTAGGCAAACGGATTGCAATTATATTGGTAAGCAAACTGGGGAAGAGTACATTGGGACTGGGCTATGCTATTGCCATGTCGGATTTAATCCTCGCTCCGTTTATGCCTTCAAATACTGCGAGAAGCGGAGGGACCATTTTCCCTATTGTAAAGAATATTCCCATTCTATATGGATTCTACACCGGAAAATGAGCCTCGAAAAATTGGATCGTATATTACCTGGGTTGCATTTGCCAGCACCTGCGTAACAAGTTCAATGTTTTATACAGCCCTGGCCACAAATGTTTTGGCAAAAAGTTTATTGGAAGATGCTGGAATAATCTCTCCCTCATGGGGACAATGGTTTTTAAACTTCTTACCTGTCGGCATAATACTCATTTTTTCAGTTCCCCTAATCACTTATTATGTTTACCCGCCAACCATAAAAATATCCAATAATATTCCGGAATGGGCCAGAAATGAACTTACAAAGATGGGAAAATCAGCAGAAATGAGATTGTAATGACCATCCTTGCCTGCCTGGCCTTAATATTATGGATATTTGGGAATTATTTTGAAATTCATGCAACCGTTTCCGCGCTGGCGTTTTGTGCCTTATGGTTTTGTTTAGAATTATTTCATGGAACGACATTTTAACAAATAAAGCTGCGTGGAATATTTTCATATGGTTCGGAGCGATGGTTACGCTGGCCGGGGGACTGAACAATGTTGGATTCCTGGATTGGTTTGCCAATAAAATTACATCCGCAATTTCATCCTATCCGCCAACACTCATGCTGGTATTGTTGTTGCTTGTATTTTATTTCATCCATTATTTATTTGCCAGCTCAGCTGCCCATGTTACAGCTTTACTGATAATATTTTTAGTGCAGGAAGGAACATTGCAGGCATAAATTTTCCTCTTCTGACCTACCTCCTTTTATATTCACTCGGACTGATGGGGATACTTACACCGTACGCCACCGGAGCAAGTCCGATCTGGTACGGACTAGGATATATCCCAACTAAAACGTACTGGAAATTGGGGGCTCTTTTCGGGGTTATTTTTATCGGAGTTTTAATATTGGTGGGGATTCCCTGGATCAAGCTATGGATATAATTTTATCAAGATTTCATTTTTCTGCCTGATGAATAATATTAGAAAAAATAATCAACATGAAAGCAATTAAAAATTCAATCTTATTTTCATTCCTGATTTGCTGGACAATTCCATTTTCGTATGCCCAGGATGGACAGAACAAAGAATCTATCTCTGGAGGTGCTTCCTTTTGGCTTGAACCTCTTTGGAGCACTCAAATAGACCCTCGTTGGAAAGCTGGTGAAGTCATCGGTGATGTGGAAGATGGGATTACTGTTGAATTCGTTGAATTCTCTGCCGATGGCAAGCTGCTGGTCACCGGAAATGGTCTAGGGAAAAGCTTTTGTTCTCGATGCTGCCGATGGCTCAATCAAGCACACCTTTACCTATATCACTGAAGAAGAAGTCAATCGCCTTGACAGGGATTTGGTATCGAACATTTCCGGAGGATTCACCAAATCTTTGGAAGTTGAGTGTGGCGCTTTCACACCCGATGGCCGGTTTGTGGTACTTGGGGGCAATCTAAATGGCATTAAAATCTTTGACCTGACTGATGGTTCTTTGGTCAGGCATATTGAGGTCGAAAACGAAGTTGATGGTCTTAGTATATCACCCGATGGCCGATTTTTAGCTTATGCTTCTCTTCGTTCCGCAAAAGTCTTAGGGATTGATAATTGGGAAATGCTTCAGAATGTTGATTATGGTAAGGATAGTAAGGGTAGCGTTGTTAATTCCATAAATTTCACAGCTGATGGAAATTTTATGGTCATTGCAGGCAACTCAGGTAATGTGATGCTGGTTAATACCAAAGACTGGAATACAGTCGGCGATGGTCTTATCCCTGACGCAACTTCCATTAAGTCCGTTCGATTCTCTCCAGACGAAAGGCTTGTTGCTGCCGGAAATGGTGGCGGGGAGGTAACAGTCTGGCGCACTTTGGACATGTCTTTAGTCTTTCAATTCTCCAGTATGGTATATATCGAGGCTGTTGCCTGGAGTTCCGACGGGCGTTATTTGATGGCCGGAGGTCGCGATGATGGTGAGGGGAGCGTACGGGTTTTTCGCACCAGCGACTGGCAAATGGTTGGCAATCCGTCGGTTCTGGCTGATGGTGCCAGCATCGAGTACATGGATGTACATGGTAATTTGGTAGCCATTGCTGGCGAAGACGCACATGTACGCCTGTATCGGATTAAAACCAAAATGGGCAAATGATCAGATCATGAACCTGAGACTATGATGATTTGAATACCCAGGTTGTACAAAAACATAAATGGGAGCTTTCTCTTTCGAAAAAACTCCCATTCCACTAAATGTCAACCATAGTCGGCAGATAGCGCCAAATTACAGTTATTATGACCGTTTCACCAGTGTGTCAATCCGAAGATCGGCTCTTTTTGAAACCCGGATCCGTTTCTGTCAGACCCTCTCGGGACTGTTTCCTCCGGACCTCTTCTGACCAGGCTGATCCAACCATTGGTGTCCGAGGACGCCAGCGATTTTTTCAGGATTCAGCAGGTGGTCATCCTCTCGGATAACTCCTTTCAGTATCCACCTGATTAGCCAGCTTTTCAAAGAATAGCTCTCTCGAGCTTTACCCTGAAGAGATGGAGCAACTTCAACATCCTCCGAAGAGGGTGGTTTCTGCTGCCTGTCTTTCCTGGTGTGATCTTTCAGAGGTAGATCCTCACGGCGCTACTCTTTTCCAGACCCGGCTCAAATCCTTCTTCCCGAAGGAAGATTGACCTGGGCTTTTTACCCCGGGAGAGAAACCTTTTATCTCTCACTTGGTCCAACAAACATAATGTGAAATATGTCAGTTTACAAATATTTAGATCTGTTTATGTCAACAGAGTATAAACATGAGTTATTAACAATTTGTTAATAAGACCTCGAGATCCGATTATCATTAAAACCGCCTTATTGGCCGAGTATCCTGAATACCTGAACAAGGGCCAGGACAAAGAAGATAATGGCAATGATACGGTCGAGCCAAAGTGCTATCAGTGAGGATCTTTCATATACATATTGACCCAGCCGGGCATACACCCACAGCGTACCAAATCGGGTTATAAAAACGCCTGCCAGGAAAAGGCTGACGGTGGAAATACTGAAATCAAATCCAACCGTACTCTCACAATATGCAATTACGATGATCCAGAAAGGAAGTGCGGGTATATTCAGAAAACTGATCAGTACTCCTTTCATAAACTCCGGCATTTCTCTCGTGTTGTTTTCAGTTCCGTGGGAGGTATTTCTCTTGAGTCAGGAAATATAGTCCGATCAGGATGAAGGCCAGAACAACGGTGATCTGTATATACACATTAGATTCAATATGCCTGATGATGAGCCAGCTGAAATATATGGCAAGGATTGGCTTGAGCAATTCCATGATGGAAGCAGCCAAGGTTAGGACCATGGCTGCCCTGAGGTTTTTACTTACCGTTGTATTGACAACCAGGAGGTTAACCGGCCCGAGTGGAAGGGTAACCAGGATACCGGCTACAAGGCCAAGAAACAGATGCAGGACATAACTCATACGAAACTTACATGATAAAATCTAAGATAATGGTTTTTTTCTTAGCCTGGAATACAGATGGTTTTTCAGATCCAGGCTAAATCTTCCGAAAGGTGCATAGGGTATACCTTCAAGGTGATTCATCCTGCTGATCCTGAAAATGATCTTCATATGCCTGGCAATGTCCCTGTATGCCTTCAGCAATGCATAATCCGGATCATAAATATGAGCAGGTTCGGAATTTACCCCGTTCAGTTCAAGTATCCTGATATTCTTTCCCAGGTAGAGATCATCGAGACTTTTCGCTTTGACATCAAAACGCCCGTAATCAAACCCTGGAATATCTGCGGCAATCTTTGAAAAAACACCAAGTATTTGATCATTGATCAGCCTGCTCCCGTTCAGGAAGCATGTGCCCCTGTTATGGTTTCCGATTGGTTCAAGTAAAATCTCTTCTCCCTCGGATAAAACCTCATGGAGTCGGTCTTTGTACTTGCCAAGCAGGTGTTTCCGATTCAGCTGTGCCCTGTTTTTTTCCTTAATTAGTCCATGCAAAGTTGTTTGACCATCTCCCCTTACCCTGAGAAAATCCCTGATAATCAGACTGCTTACTCCTTCTCCCGACCCATCTGGATATTTATAGTACAGTATGCCGAGTTCAAGAGGCCAGGAAATGTATTCCTGCAGGATGATATTCCCCTTCTGCCTGGTAAGATAAGTCTGGAGTGTGGATAGGTCCTCGATAAGCTCAACTCCTCTTCCCCTCTCCCCCATATCAGGTTTGACAATCAAAGGAAATGCCAGTCCGCTCTCTTTTATCAAGGTCGTAAGATCTTCTGAACCAATATCCTGTTTTATCCTGACAGCGCCGGGTATAAAATCAGTATCGATAAAGGACAGAATATCATATTTGGGCGTGTCAAATGCCCCGCCATATTTCATTCCCGGATTAGCTGCTGTGAAGTACGTAAATGATCCAGCCCTCAAAGCCAGGTAGAGGCCATAGAAATACATGGGCAGGTAGAGAAGCCAGAATGGCCAGAATTCATACCTTATGATCCGGGTTAGAAAAAACGGGATTCCTGTGACCATAACTATCCAATTACTACCTGTAAAAATAATCAACTTATGTATATCATTTTTGTACATTTGGATAGTTGAATATACTTCTCTTATGGAACAGATAAATCAGGCCATTGCTGAGATCATTGACCAGCTGACAGACCTGGCCGAAAAATTATCCCAGGATGAATTTACCCGGCCACTTCCAGTACTGATGGATAATTCAATAGGTATGCATTACAGGCATATCATCGAATTTTACGAGGTTATGATGGCCGGGACTGGCAGCGGAGAGATCAATTATGATAACAGAAAACATGATCCTGAACTTGAACAGAGCAGGGAAAAATGCCTTCAGAGGCTGAGGGATATCAGGATGGCAATTTCCCTGGAACCCGGCAGGAAATTAATACTCAGCGGAAGTTATGCACAGGGAGTCTGATAAAATATTCACTGTACCTACCAATTTTGAACGCGAAATGGTTTATAATATTGAACACGCCATCCATCATATGGCCATCATCCGGATTGCCCTGCAGCATGAATACATACATATTCCCGTCCGCTGCAGCATTTGGATATGCCTATTCAACATTGAAACATATAAATAAGTAATGTGTACCGTCACCTATCTTCCTTTGTCTGATGAGGGTTTTATTATCACCTCGACCAGGGATGAAAAAACCATCAGGAAACCTGCCCTGCCCCCGGAGAAATATGATATTCATGATGGTCCTGTATACTTTCCGCGGGATACAGATGCCGGGGGAACCTGGATCGCTTCTTCCCCCGGCGGCTATACACTGTGCCTGCTGAATGGCGGATTTGTAATCCATGAATCCAACCCACCTTACCGAAGGAGCAGGGGACTGGTCCTGCTGGATTTTTACCAGTATAATAATGTTGCCAGTTTCAGGGATCAGTACGATTTTGGAGGGATTGAGCCGTTTACATTGCTCCTCAGCCATTTTCATGAGACCGTCCAGGGTCTGGGGAGGGCGCAATTCGACGAACTCCGCTGGGATGGGGAGAAGGTCCATCATACTCCATTAAACCCCGGAACGCCCTCTATCTGGTCCTCTGTTACGCTTTATTCGGATGAGATCATTAGCCAGCGTAAGCAGTGGTTTGATGAGTGGCTGGCCGGCCAACCTGAATTTTCGGTCCCGTCTGCCGTAGATTTTCACAAAACCGCAGGTACGGGTAATATCCAGAATGATATCCTGATGAACCGGGATAATGTGGTTAAGACCGTCAGTATCACTTCAATTATGAGGATTCCCCTCAGGCATGAGTACTATTATGAAGATATTATGAATAAGCAACAGTACTCAGACATATTACCATCTTCAGGGATTACTAAATAAAAACCGGGGTGCCGCTCTCGCAAACACCCCGGTACCCCTAAACCTATCTTAAATATCTTAAATGCTGCTTATTTTTGTTTGATGGAACAGCCAATGGCCTTGGTGGAGTTTGGATTAGGATCCTTCCCCGCGATCAAGGCATCAACCGCATTTGCCAGGTATTCCTCCTGAACCGCTGAAGCGTCCTGGTAGTTGTCATCAATTGTCCCGATATACTTCACAAGCAGATCCCCGCTCTCCTTCTCCAGGAGGTAAATATGAGGTGTTTGGGTAGCCCCGTAGGTCTTGTATACTTCATAATCGGCATCCTTCAGGTAAGGAAAAGTGAAACCCTTCTCCTCTGCCCTCTTTTTCATTGCCTCCAGATTGTCATCCGATTTGAGGTCAATATCATTGGGATTAATGGCCACAACAGGGTATCCTTTGCTCTTGTATTTCTTATCAAGTGCAATGATCCGGTCCTGGTATGCCTTTGCATAAGGGCATCCGTTACAGGTGAAAACCACAATAAATCCCTCTGCATCATCAAAATCAGCAAGGCTGACATATTTCCCATCAACATTTTGTAATTTGAAATCTTCAGCTTTGTCTCCTACTTTATATCCCGCACCCAGCGCAAGTGTTATTGCCAGGAAGGATAATACTCCGAGTGATAAGATCTTTTTCATTTCACATTGATTTTTTGTTCAATAATTTGTTTTAACTCTTCGTATTTATAAGCACCTTCTCGAAAGGTCCGGTCTTTTCCACGATAGATCAAAGTTGCAGGAATTGCCCCTGACCATGAAGGATCTACACTGTCTATCCATTTATTGGCATTTGGATCATTCAGTACAAGGACTTCTGACCGGATCTTATTCTTTTCAAGGAAGGGTAGCAATCTGCTTTCGATTTGCCCCGGAAAATCAAGGCTGACCAGCAGAACCTTTACCTTTTGCTCTCTGTAATCTTCTCCTACCCTTTCAAATGCTGGTAATTCCTCTACACAGGGTGTACACCAGCTTGCCCAGAAATTCACAAGATATGTTGTGTCATTCTGTAAATGTAAATGAGGTTCAAAATCATTAAATGTAAGCACCCTTGGCTGGTGCTTAAGAGTATAAGAACTTAGTAACCAAATAATAACTAAACCTGTTATGGTAATGATCTCTGAACCTCATTTTTCATCGCTATTCCTGCATACAAATATAAAAGAATTTTAATACCTTTAATTCTTTTTAACACAGCTTTAACATCCTATGGGATTATTATGGTGAAATTCCCGGTTAATTATTTCTGAAGATACTTTTTAAGTTCTTCCGGGATCTTGAAATAGGTATACCGATGTGAGTGTTCGCCTGTCGCTGAAACGGTCTTGTCTCCTGCTACCTGGTAAGTGCTTTTTTCGCCCGCAATACGAGAGAAATATACATCATATTCCTTCTTGTCCTTGTCAATCATGACTACATGGACCAAATTTTTATCGAACTTCGATTGCAGGTAATGCTGGCACATCGGACAGTAAAAATCAATTGGATCCCCAGCAGTCAATTTGAAGGAAGGATGTTTAATACTGGTATAATTTCCGATCTCGGGATGAAGCAATAATAATCCCTTTTTGTCCTGGCTGTTTTTTGCAGACAGTATAATACTATCCCCAACCATCAGATGGCCGTGGCATTCCGGACAAACATAATATTTTTGCATAGCTACCTCCCTATATTAAATTGAGTGGCATAATTTACGATTTAAGGCCGGGAAAGTCAAGACTATTGTCGTAGGAATGTGGTTCTACAAGCTCAGGTACGTTCTTGTCCACTCCCCGCTTTGATATCAGCCTGGATATGGTATGAAAGCGAATCTCTTTTTCATCAACAGGCTGAAGGTATTTAAAGGCATCGTCCGCAGACAGGTCAGGATTGATCCAGGAATTCTCAACTCCCTTCTGAAGCATGATTGGCATTCGTTTTTTTGAATTATGGATCTTTTCCATCAGTGGATTGGCTGCCGTTGTTATGATGGAACAAGTCTGGATGACCTCTCCGGTTTCCCTGTCGGTCCAGTCATCGTATAAACCGGCTAAAGCCAGGGGAGCCTCACCCTCCAGGTAGATATAATGGGGGATCTTTTCTGTCCCCCGATGCTGCCATTCATAAAATCCACGACACAGTACAAGGCATCTTTTCGATTTTACGGCTCCCCGGAAAGAGGGTTTATCACGAATGGTTTCAGCTCTGGCATTGAAAGTTTTCAGCCTGATCTCTGCGGCAGCCCTGGAATCTTTCACCCAGAAAGGGATGAGTCCCCATTTAACCAGATTGATTGATTCGGGATCCTCTGCCTGGATTACAGGCAGATCAGGGATATCAAAAGCATTAAAATAGTATCCCGGACGAAAAGAGGAAGGATCACGGAATTTTGCTCCAAAGCGGCTTTCCAGTGTTTTCCTTGTAAGGTTAATATTTACTGTAAAACACATTCCAGATGACTATTAATTATAATTCCCAAAGCGAGTTCACAAAATATTTCCTTTTATCAAAAAAATTACCGGTAATACTGAAACCCGCACGGGCAGCATAATTCTCGATATCTCCCAGGCTGTATTTCTGGGATATTTCCATAAAAATGGGCTCGTCTTTTTCAAAATTAAAAATGATGGGATCCACACCAATGCTGACCTGTTGTCTTGTAGTGCTTACCAGGTAGCTCCTGGCGGCACCACTGGCGGGATCATATATGGGATAATGATAGAATTTACTGATATCAAAATCTGCATGTATTTCTCTGTTGATCCTTTTCAAAAGGTTCAGGTTAAAATCCCGTGTAACACCCTTACTGTCATTGTAGGCCGCCCGAATAATGGCTGGATCTTTTTTGAGGTCAAACCCGGTAAGTAATTGATCCCCAGCCTGGAGGCTGTCTGCCAGCCGGCTGAAGAATACATCTGCTTCTTTCTCCGTGAGATTTCCGATGTTGGATCCCAAAAAAAGAATGACCTTCTTGCAGGTACTTTTATTGCTCATCTCTTCCACGGCCTTGAAGTATTCGTGGTTCATGGGGTGGACTGTCACCTGTGGAAGGCAAAGATTAAGGTCCTCCCTGAGCTTATCAAGGACACTGGAGGAAATATCTATCGGATTGTATTCAAATGCCACATCCTGTTCCAGGAAATACTTCAGCAGTACTTTTGTTTTCAGAGCATCTCCGGCACCGAATTCCACCAGGTGGAAAAGCTCACAGTGGCTTACAAACTGATCCAGAAACGCAGCCCTGTGGATTTCAAATATTTCATATTCACAATCTGTGAGATAGTATTCATCAAGCGCCATGATCTCCTGAAAGAGTTTATCTCCTGCTTCATCATAGAAGTATCTAGAGGATAGTGTCTTGGGACTGGCACTCAGTCCCTGGATAACATCTTCCAGAAATTGTTTATCCATGATTTCTTGAGGGATTCACATCTTCAACCACTTTCCCGGCCATTTTCTAATCTATGATTGTCAAAAATAAAATCCAAGGCTGATGATGATCTGCCTTACCCTGTTGTCAAGATTAATGGTTTCCCCTCCAATGTCAAGATGGTCTCCAAGTTTGGTAAGATTACCTTCATACCGCGCGTCAATGCTTATTCTCCAGATATCTGCCCCGGCTCCAAGCTGGTACCCGAAGGTGGCAGATTTAAGGGCTGCTTCATAGCCTGTGATTTCATTCAGATTTGATTGTTCAGAAACAATAATGCTTCCGATTGGTCCCACTCCCAGCCGGAAAGTTCCCAGTTTCACCCCGACGAGCACAGGCAGATCTATACGACCTATCTTTTGCTTTGTCAGCTGATCAGCCGTACCGGTACCGGAGAGGTCTTCCACAGTGAATTCACTCGAAAGGGATGAGAAGTATAGCTCGGGCTGAATGAATATACCTGCCAGGGAAGCTCTGAAAAACCCGCCTATATGATATCCCAGGTTTCCGCTTGCAGCAGGATTAATGCGGTAGTCATCCGTTAATATCTCACTTGCTTTTATATTTGATATGTTCAGACCACCCTTGATGCCAAAATCCATCTGGGCTGAAGTGTTCAGGAATAAGATGGCCAGGCTCGAGATCAGAATTATTCTTTTCATGTGATTAAGATTTAAGCATTATATATCTCTCTAAACTTAAAATTTATATCTGTTATTATCAAACTTGTATAAAACTTATAGGCAAATTCTATATTTGTGTCTTTAAAATATCCGGCATTCCAATTCGTCCTTAATCTTATGAGATCCCAGATACGCTTAATTATTTTCTTCTTTGTTGCCTTTATCCTGCTGGTAGACGGGATAACCTTTACCGGAATCGCGGGAGATTTCCCCATCATCCTGCATCCTTTGCCCATGGCGGGATTCTGGCTTGTTACCTTCGTTTTTATTGTGAGACTCGCAGTCTATGGCCGGGTATTCCTTTCCAATAACAAGCCCGGATTTTTCGCGGGATTTTATGTCTTCACCGGCTTTTTTCTCGCGTTTTATGTACCCAAGTTGTTTTACATAAGTTTCCTTCTTGTGGAATTTGTGCTTAAAGGGTTGATCTACCCGGTATTGCTCCTGGTGGCTGATCCATTGCCTTTCGGGGAGTTTTTCTGGACAGGTCCCATGAATATCATTTCCATGCTGATTTTTCCCCTGTCTGCCTTTTCCATGATAATTATTTTCTGGGGCATGCTTTTCGGACGATTTAATTTTAAGGTACGCCGATCAGATATTTCGTATGGAGATCTTCCTCCGGCATTTGATGGCTACCGGATTGTCCATATTTCGGATCTCCACCTGGGAAGCCTCTACGGGCACCAGAAAAAACTTAAGCGCGCTATCGGCCTGATCAACAGTGAATCACCTGACCTGATCCTGTTCACCGGAGACCTGGTGAATAACCTGGCCGAAGAAACCCTTGGCTGGGAAGACCTGCTGGCAGAGCTTCGTGCACGGGATGGGAAATATGCCATCCTTGGGAACCATGATTACGGGGAATACTATGAATGGCCGGATGAAACAGCCCATCAGGAGAACATGCAGAAGTTGATCCAGGCACACCAGGATTCGGGATTTACACTTTTACTCAACCGTTCAGTGAGGATTTCCAGGGGCGATGGGGATGTTTTCCTGGCGGGTGTGGAAAATTGGGGACTCCCCCCCTTCAAGCAGTATGGCGATCTGGCAAAGGCCCTTAATGATACACCTGATACAGGATTTAAAATATTGCTTTCACATGATCCTTCTCATTGGGATGAAGAAGTAACAGGCCGGACCAATGTACATCTGACCCTATCGGGCCATACCCATGGAATGCAATTCGGGATCAGGATCGGGAAATTCAGGTGGAGCCCGGTCCAGCTAAAATACCCCAGGTGGGTTGGCCTTTACAAGCAGGGAGATCAATACCTGCATGTGAATCCGGGTCTGGGTTATATTGGCTATGCCGGAAGGATCTGGATCCCTCCTGAAATTTCTGTGATTACACTAAGAAGATCTACTTCTTAAACTGGCCGGACACTTACAGCGAAGCGCCTAGCAGTCCGGAATCTTTGAGCATCATGGACATGGCTGTCTGGGTTTTTAACAGTGGAACAAGATCAGAGGTCGAGATCTGATAATTCGGTAAGATCATTGAGGTATCCCCCTTCCACAAGCCTGGTAAAATGTTCGATATCAATATTTCCCCGCAGGTCTATGACAGCAAAACTCTCATCAGAGTCAATCATCAGGATGGCCTCCCTAACCATGCCATCCTTTTCCTGGATGCGTATGAACATATCATCACCCCCGGATTGCAGGCGGAAAAGATCCTGGAATTCATTTCTGCTGGTGAAATCACTGACCACCGTACTGAAATCGTCTTTAATATCGCCGGCTTCTGAACCCTCCTCCACGAACAACATACTGAAGGATGATAGTTCTTTCATCAGTCCTTTCAATTCGCCCTGTTCCGGGTCATCCTGGTCCAGCACCAGGCTGAGGAGCCCGGGTGGAAAACCGATGGCCCCTACCCCGTCCTTATCCCGGTAATGATCAAAAATTGTTTTGAATGACCTGGATTTTTCCATATTGGTACTGCAACCGGACAGGCAGGGCAGAAGGATTAGCAGGGACAGGCAGCAACCCAGTAAAGTAGATCTGTGTATCATAAACTGTTTACTTATCCTCCAGGTTTTCAAGCTCTTCCATACCGTCAATATCCATTGCCTTTGACAGTTTGGCGATGGTATTCAGGTCAATTTCACCAGTGATGGCGATCAGGGCATTGTCATCATCACCGCTGACGATAAGCAGCAGTTCCACAATCACACCGCCTTCTTCCCTGGCAAGGAATACTACATCAGATTCACTGTCCTTCACCACCATTAATTCCTCATACTCATTCCTGGGCAGGTCTTTCATGATCTCCTCGTAGAAATTGATTCCCTCGGGACTGCCATCCTCGCTGGCCAGGATCTTGATACCAGTGAGTTTCCCAAATACCTGCTTCACTTCATCAATCTCCTCGTCTTCCACATCATCAAGGTTGGCGAACATATTGAACATGTATTTGGAAATGTAAACCGTGGTAAAACCTTCCTGTCCCGCGTACTTATCAAATACCCGGTCTATGGACTTATTCTGTGCGAAAATCGCTGTCGCAAATCCAATAAAACAGATGATAAAAAATAATCTTTTCATGATTTTATTATTTTGATATTAATTCTTTTGTCTTTTCTATTGTTGAAAAATATTCAAGTTTCTGCAGGCCGGTTCCAATAGAAAATGCCGGCTGTACAAATTGTTTTCCTGATTCAATTTTTTCAAGATTTTGAAGCGGTTTTCTTCCCGTGTTCATCTTATCAGACACTAAATAAAGCACTCGTTTTGCTTCTGCGTAGGCCAGGTAGGGATCTTCAAATGTATCCCCTGTAGCCTGCAGTGAGGGTCTTTTGTTGATCTGTAAATCCATGAACAAGGCCAACAGGATCAGGATAACCGCTGCAGCACCGCTGATCCAGTAGTATTTCCATTTGCTGAACGAAGAAATGGATCTGGTTGTTTTCTCATCAATCATTCCCTCCAGCCTCTGTTGCAGATCACCTGGGAGTCCTTCGTCCTGCTGTATCCTGATGAATCCAAAAAGTTCGGCATCAGCAGCAAGGTGTTCTGGCACATTGCCTGAAGCAAAAAAATCACGGAGCATACCTTCCTCAGCAGTACTCGTCTCACCGTTATAGTACTTCTCAAGCAATGCTTCTATGCTGTTCATATCTTCCATGATTGATACACCTTTTGAATGGTTTCTCTAACGTTTTTCCTGGCTCTTGAAATATTTACCCTGATGGCATTTATTTCAAGTCCCGTTATAGAGGCAATCTCTTCATATTCCAGTCCCTCAATATCTCTCAGCTGCAGCAATGTTTTCTGCTGCTCCGGTAATCGGCCGATGATCTGATTCACCCTTTCCATAGTATCTTTCAGTTCGAGACTGCTTTCAGGATTTGGCCTCTGATCGGCTCCATCGTATCGATATGCTCCTTCCTCCCTGTCATCATAGTATTGTGGCTTCTTGAGCTTGATCTTATCCAGGCAGAGATTTCTTGTCATCCGGTATGCAAAAGCCTCTATGTTTTTGATATTTCCAAGTTGCTCTTTTTTGTCCCACAACCTCAGCCAGATCTCCTGGACCACATCCTCCGCATCATGCTCATTGTTCAACAAGCGGTTTGCGTACCTGAATATCTTCTGGCTAGCTGGTAAGACCCTTTCCTTGAATTCCTTTGCATCCATATATATCTTCCGGGGAATTACCCAAAGTTAGCCATCTTTCAGGAACTGTACTGCTTAATTGTCAAAGATATGGTCCAGCTTATCCAGACCATCCAGGTCTCCCAGAGCTTCCAGGTCATCCATGGTAAATCTACCCTCTACGGAGACCAGGACATTATCCTCCCCTCCTACCAGGACAAGCAATTCCCTGATTTTTCCATCTTCTTCCTTCGCCAGGACCAATACCTCCTGGTTGGCTTCTTTGACCACCACAAGTTCCTTGTAATCATCAAATTCCACTCCTTTTAGCTCATCCATAAAGTTTACACCTTCGATATCGGCTTCGTCCTCCTGTGCAATAACCCTTACCCTTTCGACTTTTCCAAGGGTCCCTTCAATTTCTCCTTTCTCTTCCTCCATTTCTGAAATAACCTTAAACATATCCTGGGTAACCAGGACTGTTGTAAATCCTTCTTTCCCATTGTACTTTTCGAATAGTTTGTCAATGGGTGTTTGTTGAGCTGTCATTAACAGCGGCAGAAACAGGATCGGAATGAATAATGCAATTTTCTTCATTTTTCTAGATTTTGGTTCGACATTGATTTCAAATTGTTACACATCAATGACGACCATCATCGAATTTCATTACAGAAAAATCATTTATTCAGGATCACGACCGGGAAAATGATTTGGATCAGGCCTGGCATCAAGACCGGAAAAGGGCTCAGGATTGGCTTTCTGACGCTTCTTCCATGGCATCCAGGAATAATTTTGGTGCACGGGTAGGCCTTCTGGTCTCGCTCTTGACAAAGACCAGCACAAGGGATCCGGAACATGTTTTTTCACCTTTCTCATTATAGACTTCATGAAAAAAAGTGATCCTGACATCAGGTTTTTCCTTAATGATGGTCCGGATGGTCAGCAAATCATCATAAAATGCCGGTGCAAGATATCTGATCTGCAGTTCCCTTACAGGCAGGATGATGCCTGAGTCTTCCCATTCCTTGTAAGAAAACCCAAGAGATCTGAGCATTTCTGTCCTTGCTGATTCGAAGTACATCGCGTAATTTCCATAGTAAACATATCCCATCCTGTCAGCCTCCGCGTACCTTACTCTGATCTGTGTGTCATGTTGGAAATGCATGCCCAAAAATATACATTTTTAAAATCTTACAAATATTTTTTGGAAAACACAGAATAGGTTATAAATTTGCATCCCGAAAGAATTTCAGGTCGAATCAGTAGCTCAGTTGGTAGAGCACATCCCTTTTAAGGATGGGGTCCTCGGTTCGAGACCGAGCTGATTCACTTTAAATTTACCGCAAAGCCCTGTAAGATAAACACTTACAGGGTTTTTCTTTTGTCGATGCAGTTAGTATTATAGTTCTTTAAAACTCAGGGCTAGACTGATTACCAATTTATAGACCTCTGGAAATTTATCATGGAGAATGATTGAACCCCAAACATTAAATCGGAGGCTCAAAATCAAAAGGGGGTGCTGCACCCCCCCTAATTAATAACCATCGTTAGTTTTATTCCTTAACCCTTATATAAATAAATTCTCTTTTTATCACGCCCTTAACTTTCCAAATTGCTGTGAATTTATCAGGTGTAATGAAGGTACATTCCCAGGTTCCGAAAACCGTCTTCTTGTTTTGAGGAGGAAATCGCTCGAAAATAGATTTATTATCCGAAACAAATCCTCCAATGTCCCTGGTAATGAAACCATTTGAAAACAAAGTAAACATGTTAACATTCCTATCTTCACCTCCAAATCCCATAATTCCTGGGTGGGTTGCAACAGTTTTCCCTTTTACCTTCAAGTAAAAAGCATGTACATATCCTTTATCAGATGGGGTAATCTCCCATAACCATAAACTATCCTTACCTGACTCTGCCGTCCATTTACCGATATATTGTTTCATAAGTTTAACCTGGTCGAGGTCCGTTTCAGAGGATTGAGCGCTTACACATACTATAAAGCCAAAGGTAAAAACAGTTAACACAAGAAATGAAATGAAAAATTTATTCATGATTATTGAGTTTAAGGATTAATATTATTATTCAAGAATTCTGCCTCCACTCATTCCTAGAATTAACCATTTCCCGTTTTCCTTTTTAAATATCTCCGTCCATTTAGTATATGTCAGCTCTTTTCCTTTTTCATCTTCCCTTAATGCCCAATGATAGAGATAGACTATGGCTACATCTCCTGAAATAACCACTGAAACAGGTTTGACCTCAGAACGAATGATTTTGCTTGTGCTGAGCCAATGTTCTTCCCAGGACCGAAGTGATTTTTTATCTATTGGTATAGGATCTTTGTTAAACCAACCAACAAAATCCTTGTGCAAACAATCCATATAACCATCTAAATCTCGTTCAGCCCAAGCTTTTTCCATCTTGCTGTCAACTTCCAATACTTCTTTTTCTTCGGGAGTCCAGTTTTGTGCAGAAACTAGGAGAGGTAGAAATGCAAACATGAGAACTAATCATGAAAAATGGTTGTTTTTCATGATTATTGAGTTTAGGATTAATACTTGAGAAAAATGAGAATGTAATGTTATCTGGGATGAGATGCCGAGAAATGGGAAATCTTAATTAAAGCTACGACAAAATATTAGAATGTCAATGAATTATAGCCACCGGTTTTTTTTCTTAAAAGGAAAAATGAAAAATTGAGTAGGAAGATAGGGATTATTTCCCTATCTGTCCTCTCACACCACCGTGCATACCGTTCGGTACACGGCGGTTCCTTAAATAATAGCCTGACCAGACCCGTAATAATCCGAAAAGAAAATAAAGCCAGCATGTCTAAGACGCTCGTTGGTAATAGTACGACTCAAGATAAAGCTATTGGCAATATGCCAATAGCCTTTCCTAGTGTTCGCCCATTCCCATGCTTTGTGACTATCTATGCCAAGCTTCATGAGATTACGACCACGAGTACGTATCCGTTTCCATTGTTTCCATATCACCATACGTAAACGTCTACGATACCATGTATCTACTCTTTCAAGTAGCTTACGCATATCGGCTAGCTTAAAGTAATTCACCCATCCAGTAATGTACTGCCTGAGTGCTTCCTTCCGCCTTGCATATCCCCAGCCATTGCTCCGAGAAGTGAGCATTTTAATCTGCTCTTTCATCTTTGCAATGCTATTCGGATGTACCCGCAATCGTCCTTCTCCTTTATATACATAAAAGGAGTATCCCAAAAATTTAATCCTTGAGATGTAGGCTACCGTGGTCTTTTCCCTGTTTACTCTCAAAAACAGTTTCTTCTCGATGTACGGAACGATGTTCGCCAGCGTTCTCTCGGCACTCCGTTTGCTCTTGCAAAGGATTACCAGATCGTCAGCATAACGTACAAATCGGTGTCCTCGTTTTTCGAGTTCCTTGTCCAATTCATTGAGCATGATGTTACTCAACAGTGGACTAAGTGGACTCCCCTGAGGAACCCCGATTCTCGTCTCTTCAAACTTGTTGCGTATTACTACTCCAGCATTGAGGTATTTGTGGATAAGCGAGACTACCCGCCCATCCTTTACCGTCCTTGATAACACTTCTATCAGCTTACTCTGATGGACCGTATCAAAGAACTTCTCCAGGTCCATATCTACGGCATATTTGTAACCGTCTGTGACATAGTTCCTGCATTTGTTCAATGCCTGATGTGCATTACGCTTGGGTCTGAACCCGTAACTGTTCGGTGAGAACTGTTTCTCGTAAATGGGGGATAAGATCTGAGCGATGGCCTGCTGGATGACTCGATCCACCACCGTAGGGATACCGAGACTTCTCTTTCCCTTTTCTTTGGATATTTCTACCCTCCGAACCGGATTAGGACGGTACTTACCGTCCAATATGGATTGTATGAGCTTCTCCTTGTTGTTGACAAGATAATCCCTTAAGGATTCGACTTCCATCTTGTCTATCCCACCACTACCCTTGTTGCTCCTTACCCGTTTAAAGGCACGGTTCAAGTTCGAAGGGGACAGAATCTGCTCTAACAGCCCATATTCAGGTCTGTCGGTATTGGTGAGGTTGTTTTCAGTCATCCAAATAAAGGTCTGCCCTCCTGCATAGCCCTCAGGCTCCGCCCTACTATTTTGCAAGCAGGTATCTTTCGATATTTTCTGCTTTCCTCCCTTCATCCGGTAACATTCATTTACTCTCACTCATTAAGGTTCGGTCCTTTCCGTCCCTTGTCGACGGGTACGGTACTACGACCTCGGCTGACTTCTCACAGTAAATCTTGTTTCAACCGTGCTTCATACTCTGTTTCTGCACGTCTATGAGACCTCCCCGGTTAAGAGCGATAACTATCATCCCATATACCTGCTGCATTTACCTTGGTGGATCCGGACAGTATCGGACTTCGTTTTGTTTAGCAAACTCATCCATCCAACCTTAGGCCTTATATACAGTTTCTGTTCGTCAGGCCAGGATTTTGCCGCCGGCTTCCTTCAGATTCCACCTCGCGATGGACACCCTTGCCTTAAGCTAACGCTTCCTACTGTCAAGGCGCGTTCGGGACTTTCACCCTATAGTTATCGCCCATGCCGGGCAAACTAAAAAAACCTCCCCGATTCACTCGGGGAGGTTGCTACCTAAGCATCCTTTTAAATTATTTTCTGCAATTATCAGTTATATTCCTTCTATTCACACCAGTTAATTTCAAAGTAGTCTACTTTGACTTCTCCATTGGCATTGATAGTACGATGAGCTTTCCAAGTTGCTACATATTTAACTCCCTTTGGTCCGGTAAACTTAAGCTTTTCACTATAAACATATACTGCTTGATCATTGTTTTTAATAATTTCTACTTTAGAATTACCAGTACTGTTTAATTTATAGACAATTCCAGTTTCACAACCTGTAATTTTTCCACCTTTTAGATTGTAGTGCCATCCAGTAAGATTTCCGTCTTTATCATATCTACTAAGCTCATTGTATACGATTTCACCGCTTCCAGGCTCTGGGATACACCATATTGTTGGATCGCAGTCAAAGGTCATAACATTGTCATAACGAACGGCCTGGGCATTAATATTGCTCATAGCTAATAAAGCAGCAAATAGAGTTAAGATTATTGTCGATTTGAGTTTTCTCATGGCTTTTGAATTAAGGTTAATTAAATTATTCATACTATTTCAATTGCTTAGGTTTCCATTGCCGAATTTGAGACTCGCCCTTGGAAAAAACTGATTTTTAGCGCCCTATAGATTAAATTGAGATAGGAAAATCTGAGAAACCTGATCTGGAAGGAAAATGAACTTTGCGATAGAAACAATTAGTGCGATGCAGTCAAAATGTGCAACAAGTTGGAAGTCCTACATAAATGTACGACAAAATATTAGAATGTCAGTGAATTAGATGGAAGGAATTCAGATACAAATTAGCATCTACAGATGAGTTTGTATTGTTGTGGATTGTCAGGTGAATATTAGAAGGCTGCCCTCCATTATTATGTCAAAGAGTATATAAATTCCTGGATACAACCGTAATTACAATTTGTCAGAAGGATTCTGAACAAGTTCCAGACCATGTGCCTGAATAAATCATTTCATCTCTATATATATCTTTTAGATATCGCCCAACGCATTTTTCCGATAATTAACTTGTAGATTTTACGCCCATATTACTATCTTCGAATCGGGTCCTTCTTTTTCCTGAATCCATCGAACATGATAAGCCTGAAAATATATTTTTATGATCAATTGTAGAAAAAATTCATTTGCATTATCAGTGTTATGTTGCCTGTATCTGGGCTCCACTGACATGATTGCCCAGGAAAATAAATTAACAAATGACAATGTCATTTTTATAGACTACCCTGGATTTCCGGACCAACATTCTACCTGGGGTGATATAGGGTATAGCACCCTTCATAACAAAGTCTATATAGGAGTAACCAATCACCATGACAACATTGCTATATATGAGTATGATGTAGAAAAGGAGGATATGAGCCATAAAGGATTTGTTTCGGAGATGGCAAATCTTAGAGAATTCCAATGGCAGGGGAAAATACACTCAAAAATTGTCGAAGGAGCCAATGGTGTGATGTATTTTTCCACGGATGGAGGAGAATCCAGGGAGGAATATTTAATGAATAATCCACAGGGATATGCGGGTGGATATTTTATGTCCTGGGACCCTGGGAGCGATAGGCTTACCAACCTGGGCATGGGACTTCAATATGAAAGTATAAAAGATGTTGATGTCGATGCAAGATCAGGTACAATTTACGGTATCACTTACCCGCAGGCCCACTTAATTGTATATAAACCATATGAGAACAAATTAAGGGATATGGGCAGGCTGGCGAGCACTCATGTACCTCGTGTAATTTTTACTGACCAATGGGGCAATTGCTATTATGTTGATTGGAGGCAACGACTGGTGAAATACGAAATTAGCTCTGACAGACTTGTTTTTGCAAAGGAAAGTTTGCCGGCATTTGAGGGAACACCTGGTTCACATATTGTAACCGGTATCACCTCCTATTCCAAGGATCACCAGAATGGGATCATCTATCTGATTACCTATGGAGCAAAAATAGTGGCTTTTCATCCACAAAAAGAGGGAATCGGTAGATTTGAGGATCTGGGTGGCGTTTTTGACCTTCCTGAGGGGGAACAATGGAAGCCCTACGTCCCGAATTTAGGACTCGGAGCTAATGGTAAATTATATTACATCATAGGGGGGCACGGGAATTTTGTAAAAAAGGACAAAACCATCATGGTGGAGTTCGATCCTGAATCAGGCCGATAAAATTATTATCTACGAATTCCCTGTCCAGACTATGGTTGAGGCCACCGGATCTGATGTCATCGATAAGGATGGGAATATATATTTTGCAGGGAGGCGAATGGTAAGTGAAGAAAAAGAGGGCAATGAGGAGGCTGTAAACAGCCGGCCATTTATGATAAAATTTAATCCTGAAAAACCAGTAAAATGATGAAAAATAATCTTGTGAAGATTTTAATTGTTTCCTTTTTTATTGGCATTACAAACCAATTGATGGCACAGTATACCTTCTTCAATCCTGAAGATGCATTTGCCATTGAAGTTTCCCTTCCGAATACCGATCTGAAAAGATTGCCGATATACAGGAATTCAATATCCTCCCTTGCGATTGTTGGGGATTATATCATTGCTGGAACAGCTGCGATAGAGGGCGAAACTCCATTCGTATTTTCTGCCTCATTATCAAAGCGGGAAGTATCATCGTCTATGATCTCGAAGAAGTAATTTCTGGTCAACAACAGATTTCAACTGGATTTTGTACTGGTAAAAGGGGGAATTGTATGCAGGGACCATGGCTAATGAAACTGGTACAAATAGCAAGTCTGGCGGACACCTATTTGAAACAAGTATAGATCATAATGGAGGGATCAATATCAAAGATCTCGGAATACCGGTGTATGGTGAAGGGATCCTGGCGCTGACTACCAATACCGGTAAATCCATGCTTTTTGGGATCACTTATCCTTCAGGATTGTTTTTCACTCACAATATTGAAACCGGAGAGACAAAACAATACGCCGATATTGCCCCTTCGAAAGAGGACCTCAGGGTCATGCAGCAATATGCCCTTGCACCCATGGATTATTTATGTAAAGCGCTTATTGAAGGCAGCGATGGAATGATCTATGGAAGCGCCTTAATTAATCGGATCTTTTATTTTAATCCAGATGATGAGCATTTCTATTATTTGGAAGACAAGCTTCCCGAAGTCTGGGGAAGGAAGACAATGGGCTCGGTGGAATCATGGACGAAATCCGGGAATGGAATGATATATGGAGGAAATTCCGGCGATGGACAGCTTTTTGAACTCAATACCAGAACGAAAACCGTTAAGAACCTGGGAAAACCAATAATGATGAACAGGCTCAGGGGACTGGCTACGGCAGGTGATGGTAAAATTTATGGAATTGCCGGAGGGGCACCGGGATACACCCACCTTTTCAGTTATGATGAAAAGGTCGGTTTTTTAGATCTGGGAAATCCTGAATTTGAAATGAAAGCTCCGGGAATTGAGCAGGGCATTCTATGGAGAGGTTTCCAGCTGGGTACCATAGCATCTTCAGAAGATGGAAAATATATCGTTATGGGTGAAGATGAATCCTTAAGCCAGCTTTTGATTTTTCCGGTCGAGAGGCAGTAATTCCTGTTTCTAAATGCACCTATTTTAAAGACCGGCATTTCTGATGAAATTCAGATTTGACTTTTTTTGGATTCTCAATGATCTTAAAAAAGTCATCGATGTATTGCAAGACTTTCTTTAATTCCTTCTCAGTCAAAAAAGGTACACTGTTGCAGGTCCTGTAAATCTCATCCTTACGTTGCCTGAATTCATCCAGGGCCGGTTGTAGTTCTGCATCCGGTTTGCAGAAACCACGGTACAATCTGGTCTTTACTGTCTCGATCGGCAGGATCTCAGCCGGCACGGCATAGGGCGCATTAACAAGCCCTGACCAGTCAAAATCATAAGGAACTACAATAGGCAGGTCCGAGTTATCTTCCTTTAAAAGTTTTATATTATGCTGGACCCATACCGACCAGTCAGTGTTTCCGATCATATATTGAAAAATAGCCATAACCGTGGTCTTATGTTTGTTTGTCCGCGTTTGATGAATATTGCTAACTTCCAGATTCCTTACAACCATTCCTCCTTGCCATTTGTTTGGTTGGTTCTAAAAGAAATGCCATTTTTTTGAGTGTATCGAGCTTTCCTTCAGCATCGGCATATGTCATGTGTACCAGTCTGACATGATAACTTTCTTCTGCAAAAAGGTTATATAATTTATAGGCTAAATATTCCTTGAGTACATTTTGTTCATACAGATCGAGCCTGGAACGGCAATGTGTTACCACTTTAATCTTATTCTGACCGTCGAAAATAGTGTTTATCACGGTAGAATCTGAAAAATTAAGACACACTGGAGGAAAATCACAATTATTTCGATCTTTCCTGAAGTTCCCCGCACGTTTATATTAATTGGAAGGGTAATTTTATTCCCTTCAGTGTCGGTATAGCTTATTTTTGCCGGATGGCCTCTTCTTCCTCCCTGTTGTTAAAAACAGTCTTGATGTCCATACTCAGGGTAAGGTATAGTAGCTCGTCCGATTGAAACAGGGACTTTTGCAGATCACCGGTGCCGGGTTGAATATCCCGCGCATCAAGCAAGACATTAGATTTGATCGGGCAAATTAAAACCAGCATCAATAGAAACAACAGGGTATTTTTTTTAATTGGTCTCATCATTTGTATATATTTCTGAGAGGAAAATAACCTTGAGAAATAAAATCCAAATGAAATAGTGTAAGAATGATTGGAATTAATTAAAGTTACAAAATATTATCTTCATCAGTACATCGTCTCCTGAAGTAATGATGCTCATATTCTTTGTTGAGCCTTTTTGATTGGTAAAGTGAAAACGACTAATTTTAAAAAGCCACAATTTCAGATATTTCATACAGATGTAGAAATACAGATCAGATTATGAAAAATAATATCATCTTCATTTCCATTCTGTTTTCCTGCCTCTTCTTATCCTGTGATAATGCAGGGCAACAAAGCCAGGAGATCAAGACGGATATCTGTATCCTCAGTGGAAGCGAAGCCGGGTTTACAGCTGCCATTCAGGCCTCCAGGTTGGGCAAAAAGGTTGTATTGATCGAACCTACAGGTCATCCGGGAGGTATGATGGTAGAGGGCATCGTAAAGGATATCCGCTTTGGTAGTGCAAGGGTTATAGGCGGCATTGCCAGGGAAGTGTATACAGCCATTGAAGCCTATTACGGGCTTGAACCGGATTTCCAGGATCCGGCATGGCACTCAAGGTATGAACCCTCGGTGGCCGAAAGCATAATTGAGGAGTTCCTTGCCAGAGAAAAGGACATTCAAATAATCCGTAAAACCAGGATCAGAGAGACCGGCGGGGTTGAGAAAGAAGGGAAAAAGCTGAAGTCTGTCTATCTTGAAAATGGGATTGAAATCTCGGCTAAGGTATTCATCGATGCTTCTATAGAGGGCCATTTGATCCATTTTGCCGGGGTTTCCACCGAAACAATGCGTGAAGGCAATGCCATGTACGGTGAGACAAAGAATGGTATCCAGGTAGAGAATACCTATAAGCAGTTCATGGTAAAGGTTGATCCTTATATTGTAGCGGGTGATCCTCAAAGTGGGCTCCTGCCAACGATACAGGAAGGAGAACTGGATGAGTACGGAGCACAGGACAAACATATTCAGGGATTTTGTTTCAGAATGTGCCTGACAAAAAATGAGGATAATCTGATTCCTGTTACCAAACCTGAAAATTACAACCCGGAGGTATATGAGATTTACAGAAGGTACCTTCATGCGGGAGGTAAATTATTTCAACCCGGCACCAACCGTCACAACGGGAAAACCGATATTGGCAGCTGGCATGACCTGTCAGCCAACCTTTACGGTGAAAACTGGCCATATCCTGCCGGAAATTATGCAACGCAGGACAGTATTGTTCAATATCACAGGGATTTTACTGTGGGACTGATATGGTTCCTGCAAAATGACCCGGATGTAGATACTGCCACGCGAAAAAACTGGGAGGGCTGGGGACTTTGCAAGGATGAATTTGCTGATAATGGTCACTGGCCCCGCAGGTTGTATATCCGCAGCGCCCGCCGAATGGTTTCCGATTATGTCATTACGGAACATCATACGAGACGCGAAA
Source organism: uncultured Bacteroidaceae bacterium (assembly GCA_963767555.1). Lineage (GTDB taxonomy): Bacteria > Bacteroidota > Bacteroidia > Bacteroidales > SM23-62 > SM23-62. Next base: position 125,496 of record CAVYEL010000032.1, on the reverse strand, counting down.
ATGATAAGAACGTTGAAGATCCTGTGGCGATTGCATGGTGGCCCCCTGACACCCATCATGCCCGAAGGATTGTTAAAGATGGATTTGCCTATAATGAAGGATTTGTATTTGGTGGTGATGACTGGAGACCCTTTGGCATATCATGGAGGGCATTGATACCAAATCCGGCAGAATGTAAAAACCTGATCACACCAACCTGCCTTTCTTCCAGTTATGTGGCTTATGGTGCCATCAGGATTTTGCCTACTTTTATGGTCCTTGGTCAGAGTGCGGGTTGCGCTGCAGCAATGGCCATAGATCAGGTCAAAACTATCCAGGAAATTGAATATAGTGCTCTGCGCAAAACGTTGCTTGAAAACGGACAGATCCTTGAAATTCCGGAAAACTGGCTGGAAATAATTACTACATATAATTAGTGCTTAGCCCAATGAAAACCAACCTCTTGATCTTAATCTCACTTGGCTTGTTTGCTGGCTTGTCTGCCCAGCAGGTCGCAGATACTGCTTATCACCCTGAGATCCATGATCCTGCTTATGAGCCGGGAGATGGGCCGGTGGTTTATATTGATGAAGGACACCATAACTTTCACACCAGAGATGGCCGTTATAAGGCGTTTTCCAATCTTGTGGAGAGAGACGGATATGTGGTTCAGGGATATGCAGGTGAATTTAAAAGATCAAAACTTGACGGGGCAAGGATCCTCGTCATTTCGAATGCCCTGCATGAAAAAAATGTCCAGGATTGGACCCTGCCAAATCCTTCCGCATTCAAAGACTCAGAAATTGAAACATTAAGAAAATGGGTGAGTGACGGAGGAAGCCTCTTCCTTATCGCCGACCATATGCCAATGGCAGGTGCCGCCCGGGACCTTGCTGCCGCATTTGAATTCGAATTTACCAATGGATTTGTTTTTGATACCACCTCACGGGGACCGGCATTGTTTCAGACGCAGGACGGAACACTCATTGAAAGTGCGATTACAAAGGGAAGGAATGATCTTGAAAGGGTCGGGCAAATTGTGACATTTACAGGCCAGGCTTTCAAACTTCCGGATGATGCTATCCCTGTGCTGGTATTTGACCACAGATACGTAAACTTTCTGCCGGATACAGCCTGGGTTTTCAGGGAATCTACACAAAGGTTCAATGCCGCCGGATGGTCCCAGGGCGCCTACATGCCCTATGGAAGGGGCAGAATTGTAATATTTGGTGAGGCAGCCATGTTTTCAGCCCAGCTGGCGGGACCGAATAAGGTGAAGGCAGGCATGAACAATGATATCGCCAAAGAAAATTATCAATTACTGCTGAATATAATCCACTGGCTGGATGGCAAAATTCAATAAGGGCTTGCATGGGAGAAGATTATCTGTCCATTAGAATGAAGGATGAAGCTGCTGCAGATATTGCTGCCAGACTATACCAGGTAAGTGGAGAAGTAACATCTTTGCCAGGTGAGATTGATTTCAATTTCAAAATTAGCGCTGATACGGGAAGCTATATTTTAAAGATCAGCCGGCCGGAGGCAGATATCGGATTCATAGAGTTCCAGCAAGGAATACTGGACCATGTGGCCAAATACGGCAGCAGCATTAATGTACCGGTGGCCTTTCCGGACCAGGATGGGAAGTATATCAGTGAGATCAGGGATGGATCAGGGAATATCCGCAAGGTCAGGTTATTATCATGGATTGAAGGCAGGCTTTGGTCCTCGGTAAATCCCATCACAAATAAACTTTTGTACAGTTTAGGAGAACAGGCAGGGCATCTTACAAAAGCCCTTCAGGGTTTTGATCATGCAAAGGCGAAGCGGAAATTTGACTGGGATCTGGCCCAGGCATCCTGGACGTATGATTTTTTGCATTTATTCTCTGCGGAAAAACAGAAAGCGCTTGTATTCTTTCAGGAACAATACAAAGCCATTCAAAATGAATATAAACTTCTCAGGAAGAGCGTGGTCCACAATGACGCCAATGACAATAATGTTATTGTATCTGATGATTTACTTCAGCCGGAAGTTATATCTATTATCGATTATGGAGATGCTGTCTATACACAAATAATCAATGACCTGGCCATTGCCATTGCCTATGCAGTGATGCATAAGCCTGACCCTTTGCGTGCCGCTTTACCAATTGTTGAGGGTTATCACAGTCAATTTCCATTGTTGGAGAAAGAACTTGAGTGTTTGTATTGCCTGGTGGCGATGCGCCTGGTAACCAGTGTATCCAGATCAGCCATTAACAGGCAGGAAGAGCCTGATAATAAGTATTTGGTAATCAGTGAAAAACCGGCATGGGAATTATTGGAGAACTGGATGCAGATCAGTGCAGATTATGCATATTTCAGTTTCAGGAGTGCCTGTGGTTACACCGCTCACCCCGATGAAACTGTGTTCGCAAACTGGGCTGCGAATAATACATGTAAATTATCATCCCTCTTCCCTACCCTCGGGAAAGAAGAGATTTACCTCCTGGACCTGAGTGTTTCTAAGCAGGTGGATGGGAACGGAATCTGAAGCAGATGACCTGGATCATCTTCAATTTAAAATAAGCAAACTCCAGGAGCAGGTTCCAGATAAGATCATTGCCGGGGGCTATCTTGAGCCACGGGCAGTGTATACATCACCTGCCTATGATAAAACAGGTAACGACGGCAGGGAAAGCAGGACCATACACCTGGGAATTGATTTTTGGTTGCCTGCACAAACGCCCGTTCATGCACTGTTTGATGGCATTGTGGTCACGGCCACCAACGATGCTGGAGATAAGGAATATGGAGGATTGATCATTGTAAAGCACCATGCTGGATCAAATTGAATTTTATACCTTATACGGCCATCAGTCCATCGCAAGTATTGAGACCAGAGAAGTTGGTCAACAGGTAAAAAAAGGTGATTGTATTGGCCATATAGGACCCTATCCGGAAAACGGCAACTGGGCAACACATCTTCACTTTCAGATAATGCTTTCCAGCCTGAATTATGTAGATGATTTTCCCGGTGTTGCTTACCCGGAAGAAATGGATGTCTGGAAGAGCATCTGCCCTGATCCCAATCTTATATTCGGTATTCCCGGACTTAAAACCAGGGAACCGGAAGATCTATCAGCCATCGTTTCATACAGGAAAGAACACCTTGGCAAAAGCCTGAGCCTATCCTACCAGGAGCCCCTGTACATTGCCAGGGGATCAGGGGTATATCTTATCGACGATCTGGGCAGGAAATACCTGGATACTGTTAACAATGTAGCCCATGTTGGCCATGAACATCCAAGGATAGTAAAGGCCGGCCAGCAACAAATGGCTGTGCTCAATACCAATACCCGTTATCTGCATTCAGAGATCACCGGCTTTACCAAAGATCTGCTTGATACTTTCCCTGAGGAATTATCGGTCGTTCATGTAGTGAATTCTGGCAGCGAAGCCAATGAACTGGCACTGCGTATGGCGCGTGCTATTTCACAGCAGAAAGATATGATCGTTGTTGAGGTAGGTTATCATGGGAATACAGGCGGCTGTATAGATGTCAGTTCATATAAATTTGATGGACGTGGCGGAAATGGTGCACCGGAATATACTCATGTTGTTCCGCTGCCTGACAAATATAGGGGCCTGTACCAGGGAGGGGATACCGGTCCATTGTACGCCAGACATATTGAAGAACAAATTGCTGTTATTCAGGCTGAAGGAAGAAATATTGCCGGATTTATCTGTGAAAGTATTATCAGTTGTGCCGGACAGGTTGAACTGCCGGATGATTACCTGAAACTTGCCTATGAATCAGTCAGGAATGCGGGTGGCGTTTGCATTGCGGATGAGGTTCAGACAGGATGCGGGCGGGTCGGAAGTAAATTCTGGGGATTTCAGCTTTATGATGTTTTCCCTGATATTGTCACCATTGGCAAACCCATCGGCAACGGCCACCCTCTGGCAGCTGTGGTTTGTACCCGGCAGGTAGCAGATGCCTTTGCCAATGGCATGGAATACTTTAACACATTTGGCGGCAACCCGGTTTCATGTGCCATTGGCAGAGAGGTTTTAAGCATGATAAAGGATGAGAAACTGCAGGAAAATGCAAGCAGGATTGGAAATTATTTAAAATCAGAGCTCCAAAAACTGCAGAAGGATTTTTCCACTATCGGGGATGTCCGGGGACAGGGATTGTTCCTTGGTGTTGAATTATGTGATGTGCATAAAAATCCCCTGACGGAAAAGGCAGCCTACCTTGTAAACAGGATGAAGGATATGGGAATTCTGATGAGTACAGATGGAAGAGATAACAATGTGCTGAAAATAAAACCACCGCTGGTTTTTTCAGAAGCAAATGCAGATCAGCTGATATCCGGACTGAGAGCAGTCCTTAATGAAGATTTTATGCGACCATCAATTTGACAGGTAGCCTTATTGACCTGATGTCATTTCATATAACTTATTGACTGTCTTCCAGTTTCTTGATGTAGCCCTGACCTGTAAAACTTTTTCAAAAGCATTGTTATTCATCACGGCTTTTCCATACCCATCCGGATAATAGAGGAAAATGAATTTATCATCAAGAAAAAAATGTTCATTCTTTTGTCCCGCCTCCTGCAGCTTTTCAACCAGGTCTGCCCGTGGAATATCGAACAGGAAGGTAACATAAAGCCTGTCCGGTGCTTTTTCCGGATCCCTGGAAAAGGGATTGTTGCTGATTATTTGGGCCAATTCCTGGGCTTCCAATACCAGCGTGGGGACATCAAATCCATATTTCTCCTGCAATTTCTGTTGGATCTGCTGTGCGAGATGCAAAGGATGGGTATCAGTACTTTGAAAGACAATATTCCCGCTCTGGATATAGGTTTGGATCCCCTCCCATCCCAATTCTTCCAGGTGAGCTTTCAAATCTGCCATGCGTATAATTTTCTGGCCGCTTACATTAATGCCCCTGAGCAAGGCGATATAAGTTTTCATGGTTGATAAAAATATGTATAATTTTTATTTTGAGTTCCGCAACCTTTGTACTTTTAGGTGCATCTTATATTAAATGGGTTTCGCCATGCGCCTATTAATACTGAATCTTGCCATTATTGCCATTCTCAGTGTATCCTGTGAAAAGAAAAATACCATTCAGGAGGGAAAGATAAATATCTATCTTTTATCCGACCATGAATCTCTGGATCCCCTCTGGGAAATTGATGAAAATACAATCGTGCCGGAAGAAAGTCCCTATCATCAGATATGAGGATATCCTGTCATATGATCCAAAGACACATGTTTTTGAGATAAGCTCCTCTGCACAGGAAAGTTTAGAGGGTGGGGAATCCAGTATCCATGCCAGGCCTTTTGTGCTGGTCGGCAACAGGGAATACATTTATACCGGTTATTTCTGGGCCTCTTACTCCTCTGCCATTTGCCCCTGGCTGACCATTGACCCTATACATGCGCAATACGCCGGAGAACTTACAGTACGGCTGGGTTATCCCGGCCTGATGGAAGGAATGAGTTTGCCTGATCGAAGGAATGATGAACGCATTCTCAGCATCCTTCGTTTTGACAGGAAACTTAGAGAATAGTGGACGGTGGATTTTGCGTATATTTGCCAAAATTTTTTTCATGTATAAAGCGATCATCCGTCCGCTGCTTTTCTTGCTGAGACCGGAAACCGTTCATCATATCGTGGTTGTTTTAGTAAAGTTCTTCTTTGCCATTCCCCTTTTAAAGCCACTTGTCAGATCCATGTATACTATCCGCGATGAAAAATTGCGCAGAGAGGTATTCGGACTCACTTTCGAGAATCCTGTCGGACTGGCAGCAGGTTTTGACAAAAATGCCACATTTTACAGGCAGTTTTCCGCCTTTGGTTTTGCTTTTATCGAAGTGGGAACAGCCACTCCCGTTGGACAGCCGGGCAATCCCAGGCCACGTTCCTTTCGCCTGCCTGCAGATAATGCACTCATTAACAGGATGGGATTTAATAATCATGGTGCCCCGACGATTGCTGAACGACTCAGCAAAGGCGGGACAAGCATGATAGTTGGAGGTAATATTGGAAAGAACACATCCACACCAAATGAATCAGCAGTAGAAGACTATGCAGAAGCCTTCCTTGCCCTGTATGATTATGTGGATTATTTTGTGGTCAATGTAAGTTGTCCCAATATAAGCGATTTAAGCCACTTACAGGACCGCGAACAGCTGGCCGGAATATTGTCCCGTCTTTCATCAATCCGTTCAGACATGGTGCGAAAACGCCCCATCCTGGTAAAGATATCACCTGACCTCAACTGGAAGCAGATAGATGATGTGCTCGAGCTTGTGGCTGAATTCGAAATGGATGGTATTGTAGCAACCAATACTACCATAACCAGAGATGGCCTGGCTACAAATCCTGAAAGAGTCTCGGAGATCGGCAAAGGTGGACTGAGCGGTAAGCCAATCAGGGAACGCTCAACGGAGATTATCCGGTACATTTCTGAAAAGACTGGTGGGGAACTACCCATTATTGGAGTCGGAGGTATTTTGACAGTAGATGATGCGCTGGAGAAACTCAGGGCAGGAGCAGCTGCTTGTGCAGATCTATACGGGATTTGTCTATGAAGGACCCGGGTTGGTGAAGAGAATTAATAAAGCTGTACTTCAAAATTAGGGTTCTGCATCATATTCCCTGAAGGTCCTGTCGGTGTAAAACACAATTATCCTTTCGATCTCTCGTGTTTTTGGAACTTTAATGTCTTCTTTCTCTGGCTTCATAATATTTAAGGTAGTAGGCTTTCTTACAGTTTTCTCCAGATTTTCAGGCTTTTGCATGCTCATTATTAGTCTCAAAAAGGTCCTCAGAAGGCGATTTTTTCTTGTACATGTCTCCTGAACCAGTAATAAGCCAGTCTCCATTGATATCAGGAAAGGCAACCAGGATCTTCTGGATAAAATCGAAACCGGGCTTATTTCTACCAGATAATACATGAGACACACTCGAACGCTGTACACCGATCCTGTCAGCAAACTGTGAAGAGCTAAGTCTTTCTTTCGCTAATATTTCCTGTATCTGGTCCTGCATTAAGTATTTACAAATGTAATACAATTATTGCTTACAAATGTAAACATATATAAAAAAGTGTCAATTGACAAATGTAACACAGAGATTTGACCAGGATATCATGCGAAATTTGATATAAAACCTCATTTATAACATGAATCTGCCATATTTTAGGCTAAAAAGTACTTTTAAACAGGAAAATAGCCCTGATAGACCCGTAAATGACCAACATGAAGGACTGAATTACCCCAGAACATCTCAAATTACAGTTCATATAATCAATATAAATATCTGGATATTAGATAATTGATGACTACAATGCATGCTCAATACGGCCACTTGCATACATTTGTAAACAATTTATTCATTCAATACTTAAAGTAAAACATTTATATAACTGGTTAAGAGTATATTAAGTGTAAAGTATTAGTTCTATATAATACCTTTAAAACCGTATCAGCGAAGTACTCAATACAACTTCACATTTGTTTAGATATGTAACAAATCCAAATGCCATTCTGTCACATTAGTTGACATATGTAATTCGATATAGTTAACAGATGTCCCCTGTTGATGTTGAAAATTTCACAATTAAACATAAGCTTCCATTTGTATGATATTTGCTGACAGAAACCCGACATTTAATAAATATCCGATTGTCGCGGCCTTAATAAAATCCAATTCCTCCTCTTCTACCCTGTTGGATTGGATTTTTGTCCCCGATCTGATTTTACTACATTTATGAATTCATCAGTATTTTCACACAAATGAAAAAGATCAAGCTGCACTGGCAGATCCTAATCGGGTTAATCCTGGCCATTATCTACGGGATAGTCTTTCCGACCTCCTATCAGATCCAGGAGAGTTCTATAAAAGTCCTTGACAGGGCCAAGATTGAAACCACTGTTACCGAAAAAATTGCTACACTTTCCGGTATTAACTATGATACAAGAAATGAATTCAAGAGTGCTGCCATTGAAGTATTGGGTGAAGAATTGTTTGATCAGCACGAAGTGATCCTGTATGAGGCTGCCTACTATAACAAAGCTGTCAATGCAATTGGATGGATGGGAGTGCTATTTCTGAGAGCCCTGAAGATGATTATTATTCCGTTGATCCTTAGTTCCTTGATTTCTGGCGTAACCAACATTGGGACGGGTGAAAACCTGGGAAGACTGGGTCTGAAAACCATCACTTACTATATAGTAACCAGTACTTTTGCCATTGTAACAGGATTATTTTTCGTAAATATTATAAAGCCAGGGTTAGGTGCAGACCTGAATTTCAGTCAAAAAGTAGAGGGACTCGTTGAGAGTCAGCGTAGCCTGGGACAAACCTTGATAGAGATTGTTCCTACGAATATCTTTCAGTCCTTCAATAACAACGCCATGCTTTCGATCATTTTTTTCGCTGTGATATTTGGATTTTTCATCACCACGGATCAGTGATCCGCATCGTGAGTTTTTAAAAAGGGCTTTCAATGCTGTATTTGAGGTAATGATGCAGATCACACTGTTTGTGATCAAATTTACCCCCTTCGGTGTTTTTGGCATTGTTGCCAAGGTGGTAGCCGACCAGGATGATCTGGCCAATCTGGGTGCGAGGATGGGACTCTATATGGGGACTGTTATCCTGGCTTTGCTGATCCATTTCCTGATCACCTTGCCACTGCTTGTGAAACTTATTGGAAAGGCCCGTCCATTCAAGCATTTAGCGAATATGTCCACCCCCCTCCTGACCGCCTTTTCAACCTCCTCCTCAGGAGCAACATTACCGCTTACCATTGAAGGCAGTCGAACAAAATTCTGGAGTTTCCAATAAGATCAGCAGTTTTACCCTGCCACTCGGTGCAACCATTAACATGGACGGTACAGCACTGTACGAATGTGTGGCCGCCATCTTCATCGCTCAGGCTTACGGGATTGATCTGTCAATTATCCAGCAGCTGATCATCATAGTCACTGCATTGCTGGCATCCATTGGAGCAGCGGCCATTCCCATGGCTGGACTGGTAATGATAACGGTTATCCTGACTGCAGTGGGACTTCCACTGGAAGGTGTTGGGCTCATCCTGGCGGTGGACCGGATACTGGATATGTTCCGTACTGCTACCAACGTATGGAGTGACAGTTGTGGTGCCGTCATCATTGCCAGATCTGAAGGTGAGACCTTAGATGTTTAGATCAGTGCGTCATGTAATATCTCTGCCGGGTGCAGTGCACTGCGGCCGGTCCCATCTTTGATCTGATGCCTGCAGCTTGTACCCGGCGCAGCAATCATAACGGTTTCCACTGTTTTCCTTATGGCTGGAAATAGCACAAGCTCACCCACTTTCATGGAAAGGTCGTAATGTTCCTTCTCATAGCCAAAAGAGCCGGCCATGCCACAACATCCAGAAGGAATTTCTTCGACAGTATATCCGATGGGCCAGGATAGGACTTTTAATGTGGATGTGGTAGTGGATACGGCTTTCTGCTGACAATGTCCATGCAGTTTGATATGCCTCTTGGCCGTGGTAAAGCTCTCCACCGGGATCAGTCCCCTGTCCATTTCACGCGCAAGGAATTCTTCCAGGGTCATGGCATGGGATGCCGTTTTCCTGGCATCTTCAGCCAGTTCCCTGCCTGCCAGTTCAGGATATTCATCCCGGAATCCAAGAATGGCAGAGGGTTCCAGTCCAACCAGGGGAACATCCTGGCTTACCAGTTCTGAAAAGATCCTGACATTGCGTATAGCAATACTTCTGGCTTTTTTGAGCAGGCCTTTACTGAGAAATGTTCTTCCACTCACTCCATGATGGGGCGCCAATACCTGGTAGCCAAGCCGCTGCAAAAGCCTGATGGCTTTTATGCCGACGGCGGCATCATTGTAGTTGGTAAATTCATCCACAAAAAAACAAAGCTTTCCGTTGACCTGTTCTATTTCTCCGTTAAAACGGTCAAGGTTCTGCCTGATCCAATTTCTCAATGTTTTTCTATTCAGCTTGGGGATACTCCTGGCAGTGGCAAATCCCAGTATCTTTTTAATTATGGTCGACCATATTTTCTGGGTAATGAAATAATTAAACAAACCCGGAATGGCCATCCCCAGTTTCTGTATGCCCGCAATATTGGCAATGATCCATGTCCTGACAGGAATACGGTGAAGATCATAATACTGCTGCAGAAATTCAGCTTTCATCTTGGCCATATCCACATTCGATGGGCATTCCGACTTACAACCCTTACAGGACAGGCAAAGGTCAAGTACATCATATATTTCGCTGTGATCGAAAGGATTTTTTTTCTGGGAGTTGTTCAGGTATTCCCTGAGGATATTGGCACGTGCCCGGGTAGTGGTCTGCTCATCACGGGTGGCCATGAAACTGGGACACATAGTCCCCCCTATGAGGGCTGATTTACGGCAATCACCAGAACCGTTACATTTCTCAGCCATCCTCAGGATACCGCCACTCTCAGAGAAATCAAAAATGGTTTGTATTTCCTGGACTGGTTTCCCGGGTATATACCTGAGAGAAGAATCCATCGGCGGTGTATCAATGATCTTCCCGGCATTGAATACATTGTCAGGGTCCCATGTATGTTTTATTGTTTTAAGCAACTCATAGTTAGCCTCACCGATAATGATGGGAATAAATTCACCCCTCACCCTTCCGTCCCCATGTTCCCCGCTGAGAGAACCACGGTATTTCCTTGTCAGATTGGCTGTATCCCTGGCAATATGTCTGAACTTTTTGACATCAGCCGGATCTTTCAGGTTCAGAACAGGACGGATATGCAGCTCTCCGACAGATATATGTGCATGGTACACACATTCCAGTTCATGGGACTTGAGAATTCTATTAAAATCTTCAATGAAATCTTCCAGCACATTCACATTCACAGAGTTATCCTCGATGACAGAAACCGGTTTTGCATCTCCTGGAATGTTTGCCATAACTCCTAGTCCGGCTTTCCTGAGGGACCAGACCCTTTGGATATCGGGTCCTGTTATCAATGGAAAATGATAACCCAGGTTTTCCTTTCGCATAGCTGTTTCAAGCTCTTTGTGGATCTGTTTGATCTCATCCATATGATCCCTGGCAAATTCTATGATAAGAATAGCACCCGGATCCCCTTTCAGGAAAAAACGGTTTCTGGCTTGAGTGATATTTTCACGTGTCAGGTCAAGAATGGTCTTGTCCATCAGTTCTACTGCACCAGGATTAAAACCGAGGGCAATAAGGTTTCCCTTGATGGCATTGGAGACTGTATCAAAATGTACACAAACCAGGGCTTTTTCAGCAGGAGGTAATGGCAGCAGGTTTAACTTAACCTCCGTAAGAAAGGCCAGGGTTCCTTCAGATCCCGCAATTAGCTTGCAAAAGTTGAATGGTTCTGTTTCCCTGGAAAAAGGATCTGTGTCCAGTAAAGTGTCAATGGCATAGCCGGTATTCCTGCGGATAAGGGTTGGATCCGGATATTCAGTACGGATCTGTTTCCGCAGATGTTCATCTGAGAGGATGTTTTGGATCTGCTTGTAGAGCCGGTTTTCAAGATCATCCCCCATTAGCTTTCGCTCAAAACCTTCCCTGTACAGTGATCTGAATTCCGCAGCGGATCCGTCTGAAAGTATAGCCCTGGCCTCCAGCAGGTGATCACGGGTGCTACCATAAATCAATGAATGAGAGCCGCTTGAATTATTTCCAACCATACCTCCTATCATGCACCTGTTCGATGTAGATGTTTCGGGAGCAAAGAACAGACCAGCTGGCTCCAGGAACTGGTTTAATTCGTCCAGTACCACACCGGGTTCCACCCTGACCCATCTTTCACTTGCATTGAATTCCAGGATCTGGTTCATATATCTGGAGACATCTACCACCAATCCACGCCCTACCACCTGACCGGCCAGAGATGTCCCGGCACCCCGCGGAATAACAGTCATACAATTGGCAGATGCGAAGTTTACCACTTTCTTGATATCCTCAGCATTCCTTGGCCTGATCACTGCCAGTGGTACTTCCCGGTAAACCGAGGCATCGGTGGCATACATCAATCGCATGGAGAAATCAGTATAGAGATCTCCCTCAAGCCGGGAAGAGAGCAATTTCAGATCCTGCTCTGATGTTTTATCCTTATGAGATATCATGAATGCTGAATGAAAACGACTGTAAAGATAGTATCCTTTATAAAATACACACGTATGATAAGACGAAGTCTGAATCGGTGTTTAAAAGTCATTGTGAGTGTTCATATCTATGATATAAATCATATCATCAAAGATTTTAAAATCCATTTTTTTGAACTACTTTTAAAAAATTCTTTTTAACATTACAAACATCTGATTATCAATGGATTTACTAGAAGGAATTAAATTAAAAGCAAAGAGTCATAACAAGCGGATCGTGTTGCCTGAGGGACTGGAAGAAAGAACCCTGAAAGCTGCCGATGAGATCATCGGAGAAGGAATTGCACAAATCATTCTGCTCGGCAATCCGAAGGCTATTAAATCAGCGGCCGACAAATTTAATTTACCCAATATTGCCAGTGCCACTATTGTTGATCCGGCAGGTCATGAAAGAAAGGATCATTATGTTGAGCTTATGGTGGAATTAAGGAAGCACAAAGGGCTAACCCCTGAAGAGGCAGCCAAGCTGATTCAAGATCCGCTTTACCTGGCAACACTTATGATTAAAAGCGGGGATGCGGATGGAGAAGTGGCTGGAGCCATGAATGCAACAGGTGATGTGCTAAGGCCTGCTTTTCAATACGTTAAAACCCTGCCCGGGATAAGCGTGGTTTCAGGAGCATTTATCATGATACTGAAAGATAACGAGTTTTGGAGAGAATGGCATCATCGTCTTCGCAGACTGTGCTGTACACCCTGATCCCACGGATAAAGAACTGGCGGAAATTGCAGTGGCAACAGCCAATACCACAAGAGCCATTGCCGGATTCGAACCACGTGTGGCCATGCTGAGTTTTTCAACCAAGGGAAGTGCCAGGCATGAACTCGTTGACAAGGTGGTTAATGCAACCCGCATGGCAAGAGAAATGGCTCCTGATCTCAAAATTGATGGTGATCTACAGGCAGATGCAGCCATCATGGCATCCATAGGAGCCAAGAAAGCCCCTGATAGTGATATTGCAGGGAAAGCCAATGTGCTTATTTTTCCCTCTTTGGATGCGGGAAATATTGCCTATAAGCTTGTCCAGCGGCTGGCTGATGCTGAAGCCATCGGTCCGGTTCTTCAGGGCATGGCAGCCCCTATCAATGATCTATCCCGGGGCTGTTCAGTGAGTGACATTGTCAACCTGGTTGCCATCACGGCCAACCAGGCTGCAGGATTATGATTTTGAAACAAATAACATATAATAACAAAATGTCAGAAAGATTAGCGGATTACAGTTTACAAAAGAAGATTGTGACTGGAAGAAATGGAGGACTCCACAAAGTTGGCGTAATAGGTGCAGGTGGCCTGGGACAGGAGATCATCAGGGCCATTACCCGGCAGGGAATTGAGGTTGTATTTATCGACAAATCAGAAGAATTGCTTGTTCAGATCATGGAATCGATTGGCAGACAGCTGGATGAGACGATCAATAAATGGGGTATCACCGGAGGAGAAAAGCGTGCGATCATGTCCCGTATCCAGGGTAGTACTGATTTTAATGATATCCGGGATTGTGACCTGATCATTGAGACCATCCACAGAAAAGGAAGGGGAACATCCCTGCAGGACAGGCAAGAAGTTTTCAGAAAGGTGGAGGCCATTATCGATACGAAAACTGTCATTGCTTCAAACAATGCAACATTGATGATCAGTGACCTGGCGTCTGCATTGGAGCATCCGGAAAGGGCAGTTGGGTTTAATTTTATCACCCCGGTTTCCAAGGTTGGTATAGTGGAGGTGATACGGGGACTCGATACCAATGATGAGTCCTTTGATTTTGCCATACGATTCATTAAGATGCTGGATAAACGGCCCATTACACTGAATGAATCCCTGGGCAATATCAGTACCCGGTTGATCGTAACCCTGATCAATGAGGCCTGTGAGGTACTGATGGAAGGTGTGGCATCCATCAATTGCATTGACGAAACCATGAAACTGGGATACGGTCTGCAGCTCGGGCCTTTTGAGCTGGCCGACAGAGTAGGGCTGGACAAGGTACAGAAATGGATGGACAACCTGTATTTTGAATACGGTGAACAGAAGTTCAAACCCTCTCCTATTTTGAAAAGGCTGGTAAGGGCAAATCACCTGGGAAGAAAGGCGGGCAAGGGATTTTATAAATATGAGAATAACAAGATTGTCAGCCAGGCCATCACTACCACGGATTATATATAGTATCAATCGAAAAACATAGACAACAGCATGAATATTATAGTAATTAACTGCGGCAGTTCCTCCATCAAGTACCAGCTATTTGATATGACAAAAAACGAGGTAATTGCCAAGGGGCAGGTGGATAAGATCGGATTGCATGGATCCTATATCAAGCATGAAAGAAATGACGGGGACAAAGTCAGGCTGGAGGGAGAGATCGTTGACCACCAGATTGGCATTGAATACATGCTGGGCATACTGATCAGTAAAAAAAGAGGCAGCATCAAGAGTTTTGACGAGATAGATGCTGTCGGACACAGGGTGGTTCACGGAGGTGAAAAATTCCATTGTTCCGCCCTGATCGATGAGGAGGTTATGGCAGGCATCAAAGAATGTGTTGACCTTGCACCCCTTCATAATCCCCCGAACCTGAAAGGTATTTATGCCATGCAGGCCCTGCTGCCGAATATCCCCAGGTAGCCACATTTGATACAGCTTTTCACCAGACCATGCCCGATCATTCATATATGTATGCCATTCCCTATTCATTGTATACCAAATATGGCATCAGAAGGTATGGTTTTCATGGTTCATCTCACCGGTTTGTCTCCAACCGGGCTGCCGAGATACTCGGCACGTACCTGAAGAAATTGAAGTTGATTACCTGTCACCTGGGCAATGGGGCCTCCATCACTGCCATCAAGGATGGTGGATCCCTGGATACTTCCATGGGATTGACACCGGTTGAGGGGCTCATCATGGGGACCCGCACAGGTGATCTTGACCTGGGAGTATTGACTTACATCATGAGCAAAGAGGAGATCGGTGTGCAGGCTGCCAATACCCTTATCAACAAACATAGCGGCATGGTCGGGATAACAGGTATATCATCAGATATGAGGGAGATTGAAAAGGCAGCATTCGAGGATAATAATGAAAGTGCAAGCCTGGGGCTGAAGATGTATCATTACCGGATCAAGAAATATATCGGGGCTTATATGGCAGCCATGGGCGGTGCTGATGCCATCGTGTTTACAGGTGGTATTGGTGAAAATGCGCCTGATTCACGGGAAGAGATCTGCCAGGGACTTGAATTTGCGGGCATTGAATTCGACAATGAGAAAAATGAAGCTACCAGGGGTAAAGAAGCCATCATCAGCAAGGAAGATTCCCCGGTTAAGGTGATGGTCATACCAACCAATGAAGAACTTGTGATTGCTGAAGATACAGCCAGGATCATAGACGAAAAAAAATGACCGGAGACGGAGAGAAAACCTTCAGGCATCTTTCAGAAATTCTGGAAATTGCCAAAAAACAAACCTCGAAGAAACTGGTTGTTGCTGCCGCTGAAGACCTGCATGTCCTGCAGGCAGTCCTGTATGCACAGGCTGAAAATATCATCGATCCCATCCTGGTGGGTGATACGGATATGATCCTTGATCTGTGCAGGAAAAATGATCTGGAACCAGAGGATATTCCCCTAATAGATGAAAAAAATTCCGGGAAAAGCTGTGAACTTGCCATTGAGCTGATCCGCAAGGGTGAAGCCAGCATATTGATGAAAGGGCTGGTACATACGGCACCACTACTGAAGGCTGTACTGGACATGGATAATGGACTGAGAAAGAATGAGCTACTCAGTCATGCCGCCATTTTCGAGGTACCCTCCTACCATAAGCTGTTGGCAATAACAGATGCCGCCATGAATATACAGCCCGATCTGGAAGAGAAGGCAGGCATTATCGAGAATGCAGTGGAAATGTTTCACAGGATTGGTAAAAAAGAACCCAAAGTGGGTGTTCTCGCACCCATTGAAACAGTCAATCCCAGGATACAGTCCACCGTCGATGCGGGGGACCTGAAAGCGATGAATCTGAGTGGCAGGATCAAAGGATGCCTTGTCGACGGACCTTTGGCCATGGATAATGCAGTCTCCAGGGAAGCTGCCCTGCTCAAGGGTATCAATAGCCAGGTAGCGGGTGATGTTGACATCTTACTGACCCCTGATCTTAACAGCGGGAATATCCTTTACAAGACCCTGATCTTTTTAGCAAACAGTATTTCTGCAGCAGTGGTCATGGGGGCCAGCGCGCCCATTGTCCTTACAAGCAGGGCAGATTCCGAGCAAAGCAAGCTGATGTCGATAGCCCTGGCTGCAGTGCTCGGATAAGCTGCTTTATACCATATCAATACCTGTATTTATTTGAGGAAAAAGCCTTATTTTCGAAAAAACCAGCTTTAACCATGGCATATCATCATATCCTTGCAATCAATCCCGGCTCTACATCAACCAAGGTGGCGGTCTATGTAAATACCAAGATTGTTTTCCTGAAAAGTATTCCCCATGACGTAGATGAGCTTAAACAATTCGAAAAAATTTCAGATCAGTTTGAGTATCGGCGGAATATCATCCTGGAAGAGCTAAGAAATGCCCATATTGAACTGGATATGATTTCGGCCATAGTAGGCAGAGGCGGACTCGTAAAGCCCATTAAATCAGGTACATACAATATAAACGAGGCGATGAAGAAGGATCTGCAGACAGGTATCCTGGGTGAACATGCCAGCAATCTGGGGGGATTAATAGCAGATTCCATTGCGCAAACTCTGCCGAATGCCAGAGCCTATATAGCCGATCCAGTTGTAGTAGATGAACTGGAAGATGTGGCAAGGATCTCGGGTCATCCAAAGTTTCACCGTCTGTCTATTTTTCATGCACTGAATCAGAAAGCTACGGCCCGGTCCTATGCCAGGTTATTAAATAAAAAATATGAAGATCTCAACCTGATCATTGCCCACCTGGGCGGAGGAATATCCGTGGGTGCCCATAAACAGGGCCGTGTCATAGATGTAAACCAGGCCCTTGATGGAGAAGGCCCCTTTTCTCCGGAACGCACGGGTACCTTGCCGGTTGGTGCGCTGGTCCGGTTGTGTTATGAAGAAGACATACCCTATGAGGATGTAAAAAAAATGATCAAAGGAGAAGGGGGTTATGTTGCCTATTTCAAGACGAACAATGCTTATGAGATCGAACTCATGGCGGATGGAGGAGATGAAAAGGCACGCCTGATCCAGGATGCCATGTCCTACCAGGTAGCCAAAGAGATCGGTGCCATGGCCACCGTTCTGCAGGGTGATGTTGATGCCATTATACTGACCGGAGGCATTGCCAATAATCCCATGGTGGACGAGTATATCAAGAAAATGGTCTCCTACATAGCACCAGTGGTCATTTATCCGGGAGAAGATGAGATGCATGCCCTTGCCATGAACGGACTTCGTGTCGTGAAAGGAGAAATTATCGCCAAGGATTATACTGCCGAGAACATGGTAAATGGAGAGATCCCGGACCAGGAAAACTAGGGGGTTGAAAGGGATACGGGAATGATCTTACCATTGAAATAAGTCCCGCCATTTTCTGCGAAATCCTTGATGAATGCAGCCATTTCAGCTGGCATCAATGGAGCCTTGTAACCAGGGAAAGCCGCTTCCAGCATTTCCGTTTGAACTGATCCCAGGGCCAATGTATTAAATCGTACCGGGCTTTCCTTGAATTCAGCTGCCAGGCATTCCGTCATAACGCCGAGGGCAGCCTTTGATGAACTATATGAAGCCAGTCCGGGAAATTTAACGCTTCCCTGCACACCTCCCATGCTGCTGATGTTGATCACATGAGGTTTTTGAGCTTTGAGAAGCATTGGCAGGAGTACCTGGATCAAAACAACCGGTGCCAGGTAATTTACCTCCAGACTGCGCTTAAAATCCTCCAGATTAAGCTGTTCAAATGGCTTATTTACCAGGAATCCTGCATTATTTACCAGGATGTCCAGTGAATCAAAATGTTCCTGCACCAGAGGTAAAAACCTTGTTGATATGTCCTCAAGCATTTCGAGATCAAACGGCTGGACCATCAGTTTTCCGGGAGATCCTTCACATTCCTGCCTGAGCTTTTCCAATCCCACAGGATTTCTTGAAACAGCCAGTATCTGGTGATTGTTATCCTCTGCCAGGAGCCTGGCCAATTCATATCCGATACCCCTGCTTGCACCGGTAACAATAAATTTCATATATCCATGTTTTTATGTTACATCAAATTAGCAAAATACAATTAATCGGGGAATTTTATAATTTTAAGTGCTCAATTATTAACGGCAATGAAAGGTATAGAGAGGTTTGGAAGTATGATAGTGTTGCTGCTGGTACTATCTGGCGGCATTCTGCAGGCACAGTGGGAGGAAAAACCCCCTTTGAGAGACAGGATATTTTTTGGAGGAAACTTCGGACTGCAATTTGGAACGGTGACCAATATCGAAATTTCACCACTTGCCGGCATTTATTTGACCCCGAGACTGGCAGTGGGACCGGGATTCAGGTATGAATACTTCAAAAGTAATTATCCAGGATATGTTCCTTATGAAACACATATCTACGGGGGGACTGTTTTTGCCCGGTATATGGCGATTAAGGACCTGAGCGAGGCATTTGGATTGGGACTTAATTTCGGGATTTTCGGGCATACAGAATATGAAATGCTGAGCCTTGAAAGCAGGTACTTTGAGATAGGTGCTCCCCCTGATGCTATGGGACGGTTCAACCTTCATTCCATATTGATCGGTGGCGGGATATTCCAGCCCATAGGCAGGCGGGGTGGTTTTCTGATCATGGTCCTCTGGAACCTTAATGAAACAGCCAGTTCACCATACAGCAATCCCATATTTCGGATAGGATTCAATTTCTAGCAATTATTTTATAAGGTTTTTAACAAGTCCCGGTTTTGATATTCCTTCGGGATAACTTTACTTTGCGGGTTTACTAATAATTCACCAATCATTTCAAAATAAAGATGATCGTAGAAAAGAATAAAGTAGTATCCCTTTCATATGAGTTGAAGGTTGAAGGAGAAACAGTAGAAACAGTAGGTGCTGATTCACCGATGATATTTCTTTTTGGTGCCGGTAACCTGTTGCCAAAATTTGAGGAGAACCTGAACGGACTTAAATTAGATGATGGATTCGATTTTGATCTGGTTTCCTCTGATGCATATGGTCCCGTTGTAGATGATGCCATTGTGGATGTCCCATTGCAGGCTTTCGCAGTGGATGGGGAGATTGACCGTGAGATGTTAAAGGTGGGCAATCACATACCAATGCTGGACCAGTCTGGGAACCGCCTGAATGGGGTTGTAGTCAAATTTGACGATGAATTTGTAACCATGGATTTCAATCATCCACTGGCCGGGAACGATCTCCACTTCAGCGGGAAGGTTGTTGAGATACGTGAAGCATCTGCAGATGAGCTGGAGCACGGACATGTACATTCTCCCGAAAGTTGTAAGGACTGTACAGACCCGGATTGCCATAGCAAGAGCAATTAGTCCTTTATTTCAAATTTGTCTGCGTCTCTCCAGACCGGGAATTTTTGTCTGAAATCAATAAGTTCCTGAAGTGAGAGATTGACTATCTGTGTCCCCTCCTCATGTGATGGAAATGTGGCAATGACCTGGCCTTTTGCATTATAGACCAGGCTGTCCCCTGCATATTCAATGCCCATACCATCTCTTCCCACCCTGTTTACTCCAATCACAAATGCTTGATTTTCAATAGCTCTGGCTTTTAGAAGCGAGATCCAGACATCTCTTCGGACAGCAGGCCAGTTGGCTACATATAAGAGCAGGTCATATGTGCCATCATTTCTGCTCCAGACAGGAAATCTCAAGTCGTAGCATACCTGGGGCCTGATCCTGAAAGTATTGATTTTTGTGATGGTATTAGAATCGCCTCTGGTATAATGTTCATCTTCTCCACTGATGCTAAACAGGTGTCTCTTATCGTAGGTAGTGATTTTACCTCCTGGTTCAACCCAGATAAAACGGTTAAAATACCTGCCCAGATCAGCAATGATCAAGCTGCCTGCCACGACACAATTGTACCTCTCAGAGGCCTTCTGCATCCATGTTATGGACTTTCCATCCATACCCTCAGCCAATTCCCTGCTTTTCATCGTAAATCCTGTAGCAAACATTTCAGGCAGGAAAACAGCATCGACTTCTTCAGCTATTCCATCCAGTTTTTTTGATAAGGCATTAAGATTGGCATCAATATCCTCCCAAATAATATCCGGCTGGATAAGGGCTAATTTTACTTCCATCTAATGATTCTATTTTTTCAGGCTGGTCTGGTAATTTGTAAGTACCTGTGAGATAAGTGGTACATAATAAGTCCAGTAAAATTTTGAAGTACTATTTTCCTTATTTGTGTAAAAGACTTTTTCAAAAGCCCTGATTCCCTGCAATTTAGCAGTCCACATCCTGACAGGATAATCTGAATAATCTCCCGCCAGGTAAAGGAAAGGTGATCCCGTATTCGATTCCAGAACAGCAGGAAATCTCGAAGGAAGGTTAAATTCATCCAGCACTGCCTTGCCTTCAATGTTAACATGAAGTTTGTATTCTGCGATTACCTCATTTGATTGCTCATCCATAATATCGAAACGATGGGGATAATGCACAGATTCCGGCAGATGATAGGATTCCAGGCCATATCCCGTTGTCTGTATCTCAGGAATGCCATTATCCAGGTGTTTATCTGCCTGAAGTACAGCTACCTGCTGTCCGGGCTCATTCACCAGCACAATTCCTGCACCTGAAAATGGCCACTCACCATCATTTCTTTTTTTGTATATACCAACAATCCAATCTGGCAGATCTTTGGATTTGGCGGGATCAAGTTCATTGATATACCTACCGGTCCAGTTCGTCCACTTAATACCCAGCAGTTCCTCCGCTTTTTTTCTCACCAGCTGGATGGTTGGTGGTGCAATGAAATTATATTCTGCGATCAAAAGCTTGCCCTGATCCTGCAGTCCCTTGATAAATAGGAAATCATTATTATTCAATCCCCCTTCGATCAATGTACCTTTGCCCTGCCCGGATTGTCTCCTGTACCATTCATTGAAAAACACACCATAAGTATCGGAATAGTAAGCCATATCAAAACTGGATACGAGGTCATTTATTTCTTCAAGCTTGATACGCTTAACTTCGTATTTTCTTGATTTTAAGGGCTTTATAGGATGAAATCCATAGTAGTCTTTTTCCATCCGGTAAACCTTATTGTCATCTTTCACAAATTTCTCATTCAGCAATAACCAGAAGATGGCACTATGCTCCTTTCTCTCAAGTCCGAGGACCGTTTTATTCAGCACCAGGATGTTGATTGGTTTGCTCTGTTTGATATTCCAGATCAACCAGCTTGCAATGGGGATCAGACATAGAATGAGAAGAATGATAACAATGGTCTTAACTGTTTTCATAGGATTGAAATTTGGTTCATTATTATCTTCGCAACCTCAGAAGTCCTTCTCTTTACACTACGACGATCTATAAAAGTAAAAAATTTCTATGATAAATTGAAACTAAATCGGCCCTGAGACGAACACGGAATGGACAAATAGTCAATGAAATATAGATTTTAAATTTTTGGGATGATTTTTGCATATACTGTAATTATAAAGCAATATTTTACTATTTTCGTCAACATATCCGAATTCAACACGATAAGAGTTTTATTATGAAGAAAACTATTTTATTTACACTGTTTGTGGCCTGTCTTGGGTTATTCAATAGCTGGGCACAGCCACCCAATATTCAGGATAACCCTAATTACGGAGCAGACAGCGCCTCAAGGATGGATTGTGCCAATAATCTATCCACCATGAGTGAATTTATGAAGATCAACCTCCTGGATCATGCTTATCCTTCATGGCTGCTGGTTTTTAATGATTGTCCCGCTTCCAGCAAGAACATTTACCTCTATGGTATCAAGATCTACCGTTCAAGGGTGTCCAAACAGAAGGATCCTGCAATGAAAGCCACCGCCCTGGATACATTGATGTTGATCTACGACAGACGGATTGAATATTTCGGACAGGAGGCACTTGTGCTGGGCAGAAAAGGACTGGACCTGCTCAGGTATGATAATTCCCAGGTCCAGCGTGCTTATGAATACCTGAAAGGGTCTGCAGATCTGGGTAAGGGAAAAACTGAAGATGCAGTATTGATGGCATTGATGCAGACATCCAATGCTCTGTTCAAAAATGATGCACTGGATGGCAGAGAGTTGATTGACAACTACCTTTTCGCAACAGAAATATTGAATGCCCGGATAAAGGCCGGCAAGAATGCTGACAGGGCGGAGACTTGTTTAAAAAACGTTGAAGGTATATTTGCCAACAGCGGAGCAGCAGATTGTGAAACACTTGTAGAGATTTTTACTCCCAAATTTGAGCAGACCCCTGATGACCCGGAATTATTAAAAAAGGTCACAAGTTTGCTGGCTGACCAGGATTGCGATGATACTGATCTTTTTGCCAGATCTTCGGAAAATCTTTACAAAATTGAGCCTTCTTCCCAGGCTGCATATAACCTGGCCAAACTCTTCTACAAAAATGAAGAATACGAAAAGTCAGTTACCTATTATGAAGAGGCGATTGGCGGCGATGCTGATGCCGAACAGAAAGCTAAGTATCATTATGAACTCGGACTGATCCTTTTCAGTAAATATGACGACCTGACCAACGCCCGTTCACATGCCCGGCAAGCCATTCAGAATAAGCCCGGCTGGGGAGATCCATATATCCTTATTGGAAACCTCTACGCTTCAAGCAGTGATAATTGCGGGGAAAATGATTTTGAAAAAATAACAGTTTTCTGGGCCGCAGTGGACAAATTCCAACAGGCGAAATCTGCAGATGCTGAGGCAAGCTCTGAAGCAAACGATTTAATTGCCAAATATTCTGCCTATTTCCCCAATGTAGAAGACGCATTCTTTTATGGATTTGAGAATGGACAGACTTATACCGTAGGATGCTGGATTAATGAAAAAACGACTGTCAGGACCAGGCAGTGACACACCAGGATTTTCATTAAAGAGGCCGTCTTTTAACAACAAAAGGCGGTTTCTTTTTTTAACCCTGACTTAATACAAAATTAACATTAAATTAAAACTATTTTGGTCCGAAAAGCTACCTTTGTCAATGATCGATAAGCTATCTCATTGATGGAAACATTCTTCCTGCTAATTGTCATAATTCTCATTGTATTAGCAGTCTCGGACCTGGTTGTTGGGGTTAGTAATGACGCCGTCAACTTCCTGAATTCCGCCATCGGATCCAAAGCCGCCCCTTTTGTCATCATTATGATCATTGCTGCTGCAGGCATTGTGTTTGGAGCCACATTTTCCAGCGGTATGATGGATGTCGCAAGAAAGGGTATTTTCCATCCTGACCAGTTTTTTTTCGGAGAGATTATGATCATCTTCCTGGCAGTCATGATGACAGATATCATCCTGCTGGATTTTTTCAACACCTTTGGACTTCCTACTTCTACCACTGTATCCATCGTTTTTGAGCTTCTGGGGGCCGCAGTAGCAA
This sequence comes from uncultured Bacteroidaceae bacterium, assembly GCA_963767555.1. Taxonomy (GTDB): domain Bacteria; phylum Bacteroidota; class Bacteroidia; order Bacteroidales; family SM23-62; genus SM23-62. Next base: position 101,747 of record CAVYEL010000032.1, on the reverse strand, counting down.
TATCCATTATTAAGATCACTGCGTCAGGATCCACCGTGGATGACATGAGCCAGTATATAAATACCTCCTCGGCTTTATTAATGATCACGGCAATTCTTCTATCTGTGGTGATCGCCTTCACGGTTGGTTTGTTGATACAATACCTCGTGCGGGTGATGTTTTCATTTAATTTTGAGAAGAATATTAAATATTTCGGTGCCCTTTGGGGAGGCATTGCCATATCTGCCATCACATTTTTCATTTTGATCAAAGGTGCCAAAGGGTCCTCCTTCCTGGCCGGGGAATCTGTGACATGGATAAAGGAAAACTCCTTACTCATCCTGGGAGTCAGTTTCGTAGGATGGACTGTCCTGTTACAAATATTGCAGTTGATATTCCGCCTGAATATATTGAAGTTTATCGTTCTGTTCGGGACTTTTGCACTGGCCATGGCTTTTGCAGGCAATGACCTGGTCAATTTCATCGGGGTACCCCTGGCTGGTTTGGAGTCATTCAGGGAATTTCAGGATTCAGGAATAACAGATGCGTCCGGTTTTGCGATGACGGCCCTGACTGAACCGGTTAAAACCCCAACCGTATTCCTGCTCATAGCAGGGGCCATTATGGTACTGGCACTCTGGACATCAAAGAAGGCTAGATCAGTGTCTGCCACGACCATTGATCTGAGCAGACAGGATGAAGGATACGAAAGATTTGAATCTTTTGCAATGGCCAGAGGCATAGTCCGGGCAAGCATTGGATTTTCGAATTTTTTGAACATGCTGATACCAAAAACCGCCACAAATTTCCTGAGAAGCAGATTCAACCGGGATCAATTCAAAGACAAGAAAAGGGATAAAGGACTATCCTTTGATCTTGTCAGGGCATCTGTGAACCTGGTAGTGGCCAGTGCATTGATCTCTCTGGGTACCTCTTTGAAGCTTCCTTTATCCACTACCTATGTGACATTTATGGTTGCCATGGGAACTTCCCTGGCTGATGGTGCATGGGGACGGGAAAGTGCCGTTTTCAGGGTCTCCGGCGTCGTAACAGTGATCGGAGGGTGGTTCTTTACCGCATTCTGTGCGTTTACGACGGCTTTCCTGCTGGCCTTCCTGATCCACTGGGGAAGAGGCTTTTGCTGTAATCGGATTGCTTCTACTGATCATCTTTTTCTTTGTTAAGTCTTATGGTCTTCACAGAAAGAGGGATGCCGAACGGAAGCGTAACGAGGAGGCAGGTGAGATTGAAGGATTGGAAGTCAATGGAGATAACGTTCAAAGAAGCTGCACAGAAAATGTCTACAGAACCTTGTCGCAGATTTCCATCCTTTATTCAAATTCAGTCAGTGGGATCATTGAACTGAAACGTCCTGTTATGAAACAAACGGTGAAGGCCATTAGATCGCTTAACAAGAAAATAAAGATATTAAAGAATAATATTTATGAAACTGTCTCCAAATTGCAGGAGGATGATGTAGAATCAGGACATCATTATGTGCAGGTACTGGATTACCTCCGGGAGACAGCCCACTGTCTGACCTTTATTTCCGACCCTGTTTTTGAGTATATAAACAATAACCACCCTGCACTTAATAAGGAACAACAGGCGGAATTGAGAGAAACGGCCCAGTACATAAATGAATTCTTTACGGAGGTTATTAAAATTATGAAAAATGAAGAATACAATGCTCTTGACGATGTGATCTCCAGGCAGGCATCCTTATTGGATACTTTCACCAAACTGAAAAAGAAACAATTGAAAAGGATAAGGAACAGGGAAACTGGAATGAAAAGCAGTACCATTTTTCTGAACACATTAACAGAATCAAAAAATCTGATACTTTACATCATGAATCTGCTTAAAGCACAACGTGATTTTGTGGAATACAGTAAGAAAAATGGCAAACAGGTAACAGAAAAACCATCGCTTAATTGACGAACTTGTAACCTACCCCCTTGACAGTCTGAATAAAATCTTCTCCTATCTTTTCCCTCAATTTACGGATATGTACATCGATGGTCCTGTCTCCAACGATGATCTTATCACCCCATACAGTGTGGAATATTTCCTCCCGGGTAAATACCTTGCCAGGCTTTGAGATCAACAGGTTGAGCAATTCAAATTCCTTCTTTGGAAGCTCAAGGTCCTTGCCTTTCTTTACCACAATGAACCGTTCCCTGTCCATGTAAATATCATCGGAAATATTCCCCGGCTTTTTTTTGTCCTCACTGGCAGGTGCATGGCTTCTTTTGAGCAGGGCCTTCAGTCGGCTTATCAAGACCTTTGGCTTTATGGGTTTTGTAATATAATCATCTCCACCTGCTTCAAAACCAGCAATTTGTGAATAATCTTCTCCCCTGGCGGTTAGAAATGCAATGGTGGTATGAAAGAGTGAGGGTATTTTTCTGATCTCTTCACAGGTTTCAATACCATCCATCTCTGGCAACATAATGTCGAGCAGGATCAGGTCAGGTATTTCCTTTATGGCGGTTTCAATGGCCTGCCTTCCACTGCTGGCCTGATATACATTAAATCCTTCCTTTTTCAGGTTGTAATTAATAAATTCCAGTATATCAGGTTCATCATCTACGATCAGGATCTTATATTTATTGGTTTCCATTTCCAGAATGCAGGATATTTTTAGTACTTAAAAGTATCATTTATCAGGGTAAGCCAAAAGCAATTCCTTTAATATTTTTCTTTTTATCTGGGAATCAAATAAAACTAATCCAATGTTTTTCCTGAACAATACCTCAATGTAATCTTTATCTTATTTTATTGTAAAGTTTATCTTAATTCATGCGGGATCGGGACATATCTTCCTAATATTTGTTAACATTGAACTTACATCTTAACCTTGTGTCAAATGAATAAATATCTGACTATCTGCAGCTTATTTTTTATACCCGGCTTAATCTCTGCCCAGGATACCGGTGACATACCATTTTCACCCAATGGGGATCCAATCATAAAGATATTTGCCAATGTTCATTCCGGATTAACGGAAACGGATCTCTCAAAAGCATTCGAAGTCAGGACGGGCTTATCTGGGTTATAAATACAGACTGAGCGAACATTTTACAACTGAAATCAAGGTGGATATCGGAAGTCCCGAAGAAATATCCGAGTATGCAAGGTTACGCCGCTATGCCTACTTCAAAACTGCTGCCCTTTACTGGGAAAAGGGAAAATGGACCATCAGGGGAGGGATCATCGATACAGAACATTACAGGCGTCAGGAGAAATACTGGAAACACCGCTATATCTACAGGTCCTTCCAGGATGAATACCGGTTCGGACCAAAAGCTGATCTGGGGACAACTGTCATTTTTGCCCCCTATAAGAGCCTGGCGTTTGATGCCAGTGTGATGAATGGTGAAGGTTATCAAAACCTTCAGAATGACAATGCTTTCAAATACAGCGGAGCCATTTCTTATTTCCCTCTCAGCCGTTTGCAATTAAGGGTATACTATGATTTTATAGACCAGGATGTCTGGCAATCTACGCTGTCAACCTTTGCGGGATATCAGCATAAGAAAATCATAGCCGGTGCGGAATACAACCGGAAGATCAACCGGGATTTCGACCCCGACCATACCCAGAACGGCCTTTCATTTTATCTGTCTTATGACATAACAGACCGGTTTGAAATATTTGGCAGATATGATCATCTGTCTTCCAATACACCATCAGGATATACACAACCATGGAACCTGGCAGATGATGGTTCTGCCATTATTGCAGGGATACAGTTCCATCCTATTAAACAGGTTAAACTTGCCCTGAACTATCAGGATTGGGTCCCATTTGCAGCCAATATGGGAAATTTATCCTATATCTATTTAAATCTTGAAGTAGACCTTTAATTCCATACATATGCCACAAAAATTAACAATAGTATTCATTACCATCGTACTGATGCTTGTTTCTGCAAGCTGCAGGAAAAGTGATTATGTAGTGGACAGTGTGGAGTCTATCAGGGACAATGGTGCCGGTACCGGGACAACAACCTGGCGGAAAGACAGGGACTATTTACTGGAAGGATTGGTATTTGTTAATGACGGACAGACACTGACCATAGAACCCGGTACGGTGATACGGGCAAAAACCGGACAGGGAAGTGCGGCCAGTGCGCTCATAGTGGCCAGGGGAGGCATTATCATAGCAGATGCTACCGCTACAGAACCCATTATCTTTACCAGCGAAAATGACGATTTGAAAGGATCAGTTCAGGCGGAAGCCAAGGGATTGTGGGGGGGAGTTATTATTTTGGGTGCAGCCCGTCTGAATAACCTGTATGGAGAGAACCATATTGAGGGCATCCCGCTGAGTGAACCAAGGGCAACCTACGGTGGCATTTCAGATGATGATTATTCAGGTATCTTCAGATATGTCTCGATACGGCATGCCGGAACCAACATAGGTGAAGGCAATGAGATCAATGGCCTCACCCTGGGAGGTGTTGGCAATAACACAATTATCGACCATATTGAAGTGATCTCAAATGCAGATGACGGTTTTGAATTCTTTGGCGGGACGGTCAACACAAAATACCTTATATCATCATTCTGTGGTGATGATGCTTTTGATTATGACGAAGGTTTCCGGGGGAAAGGGGCAGTTCTGGGTTGGCATTCAGGATAATCAGGGTGGCAACCAGTTGCTGGAATCCAATGGAGGATCCTTCCCGGAGAATGGACGCCCCCTCTCCATGCCGCTCCTCTATAACCTGACCCTGGTCGGCAGCGGAATGGATAGTGAGCTATCCCAGGTTGCCTTTAGCAGGAATGCCGGTGGATGGCTGGCCAACTCCATCCTGTTGAACCAGCAATACGGTATAAGGATTGAATACAAACCAGACGTGGAGGACAGCTATGCCCAGTTTCTGGCTGGTAACCTGCAATTAATAAGCAACGTCTTCTGCGATGTAGAGAACAATGATACCTCAGCCATTTTTGAGGTGGTTACTGATTTCCCAGGGATAGACCTGGGGGAACAGAATGACAGTATCAGGGAATATTTCAGCACAGCCAAAAACAAGGTGGAGGATCCCGGACTTCTCTATACAGGGGGAATTTACCGCCTGGTATCCGGTGATTATATCTTCACGGGATTAGCTCCTTATCCGGATAACTGGTTTGACAATGTGGGGTACCAGGGAGCATTTGGCACATTCAACTGGGCCTCGGGCTGGACACTCATCAGCCAGGAAGGCATCCTGGTCGATTAGGTCCTGCTATCTGTTATTTCTTTGCCCTTACGCAGGGCTTCCAGGTTCAGCCGGACCATCTCCTCCCCTTTCTTGCCGAAAATGGCCCTGATCCCGGTTTCAAAATGCTCGAACGGGATCTGGATAAAGGGCGTGGCAGCACCCAGAATGACCATATTGGATACTTTTTTGGATCCCAGGTCTGATGCCATCTTATCAGCATCCAGCAGAATGTGGTTTCGAAGTGTGGTAATTTGTTTTTCAATGGCTCCCATTTCCGGGTAATCCGGGATATTCAGATAAGGATTGGAGTTGGTAACAAGCCATCCATCCATGGCAAGGTATGGCAGGTACCGCAAGGATTCCATGGGTTCCACCGAGATGATGAGATCAGCATTTCCAAGCGGGATCAGATCGGAGGCAATGGGTCTGGATGATATCCTGAGATTTGACTGCACCGCTCCTCCCCGCTGGCTCATACCGTGCACCTCTGCCTGTTTGATATATAATTCATTATTAAGGGCCGCCATACCAATGGATGCCGCGATGGACAAAATGCCCTGGCCCCCCACTCCTGCCAGTATGATATCAGCTTTCATTGAATTTCATTTTTGTGTTTACTGTTTTCCTTCCGGACTTCCTTCCTCTTCCTTGTGGCTGTCTGTATGCACTCACGCTGTGCTATGATTACCGAAACTCCCAGGTAAGCAATCTCCTCTTTAAGAATCTGGACATTATCACCATGATATTTCTTTAAAGGATTCAGGGTCCGGATATGCTTCCGGGGCACGCCTAAACCTTCACAGATTGATTCGAGCCGCCCGGTGGCATGGGATACCTGACCACCAGTCATGGCCGTCGTCGAATTATCAGAGATGATAACGGTAATTGGTGAGTCCTGGAGTACGGCATCCAGTAATCCCGTCATCCCGGAATGGGTAAAGGTTGAATCACCTATCACACATACCGCCGGGACCAGTCCCGCATCAGCCGCTCCCTTGGCCATGGTTACGGAAGCCCCCATATCCACACAGGAATGTATGGCATTATAGGGTGGCAGTGCACCCAGGGTGTAACAGCCAATGTCTGAAAAAACCCTTCCTGCTCCATAGGGCTCCATGACTTCATTCAATGCATGGTAGACATCAGCATGACTGCAGCCTTTACAGAGGGCGGGTGGCCTGCTGGCTATAATATCCGGGATTGCATGGATTTTTTTTGTATGTGGGACCAAATGCCAGTCCGACCAGGTCGGGCGTAAGCTCTCCGGTCCGAGGCAAAGTCCCGTCGAGCCTTCCACGAATCTTTTTCCCCTGTCCCAGGACACCGGCCAGTAATTCTTCGACCACCGGATAACCTTCCTCAATGACCAGGATGGATTCACACAGATCATACAATGCCGCCAGCTTTTTACGCGGAAGCGGGTATTGGGAGATCTTCAGGACCGGATGCGGTACAACATGATCCTTGAAATTTTCAATCAGGTAATTATATGCCAGTCCACATACAACAATCCCCACAGAACGGTCTTTCCCGTCCAGAAACAGGTTAAAATTGCTCTGTTCTGATGCAGCTTCGAAGGCATCCTGGTGTTCAAGCAGGATCTGGTAACTTTTTCTGGCAAGGCTGGGCAACAAAATGAACTGGTTCGGGTTTTCAGGCAGGACCACCGTATTCTGCTCCCGGGTCTCCGACCTGCTCACACCCGATCGGGAGTGGGCCAGCCTGGTGGTCAGCCTGAGCATAACGGGGATCCTGTATTGTTCTGACAGATCAAAGGCACGGTAGGTCATATCATAAGATTCCTGCTGGTTTGCAGGTTCGAAGACAGGGATCATCGCAAATTTCCCAAAAACCCGTGAATCCTGTTCATTTTGTGATGAATGCATGGAAGGATCATCCGCAACTGTCACGACCATACCCCCGTTCACCCCTGTAATGGCTGAATTCATGAAGGGATCGGCGGCCACATTCAGTCCCACGTGTTTCATGCAAACCATGGACCGTTTTCCGGCATATGACATGCCCAGGGCGGCCTCCATAGCCGTTTTTTCATTGGCTGACCACTCACTGTGGACTTTTCCTTCCCTGGCAGTTTTTGATCTTTGTACATATTCTGTGATTTCCGTGGAGGGCGTACCCGGGTAAGCATAAATACCTGAAATACCCGCATCCAGCGCAGCCTGGGCAATGGCTTCGTCCCCGAGCAACATCCATTTCTGCATGGCCTTTGAAGGATTGATTAAACAAACCAAAATAGAAAAAAAAGATTGGGCTCCGAATAAGAAAAGTCATGTTTTCCAGCTCCAAATAATGCTTTAGAACATTGGGATTATTATGACCAGACAGTTAGTACAAGCCGACGCCTACCACCATAATTCCTGAACTCACAAAGATATATGCCCTGCCAAGTCCCCAGGTTCAGCCGGCCATTGGAAACGGGGATTGTTAAAGTTGCCCCGAAACAGCGACGATTTGATATGGGCCGGCATATCATCCGCACCTTCAAGGGTATGGATATAATAGGGCTGGTTCTCCGGTACCAGCCTGGACATAAAAGATTCAAAATCTTGCCTGACAGTTGGATCAGCATTCTCATTGAGCGTAATGGCCGCAGAAGTATGCTTCAACAGAATGTTTACAAGGCCAGTATCAGGTAACTCCGAAAGCTCCTGTTCAATATACCTGGTGATCAGGTGAAAACCCCTGTCAAATGGGGGCAGACTGATTTCCTTCTGTTGTATCATCCTATTAACATTAGCCTTACAAAAATAGCCATTCCTTCGGAACACTGAATACTTATTCAAATAGGAGGATCGTTTTATTATGTAAGGAATTTTACCCATTTTTGAACTTTCCTTTCTTCCAGGAGGCTGCGTGCATAAAAAATTGTTAATCATATCCATCCTGATCGCTGGTATATTTTCTCCAACATTCAGCCAGGACGACGAAAAACTGGTCCAGTTATCCGGAGTGGTCCGCAATGAATACCTGCAGCCCTTGCAGTTTGTTCATATACTGATCATGAACCAGCGCCGGGGTACCATAAGTGATACACGGGGGATGTTTTCCTTTGTCGTTCATCCAAGGGATACCATTATGTTCTCTGCAGTGGGCTACAAACGGACCGGATTGATCATTCCTGATACCCTGGCCTCATTCAACTATCCTGTTGATATTATAATGGAGGGGGATACCATTGAGATAAGGGAGGTTATCATCCTTCCCTGGAAAACATACGAAGAATTCAAAGTGGCCTTTGTAAGCATTGAACTTCCTGATGATGATCTTAAACGGGCATACAGGAACCTGGCCATGATCAAGCAACAGATCCATAATCCGAATGCAGAACCTGACCCTGATCTGAATTACCAGTATCACCTGAGGGAACAATACAATGAAATGTATACGGTTGGACAGACACCTTACTACAGCATATTTAATCCAATGCGATGGGCAGAATTCTTTAAATACCTGGAAGAAGGCAAATTCAAGAACCCCAATAGGTGAGGATTGTGGGCACAATTAAATTACCAGTTATCTGTTTAATGAATATCGAGTCTCGTACCATCGGATGAAATTCAGGATTCTGTTCATACTGTTTTGCTGTTTGCCAGTCCTGGTCTATTCCCAGGAAATTGCTTACGTAAACGGAACGATCATTGATGAAAACCAGGTTGCCGTTTTCCTTGCCAATGTAGCAATACCGGGAACACCTTATGGCACTGTTACAGATGAAGATGGAAATTTCACACTGGAAGCTCCTGCCAATCAGGACATTACTATTGCGATATCATATCTTGGTTTTGCCCAGGTTACAATCAGGATCCGCCTTGCTCCCGGAGAAACTCATGAAATCAGGCAGGTACTCAGGCAAACCGTGCAAAACCTGAATGAAGTAACCGTAAGGGAACAGAATGAACGGGCAACCACCATAAACCGGATCGATATTAAAACCCTCGATATGCTTCCCAATGTTTCAGGTAATCTTGAGACTATTCTGGGCACGATGCCGGGTGTTTCTTCCCGAAGTGAACTCAGTTCCCAGTATTCGGTGAGGGGAGGTAATTTTGACGAGAACCTTGTTTATGTTAACCTGGTTGAGATCCACAGGCCCTTCCTTGTGCGATCCGGTCAACAGGAAGGCCTTAGCTTTATTAATCCGGACATGGTTTCCTCCATAAAATTCTCAGTCAGGTGGATTCGATGCGCTCTATGGAGATAAAATGTCTTCAGTTCTGGATATCACATATCGCCGGCCGGCTAAGTTTGGTGGATCGGCGAGCATAAGCCTGCTTGGAGGATCTCTCCAACTGGAAGGAGTATCCAGGAACAAACGTTTTACCCACATTTCCGGGTTTCGATACAAGACCACACAATACCTGTTGACCTCCCTGGAGACAGAGGGAGAATATAATCCGAATTTTTATGATTTTCAGACACTTCTAACATATAAGCTGGCACCAGAATGGGAGATCAGTTTCCTGGGAAATATCGCTCTAAACCGTTATCAATTCATGCCTGAAACCCGGAATACTGATTTTGGCACCTTCCAGAACCCCCTGAACCTCAGGATATATTATGAGGGCCAGGAACAGGATAGGTTTGATTCCTATACAGGGGCATTGACCCTTCAGTATGCCCCCAGTGACCGGCTTTCCATGAAATTTATCGGATCAAGTTATTACTCGGTTGAAAGGGAACATTATGATATTCTGGGAGAATATCTGATCAATGAACTGGATAACCGGTTGGATTCAGAGACCTATGGTGACAGTATTCTGAACATTGGTGTAGGTGGCCAGCTGAATCATGCCCGCAACAACCTGAACGCATTCGTCTATTCTGTCGCCCACCTTGGTACTCTGGTGAGGGACCGGAGTACTTTGAAATGGGGTGTTAAATGGCAGCAGGAGCGGATTAAGGACAGGATCAGCGAGTGGGAAATGATCGATTCTGTTGGCTATTCCGTTCCCTATACAGGCCACACCATCTCACTATTTAATTCATACAAATGGAATCATCAATTATTTAGCAACCGGCTGACCTCATTTGTACAGAATACAACCACATTTGAGGGCCGGCAAGCCCTCTACTTCCTCAGCGCGGGTCTCAGGGTTTCCTACTGGGATCTCAATAATCAGTTCCTGCTGAGTCCCAGGGTCACTTTTTCAGTGAAACCGGACTGGAAACGTGACCTGGTCTTCAGGCTGGCCACAGGTTATTATTACCAGCCTCCTTTTTACAAGGAATTGCGATATCCTGACGGCACCCTGAATCCGGACCTGCAGGCACAGAAATCCATACATTTTGTACTCGGCGGGGATTATGTCTTTACTGCCTGGGATAGGCCCTTCAAGTTTTCTACCGAGATCTACTATAAACACCTGGACAATCTTGTACCTTATAAACTGGATAATGTAAGGATAGTATATGCAGGTGAAAACCTGGCCAGGGGGTATGCTGTGGGACTGGATATGAAAATATACGGTGAGTTTGTCCCGGGTGCCACTTCCTGGGCCAGCCTGAGCCTGATGAAGACGGAGGAGGATATTATAGGGGATTATTACTTTGATAAGGATGGTAACCGGATTGAACCCGGATATTATCCAAGACCCACTGACCAGCGGGTTATGGTGGGTATCTTCTTCAGGGATTATCTCCCCAGCCTGCCTGATTATAAAGTGCTGCTGAACCTGATCTACGGATCCGGACTCCCATTCAGTCCCCCGAATATCCCCCGTTATGACATACAATTCAGAATGCCTTCCTACAAACGGGTTGATATTGGTTTCTCCAAAGTGCTCAAACGGGAAAATGCCGCCCTGAAAGATGGAAATCCCTTCCGCCATTTCAGGAGCATCTGGATCAGTGCTGAAATATTCAACCTTCTCGGGACGAGAAATGTCATTTCGTATACATGGATTAAAACAGTCTCCAACCAGGATAATGTCCCGGGAGCTTTCGCCGTACCTAATTATCTTACCGGAAGGCGCTTCAATGTTAAGCTGACCGCCAGGTTTTAGTTTCATGAAAAATATGTGCATGATTGAAACCAGGAATGGTTAAGATTGATTATTTTTAGAACCTGAATTAAATTACCAACAGATGAATACACAGGATTACATTGCAAAAGAAGACAAATTTGGCGCGCATAATTACCACCCGCTGCCAGTGGTACTGGACAAAGGCCAGGGTGTTTATGTCTGGGATGTTGAAGGCCGGAAATATTTTGATTTTCTGTCCGCATATTCTGCTGTGAACCAGGGACATTGCCATCCGAAAATTGTTTCGGCCATGACAGAACAAGCAGAAAAACTCACCCTGACATCAAGGGCATTCTATACCAGCGTGCTCGGGGAATATGAAGAATTCATCACCAGATACTTTGGCTATGATAAGGTATTACCCATGAATACAGGTGCCGAGGGTGATGAAACCGCTCTGAAGCTCTGCCGCAAATGGGCTTATACAAAAAAGGGGATCAAAGAGAACGAGGCCAAGATAATTGTTTGCGAAAATAACTTCCATGGCAGGACCATTACCGTTATCTCTATGTCAACTGATCCTGATTCATATGCCGGATTCGGTCCGTTTACACCGGGATTTGTAACAATACCCTACGATGATCTCGAGGCTCTTGAAAAGGAGTTGGAAGATCCAAATGTGGCAGGCTTCCTTGTTGAACCCATACAGGGCGAGGCCGGTGTTCATGTGCCATCAGAAGGATACCTGGCAAAAGCCTATGAGATGTGCAAGGAAAAAAATGTCCTTTTCATTGCCGATGAGGTACAGACAGGAATCGGGCGAACCGGCAAATTACTTGCCTGTGACCATGAGGGTGTACGGCCGGATATCCTCATTCTCGGGAAAGCACTCTCAGGAGGTGTCTATCCAGTTTCAGCCGTACTCTGTGATGATGATATCATGCTCTGTATCAAGCCTGGAGAACATGGATCTACATTTGGGGGTAATCCCGTAGCAGCCAAAGTAGCCATTGCTGCCCTGAATGTTATTAAGGATGAGAACCTGTCTGAAAAAGCTGAAGAACTGGGCGTTTATTTTCGGAATGAGCTGGGAAAGATCGACTCGGATATGATTGAGACCATCCGTGGCAAAGGATTGCTCAATGCCATTGTCATAAAGCCCAAAGGAGGAAAAACTGCCTGGGATGTTTGTGTTGCCATGAAAGAGAACGGCTTACTGGCAAAACCAACCCATGATCACATCATCCGGTTCGCACCACCCCTTGTTATCACCAGAGAAGAGCTTTCAGAGGCTGTTTCAATCGTCCAGAAAACGATGGCCGAGTTTGAGTAATCTCAGCCTCCCTGGTGTCTTTCCGCCAGGATCTCTGTGATATTTCCCAGACTGTATCCTCTGTCAACCAGCAGGATGCACATATGGAAAAGCAGGTCTGCTGCTTCATTCAGGAATTTTTCGTCGTCAGAATCCATGGCTTCAATGATCAGTTCAGCGGCCTCTTCACCAACTTTCTTGGCAATTTTTCTTGGGCCATTCTGGAAAAGCTTGGCCGTATATGAATTCTCGGGCAGCTCTTCTTTCCTGCTTATCAATAATGATTGGAGACTTTGAAGAAACGCCAGGTTGTCCCGGGCAGTTTCCCCGAAACAGGTCCTCATACCGGTGTGGCATGCAGGGCCCTGTGGATGAACCCTTATGAGAAGGGTGTCAGCATCACAATCCTCTGATATCTCTATTACATCCATAAAATTCCCGCTCTCCTCCCCTTTGGTCCATAAGCGCTCCTTGGTGCGGGAATAAAAGGTGACCTTTCCTTCGCTCACGGTTTTTTCATATGCTTCCTGATTCATAAAACCCAGCATCAGTACTTCGTTGGTCTGTGCATCCTGGATGATGGCGGGAAGAATACCTCCCATTTTATCAAAGTTCAATGACATATATTATGATTTTATTACCTGACTGGTATATTATGGTTTCTTAAATGTGTTTTCAAATCCTGAATCCCAATTTCCCTGAAATGGAATATAGAGGCAGCGAGTGCAGCATCGGCTTCACCTTCAACGAAGACATCCACAAAATGGTTCATCTTCCCTGCCCCACCGGAGGCTATAACAGGGATCCCAAGACCGGTGGATAAGGCTGCCGTGGCTTCATTGGCATATCCATTCTTGGTACCATCATGGTTCATGGATGTGAACAGGATCTCACCGGCGCCCCGTTCTTCTGCTTCCCGGGCCCATTCAAATAACCTCCGTTCTGTCTTGATCCTGCCCCCGTTGACATATACGAACCAGTCATCATCTTCGAAATTCGCATCGATGGCCACCACCACGAACTGGCTTCCATATGACCTGGCTATCTGACTGACCAGATCAGGATTTTTTACGGCAGCTGAATTAACGGTGACTTTGTCAGCACCCGCATTCAATAAGGGGTCGACATCACGAAGATCCTGGATTCCTCCGCCCACCGTAAAGGGTATATTTACATGTTCTGCAATCCTCCGGACCAGGTTGGCAAAGAGGTTCCTTCCCTCATGTGTGGCGGTTATATCGAGATAGACAAGTTCATCGGCCCCTGCCCTCGCATATTCTGCACCCATTTCAACCGGATCACCCACCTCCCTGATATCCAGAAAGTTGATCCCTTTCACTGTCTGCCCGTCACGAATATCAAGGCATGGTATGATTCTTTTCGCTAACATAATGGATCATTCATAAAGAAACTCTTTTATCTCCTGTGATGTGATATTTCCTTCGTAAAAGGCTTTTCCGAAAATAACCCCGTCTATCCCAGCCCGGTCAAGTTCGAGGATGTCTTTCATCCCTGACACTCCTCCACTGGCAATGATCTCCAGAAAAGGGAACCGTTCTTTCAGTGTTTTGTACAGATCCAGGGCGGCTCCACCCAGCATTCCGTCCCGGGCTATATCCGTACAGATCAGCCTGGTAATACCCAGATCTGTATATTCCTGCACAAAATCAACAATGTCCAGCGAGGTATCCTCCTGCCAGGCATTAATGGAAATCTTCCCATCCCTTGTATCTGCCCCGAGGATAATCTTTTCGCTTCCATACTGTTTCAACCATTTAATTACCCTGGTCCTGTCTTTGACAGCAATACTGCCGGCGGTTATCATGCTTGCCCCTGCGTCAAAGACTGATTGTATATCTTCATCACTCTTAATGCCTCCCCCGAAGTCAATGACCAGCGGTGTGTTTTCAGTAATGGATCGGAGAATTTCGAGATTGACAACTTTACCCGCCTTCGCACCATCCAGATCCACCAGGTGCAATCGCCTGACCCCGAGTTCAGAAAATTGCCTGGCTACCTGCAGGGGCTGGTCCGAATATATCTTCTTTTGCTGATACTGGCCCTGCACAAGCCTGACACACTTCCCCTCAATGATATCTATGGCGGGTATGAGTTCTATCATAGTTCCAGGAAATTTTTCAGGATCTTTTCGCCGACAGGACCACTTTTCTCGGGATGGAACTGTGTGGCATAAAAATTATCACGTTCAATGGCAGCACTGAAAGGATTAATGTAATTGGTTATCGCACCGGTATTTTCCCCCAAAACGGCATAATAGCTATGGACAAAATAGACACAGGCCCCTTCCAGATCCTGAGGGATTAATTTGCCACTGACATTTTCCAGGCTGTTCCAGCCCATATGGGGGACCTTCAGTTTCTTTTCAAATTTTTTTACCTCCAGGTCAAATATCCCGATGCAGTCTGCATCTCCTTCTTCGGTATGGGCACACATCAGCTGAAGCCCAAGGCAGATTCCCAGGACAGGTTGGGTAAGGTCCCTGAGAAGGATATCCAGTTTTCTTTCTTTCAGGTATTTCATGGTTGTACTTGCTTCACCTACCCCGGGAAAGATCACTTTGTCCGCCATACGCAACTGTTCGTGATCATCTGTAATTACAGCTTCTATACCCAGCCTTTCCAGGGCAAAATAAACTGACCTGATATTTCCTGCATTATATTTTACAATGGCTACCTTCATTTTCTAACTGAATACGATGGTCTTGTTTTTATATACCATTACTTTACGGGATAAATGGACATGTATGGCCCGGGCCAGTACGATCTTTTCCAGATCCCGGCCAATCCGGACCATATCCGGCACTGAGTCCCTGTGACTTACCCTGGCTACATCCTGGTCGATGATTGGGCCCCTCATCCAGGTCCTCCGTCACATAGTGGCTGGTGGCGCCAATGATCTTAACACCCCTGTCATACGCCGAATGGTAGGGCTTAGCACCGGGGAATGCCGGCAGGAAAGAATGGTGAATATTGATGATCTTGTTCCTGTAATGGCTCACAAAATCATTGGAAAGGATTTGCATGTACCTTGCCAGTACGATAAAATTGACCGAATAATCCTTCAATAATTTAAGTTCCTGCTTTTCCTGGTCTGCCTTATTGTCTTTGTTCTTTGGGATACAGTAAAAATTGGGTCCGAACTTGTGCACTGTATCTTTCTGGGTTTCATGGTTGCTAATAACCAGTGGGATATCCACCTTCCATTCACCGGACTGGTACCTTGCCAGGATGTCGTCGAGACAATGCGGGATCTTGGACACGAAGATCGCCATGCGGGGTCTCATGTTTGACAAATAAAGTCTCCAGGTCATATTGAATTGTCTGACCAGGGGATCCAGGTACTGTTCCAGGGATTCTATGGGGATAATGAATTTTTCCAGTTCCCATTCCAGCCTCATAAAAAATACTCCGGCCTCCATGTCAACATGCTGGTCAAGGTATAAGATATTTCCCTCATGCTTACTCAAAAAGCTGGTGACTGCGGCCACGATCCCGGGTCGGTCAGGACAGTGGATCAGCAGAATAGCCGTATCTGTATATGATTCATTCATCTCCTGTTAATGTTTACAGAGTACCCTTGGTGGAAGGAATTTCTGATTTCCATGGATTTCGTTTTTTTGCCTGTTGAAGGACCTTGGCAAAGGCCTTAAATATAGCTTCAGCCTTGTGATGTTCGTTTTCTCCTTCTACCTCAATATGGAGGTTACATTTGGCCGAATCACTGAAAGACTTGAAGAAATGCTCAAACATTTCCGTAGGCATGTCGCCGATCTTCTCCCTGTTGAATGCTGCTTTCCAGACCATTGCACTCCTTCCTCCCAGGTCCATGGACACCTTTGCCTCAGATTCATCCATAGGTAATAAAAACCCATACCTGTCAATTCCCCTTCTGTCCCCCAGGGCCTGGCTGAATGCCTCGCCCAGGGCCAGTCCGGTATCTTCAATGCTGTGGTGTTCATCGATATGCAGGTCCCCGGTGACTTCCACCTCAAGGTCAATACCTCCATGCCTGGCGATCTGTTCGAGCATATGGTCAAAAAAGCCTATTCCGGTAGAGATCTTATACTGGTTGGTCCCATCAAGGCTCAGGTCTATCCTGATCTGTGTTTCGGAGGTTTCCCTAAGGATCTGTGCACGGCGCCTGTTCTTCAGGAGGAAGGCATAAATAGAGGACCAGTCCCCCGCTATATAACTGCAAAACGATGTGAGTCCGGATTCATCAATTTCCTTTTGCTGGTCCTGTCTCACCGATCAATATAGCTTTTGCTCCCAGGTTCCTTGCCAGTTCAATATCAGTCAGCCGGTCACCTATCACAAATGAATTTGCCAGGTCATAGGCACCTTCCATATATGTTTTCAGCATGGCGGTCCCAGGCTTCCTTGTCGGAAGATTATCCTCCGGCATGGAACTGTCAATGTGGATCCCGTCAAATAGTGATCCCTTCATTCTGAAACGCGGTCAGTATCTTGTCCTGGACCAGGTTGAACACCTCTTCCGGATATTGTGGCCTGCCCATCCCATCCTGGTTGGAAACCATGACCAGGTCATAATCCAGTTGCTGCCGGATAAAATACAGATTCCTGAAAACACCGGGCAGGTACTCCAGTTTTTCGAGGGAATCTACCTGGAAATCAACCGGTGGTTCCAACACCAGGGTACCATCCCGGTCTATAAATAATGCTTTCTTCATCGAAGGTAGAATTTCATGAGTTCAATTAGCCTGATATTCTCATCAGGGGTCCCAACTGTAATGCGAAGGCAGCCTTCACAATGTGTCAGACGGGAACGATTTCTGACAATTACACCCTGCTCGTACAAAAATGCATATAGCCCATCGGGGTCCTCCACCCTGACTAACAGGAAATTAGCGTCAGATGGAAAAATCTTCAATACATAATGGATCTCTTCCAGGGCAGCTTCAAGCTTTTTTCTCTCAGCCAGGATCTCTTCTACCCACTTTTCCCGGCTTGCTGTCGATCCGAGCATCTCCAGTGCTTTCACCTGGGTCAGGTAATTCACGTTATAGGGATACTTAACCCTGTTCATGAACTGGATCACCTCCGGATCCGCCAGGGCCATGCCCAGTCTTATACCCGCCAGTCCCCATGCCTTGGAGAGCGTTCTCAGGATAATAAGGTTACTGTAATTACCCTGCAAAGGAAGCATTCCATCCGCACCGCAAAAATCAACATATGCTTCATCCAGGACAACCATGCCTTTAAATTCCGAAAGTATCCTGGCAATCTCTGCTTCCCCAAGCAGGTTTGCACTGGGATTATTAGGTGAACAGAGGAAGATCATTTTTGTCTCTTCTCTGACAGCTGCCAGCAGACGCTCCGCATCCAGGCTGAAATCCCTGTTCAGGCTTACAAAATCCACTGATACATTGTTGATATCAGCACAAACCTTATACATCCCGTAAGAAGGATCAATAATAATGATCCTGTCTGTTCCGGGTTCACAAAAAATCCTGATCAACAGGTCTATGGCTTCATCGCTGCCATTGCCCAGGAAGATCCGTTCAACCGGGGTGGAAATAATTTCCGAGATCTTTTCTTTCAGGACCATCTGGACAGGGTCCGGATACCTGTTGAATGGTTCATTGTAGGGACTTTCATTAGCATCCAGCAATACTGCTCCCTCTCCTGAATATTCATCCCGGGCAGAGGAATATGGGATCAATTCCCTGATATTTTTCCGTATAAGGCTTTTAATGCTACTCATTTACTAACACTTTTCGGTCAATTTCCTCAGCCTGATATCCACAGCAAGGCTGTGGGCCATCAACTCCTCTTCCTCTGCCATGATCTTGATTGTTGGTCCCAGGTTGGTCAGTCCATCCTCACTGATCTCCTGGTAGCTGATCCTCTTCATAAAGCTTTCCAGTCCAATACCGCTGTATGCCCTGGCATATCCCCCTGTCGGCAGTGTATGGTTGGTGCCGGATGCATAATCCCCCGCACTTTCAGGTGTATTGGGTCCCAGGAATACAGATCCTGCATTGCGTATCCTGCTGCCCACTTCTTCATAATCCCGGCATTGGATAATCAAGTGTTCAGGGGCATAACTGTTGATCATGTCCAGTATGTTCTCCATGTCATCCATGACAATCATCCTGCTGTTCCTCAGGGCAGCCTCAGCAATTTCTTTCCTGGGAAGTGTGGCCAGCTGTTTATCCAGTTCAGCCCTGACCTTTGTAATGATCTTCTCCCGGGTAGCCACCAGGATCACCTGGCTGTCTGTTCCATGTTCTGCCTGTGAAAGCAGGTCAGCTGCAATGAATGCAGGATCAGCACTGTGGTCTGCAATAACAGCTACTTCCGAGGGTCCTGCCGGCATATCAATGGCAACATCCTCGAGACTGACAAGTTGTTTGGCAATCGTCACAAACTGGTTACCCGGACCAAAGATCTTGTCCATCTTTGGTATACTTTCGGTACCATAGGCCATGGCGGCAATGGCCTGGGCTCCTCCAACCGGGTAGATTTTTTCAATGCCAAGGATGCTGGCACAATACAATATGGCCGGATGAACATTGCCATCTGCTTTGGGCGGCGTACAGAGGATGATCTCCTGGCATCCTGCAATCCTGGCAGGAATGCCCAGCATCAGTACGGTTGACAGCAGGGGAGCTGTCCCTCCGGGGATATACAGTCCCACATTTTCAATAGGCAGATATTTCAGGCGGCATTCCACACCGGGCATGGTATTGATTACAAGGTCCTCCGGTTTCTGGCTTTTATGAAAACGCTCAATATTTGACTGTGCAACGGCTATGGCATCCTTCAGGGATTCAGAAATTTGCTGACCGGAATCCCTGATCTCTTCTACCGGGAGCCGGATCTCCTGCAGTTCAACCTGATCAAAGGCCAGGGTATAATCTTTCAGGGCCCTGTCCCCCTCCGCCCGTACCCTATCAAGGATGCTTATCACATTATTCCTGAGTCCGGAAAAATCTGTTTCCGGCCTGGCCAATATCGAAGACCACTGGTCTTTTGGTGGATTTACAAAGATCTCCATTGCTTCAGGTTATCATTTTCTCAATCGGGATTACGAGGATACCCTGTGCACCATGCTCCTGCAACTTGTCAATTACCTCCCAGAAATCATTTTCATTCAGGACTGAATGCACTGAACTCCAGCCTTCTTCTGCAAGCGGCATTATTGTCGGACTCTTCATCCCGGGGATGGCAGCTGCAATATCATCCAGTTTATCATTAGGTGCATTTAGTAAAATGTATTTATTGTTCTTGGCTTTTTGCACGGCTCTCATCCGGAAAATCAGCTTATCAAGGATTTGCTGAGCCGCTTCTGATCATTTCCTTATTGGCAACCAGTACAGCTTCTGAATGCGCGACTACTTCGACTTCTCGTAATCCATTACTGATCAGGGTACTGCCTGTGCTGACTATGTCGAAAATTGCATCGGCAAGCCCAATACCAGGGGCGATCTCCACGGATCCGCTGATCTCATGTATCTCGCAATCAAGATGATTTTCGTGTAGAAAAGTCCCCAGGATCTCAGGATAGGATGTGGCAATCCGTTTGCCATCCAGGTCCCCTACTCCATTGTAAGTTTCTCCTTTTGGCAGGGCAATGGAAAGACGGCAGCGGGCAAACCCGAGACGTTCAATGATTTGCAGATCATGCCCTTTTTCCATTACCACATTTTCTCCTACAATTCCCACATCTGTGACCTTGTCAAATACATACTGGGGGATATCGTCATCCCTCAGGAAAACGGCTTCCATTGGAAAATTTCTTGCAGCTGATAAAAGTTTCCTGTTTCCGTTTGCCAGTTTAATACCTGATTCCTTCAGAAGCTCCAGTGACTGCTCACTGAGGCGTCCGGACTTCTGTATGGCAATGCTTAATTTCTCCATAATAAAAACAAAAAAAGGTTTGCAGCATCTGCAAACCTTGATTTATAAAGTTTATTCGATAAGCTGCATACCATTCCCGGTCATCTGTGATGATGATGCCCGTGGTATGCAGTTGTAAAATTCATATTCCTGTTAATTTGATGCAATTATATAAAGAATCCTTCAGAACTGCAAAATTAATAAATTATTTCATGACGAAATGATAGTTTGGAGCTAAAGGTTTGGACCCAATAGTCCCAAACCTACAAATCTTTCAACAATTTATTGGCAGGTGATTTATTAATTGCCTCATGGATTGATCGCTGGATATCCGCAAAAGTTTTGAGATGCTTTGACTGATCGGCCATCAGGCGATCGTCACCGGACAATTCAAGCCGCTCGACCAGCAAGCTTATATCGATCTTGTTTATATCGAGCGCAGGGACAAAGCCGTTCTCTTTCGGACTTTCTGTGGATGCCTCAACTACCAGCCTGGCCTCCAGTAGGTCGTAAATAATATCCCGGACGAGACGTATTGGGATCCCAAGTTCATGCCCTAGCTGGGCTGCAGTGTTCGGGTTTTCTCCTGTTTGAAATTTCTTAATGATAGCATGCATTAATAAAAAAGTAAGCAATCGCCTGTTCTTCCTTGAAATACTTAAGACCTCGGATTCAAACTCATATTTCTCGAGGTTCTGGTAGGCAAAAGACATTTCGGCTCCAAGTAATACAATTAACCAAGATAGCTGAAGCCAGATAAGGAAAAGGGGCAATGCGACAAAACTTCCATAGATCATGCCATATCTGCCAACTCCAACCTGGAAATAGATATAAATAAACTGTGTGATCTGGAAAATGATCCCTGCAATCAGGCCTGCATTCAGTGCATATTTGAACTGCACCTTGGTATTGGGCATGATTACATACAGAAGTGTAAACAGCAAAAATATCAATATATAGGGCATCAGCTTGACAAGGAAAAGAAGCAAGGGGCCAAGGCTTTCCCCGACAATTGACTCTGAACCGGCAATATTTCCCAGATAGACAGTAATTGTACTGCTGAGGAAAAACAGTATGGGTGCTATGAGCATCATGGAGAGGTAATCCGCAAATTTCCTTGCAAATGCCCTGGGTTTTCTGATCTGCCAGATCACATTAAATGAGTTTTCAATATTGCCCAGTAATTTCATGACAGACCAGAATAAAAACAGCAGGCCTACCCCGGCAATAATACCTCCATTGATATTTTCAAGCATGGAATTGGCAAATTCAAGGACATATTCAAGGACCTCTGACATCTCTTCACGTTCAGAGATCAACTTATTCACTTCATTTTCCAGCCTTGTCTTAAATCCAAATCCTTCGGCAATCCCGAATACCATGGCTGCTACCGGTACAATGGAAAGCAAGGAATAAAAAGTGAGTGCAGATGCCCTCAACTGTATCCTGTGATCCCTGAAGCCCTTTATGGCAATAATGATGATCCTGAGTTGCCTGATCAGGAAACCTAGTACCGGGTTATATTTGCTGGTTTCGAGAAGCCAGACTTCTGTTTTTACAAACTGTAGGAAGCGCTGGATATATTTCATATCTCTTTTGTTACCTTAATTTCATCCCCGTTGCTTACTTTTCTCAACACCGTTGTTTCTCCCAGGATGCGGCCAAATACATTCACCGGACTGTAAGCTTTGGGGAACTCACTGGTACTTACGGGCGTGGGTCCAAAAAAGATACAGAAGGCATCTCCGGCTGGCCAGAATCCAAGGTCACCGACCCTGACCTCCTGACGTGCATCTGCTGACTGTTCCAGGTGGATAGGTATGGTGAAATACACTTCATCACCCCAGATATTAGCTGTCCCGCTGAGTGGAAGCATATTGTATATACTGATGGCTGTATCTGATCCATTCAGTTCGGCGGTAAGACTGATATTCCCGGTCTCAATTCTAATTTTTTCCATTGAAAACAAATTTAATTAATTATCCCGTATTAAATTTCTCTTTAAATTTGTTCTAAACCTAATCCTAATGTTGAAATCAGTTATTTTCATCATGACCCTGCTCCTTTCCCTTGGCGGTCATTCAAATGCACAGGTAAAAACACGACCCCCGGCTGTAGCAGGATCATTCTATTCTGCTGATCCTGACATCCTGAAGAAGGACCTGGAATTCCTTTTCAGTCGCGCCTTACCGGGTTCAACCTCAGGACAGGTACTGGCCATTATTGCTCCCCATGCCGGCTATCCCTTCTCAGGAGAGGTGGCTGCGAGCAGTTACAGACAGGTGGATGCCTCCAGATCTTATCAAAATATTTTTGTGATCGGCTCCAGCCACAGGTTTGCCTTTGAAGGGGCAGCCATATACCAATCTGGTGATTTTGAAACACCCTTCGGGGTGGTTCCGGTAAACCAGGACCTGGCCCTGGAGCTTACGAATGAGGAAACAGTTTTTATCAAGCATGAACAGGCACACCTCAGCGAGCACAGTCTGGAGGTTCAGCTTCCATTCCTGCAGAATTACATGGAAAAGGATTTTAAACTTGTGCCCATCCTGCTGGGGACCCACTCTCCCCGGACCTGCCAGAAGATTGCAAGAGCACTGGAACCATATCTCAATGAAGACAACCTGTTTGTCATCAGTGCAGATTTTTCCCACTATCCAGATTACCAGAGCGCTACTGAGGTGGATATCAGAACGGCAAAAGCCATCTGCTCGAATTCTGTCGAAAAATTTCTATCAGCCATTGATGAGAATGAGGAAAAAAATATTCCTAACTTAGCTACATCAGCCTGTGCTTGGCCTGCCATTCTGACCCTGTTGTATATGACTGAAGAGAAATCTGACGACATCAGCTACAAGCTGGTACAATATCAGAATTCAGGAGATTCAAGGCACGGGGACAAGAGCAGGGTGGTTGGATACTGTTCCATTGCTGTCTCAAATGAAGGAAATAAAAACGAAGCCCGTTTCATGTTAAGTAAAGAAGACAAAATGGATCTGCTCAAAATTACCAGACTAACCCTTGACAATTATATAGGGAATGGAAAGATCCAGCCTGTTAAAAATGACCATTATTCGGCAGCTCTTGAGACTCATGCCGGTGCTTTTGTCACGCTTCACAAAAATGGTAATCTGAGGGGATGCATTGGACGCTTTCAGCCGGATCAACCATTGTACCAGGTAGTTCGTGACATGACCATCTCTGCATCCACCAAAGACCACCGGTTTAAACCTGTCACTCCTGCAGAGCTGGAAGAAATTGATCTGGAGATCTCAGTACTAACCCCCCTGGTCAGGATAAATGATCCATCAGAGATCCTGCTGGGAGTTCATGGGATCTACATTAAGAAGGGATCGAATTCCGGGACTTTTCTGCCACAAGTGGCTACACAGACTGGTTGGACCCTGGAAGAATTCCTGGGCCACTGTGCCCGGGACAAGGCCCAGATCGGATGGAACGGATGGAAAGATGCTGAGATCTATACCTATGAGGCAATCATCTTTTCCGAACATGAATTCAGTAAAGAATAAGCAGTCTACGGACCTATGCCATATGCCCTGATCCCCATCGGTGTTGCTATCATCATACTTTATGCCCTTACTTTCCTGCTATACAGGACCGGAGTATTCTCCAGAAAAATACACAGGCAGATTTGGAATACGGGACTTTTATTTACTTTTTTCATTACCGCTGTTCTGGGGCTCCTGCTGGCCGTACAGGTAAACTTCAAACTGGAAATCCCGTGGATTAAGGAGCTCCTGGTATGGCACGTGGATTTTGGGATCAGCATGAGCATAGTTGCTGTTTTTCACTTCATCTGGCATTGGAATTACTACAGGGACCTGCTCAGGGCCGGCAGAAATAAATCCAAACCGATACCCAGGGAGCTTGGAATGTTTACCGGAAAAGCTCCGTCACGGCTTACATTCCAGGATAATCTCCCTTTGATGGCACTTGGGTTCACTGCCCTTATTTCCCAGGTGATATTCCTGCGGGAATTCCTCTCGGTTTTTCACGGGAATGAACTTGTCATCGGCATCATTTTTGCCTGCTGGATGCTCTTGACTGGCACAGGTGCACTTATAGGCCGCACCGGCCCGACCGCCAATGCAAAGAACCTTACGCATACAACCGGTTTTTTTCTCTTGGGATTATTGCCCATGCTAACAGTTATTTTTATCAGGTTACTGAAAAATATAGCCTTTCCTGCCGGCAGCATGGCAGGCATAGGGGGCATCCTGATATTTTCTGCATCCATGCTGCTGTTATTCTGTCTCCTGTCCGGTTTCCTGTTTACAAGGCTGACTGTGGTATTATCGCAGAAATACGGAGCCAATCTGCTGGGGAAATCTTATGCCATCGAATCATCAGGAAGCATTGTTGGCGGACTCCTCTTCAGTTTTCTCCTGGCATATTTCCTTACCACCTTTCAAATCCTGTTCCTGGTACTGATCATAAACCTTTCAGTAGCCGTTCTCATGTATCAGGCAGGACGAAGATGGATTATATTTGCAGGATTAATAAGCATTTTGGTTTTTGTACTGGTATTTATCAAAGACCTGGATCGTAGCACCAGAGCCCTGCTTTTCCCAAATCAGACGATCATTGAGACGCGTGATACGCCTTTTGGTAACCTGGTAGTAACTGAAGCGGGTGACCAGATCACCATCTATGAAAATGGCACACCGGTTTCCATTTCATCTGATGCCAGTGCTGTTGAAGAGGATGTCCACTACGCCATGGTCCAGCATGATCATCCGGATACTGTGCTCATCCTGTCAGGAGACATGGCAGGGATCATCCCGGAATTAGCGAAATATGAAGTACGGCATGCTGATTATGTGGAGTTGAACCGATGGATCACAGGGATCCGATCCTCGCACATGAATTACGAGGAATTCCCATGGTTTAATGTTATACATACCGACGGCAGAAAGTTTCTCAGGAAGACGCAGTATGCCTATGATGTGATCATGGCAAACCTTCCTGCACCGGGAACGGCCCAGATTAACAGGTATTATACGACCGAGTTCTTTCAGGAGGCGAAATTACACCTGCATAGCAAAGGTATTATTGCCATATCCCTTCCGGGAGCGGAGAATTATGTAAGCACCGAAGCCGAAAGGCTGTATTCCATGATATTTAGTACGCTTAAAAGGACTTTCAGGCATGTACTGGTGGTACCCGGACAAAAGACTTATTTTCTGGCTTCTGATGCTGAACTTGAAATTGATATCCCAGGGTTGATCGAAAAAAAAGGCATCGAAACCCTGTATGTAAATCCTTATTATCTTGACCATTTCAGCCTCCGCGAAAGAAGCCAGCAGATTGAAGAGATCATTCAGGATGCAGAACTCATCAATCAGGATCTCCATCCCCGGGCATACTTTCTGCAACTGAAATTCTGGCTGAGTCATTTTAAGACGGGTTTCTGGATGCCCGTGATAATCCTGATCCTGCTTATCCTGCTGGCAGGATTACGTAGCGGTCCCCTTGAAACAGGCATCTTTACAGCAGGATTCACAGGTGCGGCTGCTGAGATAATCATTCTTCTGGGTATACAGGTAGTCTTTGGATACATATACCTGTATCTGGCCATCATATTGACGGTTTTTATGTCCGGACTGGCATCGGGTGCATTGCTTGCTGAGAAGATCTTTAAAGAGATCACTTATCCAAAGTTCAGGTTAAATCAGGTCCTTCTTGCGGTAACTGTTGGATTCCTGGCCATCGTTTTTTTGTTGATCGAAAGAATACAGCTTGCCGATAGCCTATTGCATGCCATTTTCATCGGCCTGACATTCCTGGTTGCTTTTGATACCGGACTCCTGTTTGCATCAGCAGCCAAACTCCGGCAGTCCGGAATTACAACCACAACATCCCGGCTATACAGTACAGATCTTGCTGGATCTGCAGCCGGTGCATTGCTCACTGCCATCCTGCTGGTCCCTCTGCTAGGTCTCATCCAGAGCCTGGTTCTTATCTTCCTTCTCAACCTGCTTGCTTTCTTGTATTCGCTCATTAGAAAGAATGCAATATAGATTGATTTCAATCTCTTTTTTCCGTTATTTTGATAGCCATGGATAAGCGGCAATTCATTAAATCCGGACTTTTAAGTGCAGGCTGCCTGATGTGTATGAAGGCAGAAAAGCTTTTTGGGGCTTATGATGTACCTGCCAAACACAGCAGGGAGGCTCTTTTTTATGCCGAAACTCCCAAAGGTATAATGTGCCTGATCTGTCCCAATGAATGTACCCTGAAGCTCGGGGAATTAAGCGATTGCAGGAATCGCATCAACAAAGATGGCAAGCTGTATACCATGGCTTATGGAAATCCTTGCGCGATCCATGTTGATCCCATTGAAAAAAAACCTCTGTATCATTTCCTGCCAGGCAGCAGGTCTTTTTCCATCGCCACAGCAGGATGCAACCTGGCCTGTTTGAATTGCCAGAACTGGAGCATCTCCCAGACAAGTCCGACTGAAACCAGGAATTATGACCTGATGCCCGATGCTGTAGTGGAACAGGCCCTGCAGAACAAATGCCATGACCATCGCTTATACCTATTCTGAACCCATAACATACTTTGAATATACCTGTGATTCAGCCCGACTGGCACATGAGCAAGGGATCAGGAACATACTTGTCTCGGCTGGTTATATTAATCCGGAACCCCAGCAACACCTTATCAAACATATAGATGGAGCCAACATAGATCTCAAGTCTTTCGATGAAAGCCTTTACCTTAAATTAAATGCAGGAAAGTTGAAACCGGTACTGGATGCCTTAAAAATGTTCAGGGAATCCGGAGTATGGCTGGAAATTACCAACCTGGTAATACCTTCCTGGACTGATGACCTGGATATGATCGCAAGGATGTGTGATTGGCTTTATGACAACGGCTTTGAGGATGTCCCACTCCATTTCAGCCGTTTCCATCCCATGTATAAACTGACCCAGTTACCACCCACACCTGTCTCCACCCTTGTTAAAGCAAAGGAAACAGCGATGAATGCGGGACTGAAATTTGTATACATAGGAAATGTGCCGGGCAACGATGCATCCAATACCTATTGTCCCGGATGCAAAGAATTAATCATCGAAAGGCGTGGCTATCAGATCCTGAAAAAAAACCTTTCAGCTGGTAAATGCAGTAATTGTGGTGAAAGTATCCCGGGGGTATGGGATTAGTTTAATTGCTGCCTGCCAGCAACACCTTATCGGTGAGAAGATTGATCCTTCTGCTTTCAGTTCCTTCATAGCTTTATCAACCTCCTTTCTATCAAGACCGGTGAGTTCAGCAATTTCTCCAGTTCGGAGTGGTTTGGCGGCATCTCTCATAACGCTGAGTACCCTTTCTTTTTGACTCATCTGATTTGGTATTTGATCTTGTTTATTTGTCCCCCAGTAATTCCCTGGAGATCTCTTCCCATTCTTCCTCAAGTTTTGTTTCAGGCATCCGTCGTCCAGCATTGTTGTACCAGTAGGCTGCATTTGGACGGTCCCCTTCCTTTCGATGAAGATAGGCATGGACCCATGATCCATCCTTAGTCAAAACATTCTGGGCGATCCGGTGTGCACTGTCCCAGTCACCCACAGCATCCAGCAGCAGCGACTGCAGCAGCACCGGGATGTCATCAGGAATGTTTCCCTCATCCCTCATTACAATAAAATCATCATACTTCATGACAAAGGTTTTATTCAAATTTACGAAGATTTGCCACACAAGTAAAGAGCAGATTCTGTTATATTTGTGCCCTTATGAAGGCAGCAGTAATATATGAGTATGGCGGACCGGATGTCTTCCGATATGAAGAGATCCCCAAACCTTCCATGAGGGAGGACGAGGTACTTATTGAGGTTCATGCAGCCAGTGTAAATCCGGTGGACTGGAAACAGCGTAAGGGTAATCATAAATTATTCCTGAAAGCCAGGTTTCCCATAGTACCGGGTTATGACGTTTCCGGAGTGGTTGTAAAATGCGGGACTAAAGTAACAAAATTCAAAGATGGGGATGAGGTATTCTGCAGACTGACAAAGCGCTTCGGAGGAGCATTCGCAGAATATGCAACAGCCAGAGAATCAACTATTTCCCTAAAGCCTGCAAATATGGACCATATCCATGCAGCTGGCATTCCAATGGCAGGACAGACTGCATTGCAGGCACTCAGGGATAAAGCAAGGATAAAGCCTGGACAAAAAATACTGATCATAGGTGCCGCGGGTGGAGTGGGACATTATGCACTCCAGTTATCAAAGCACTTTAATGCCGAGACCACGGCAGTATGCAGCTCTGCCCATGAGCAGCTGCTGGACCTTCTCAGTCCTGATCATTATATTGATTACCGCAAGGAGGATTACCTGGATGGAAATATCTTATATGACATCATTTTTGATGCCGCCGGCGTTAAAACATTTCTAAGCTGTAAAAGAATTTTATCACCGGGGGGCATCTACATCACTGTCCTGCCCCGTCCAAAACTATTGGTTCATAAAATAGCAGCCCTGTTTACCAGGGGTAAAAAAGTCAGGTCTTTATTGCAAAAGTCTATTGGTTCGGATCTGGAAGCATTAAAAAAACTGGCGGAAGAAGAAAAACTTATTACGGTGATCGATTCTATCCATTCTCTTGATAAATTATCAGAGGCTCACAGGAGAGCAGAAACCTACAGCACTGAAGGAAAAATAATCATTGAGATTAGACAGCCAGATTAGTATCCCATCATTCTGCGGATCTTCAGCAGTGCAATCTGCTCATATTCTCTGTCAAGGTCACTCTCCACGTTCCCATTATAATGCTGCATCTGCTGCTGCTCTGGTTCACCCAAAGCCATGGATCGTTTCCAATTCTCCAGGTCAGCTATTTTCTCCTCACATTGCTGTATTTGCTGGTCAATACTCATCT
Source organism: uncultured Bacteroidaceae bacterium (assembly GCA_963767555.1). Taxonomy (GTDB): domain Bacteria; phylum Bacteroidota; class Bacteroidia; order Bacteroidales; family SM23-62; genus SM23-62. The sequence continues at coordinate 72,470 of CAVYEL010000032.1, read as the reverse complement.
CCTTTTGTTTTCCGGTTTTTTTATTCGGTCTGATTCTCATGGTTCGTACATGTAAGACGATTCATTCCAAAATCTGTTACAATAAACGAAAGCTTTTTTAACTGAGAATTTAAGACAGGTTAATTAACCTTAAAATAAGTTAAAGATAAGTTCCGAAAGAAGGGGACTTCGGTGAATGCCTGTTATGGTCCGGTAAAAGAGCGGTGCTTTCCGGTGAAGTCAGTGATAATTCTATAAGATCAGGTAGCGATCCTCAGATTCTCAGCACTGGGAATTTCCTTGCCTGTTAAACCATCATTGAGTTTTCCCCGGCGATATCCCTCAGGATCAATTTGAACCTTATCATATCCGATGGAAGTCAGGAAATCTTCCACTTTTAGTCTGGTTTGTTTTTCCAGCAGGCGCTGGATCTGCTCAGGATCAACTTCTATATTGACGGTTTTACCCTGATGCCGGGCACGAATATTCCGGAACCCAAGGTCGGAGAGGAAATTTTCTGCTTCGTCAACCATCCTGAGTTTCTCCCTGCTTATAGACTCCCCATACGGAAATCTGGAGGAAAGACAAGCCAGTGCATCTTTATCCCATGTTGGCAATCCAAATTCCCTTGAAAGATCTCGGATCTCCTTTTTGGTCAGACCAGCCTCCTGCAGAGGGCTCCTTACATTGCGCTCTTTGAGTGCTTTCATCCCCGGCCTGTGATCGCCCAGGTCGTCATGGTTGGAACCGTCAACGAAATTCCGAAATCGCTGATCCTCCGCCATCTTGGCGATACTGTCAAACAATTCGCTTTTGCAGAAGTAACAGCGATTGACAGGATTATTAACGAAATTATCATCTTCCAGTTCGTGGGTATCAATGATATTTACTGAAGCCCCAAATGATTTAGCAACTTCAATGGCCCGGTCGTATTCCCGTGCCGGAAAAGTCGGAGAGACAGCCAGAACACCCATGGCCTTTTCCTTTAATGTGTCTGTAGCCACCTTCAATAAGAAAGTACTGTCAACACCACCAGAATAGGCTACTGTCACCTCTCCCATCTCTTGCAATATTGCCTTCAAATGTGTAAGCTTCTCCCCTGTTTTCATGAGCAAAAAAATTTGTTTTGGACAATTAAGAATATAAAGATCTTAAATTCATTTAAGAATGCAAAATAATTCAACATTTCTATAGGGATTTTTGCAACTGAAGTGTGATATTATTGACTTTAATAATAAACCCACTACCCATGATCCCTCGGATGATTACCCTGATGATTATGATACCGTCAATATTGCTGGGAGGGGAGATAGAAAAATCACCGTATGTTATTAAGCCTGATATTCCTGATACAATCATAGGTATACAGATACAATTCGAAGTGAAACTGGTAAAGGTATTTTACCAGGGCAGGGAAGTCGGGATCTACTGTTTATGTGCTGATATTACCAATAAGAATGACAGAGGTCAGAGCTTCCTGGTCCGTTATCAGTGCCAGGGAGTGCCAAAAATCAGAAAACTTGAGATCGGTGGAAGACAGCAAAAAATTATCCTGGTTGATAAATGTATAATGAGTGGCGAAAGTCCCACAGAAATAGAAGAGTTATATAGCCTGTTCGATCTGGAGTACAGGCAATAAGCCATGCTAGCTCGCCTCAGCCCTTTTCTTCCTGATCTGCTCCTCTATGATGATTTTCATTTCCTCGAGCTCTGCAACATCAAGATTGCCCTTCTCGGTGTAGAAGGAAACAAACCTTTGTGGTGAATTGCTGAAATAGTTCTCAACAAGCGTTTTAAAGTGATTCTTGAAATACCTGTCCCGGCTCACCATAGGATAGTACTGGTGGGTTTTGCCATAGGTCCTGTATGCTATAAATCCCTTTTTTACCAGCACTCTGATAACTGTGGAAACTGTTGTATAGGCAGGTTTGGGCTCAGGGAACTGCTCGATAATCTGTTTGAGAAATCCGGATCTTATCCTCCAAAGATATCTCATCACCTGCTCCTCAGCTCTGGTTAACTCTTTCACTCAAAAACCAATTTTATTTTTAATGGTCAAGTAGTATACGGTAAAAATCCAATTTCGTTAACCTAACATTAACATTTTTTAACGATTTTTTTTTGCAGCTACGAAACATTTCGTATATATTTGCTACGAAACAATTCGTATTAATACAGGATGACGAAGATCCCCATTAGGAAACCAACAGATGCTGAACTTGAAATACTTCAGGTGATATGGCATCATGGACCAGTATCTGTCCGCGATGTCAATGATGAATTGAACCTGAAGAAGCAGGTTGGATATACGACCACACTCAAACTGATGCAGATCATGACTGAGAAAGGTTTGCTAAAACGGACTGAAAAAGGCAGGAAACACATATATAATGTCATAGTAAAAGAGAAGGAAGCTAAAAATCTCCTCCTTGATAAATTTGTAAAAACGGCCTTTGGCGGGTCTGCCATGGATCTGGTTATGCAGGCACTGGGCAATCATGAAACTACCCCGGATGAACTGGAGGAGTTAAAAACATTGATAGATAAAATTGAAAAAGATAATCAATGAAAAGCCTTGCCACCATCATTCCTGATAATGTTATTAATGCATTGGGCTGGACAATCTTTCACTCACTGTGGCAGGGCTTGATCATCGGGTTGATCCTGTTGATGATATTTAAGTTTCGTTCAAATATCTCATCACAGGCAAGGTATGTTCTGGGGGTTTTTGCATTGGCAGCAATCTTTTTTTCATCCCTGTTTACGTTTCTCGTTGCATTCGATCCCATCTCATCCCATGCTGATCTTATAAGCTATACATCCGGAGGCATCTCAGGTGTGGCAGACATTTCTGAAACTGCAGACATATTATCCCCTGGGCCGCTTGTATTATCAGGATGGCAACAAACGACTGACAGGGACTTTCTGATCTTGTCAGCATTGTCTGGTTTGTAGGGGTATTGCTTCTCACAGCGAGATTAGCAGGAGGAATGATGGTCGTGAGAGGCATGAGGCGACAGTCCATATCTCCTATGCCGGCAGGATGGGAACAAAGGTTGCGAGTGATTGCAGCCAGGACAGGCCTTCACCGGTCCATAACTTATCTGCAATCACAAAAAGTCATGGTACCAACGGTTATCGGCATACTGAGGCCGGTGGTACTGATTCCATCCATGATCATCAGCGGATTGCCTGCTGATCAGCTTGAAACCATCATTGTCCATGAACTGGCCCATATTCGGCGGCATGATTTTCTGGTCAATATCATGCAGTCCATCATGGAAGCGCTTTTCTTTTACCACCCGGTTGTCTGGATCATTTCGGAGAATATCCGGCAGGATAGGGAGAAATGCTGTGATGATTATACAGTAAGGATCTGTGGACAGGTTTCCCTGTATGCCCGGGCGCTGGCCTGCCTGAGCGAGCTACAGATTACGGCTGCTGTCCCTTCCGTTGCCATCACCGGAAATAAAAAGAATTTATTACAGAGAGTAGAAAGATTAATAAACAACAAAAAGATGAAGATTAACAAGACAGAAAGACTTATGGCAGGACTGATCCTTGTAACCTCGGTTCTGGTCATCACCCTGAGCACGGGTGCTACTTTTAAACCATCTGGCTTCACTCAGGTGGAATCACAAATTGTACTGCCATTCTGGGATAAAGATCCAGCAATTCCGGTGACTGATACGGAGCCAGTCACTGAACCAGTTGCTGTAACTGCACCAACCGCTGTTGCAGAACCGGCTGCTTTTACGGCAACCACCACTATCAGTGAACCAGCAACTGTTACCGCACCCACCATCGTACTTCCGTCAATTCCTGCCATTCCTGCCCTTCCTGCCGATACTTCACACAGGCATCACAGGGAAAAAATGGATATTAAAGACAATACCGTAACCCGGGAATTCCATAACAAGGAGGGTGAAGACACTGAAATGAAATTTGTGATCAAACAGGGGAAAGTAGAAGAGTTATATGTTGATGGTCAAAGGATCCCGGATAATGAATTTCCAAGATATCAGAAAGAAATTGAAAAAACCATAGACGATCTTCATGATATGGAAAAGGACCTGAAGCATGCCAGGGTGGAACTGGACAATGTTGATTTCGACAAGATCCGGGAGGAAATAAAGACAGAGATGGAGCATTTCAAGCAACACGAGATGATAGACTTACAGGAGGATATGATGAAACTTCAGGAGGAACAGATCAAGGTTCATTTAGATCAACATGAATTGCAGGCAGAGATCGAGCGGGCTATGAAGGATGTTCAGATTGACCATGAAAAGATGCAGGAGGAAATGTTTAAAGCCCAGGAAGAAATTAAGAAGGCAATGGAAGAATTTGAGGATGGCAACAATGAACTCAGCGAGGAGGAATTCGAGCAGGCCATGAAAGAAATGGAGCTAGGTATGGCTGAAGCAAAGAAAGCAATGGCGATGATGGAAACTGTGGAGATGCAAGAAATGATGGAAAAGGCATTAAAGTCTGTGCAGGAAATTGATCATGAAAATATACAGAAGGAGATTGAGGAGGCCTTGAAACATATAGAAGAAATTGACTTTGCACAAATTGAAAAAGAAATGCAATCTGCCATGTTAGACATGGAAAAAACTAAAATTGACCTCGACAAGGAGAAAAATAATATAGACGAAATGATAGAGGAGCTGGAGAAACTGGAACTTGATAATAAATAATCAGCGGTTTTTTTAAGCATTGGTCTATGGAGCCAGCCATAGCTGGATCTCATCTCCTGGAATTCCTTGATAAATAATCAACCTGTACCTCAGATGAAGCGGCTGATCAAGCGGGATCATATGGGGGGTCCTACCGGGATACATAGCATTCTGCATGCTCTTCTCAGTCCTAATGATCCAGGGCTGGGGATGGTTGGGATTATCGGGATGGGAAACCATGATCACACCTTCGTCTGCAACTGACTCATCCCAGTCACCAATGATGTTCATCCAGGGTCCTGCTTCCACAGCATTACGCGTAGGTTCAACTTTACCTGATTCATTTTTAAATGAAAGGCCTTCACCCGGATCAAGCCTGATGGAAAAACCTCCATAACCTTTATCATCTTCAGAACCTCCAATAAAAAGGCTGTCCTCCAGGGCAAAGATACAGATAGAAAAGTCAAGTACTCGGAAGTTATCCCTGGCCGGATGTACCGTTAGGGAAATATCTTCCCTGGCAAATGCTTTTTTCTCCCCCTGCTCATCCAGCCATAGGGGAGATTTCCATAGAACGTTCCCGCTTAAGACACAGGAATCTCTGTACTCCTTCACTTTAGCCGCTGTTACATGCCATTCAAAATCAATATTTAACCATGCATCACCAATCCTTCTGTTCCCGATATACACCTGATGCCAAGCCCAGTATACCCCCCTTTGATGAAGATGGTCAGTATGGGTATCGAGTGGAAAATCCTGTGTCAGGATCTGCTCATTCAATCCGTACAGCGGATGAAGATAATTGTTGCGTTCAGATTTACCCTGGTATGACTTGGGGGCCTTCTGATAGAAAAATACTTTCCTGCCGTTTTCGGACAGAAGAATACCATTACTATCTTCAGTGATTTCCCATCTTGTTGTGCAGGACAGGATCATTACGAAGAATAGAGGCAGAAGGCCGAGCCGGATTATCCTGATCATCTAATTCAATTATTCTTTCAAATCGGAATTTGTATCCGGTTGCTCTGACAGGCCGGACCTGTCCTGAATAATAATGGAAACAATCGTGAACAATCCCAGAACCAGCAGCAATGCGAGGTCCATCCTGAGAAATCCGATTTTTGAGGGAACAAGTTCGAGCAGGGAACCCAGAAAAACCAGGATCGTGATAGCCGTTAATACAACTATCCATTTTGAAGGTGGCCTCTCCCTGAGTATGGCCGCCAGGATCATGGGGGCGGCAAGTGCAGTGCCTGCGAAACTGACCCTTGCAAGCATCACAAGCTTGTCGCTGGCAATGAGGGAAAAAATCAACGCGGCCAATGCAAAGAAGACAATGCCAACCCGGGTCCTTGTCAATGTTTTATCCTTGATGGCAATGAGAGAACGCAATTCCGATCCCATGGCAAAAATCTGGGAATCACTGGTAGACAACGCTGCAGCAATCAGTCCGATGATGGTCGCAGCAGCGATGAATCCTGGCTGGTCAAACAATAACACACCGGCCAGAAAATCAGCCGTATTACTATCCGGATATTTGACAGCACCATAGAAACCGATAAAAGCTGTCGGCAGGATGATCAGCATGGCAAAACAACCCACGGCGATAGCGAGCCGGTGGGTAGATTTCAGGTCTTTCATAATGACCAACCGTGTGGTCAGCTGGGGCTGGGTAACCGGGATCATTACAATGACCAGCATAGTGGCCAGCAGGAACTGAAAACTGAACAGTCCATTCGGTCCGGGTACAGATAATAACCTGTCATCAACTCTTTCCACGGCCGTGAACATTTCCTTCATACTCCCAAAGGATTCAATGCAGCTCCATGCGATCACCCATACGATGATCAGCAAAATGGTTCCCTGCAGTACATCAGCAAACATGATGGCTTTGAGTCCCCCTGTCTCACTGTACAGCAACATCAGTACGATCATGGCTACTGCCCAGGCCCATATGGGAAAGAAACCCGGGAAGGCGGCATTCAGGAAAATTGCGATCCCCCTGATCTGGATTGCCGTATATGGAATAAGAAAAAGGAATATACAGGCAAAATAGACGTAACCTGCCCACTTGTTCCGGTAGCTGTCCTGCAGCACCTGGGACATCCCGTGAAATCCCTTTACCGCCACTTTTCTCCGTAAATGGTAGCCAAAGAACAGGATAAAGAATACCATGACGCCATCAGAGAATGCCAGAAAGATCCATGCCCCGACCCCGTGTGTCCTGAAAAAATCGGGCATGCCCATCAGGGTGAATGTACTGAATAAAGTAGCTGCAAAGGACATGAAACCTATTACCAGGCCGATGTTCGCCCCGGCAAATATGAAGTCATTTGTACCTTTCGTCCTTCTTCTGGTCCGGATAGCCAGGAAACCAAGCGTGGAGATATATAAAACTCCCAGTACTATTAACCACCTGATCATAGCTCTTTATTTTCGTTTGTATTTCCAGGATGGACCTTCGATCCGATGAAGGTCATCAAGACCAGGCAGGCACAAACCACAGCCCCCATCCACAAAGTGTAGGGCATACCCCAAAAAACTGGGTTTATAAACACCTGAGGGTATCACCACAGGTGACAAACCGAGGGCTGCAAGGAGTATCACTGCAATAATGCACATCCTCCAGTAGATAATTTTCCGTTGAGATTTTTCCATAAATTAAATTATATGCTTCATAAGAATTATAACCTGGGAAGGCTCAAACCGCCGTCAACCATAATAACCTGTCCCGTGGAATAGGGAAAATTACCCTCAGCCAATGAGGCCGCTACTTTTCCTACATCTTCGGGTTCGCCCCACCGGGCCTGTATACAAAGATCATTTTCCAGCAGCTTATCATATTTTTCCTTTACTCCGGCAGTCATATCTGTCTTTATGATCCCCGGCCTGATCTCATATACCGGAATATCAAATTCCCCAAGCCTGGCGGCAAAGAGAGCAGTGACCATACCGGTTCCCGCTTTGGATATACAGTATTCTCCCCTGTTCACAGAGGCTATGGTGGCAGAGATGGATGTAACATTGATGATGCAATTGAAAACTTCGGCATTTTCCTTCTTTTGCCCGACCATCAGGTTGGCTACCAGTTGGGTGAGAAAAAAAGTGCCTCTCAGATTCACCCCCATAACATAGTCGAAACTTTCTTCTGTTGTTTCCAGGATATCTTTTCTTTCTTTTGGGGCTATGCCGGCATTATTCACAAGGATATCTATCCTTCCCATCTCAGCTTTGACCCTGCTGACAATTTTCTGTTGATCTTCAGTATCCGCGATGTTACCCTGGAAGTAATTCACTTCCGGGCCAAAACTTCTCAACTCTTCCATTAACTCTTCAACCTGTCCGGGACCACGAACGCCATTAATTGCCAGATTGAAATCTTTGAGGATCAGTTGCCTGGCAATACCAAGGCCGATGCCCCTGCTCCCTCCGGTAATCAATGCTACTTTTTTCATGCTCATTTATTAACTATGATCAAGATCAGGAATATTCATCCATTCTCTCTTCTGCCAGCTTTCCAGTCCTTTCTCTGCCAGCTGAATACCCCTGGCTCCTTCCATCAGGTTCCAGGGAAAGGGTCCATCTCCCAAAACATGTCGCAGAAAAAGCTCCCATTGAACTTTGAAGGCATTATCGTAGTCCTCCCGGGCGCCCACCTCTTCCCAGTTCTCAAGGAACCGGATGGGCTGCTCGACATCAGGGTTCCAGACCGGCCTTGGCGTGTTTTCATAGTTCTGCACATAACATTTTCTGAGTCCTGCAACAGCCGATCCCTGGGTACCATCAACATGTACTGTCAGCAGGTCGTCCCTTCTAACCCTGGTGGTCCAGCTTGAGTTGAATTGAGCGATGATATCTCCCTCCAGTATAAAAGTACTGTAAGCAGCATCTTCTGCGGTACATTTATAGGTTTGTCCGTTTTCATCCACTCTTTCCGGAATGTGGGTAGTACCCAGGCAGGAAACCGAGTTTATCCTTCCGAACAAATTTTCCAACAGGTACTGCCAGTGGCAGAGCATATCCATAATGATGCCCCCATCATCCTCCTTCCGGTAATTCCACGAGGGTCGTTGTGAGGGTATGCTGTGGCCTTCGAATACCCAGTAGCCAAATTCTCCTCTGACAGAAATAATCCTGCCAAAGAAATTTTCATCAATTAATTTTTTAAGCTTCAACATACCTGGAAGCCAGAGTTTGTCCTGGACTACCCCACTCTTTAGGTTATTCCTGACACACTCTTCATATAATTCCATTGCCTGTCCTGAATCAACTGCAGCCGGCTTTTCACAGTAGATATGCAGGCCTGCTTTGATGGCTTTTTTTACCGCATCATACCTGCGGCCGGTAGTCTGTGCATCAAAGTATATTTTATTTGTCCTGTCTGCCAGAGCTTCTTCCAGTTTGGTTGTATATCTGGATATCCCGCTCATCTCAGCAAGCTTTTCAAGTTTTGCCTCATTCCTGCCCACCAGGACCGGATCCGGAATGATGGTCTCATGCTTACCCAATTTTACACCACCCTGTTTGATGATCTCAACAATTGACCTCATAAGATGCTGGTTGGTACCCATCCTGCCGGTAACACCATTCATAATAATACCTATCCGGTTTTCTTTCATTTCAACTTAAGATTTTTAATAAGTATCCTTGTATGCTGTAATAATGTCCCTGAGAAAAAGATCCTGGTCCTGTTTCCAGTAATGGTTTGAAAAAATCTCCACTTCCCTGAATCCGTCAAATCCTGCTTCATCGACCCATTGGCTGATCTTTTTGACCGGTATACAACCCCGGCCCATTATTTCCCTGTCGAGCAGCAGGTCTTCAGTGGGTACTTTCCAATCACAAATATGAAATGCCAGTATATTCCCCTTTTTCCCGCAGCGCTGGATCTGCTGTTGGAGCTCCGGATCCCACCACAGATGATAGACATCAATGGCCACACCAACCCATTCAGAATCAAAATATTCTGCCAGGTCATTTGCAGATCACAGGGTATTTATTGCAGACCGCGTATCTGCGTACATAGGGTGAAGGGGTTCAATGGCCAGCTTTACACCAAAGTCAGCGGCAACAGGCAGGACAGCTTCAATTCCTGACCTGATCTGATCCCTTGAATGCTGCAGGGACTGTCCCGGGTCCGCTCCGCAAACAAGTACCATTAGAGGTGCGCCAATAAGTGAGGCTTCCTCAAGCATCCTTTTGTTCCTGTCAATGTTCTCCTCCCTCTTATCAGCAGATAGATCCGGAAAGAACCCTCCCCTGGCATAGGATACAACCTTTAAACCTGATTTTGCCAATTTTTCTCCGGCATTTTTGGCACCTCTCTCCTTAATGGCGTCTTCCCATATCGTGATGGCGGGAACGCCGGATCCATTATACTTTTCTATAAGGGTATCTAGACTCCAGGGCTTGTTTGTAATACTATGTATGCACAATCTGTTCATCAGGTCATAAATATACTGATTACCTGAATTTATTCCAGCCTGCTATAAAGAATAAACACATTCGGATAGTCAAATGTCCAGGGTTCAATGCTATGTGCATTAAAATCAGTAGGCTTTGTGCTCTGTCCGCCTGATTATCTCGTCCTGCAGGTCCTTGCCCAGATCATTGAAATAATCACTATAACCGGCTACCCTTACGATCAGGTCCCTGTACTTTTCAGGTTCTTTCTGCGCCTGGCGAAGTGTTTCGGCCGTAACAACGTTGAATTGAATATGATGCCCGTCCATTTTGAAATAGCTTCTGATCAGCCGGGTGACCTTATCTATCCCTTCATCTGTTTCCAGGAAGGACGGTGTAAATTTCTGGTTCAACAAGGTACCGCCGGTACGCAGGTGATCTATTTTGGCAGCTGAATTCAGTACTGCTGTCGGTCCAAAACGATCCGCCCCCTGGACCGGAGATATACCTTCGGACAGGGGTTCTCCGGATTTCCTTCCGTCTGGCATGGCACCGATTACTGTTCCAAAATATATATGGCTGGTGGTGGGTAAAAGATTGATGCGATAAGTAGCACCCCTGGGACTCATTCGCCCGTCAACAGCACTGAAATAATATTCAAATACTTCTTTTAAGATATCATCGGCATAATTATCGTCATTCCCGTATTTTGGAGTATAATAAAGCAGGTCATATCGAAATGATTCCTTCCCTGTAAAATCAGCCGCCAGGGTTGCCAGGAATTCCCCCATCGATAGCGTTTTCCGGTCAAAAACATGATATTTCAGTGCAGCAAGGCTATCCGTCACACTTCCGGTCCCAACACCCTGGATATAATTGGTATTATATCTTGCCCCTCCGGCATTGTAATCCTTTCCGTTGGTAATACAATCATCGATCAGGATGGAAAGGAAGGGAACCGGCATTTCACTGGCAAAAACCTGTTCAATGATATTGCTACCAGTGATCTTTATATCAACAAAATGCTGAAGTTGTTTATTAAATGCTTCCATCATGCCGTTAAAATCCTTGAAATTCACAGGATCACCGGTTTCCAGCCCAATCATTTTGCCCGTTCGCGGATCTTTGCCGTTATTCATGGTTATTTCCAGGATTTTGGGCAGGTTGAAATACCCTGTAAGGATATAACATTCCACGCCGAAAGCACCGGTTTCCACACAACCACTTGCCCCTCCCCTGCGTGCATCGGGTAAGGATTTCCCCTGTCTGGACATTTCCTGGACGATAGCATCTGTATTAAAACAGGATGGCTGGCCGAAGCCGGTTTTAATGATCTCCAGAGCTTTCCTGACAAAATCATCGGGATTTTTCCTGCTTATCTGCACCATGGAACTGGGCTGGAGTATCCTCATTTCACCGATCACTTCCAGAAGCAAATAAGTAAGCTCATTTACAGCATCATTGCCTTCGGCATCCAGTCCTCCCAGATTGATCAGGCTGAAATCCGTATAAGTATTGCTCTCTTCTGCTGTTACACCAACTTTTGGAGGTGAGGGATGATTATTGAATTTCACCCAGAAGCTCTGAAGTAATTCCCTTGCAGATTCGGCATCCAGGCTCCCCTGCTCCAGTCCGTCTTGATAGAAAGGATAAAGATGCTGATCCAGCCTCCCCGGATTAAAAGAATCCCAGGGATTCAATTCCGTGATCACACCAAGGTGCACGAACCAGTAATACTGCAGGGCCTCATGAAATGTATCCGGCTTATTTGCAGGTACTTTCCGGCATATCCTTGCCATCTCAATCAGTTCGGCCTTTCTCTCCCTGCTTTTTTCCTTTCCTGCCAGGCGTTCCAGTACATCAGCATGCCTTTCAGCATAGGTGATAATGGCATGGGCCGTAATTTCCATCGCTTTCAATTCCTCACGCTTGTGGACGGCAGATGGGTCATTCATAAGATCAAGAGCTGCTGCTGCCGCCTTGATGTCATTGATAATGTCCAGCATACCTTTGTGGTATATCTTATCCCCAAGCACTGTATGTCCCGGGGCACGCTGTTCCTGGAACTCCGTAAAAACCCCGGCAGCATACGCATCATGCCATTGTGCAGGCAACCGGGCCATGATCCTTTCACGATTGCTGTTCCCTGTCCAGAAAGGTAAAATCTCTTCTTCAAAGGATTTCCTGGTCTGGGCATCCACACTAAAGGATACCTTCTCCCTGGCATCCAGGATATCAAGGTCTTTCAGGGTATGAATACAGATCTCAGGGTAGGTAGGTGTTGATTTGGGTAATGGACCCCGTTCGCCTACGATCAATTCCCCCTCATTGATGCAAATCTCCTTATGTTTGAGGATATATTCAAAACAAAGGCCCCTCTGCATTGGTCTTGAGAGATGCTGGATGTTTTTATCCTGGTAGAACCGGGTTACCAGGACACCGCGTTCAGCTGATAGCCTGTTCTCTGCCTGCAGGCTCTGATCACGTAATTTATTTATTCTGTCGTTCATGTTAACCTCCTATATTAACTGCAAAACCGGCATTGATCAATGCCTCCTTCAGTTCAACAACCTTCTCTTTTGGAGGTGTACTGAATCCGTTTTGCCTGTTTTTTTTATGAAATCTGTTATATTTCTGAGTGCCAAACTGATGATAAGGCAAAATATCAACCTGATCCAGTTTATCGAGGCTTTTCAGGTAGGATACCATTTGTTGCTGATCCGCTTTTGAATCATTAAATCCGGTCACCATAGGTATCCTCAGGACAACCCTGGCCTTTCCTTTCAGCGCGATCTCCAGGTTGTGCAGGATCTTTTCATTGGAGGCACCAGTATATTTCTGATGTATTTTATCATCCAACGATTTAAGATCATACAAAATAAGATCAGACAGCTCAGTGGCCTGATGAATGATCTTTTCAGATACAAGTCCACTTGTATCCAATGCCGTGTGAATCTTATTCTCCCTGCATTTTTTTAAGAGGGCAAATACCACCTCAGCCTGCATCAGTGGCTCACCACCTGAGAAGGTTACCCCTCCGCCAGATTCCTCCATGAAGATCCTGTCCTTCTCGATTTCCTCCATAAGTTCATCTGGTCCCATCCAGCGCCCAAGAACCAGATCCTTCTGCAGGCAAACACCATCGAATTCCTTTTTCTCAGTATAGTGCTCAATATCAGGAGATATACCCTCCGGATTATGGCACCACCAGCAATTTAAGGGACATCCCTTAAAGAACACTGTGGTGCGGATTCCCGGACCGTCATGTATGGCAAATCGTTTTATATCAAAAATGCAGGCTTTCATCAAAACTGGGTGAACTGATCAGAAAAAGGGAATTAGTAATGTGAGGCAGGGAGCGGATGTCACCATGCTCCCGGAATATTAGTAAATCAGGCAGGAATACAGACCGCGGCCCATACGAGTATACATCCTGGTAATGATAAAAGGTGCTTTCACCTCCATTGATTTTTGGTAAAAGTAATGTATAACATGCAAAAAATCAAGGATTAATATCAGGCAATCTACAAAATTGTTTAATAAATGTTAAAAGGCATATACTGTCACCCGGGTGACATTTCCCGTATGCTTCACTGGATAAATTTGCTTCCAATTATTATTCACCAAAATTGAAATATGATGAAAAAAGTAATGTATCTATTAGCTGCCGTTACGATTTTTGCTTTCGCAACAGAGAGTGTTAATGCACAATGTGGAGATGAGAAAGCCAGTGCTGACAATTCAGTCAGTGCAGACAAGACGACTAAACTCTACGCACTTACCTTTCATGCAGATTATTGTGGTGCCTGTAAAAAGCTGAAACCCAATGTTATGGAATTACAAACCAAAGCGGAAGGAGACGCAGTTGAGTGGGTCAATTTTGATTTCACTTCGGCAGAAACTAAGGCTAAGTCTGAAAAGCTGGCTTCTGAACTGGGTGTCGCCGACATCTATAAAGAGAACCAGTCAACTGGTTTTGTGTTGCTGGTTGATGCTGATACCAAAGAAAAGGTAGGAAAGCTGACAAGCAGACAATCAAGCGATGAAATGTATCAAACGCTGAAAAATATTCTTTAATTAAATGCCAACCCTTTAAGGCAATTTAATTTGTGTTTTGTTTGAAGGGCTGTTCCGTATTATACCGGGACAGCCTTTTACAATTATAACCAGGCTCTGTGAATTCTTTCTATCTTTACTATATCCGGACCTGACATGTTCTGACTGACGAAAACTTTGTGACCTTGGAAAGAAGCCAAAACTGTTTGATGAAACTGGAGAGGATGAACCGATCCCTCAGGCATGAAGAGCCTGACCGTATTCCCATCAGCGATTTCTTCTGGGGCAGTTTCATCGAGAGATGGAGAGATGAGATGGACCTGCCCGGGGATGCTGATCCCTATTATCATTATGATCTTGACTGGATGGTCACCACTCCCAATATGGATCCCAGGATGATGTCTTTTGAGACCATTAAGGAGGATGAAATAGAAGTCATTGTAAAAACCGGCTTTGGAGCTACCATCAGAAAGAAATTCGATTTCCCCATGCCTGAATTTTTGAATTGGGAAGTTGATACCATTGAAAAACTGGAAGGATTCGAATTTGAGGATGCTAATTCCCCTGCCCGGTATTTCGAGGGGGGAGATAACCAGATTGCCGGTGTGGGTGATGGTTTTCAGCGAAATTCTCCGGCCTGGTTAGAAACCGTAAAAAAGCTCCGGCCGGACTTCCCTGTATATGGAAGTATGATAGAATGTTCCGAGTGCCTTACCAGGCTGGTAGGACAGGAAAATTACCTGCTATGGACAGCCATGTACCCTGACCGGTTCGGAGAGGCCATTAACCGCATTGGACAGTTCTACCTTGATTGCCTGAAAGCAGAGATCAAGGCAGCAGATGGTTTGCTTGACGGTATGGTTATATGGGGTGATGTTGCCTATTCCCGGAATATGTTCTTTGACCCGGAATACTGGCGTATGTACTTCAAGCCATGGGTGAAAGCCATGACAGAATACTGTCACCAGCATGGACTGCCCGTTATCTACCATGGGTGTGGAAATGTGGAATTCATACTAGGAGATTTCATAGAATTCGGATTGGATGCCTACAATCCACTAGAAGCTAAGGCAAGCCTGGATGTTATAGACTTGCGGAGGGAATATGGTCATGATCTCGGTTATTGCGGAAACAGTAACATTCAGGTTTGGGAAACGGGGGACAGGGACCTGATCCGCCGGGAAGTATTAAGGAAACTGAATGCTGCCAAAGGGGGAGGATATATCTTTCAGTCTGATCATTCGGTCAGCAGCGATGTCTCCGGAAAAACCTATGATTATATAGTAAAACTGGTACGGGAATATGGGGATTACCCGCTTGATCTCGGTGAATTTGATATAACAATTTAAAATACAGACATATACAGATGAAACGTTTTGGCATGGTTTGCGGTATTAAACCCGACAGGATAGCTGAATACAAAAAACTGCATGCAGAGACATGGCCGGATGTATTGGAGATGATTAAAAATTGTAACCTCCAGAATTATTCAATATTTATTAAAGATGAATTGTTATTCTCCTACTTTGAGTATACTGGTGATGATTTTGAGTACGATATGGAACAAATGGGTAAAGATCCGTCAACCCAGCGCTGGTGGGATGTCTGCAAACCTTGTATGAAGCCTCTTGATACCCGGGCAGATGGTGAGTGGTGGGCTGAGATGGAAGAGATATTTCACACCTAGTCCTTCTCCAGTCCAGGCTAATTTCTTCCAGGCTTTTTTTTTGAGCACGATCAGAAAACCTTTTTTCCCTGGAATTATTAACTCATTCACTGTAGTTGGTAATTGTTGATCCTGAAATCCGGGAATGAATGGTATTAAAAATTTGCATGCTGATCTTTCAATACCCAGCTTATTCCAGTTTATCTCCAGTGAACATGGCTGGTCCTGTTCGTCCCAATTGGCGACGGCAATTATATGTTCCTCCAGGCCCTCATAAAAAGTTGCTTTCACCAGTTTATTGTCTGCTTTCACCGGAATATCCTCGTCCCAGTATCCGGTCATGTATTTATCGCTTATTCGATACTGATCCCAGAACTTCCATATCTCTGTTGGATCGCCTGACCATCCTGCCCTGTTGGTAATGCCATATACCATCCCTCTCCATGGGTTCCCCCCATCCTGCAGCATCTGCCCTGGCAATCCAAATGGGATCCCTGACACTTCGATCAGCCAATGGTCAGGCATACGGTCATAATCCCGCCCTTCACCAATCCAGACAAGGTCGAAATAGGGAAGCAGGTCCATATACAGGTTCAGGCAATTTGTATAGCCCGCCCACTCGTTGTAGTGGTTCCAGCTGTGAAGGTCCATTCTTCCCTCAGGCCGATACTGATCGATAATTTTCCGGGCTCTGCGTAAGGTGATTCTGTCGAGCGCCGAATCATCAATATATACCCCGTCAATTTCATAATTTCTCACCATCCAGTTCAGTCCCCCAATATAAAAATTATTCAGTCGGCTGTCCGGTGTCGTGATTACTGACAGATCAAGCTCCCCCTTGAATTTACCCTCTTTGATTACGTTATGCCAGGCAGGAATATAATTCTCACGCAGATTCTTCTTCAGCCATTCTGCCGGACCATCCTTATTTATTATGGTGTGGCATTCATTTCCGGGACCGGGATATATCAATTCCCCATTCAGACTATTAAAGGCCCAGAATTCAGGCAGGTTCTTAGTTAGTTCACGGGTGGTATAATACAATTTCAACTTAATATCCTGTTTATGTGCATTCTCAACAAGTTGCCTGATCTCTGCAGAATTTTCATCCAGGTATGGATAATTGATAAATGGATAGAGATCTTCTGCATGATGTATATTGAGAATGTTAGCACCATTTTCCCCCGCGGCGATCAATTTCCGGGACGCCCCTTTTGCATCTCCCCCATGGTAATACCGGTCTCCGTACTTTATACTTCTGTCTACGGTTTTGAACGGGGTGACCAATAGCTCGAAATCAAAATGCAAGACCTCCCCGGCTTTCAATTCACGCTGGCCTGAATATGTTTTGACCAGGACAGTATCTTCCACCTCCTGGATATTTACGCCGCCTTTGCCTTTGTTGCCCCAGGATCGTGGGGACTGCAGGGGACCGAAAGCATAATATATGTTGATCAGGGGCCGCCTGTAGTTTTCGTCCTTCCATTTGATCCTTAATCCCCCGTTTACATCACCAAGCCATAGCATGTCCTGGTTTTTGGTGGTATCCCACTTCCATTTCCAATCGGCTATCCTCTGTCCCCCTTCATGGCCCAGGCCCATCATGTAAGCGGCCTTGTCCTTATTCATAGGAATTTCGAGGCGGATATCTTTGACATTGATGGTCTTTTTTGAACTTAATGTGAGCTTGAAATCCGCAAATCCGTCATATTCCATTTCACCCTGGCAGATCAACTCACATTCCCGGGATGAACTTCGGACCGTCCAGGAAATTCCGGAAGGGCCATGGCTGGTATAAGCTATATTTCCAGGTTTTAAATGAATGATCTCTCCGTTCTCAGATTCAATGATAAAGCGGAAAGCCTGCTTTAAAAGGGGCTCTCCTTCAGCCTGCAGGAACTGATTGGAAGGTTCAAAATAGCTTGTGACCATGGCCGGAAGTCCGGTTGGGGCAATATCCACAGAACGCCCCAGTATCTCAATTTGATGTCCTTCACGCTGTACAGGTTCAAATCCCCGGGTAATATGGCTATCTATTCCCACAGTATTATTCAGCCAGGTCATCCGGGAAAGGCGACTGCCTTCATCGAATCCGTGGTTATGGACCATGTCTCCACCAACCTCCAGCTGTATGGGAATGGATTGAACCATGCCGTCTGCTACTATAGAGACAGTCCCTTCATAGGTCCCTTTGCCAATAGTGGCGAGGTCAATTCCCATCCACAATGCCTGTATGCGGTCCTGCAACACCCTCACCTTTTTAGAGAATGGCAAACCCTGGCCGTCGATTCCCCCTTTATTAAAGCAGGTCATTTGCCCTGATGCAATGGTCAATCCGTTATTTCCAACCAGGTCTGAAAAGTTTATTTCCAGATCTTCGAGGGTATTTTTAAGTGCCCAGACTCCTATCTGGTACACGAGATATTCTCCCGGCCGGGCATCTACAATGACAGGATCCCCTGAAGGATCATTCTCCAGCCAGCATACTTTTAATGAATCATACCATCTTATTGGATCCTCCCGGGTTTCGGGAAATATATAGAAGACGTCATGTCCAATTTTATCAGCATAGGTTTCCCTGGCATGCCCGGTGGAAATATACGTATTCATTTCCTGTTGTCCCAGTGCTGAGGCCAGCAGGGGTATGGATACAAGAATAGCCAGAAACCATTGCTGCAATCGCTTCATACCGTTAAGAATTTTCCATGCTAATCAGTTACCGACAAAGGCTTATCATTCCTGATATATTTTCCAACCTTACGAAGTGTTTGTGCATCAATCTCCCTGATCTTCCCTTCGTAATTGGGACCCACATCAATGGAGAAAATATTACCATATTTAACCGCCCCCAGATAATCCCTGTAAAGATCTTCTGCCGGTTTGCAAAGATTATCGTGTTTTGGAAGCGAATAAAACCACATGGCTCCTCCCTCATGTTCAGGCAGAATGGGATAGGTAAATTCAGCAACCAGATAGCCCTGGTAGCTGGCTTCCGCTTCCTTATTGTACTTGCTTGTGCTTGCATCCCCAATATGTCCGGGTTGACCCATCTCTCTCAGGCATAGCCGGCCTGCCGGTTCTCCATGGTTAAATCCTATAAAACAATCAGGCTGGAATTGATGTATCCATTCAGCTGTCTCCTCGTGTCTGAGTCCCCCATCCCCAATCGCATGATCCATCCAGAAGAATTCTATAGGTCCGTATTGCGTACATAGCTCCTTTAGCTGGGCTTTTTTCATTTCAGGATTCTTACTTACTCCGGCCTTCCAGTTTTGCCCGTCAACGGCACCCGCCCAGTTCCAGTCCCCTTCTGAAAAATACATCGCTAACTTCATCCGTACTTATCACAGGATTTCCTGAGTTGCGCCAGGACGTCTGTTGCCAGGGGGCTATTTGTCACTTTTTTATCGGTGGTCTTTGTATCCCACAGACAGAAACCATCGTGATGTTTGGTCAGGAAGAGAATGTAGTTCATTCCGGCATCCTTAGCGACTTTGCACCACTGGTCAGTATCGCAACCAGTAGCTTTAAAATATGAAGCATCCTTGTCAAGTGTAGGGGTCCATTCCCTGCCGGAAAATGTACTGAAAGACCAGCAGATGAACATTCCGAATTTTAACTCCTGGATTTGAACAGCTCGTTCATTGTCATCCATTTTCGCGGGCAGATCCTGGGCCTTCAGGAATAAAACAGGCTGCAGCATGATTATGATCACCCAAAATAAACGCAGATTTTTCATAGTATGACGTTTTGTTCTAATCAAGTTCCTTGATCCTTATATTCCGGTACCAGAGTTCAGATCCATGGCCCAAAAACCCAATATGCCCGGTCTTTCTTTTAAGTCCCGGGTGATCTTTCCCATCCAGGGTGCCATTCAGTATGGAACTGGCAATGTCTCCATCGACAATGACCGTACCATTAAGGAAAATCTTGATCTTTGTTCCATCTACGATCACCTCCTGTTCATTCCATTCTCCTACCGGTTTAAGGAATCCCCTCCTGGCAGGGATAACGCCGTACACGGATCCATGGTACTGGTAAGGCTCCAGGTTTGCGTAGACCTCGGCTGTATTATCAAGCACCTGGAATTCCATCCCACTATAGGCAGCATCTCCTTCAGGCGGGGTACGGATACCCAGTCCGTTATTGGCACCAGGGGTCAGTTTGAAATCAATGCGGAGATTAAAATTTGTGTACTCCTTTTCTGTATACAGGTTACCGCGGCCACCAAGTTCAGGGCGGATGGCAATGGTACCATCCTCTACAACATGGTTTGTCTTGTTTCCTATCCAGCCATCCAGGTTCTCGCCATTGAACAGCAATACAAACCCTTCCGCTTTTTCCTCGGGTCTTAATTCTGCACCCTGGATCTCCCTGACATAAACATCACGGAAAGCGCAATCGTTTCCATGTGCCTGCAGTTCTATCGGTCCGGATGGAAAGATCGGCATGCTCCTGTCCCAATAATTTTCCAGGATAACATTGTCAACAACCAGGATTCCGTTCAGGTAGACACTTACACGCTCACCCATCATGGTGATCCGGAAAGTATTCCATTCGGGAGGGAAATTATCTGCTACCACCAGGGGTTTACTCTCATTTTCCTGATTGTTAAAGAGTCCCCCGGAACCCACACTTGAACCGGCATCAACCCGTGAGGCATCCCATATCTGTACCTGGGGTGATCCGCGTAGGTAGATCCCGCTATCCCCGTTCTTCAAAATTTTCCAGTCCAGTATCATCTCAAAGTTCCGATACTCTTTGATCGAGCAGATATTATCATAACCGCTTCCCCTGAAGATCAGTATCCCATCTTCGACGTTCCAGTTCTGATACATCAATTTATCCGCTTTATCCTGTTTGTCGGCAAGCTCTGATTTTGCTCATTTTTGCACGGGATATGGGATCCTCTACAAGCCCCTGCCATCCGCTGAGGTCCTTCCCGTTGAACATGGGGACAAAACCAGGATCATCGGGCATGGTCTTCAGATAGGTCTCTATATCGATCTTAATATAGGGACTTTCAGGTCCGGCAATTAGATCTTTTGCTTTTGACAGGATATTCCTTACGTTATCACCATATAGCCCGTCATCATTTCCCGGGCTTGGCAGGGCGATCCTGACCGCAGCATTGACTGCACTTTCACGGAGCTTATCCTCAGAGAAATAGCCTGATACAAACATTAAACTCAGAAATGTCTTAATATCACCACAGGCAGAGATAATTCTGTTTTTCTGATCACTGTCCCCTGCCAGTGGCATTATTTTCCTGAGCAGCAATATCTTCTGGTCTGGGGTATGCCCTGATTTTATGACCTGGTTGACATACCCGGTTAAGGAAGCCTCAGAACCGGTAGTATTGTTTATATCAAACAGGTATGGAATGGCTGTACCATCAGTCCACCTGACAAGGGCTTGCAGCGCAAGGTCTTTTGTTTCACCCTGGCTGTTATCGTATGTATATTTTACAGTCCTCAGGCTCTTGTCTCCACCTATACCGGAAAGAACAGGGATATAATCTATTTTATTCTCAGCATTTTCCATAGAGGAAAGTACTTTGTCTATATATATACCTTTATCCTCAGCCATATTCACAGAAGTAATGATGGCCTGCTGGAGTTCAGCAGTTGATTGCAGGTTTTGGTCCTCACCCAGGAAATCAAGCAGGACATCAAGATTTTCTTCAGTTACCACGTTTTTCAAACCTTTAAGGGCTGAATAACTCACTTCTCCATTTTCGTTCCTGGAATATTCCATAAGTACATCAAAGAAATCGGGGCTCCCTTTCGCTCCGAGTATTTCAAGCAACACAACTTTGACGGGATCCGGGGCCCCGGATATGTTTTCTACAAAGGGTTTAATTTCTTCCGTACTGGTCGAGGACAGAAGTGCTGTTTTGGCAGCACCCAGATCAGGTTCTGCTGCATATTTCAGCATATGGTCAACAATTTTGCCTGTTGCCGCAGATCCTTCAATGGAAGCAAGTGCGCTGACTGCTTCGCATCGTACACCGGCATCCGGGCTATCCATATGCGTAACAATGGCTGGTACAGCCGATGTTTCCTTCAGGGAAGAAAGCAGGAATAAAATCTCGGTCTTGATCAGGGGATCGGTCGTTTTCTCCAGTTCACTTATCCATGGACCGGCAGGACTGGATTTCTCTACCGCATAGTTAATAGCACTCATGCGGTAATCTTTAAACTCATCTTTCATGGCCCTGACCAGTACCGGCAAGGCAACATCTATCCCGGCATTGTCCGCATAAATTTGCAGGGCATAGGATTTAAAATGGACCTGGGATCCAGATTTGCATTTCTTCATCAGTCCCTGGCATATCTTATTGCTCAATGCAGTATTCCCATAGCTGCCAAGCTCCTCTGCATACTCCAGCAACGCCATGGTGGCAGCCGTTGGTTCAGGCAAAAATTTCACAGATTTTGCAGCACCTGATAAGACCTTGTATGATTCCGGATTCCCGATAGAAGCCAGTGCCTTTAGTATATCTTGCTGCAAATATGTATCCATATCCTGCACTAACATTTCCGCCAGCAAACTGGCAGCACCGTTCACCTTTAGCACACCCAGAGCCTTTACAGTTTCAATTTCAGGACCACCGGATAATGAGCCGAGAACCGAAGTGAATACCTCTCCAGCTTTTACCGGGTCAGCCTGTTTCATTGCTGAAATGGCGGGATAACACAAAAATTCATCAGCAATGTAAGGAGTAAGTGCCTCAATGGTCGCATTGCTCCCTATCCATTGTAACTGGTTCATGAAAAAAGCCTGTACCTGCTGGTCGCTGCTTTTTGTAGCAAATGCTATGTTTACTTTCTCCCATTCTTCAGATTTACTGGTGGGCACATTCCCGCTTAAATATTTGGAAAGGCTTTCAATGGCAAATCGTGCCTGGGTATCATCCCCCCTTCCCGGAGGAACCACCAGGGAACAAATTTGTGTAAGTCCCTCCTCCCCCAGGTTATATGTTTCTTCTGCCAGCCTGTCCCGGTGCTCCGGATCACTAACAGGCATCTGGACAAGCAGGTCAGCAATTTTTGTTTCCAGTGTCCTTACATCCTGGGCAACTGCCATATGGCTTAGCATATACAGAACCAGGAGGGATAATATTCGAAACTGTCTCATTATAATAGATTTAAAATAGGTTTAATGTTTTGATAGTAATTAATATTCAAGTTCCCGGCTCGTGATCCATGGCCCTGTTTTTTCCCTGTTCTCCTCAGGATAACCCAGTTCCCATGGATCAGGACCTACCCAGCTGCTTTCGCGTCCAATGATCCGGATCCTCCCCCTGGTATCAACCTCTACCAGTGCAAATAAAGGATCCTTATATGGAGCAGTGTACTTGATGTAGGGATATTTCTCATCGATCTCCGTGCTGTACCTTACCTGCAGGTAATCACCCCCCATCCAATAATACGACATGCTGTTGATCTGAATGTAATTGATCCCGTTGATAGACGTGGCATAATCAATATGGTGATGCCCGCTAAAACAGGCAATCACTTTTTTCTTACCGGATTTAAGCTTTGCTTCTTCAAGAATTTTCCTGACATCAGACGCATTTTCCACTCCTCCTGGATCTTCAATACTCTGGTGAGAAAAAACAATCACCGGTGTTTCAGTCCGGGACAGATCCTGCTTCAGCCATTCAAGTTGTTTTTTCCCGATATACCTTGCATACCCGCTTTGAGGTGGATCTTTTGGATCATTCCCGTCCAGCACTATGAAATGGAATCCTTCCATATCAAATGAATAATACCGGCCGGGCATATCCAGGTAACTGACGGTATGATCCTTCGGGTACCTGTCACCTGTATCATTATCCATATCATGGTTCCCCAGTACATGGAAAGAGGAGCCTTCAAAGGAATTCCAGATGTTCAAAAAAGAAGCATTATAATCCTGTGGCTGTGTGAAATCCCCCAGTTCGATAATAAAATCAACATCGTTTTCATTCATTTCGCCGACGAATGCCTGAAGCCTCTGGTCCGCATCATGCATGACATCCTTATGTACATCCGCACAAATGCCAAACCGGACCATCTTATGCTGGGAACAGGATGCTGCCAATATAATAAGAAATATCAGCCCTCCTTTTTGAAGATTTTTGAGGATTTTCATTTGGACAATCAGATTTGCCATGGGCCTCTCATAGGTTGGTTAATAAGCGCATTTGCCCCTTCATCATCAATAAATCCCTGACTACCGGGTCAAACTTAAGTGTGCGTCCCAGTCTCACTGCGATTACCCATGATTTACAATTGTACATGACCTGTGTCCATTTTTCTCGTTCAGGGCAAACTTCTTCTCTGTTCTTACCGACTCAGGGAAGGATTATTCTGGGTTCAGGATCGGGAAGTGCCGCTACCAGTTTCTGGATATCGGGAATTGTGGATCTGAAGTCCTTGAATACTTTTCCGATCCGGCCCTTCAATATAGGCTGCATCTGTATCCTTATTCTCTCCGTCAAGTATTATTTTACATCCGTCTTCATAAGTATATTCTATTCTTCTCCATGAACCCACTGCATCAGGATGTTGCTGGGGAGCATCAATATCTACTTACCGGGGATGTATTGTCTTTCCCCAGCATATACTGAACCGGATCCAGGTAATGTTGACCCATATCCGCCAGTCCTCCACCATCATAATCCCAGTAGCCCCTGAAATTGGAATGAACCCTTTCCGGGTTATAGGGCTTGTAGGGAGCAGGCCCCAGCCACATATTATAGTCCAGGTTTTCGGGCACGGGCATGGGGCTGCAGATTATGCTCACCACTCCAGTAAAATTTCCAGTTATATCCTGTAATGCCGCTGACTGTAAACTTAAGGGCCATCCAAGAACGCCGCTGTCAATAATTTTTTTCAATGGTTCAACGGTTGTTCCCAGTCCATAGAACTGGTCTTTGAACCTGAACCAGGTATTAAGGCGGAACATCCTTCCTTTCCTGTTTACGGCATCAACTACTTTTTCCTTCTCCGATGGTACGTGTCATAGGTTTTTCGCACCAGATATCCTTACCTGCCTCAGCAGCCATCTTTGACATTATACCATGCCAGTGGGGAGGTGTGGCAATATGCACGATATCAATATCAGATTGTTGCAAAAGTTCACGAAAATCGTGATAAGCTTTCACGCTGCTATCCACCTTGGCAAGGGTGCTGTCAAGCCGTTGTTTGTCTACATCACATAGTGCAACGAGCCGTCCTTCCCTTCTCAGATGATTGCCGTTGCAGATACCGCCACAGCCTATGATGGCTTTCGTGAGTTCATCAGAAGGCGCTATATAGCCTGCTCCCCCGAGAACGTGTCGAGGAACGATCGTAAATGCTGCAGCTGCAAATGCACTTTTTTTCAGGAAACTACGCCTATCGATGTTGCTTTTCTGTTTCATAAAATCTGTATTTCTATTATAAATGCAAGTTAATATTTCTCAAAGTTCTTCCGGATACCGGGAATTGGCCCTGACAGGTTCCTGCATACTCCCTTCCAGTTCAGCTTTTTTCCTTTTGTTTTCTATCAGCTCTTCAGTATCCCCCGGATTCACATACCATTCACTCGGTTCATGGTTTTTCAGGAATATTTGCAGGGCTTCTTCAACAACCTGAATATTGGCAGCAGACAGGTCTTCATTACAGGATACGTCTGATGAAAGATCCCATAATTGCATGGGTTTATCAGGATGTTCCCTGAATGCAAACCAATTCCTGAACCTGGCGGCCTGGGCATGTGCCCCGAAGGATCCATTCTCCCAGTACAAATATTCATGAAAAGGACTTTCCGGGATTGATTTACCTGTCATAAGGGGAAGGAGGCTGATTCCATCAGTGGGGGGTTCAGCTATACCGGCCAGGTCACAGGCCGTAGCAAGAAAGTCAGTCAGGGATACCAATGCCCGGGTGGTTCCAGGTTTAATTTTATCCTTCCATTTCACAAAAAATGGGACCCGGACACCTCCATCCAGTGGCAGGAACTTTCCTCCTTTCCATGGACCCTTATTATCAAAAATGGGATCATTCTCCCAGTGTTTCCGGTTAAAGTATCCCCAATGCGCATATCCGTTGTCACTCGCAAAAAACACAATGGTATTTTCTGAAAGATCCAGCTCATCCAGGGTTTCCATAATTTCACCTACATGCCTGTCCAGATGTTCCATCATGGCAGCCCACTCCTTATGTTTCTGGTCCCACGGCATATCCTTGTATTTTCCCAGATCTGGTGTTATACATGGACCATGAGGCAATTGTGTGGCATAATACAGAAAGAAGGGGTTATCATGGTTATCCCTGATAAACTGTATGGCTTTACTTTGAATATAATCCTGTGAATTAATCGCCTGTGTTGGATCCTTGACACCATCCGGGATCAATTTTCCATTATCATTATAGCTGTGCAGACCCTCCGGGGAGCGGGTATGCTGATAGGTTCTTTCCATGTCAAAACCATAGTTCCCGGGAATGGGAATGACCCTGCCATTTTCCATCAGATAGTGGGGATAGAAACCATGGGCCCTGAGCTGGTCATAAAATCCAAAAGAATAGTCGAACCCCTGTTTATCCGGAGTACCCTCGGTACCGGGAAGTCCTATCCCCCATTTTCCGACCATCCCTGTGACGTAACCTGCCTCTTTTAGCATTTCAGCGACGGTGATATCTGCATCCAGCAAATGATCCTGTTTCCTTACCGACCTGTTATTCCTGATCCTGCAATGTCCCATGTGTTTTCCTGTGATGAAGCTTGCCCTGCTTGGCGCACATTCAGGTGAACCTGCATAAGCTTCAGCAAAGAAGAGTCCCTCATTCATCAATTCATCCAGGTTGGGTGTTGTAAATTGTTTCTGGCCCAGGCCGCTCAGGTCATAATAGCTCATGTCATCTGCAAGGATAAAAATAATGTTTGGCTTTTCATTTTTCCGGGAATCGCATGAAAAGAAACAGATGGAAACCAGATATATAAGGGCAGCATTAATGATAACCAGGAGGGTAGATCTCATTATTTATTTTTGTTTAAGATCAAATTCTGCCAAAACAGGGTAATGATCAGAAAGATAATGATTTTCTTCTCCATTGCAGACTTTTGCAGCCGTGCATTTGATCGACAATTGGGGTGATACAAGGATATAATCAATTCTCTCCAGGCGGGAGACCAGCTCTTCTTCAGACTCATCATTAACAGGCCCCAGCACACGTCCCGGGAAAGAGCCCCGCTCTTCCATACCGCTGGTAAATGGCCGGCAGACATCGATAAGGGGGAAGGCCAGCAGGGCTGACATCACTGAATAATCGAGATCCCCGTAACTCAGGTTACCTTCCTCAATGCTGTTATCCGGTTGCCTTTCCTTCATCCTTGTCAGCAGTGAACCTTCCGGATCATACAGGTCCGCATCAAATGGAGACAGGCTGTTAAAATCTCCCAGGACCATATAATTTTTATTGTATTCTCTCACGGCTGCAAATTTCTCCATCATGTTCCTTACCTCCGTTCGCCTGAAAGCAATACTGCCGGGATGAAAATGGATAACAAACACATCTATACCTTCAACCACGCAATGCAGGGCCCCGTGATGCATGCCATCCATAATCTTCTCCCTGACCGTTATCGGGTATTTGGATGTCAGTCCCACGGAATACCCGGTAGTTTTCAAAAGTACAGAATATGGGTGTCCCCATGACCTGGCATCTTCCTCAAGTTTTTCAGGGGTATATACACAGAGTTCCTGCAATGCCACGATAGATGGCTCCTGTCTGTTAATCCATTCAGCCACTTCAGCCCTCCTGACCTCGTCCTTCCCCCAGTCATATCCATTCCAAATATTATAGGTGATGACTTTAAATACTCCATTCGTTCCTGGGCATGAGCAGAAACTGCGAAAATCAAAAGAACGTTCGCAATCAGACTTTTATTATTTCAAAATATGGTAAACATTTTCAAGTGTTGGTGTCTGATGGTTCATTATTCAGGCTTACATATACATAATAGGCCCCTTGCTGATTTCCATTGGCATCTATCAGCCATGCCCTGACGATGTTTGGACCTGGCTGGAGATCTAACTCAAACAGGGCAATACATCTTCCTGAGCAATTTCTTTTTCTACCTGCCTGTCTCCTACCCTTAATCGTACTTTCAAGGCAGGTATTGATTTTCCTTCACCCACCCGACAGGTTTACTGTTCAAGAATATATCGCTGATTCCTTCCGCGGGCAAAGAAGCATTGATGGGATGGTCAATCTCTTTGGGCCATCGGCGTACGTCAAATTGATACCAGCCCTCAACTCCTATTTCAACTGGCCAGAAACCCGAGTTGGCTGCACCCTCAAGTACATGCCTTTGGTCCCATGTTTCCTTTCCTGTTCCCGTGATGGCCACGTCAGAAAATTTGAAGGGTCCCTCCGGAGTTTCACCAACGTAATGGGCAATTTCACTGTGAGATCGCCAACCAGGGTCAACTTTCAGTTCACAGGGCCAGCGGGCAACGAAAAGGTGCACCGTTCCGTCCTCCCCCATAAGTGGTGAGGTTCCCCAAATAGTATACCCTGGCTCCTCAACTGCAATACCTGCAAACTTCCAGTTATCTGCAAATGTTTCATATTGTGCAGATACTGGAAGACAGCATATGGATATACATGCCAGTAAAGCAAAACCCTTATTCATTTAGTTCTGTATCACCTGTATGAGAACTTTATCATCTGACCATTGGTCAGTGATAAGCGAGGTCTGATTCTACCCCATCATCATCATCAGGAGGATCAGTAAAATGACAATTATGATGGCCAGAAAAGCAAACTGATAATTACCCTTTTTTAATTTATGACGCCTGACCATAATTAATTTGTTTGCTCAGGTAATAATATCGCATTAAACAGAAGCTTATAGGTGGCATGTGTGGAAGCCCTGAAATTTGGATTGAATCCAAATAGCACGAATTGTCCCTTTCCTTTCTTCATCCATATCATCAGCGGTTTATTACCCACCAGCTCTTCTTTATCTACATAACCGCTGATGCGAATGTCATTCTCAGGTGTAATACCGATGACCCTTCGGTCCATGTCAAAATTAGGTACAGATGTCCTGAATGCTGGTTGTCCCCTGTAAAACACACCAACACTGGAAGGCATTCCAAAGGTAAGTGGATGGTCCTTTTTCAAATTGATCTTCACCAGTGAACCGGGACAATTTAAACCCGCTTTCTTCATCTGTTCAGATACATCTCTAAAGGGTAACTGGAATTCTTCTTTTGCCTCTTCCTCTTCTGAATCTTTATCTTTTCCCTTTTCTTTCTCTTTCTCCTTCTCCTTCTCCTTGGAAATTGTCAAAGTCCCTTCAAATAGTTTGGTGGATTCTCCCCAGCTGATGATCAATCCACCCTGGTCGATAAAAGCCATCAGCTTTTTCATCCCCTCTTTGCCAATGCCTTTTGTATATTCCGGCGGATAGCTCGTGACATAGTAATTTCCTGAACTGCCATATTTCCCGCTCATTAGAATAGATTTGCTGGCACTTGGGAAGATCACTGCATCAAAATCATCGGCAAAGTCTGTCTTGCTGAAGTCTCCCGGATTTACCACCTTATACGGAATATGATAGCTATCCAGCACAAACCTGGTCCAGCCAGCATCCATGTCATGGAAATTCGTCTCCACCAGTGCAATACGTGGCATGGAAAGAACCTCGGTGGATGCTGGTTTCTGATCAGTATATATGGGTTCAACAGTAAGTTTACCAAGCAGTGTTTTCCAGTTTTCCCCTTGCTTATCTGCCGTGATGATAAAACTGCCTTTGGCTATCTTCTTTCCATCAATCTCTGTACTCTTGGTTAATCTTTCCACGGTGAGTCCAAGTTCCATAGCCCGGAAGGCTGTTTTATAGCTTTCATTATTGCCTGCAGGGAAAAGGCCCATGGATTTTTGATCAGATCCTGAACGCAGGTCAAAATCTTTGTCTATTTCTGCCAGGCTGGACTCCAATTCCGGAAAACGTTTATTCACCTCCCAGCTTTTAACCCCAAAATGCAGAGGGAGAGACCAGGAAGTAATGTCATATGGCCTGATCATCTCTCCTCCTGGCGTATAGTGACGGGCAGGGAATTCCTGGACCTCCAGTACTTCCTTGATAAATGCCCTGAAGGGCTGAGCAAGGGGAACCACTACTGATCCTTTTGCCAGCACCTTGTTATCCAGTTGAAGTTCATCGTTGGTTTGATAAAGCTGGACCCCGTGTTCCTTCAGCAAATTTACCAGGTGCACCAGTTCACTGGCATCTCTCTGCTGTGCAGGCATAATATAATAATAGGGTGGCTCTGTTTTACCCTTCTCTACTTCCCTTACGGACAGTTCGTTCCGAAATCTCAGAACGGCTTCCCTGTGCAATGAAGCTGTTTTCAATAATGAGTTGGTAGATGACAGCTCATAATCAACTATATCGGAAAGTTTCCACCATCCTCCTTCCCATGGCTGAGGCATATTAATGCTTTTCTTGTATTCTCCCAGTCCTTTGCCTCCTACCCTCAGTTCATTTGGTTCAACATATACCGGTGTGGCCACTTTGGCACTGGCTGCTTCAGTAAGCATTCCTATCACACCTTTCCACAAACATGTCTCCGTTGAACCCGGCCAGTAGTCATCGAACAGGTATTGCTGGGAAACACCATCCAATCCCTCTCGTGTCATGTCCTTCATCATGTTGGTCCCGAAGATCTTGGTCCAGTTCCAGATCCCGGCATCAATATTTACAGCAATGGGATCATGCATGGGCGGAACAAAATACCTTGTGCCGGTAGATCCCATCTGGTGTTTTTCAATCATTACCTGGGGATACCATTCCTGGTTATATATCCTTGCTATGGCTTTTGTATCTTCCTGGGAAAGGGTTACGAAATCCCGATTGTTGTCGTGACCGACATATTTATGATAAACTCGTGGCATGGAGCTTCCTTCATACTTGGTTCCTTTGTATTTTTGATAATGATTGACGACCATATCCATGCCATCCGGATTATGGTTGGGGACCATCATATATACCACATCTTCAAGCCACCTGAGCTTTGATGGATCACTTGTAGTGGCAAGGTCGTATGCTATCAGAGGAGCGGATTGAGCCGGTCCCACCTCGGTGGAATGCATGGACAGGGTACCCAGCACGAATACTTTTCCCTTTTGCTATCAACTCTTCCTTTTCCTGGAAGGGATATCGGTATCGAGAGCCAGCCTTTTATTGATAACTTTAAGCCTGTCCAAATTGTTGAGATTATCAGCGGAGGAAATAAAAGCAATATACATCTGCCTGCCTTCGGGTGAGTGGCCAATTTCTACCATCTTCAGTTTATCAGAAGCTTCATCCAGTTTTTGCAGATAACTGATCAGTTCTTCATAGGTAAATAAATTCCCGTCGGACCCGGGTTGAAATCCAAAATAATCGGAAGGTTTTTGCTGCGCCATAAGAACCGGTAACATGATCATTATCAATACAATCATGGTGACCAAGGCCTTGCCATAGTAAGTAGATTGAGAAAATTTCATTATAGCTGTTTTTGTGTTTAGGAATGATCGTGAAAATTAACTATTTTTTTTGTAAAGCCTGCCATTCCTCCGACAAGTACAATGGAGGCGTCAATGTATCTTTTTGAAGTCTTCTCAAAAAGTGGTATTTTGAGATCACCAAGTCTAATCTCCCGTAATGGCATCTCAATCAGAACTCCTGAAATACCTGAAACTAACCATCAGTGTTGAAGAAGAACCCGGCAAAGATGTTAAAGAACTCCTGGCTAATACCGTCCTGGGGACACCAGGAAAACTCAGGTACCGTCATACATCTTTTAATTCCAAATTTCCATTCCTTGGAAACATCTATTTTATTGTCCTGAAAAAATCAGGCAAGTTATTGGGTTGTATCGCCTTCAGTAAACGGGACACCTATAATCAAGGATCCGTTTCAAACTCCTGGTATATCAGATATTTCTCCATTCGGGCTCCCCTCAGGGCTAAATCTCATAAACAAAGAAGAAGTAAAAAGCAGGAAAAAGATAAGCCCCAACGTGACAATATGCTAAAATTAACTGTCCAGGATTTTTTTGATGATCCGACCCTGCTGGACAAAAAACCTATCGGAAGCCAGGATAGAGACCTTGTGTATGCTTACGTAGAAAAGGAAAATGTCAGGAGCTGGGATTTTACAGAATTGATTGGATTTGAAACTGTCGGAAGGATACACACAAGCTTTTTCAGCCGGTTCAAGCCAAAAAAAGATCCGCATGTTCACACTCCGGATAAGCCTGAACATGAATCCATTCTTACCCACCTCAGGGAGTTTAATAAGGAACATACCTTTTATACGGAACAAAATATTTTCTTTAACGATAATTACCTGATCTGGAGAGAGGACGGAGAGATCGTTGCCGGCTGCCAGGCCAATCCGGAAGTGTGGAAACTTATGGAATACCCCGGCTTTCTCAACAAATTGTTTCTCAAGGTATTGATTCGGTTACCTATCCTTTCACGGCGTTTTGACCCGGGATACTTAAAATTCATCGCCATCGAGGGGATCTGGTACAAGGAAGGTTATGAGAAATGCCTGCTTCGGTTATTTGAGTCAGCCTGTGCCCATCATGATCTATACCTGGCCATCATCTGGCTCGATTCTAAAAGTCCGCTTTACACAACCATCCGTCATCTTGGACAACTGGGGATCATAGATAAATTTCTTAAACCGGCGCTTGGTGATATCAGGGTAAAGTTCATCCAATGGAAAGAAGAGGATAAGCGGTATTACTACGAGCACCCTGCCTACATATCATGCTTTGATATGACCTGAGGATCAGTAAGCTTCAATGGTGGCCAGCTTGGTTTCAAACTGATTGAGCCTGATTCTTTGTTGCTCGATCTCCTGCATCTTCAGGTTCTGCTGTTCAATCAGAGAAGGAATTTCCACTTCGGTATTATCAACGTCAGCCTCATTTCCGACAATGTCCTTTTTTTCTTTTTTAATGGAATTCAGTATTTTCTTTCTATCCTTTTCAAGGTCCTTTAACGCATCCTTCAGCGATTCTTTTAGAACCGGATCATCCCCGGCTGAGTTCAGCTGCACCTTGGCCCTCGCTATTTCCTCATTCTTTATGTCCAGATCTGACTCCAATGTTCTGATATCATCTTCTCCTACGTCGATTTTATGCTCTTCTTTACTGATTTGTTTCTCCAATTGCTCTTGATCGTTCTGAAGCTGTTTCAGCTCTTTCTCCAGATCATTTAAAATATCCTCTTCAGCTTCTAACTGATCTTTCACCACCTCTATGTAGGCTTCCTTTCCAAAATCTTGCATGTATGTTTTGAGCTGATTGAACTCGGATTCATAGGTATTTTCTGTTATAAATTCATTCCGCTTCAATTCAATACATGCATTCAGCTCAACTATTGAATCTCTTGGTATTATCTGGCTGTAGATATTTACAGGATCGTCACCAGTGGCATTAAGATAGGCTCCAAATATGGTAATTTCACCATTTTGAGCTTCTGATACATCAGATTTGGTACCTTTTTCCAGTGCCTTGATCCACATCTCTTCCACCAGTTCATATGATGCTTCAGGGATCATCAACTGGACTCCCGAATACATAACCTGGCCAAGCTTGAATTCTGTCCCGGATACCTCAATGGGTTTTTGTCCAAATAGTACTAGGGGCACCAACAATAGTCCGATTAGGTAAAATGATTTTTTCATGATAGGGTTATTTGGGTTTTAAGTTTCAGCAAAATGGCTATAAATAAAAATAAGGACTATTTATATAAAGACAAAATAATCCAGAACGGTCACATAGTGATTCCCCTCCCCGGCCAACCTATTCTCCAAACCGTTTCAAATCTTCCGGCTTAAAAGTCCATTCCGGCGATTCGATCGGGTCCTCGTTAATCAAATACCATGGAGAGATCTTTGAATTATTCCGGTTGACCAGGACCTGAATATCCTGGGCAGGCATATAACTCTGGGCAAGCATGTACACTTTTTCACGGGTATCAGGGTTTTTAGCCATATCGACAACAATGACGGCATGTCCATAGGGATTTCCCTTTTGAATCAGGACATCACCCATTTGCATTTCCTCAGTGCTGTCCAGCTGATCAGTTCATGGCTGAGGGAACTCGTGTTGGCATAGGAAAAAACAAAATCAAGGTACTTCCTGAATTTTTCATAGGAATGATCACTATCATTAAATTCTTCATAATATCTCGGTTGCCCGTCAGAAACAAAATTGAAGTGAATATCCTGGTATTTCTGCATGGCATACAGATATTCTGACCTTAATCTCATTACGGCGTCCGCACATTGCTGAAGATCTCTTTTCCCGATATCCATATCAATGACGGAGATATATACATTGCGTTTGTTCTTCGTCCGGCCATCATAATATTTAACCTTTGTACCAAAAGGCTTTAATGTAAATGCCTGAGATAATAACCAAATGAAGAGGTATCAACCACCGTTCGTAAAAACCCGGGAGGAGGATTGAAACGTTTATGAATGGTTTTGCCGGCAGTATCAATCATGGTGTACTGATCTTTTACCAGTACTTCGCCCGGATGTCTTTCACCAGCTTGATGTCCTCCCGCGGCCTGATTTCTGTCTCCAGCTGAAGTGCTGCAGGAGGTCAGAACGAACAGATGAACAATGATTATTACTACGACTCCTTTGAAGGAATACACTTATAGTAATTTGGCATCCAGCTTTTTCTCGACGGATGCATACAACCTGGAGATGGGGCATTTTTCTTTGGCCGCTGCTGCCAGTTCATCAAATTTTTCGTAGGACAATCCTTCACATTTTACCTGTGTGTCCAGTTCAATCAGGGTAATGATAGGACCAACATCATCTCGTTCAAGGTGGACACTGGCAGTGGTTTCTACACTTTCCGGGGTAAGGTTCTCTCCGCTTATCAATGCAGCTAAAAACATGGAATAACAACCTGCAATGGCAGCCCCTACGAGTTCTTCCGGGTTGGTGCCGTCACCTTCCTCAAAACGTGACTTAAAGGTGTATGGCCCGCTGTAATTACTGAAATTCATCTTACCATTACCATCTTTCAGGGTTCCGTTCCATTGTGCGTTTGCTGTTCTTGTTGACATAAGTTTATGTTTTGTTTATCTGGGCATTAAAAATAAGATAGTTTTTTAATAAAACCAGACTTAAAACTCTTCATTTTTTCATTCACCCCTTTTTGCGAAAACACCTTTGGTATTTCCTGCCTGGAAGAGTGACAGAAATTGTCTTTAATTCTGCTTCCGGAGTACTGTCTTTTTCAGGATGTCCATGTCATGCTTGAGGTTGGCGACGGTTTTGATCAGTTCCTCCTCCGGCATTACAGGATCCGGGATCTCAGCACTGATATAGTTGACGAACCGCCAGACTTCCTTGATCTCATTAACATTTACATCAAAAGGCTCATACACCGGATTCAGGGAATACAGGGTAGCTTATGTTCCTTCTCCAATCAGGTTCTCGGCGATCTTGAAAACGATCCCGTCATCCAGGGTCAGCACGACATAAGCCTCCCCGGTGACGATATCATTCCAGTCCTGCAGGAATTCCCCTGTTACCCATGACCTTTCCGGGATGGGAAGCATGGAATCCCCGGAAAGCTGGAAGGTCCTGTATTTCTTGCTTGTGGACAGGAAGGGCAGTTGGAATGTCGGCAGCTGCTGTATGAATTCAGGGTCTGCAAACCCGTTGGTATACCCGGCCTTTGCTTTTTCATTCACCAGTTCGATGTTTTCCTCGTTCTCCTCATCCACTGTGGTGGCCAGTACCCGCAGTTTGCTGCCCCGCAGGTAAACATCGTTCCCCCGTTCCAGTTCCGAAAGCTGGCTTTCCGACAGGCTGTCCAGGTTGATCCTGATCAGGGTATCCACTGCCACTCCGAAATACTTTGAAAATGACATCAGGGCCTGTATGCCGGGTTCTGCCACCTCGTTTTCATACCCGCTCAGGGTGGAGCGTTTCATGCCCAGGGTATGGGCCAGTTCGTCCTGTGTCCGGTTCCTCCGCTTGCGAAGGAGTTTGATGTTCTGGGCAAAATGCATGGCTATTTTTTTTGATTGTTAGACAAAAATATTTTCCCGGTTTCTTTACTTTCTCAATCGGATTGATTATATTTTAATCGTATATCTATGACTAATATATTAATCAAAATTACAACAAATATTTAAAAAACAAAATATTGGGAGATTTTTTTAGTGGATATGAGGGAAAGAAATATCGTGCACCTCGACCTGGATACTTTTTTTGTGTCGGTCGAGCGTTTGAGGGACAGCAGCCTGGAGGGAAAACCGGTGATTATCGGGGGATTATCAGACCGGGCAGTGGTAGCCAGCTGCAGTTATGAGGCGAGGCAATACGGGGTACATTCGGCCATGCCCATGAAACTGGCCAGGAATCTTTGTAACGATGCGATCATCATCCGGGGGGACATCGGAGATGTACACGAAATATTCCCGCCTGGTGACCGATGTCATCGCCGAGGAGGCGCCTTTGTATGAGAAAGCCTCCATCGATGAACATTATATAGATATATCGGGAATGGACCGTTTCTTCGGCTGCATGAAATGGACGCAGGAACTGCGGCAGAAGATCATGACACACACGGGACTGCCGATCTCCTACGGGCTTTCAGTGAACAAGACCGTTTCCAAGATCGCCACGGGGGAAGCCAAGCCCAACGGGGAACTGGAGGTGGTCAAATCCCGGGTGATCCCTTTCCTTTCCCCACTTTCCATACGGAAGATCCCGATGATCGGGGACAAAACCTATCACCTGCTGCGATCCATGGGCATACAGACCATCCATACCCTGCAGGAGATGCCCGTGGAAATGATGGAAAAGGTACTGGGCAAGAACGGCAACGAGGTCTGGAGAAGGGCCAACGGGATCGATGCCGCGCCTGTCAGGCCTTACTCCGAGCGGAAATCCATCAGTACGGAAAGGACCTTCGAAAAAGACAGCATCGACGTGGTCCACATGAAAGAACTGCTGGTAAGCATGGTGGAAAGGCTGGCCTATGACCTGCGGAAAAAACAGAAACTGACGGCCTGCATCACGGTGAAGATAAGGTATTCCAATTTCGACACCCATACCCTGCAGAAGCACATCCCCTACACCTCTTTCGACCATGTGCTGATCGAAGCCGCCAAGGAACTGTTCGACCGGCTCTACCAGCGCAGAATACTGATCCGCCTGATCGGGGTCAAGCTCAGCCACCTGGTCGGCGGGGTGCAGCAACTGAACCTGTTCGAAGACACCCCGGAGATGATCCGGCTCTACCTGGCCCTCGACAAGCTCCGGAACCGCTACGGAAAAAAAACGGTACGGAGGGCCGTGGGGATCAGCAACCGAGAGAAGATGAAGGAAGACGAGGAAGAAGATGCAAGGCCGGACAGGCCCCTGCCGGAGGAGATCGAACAGCGGTCCAGCTGGCAGGTCGGAGGCAGCACTTTCAAGCGGCTGTGGAAGATCAACCGCCCGGATTATCTAACCGGCACACATACTGGGTGACACTCAGTGCATACCGATGATACCGATGTACCTGAATTGTCATTCATATTATAGCCTGCGCTATGGCACCATGTCCGTGGAAACCCTGGTTGAACAGGCTGCCGGGAGAGGTGCGCCGGCACTGGTCCTGACCGATATCAACAATTCCATGGGCATCATGGATTTCATCAAGGCATGCCGGCAGCATGGCATACATCCCGTGGCAGGCATTGAGTTCCGCGACGGGAACCGGCAGTTATATACCGGGGTGGCTCGTAATAATGACGGTTTCCGTGAACTGAATGAATTCCTCACGGCATGCAATGTGAACAAAGAACCGCTGCCCGCTGATCCCCCGCCCTTCAAGGATGCATGGACCATTTTTCCTTTCGGCAGCAAGACCCCTGCCCAGCTGCTCGATAACGAATACGTCGGCATACGGCCCTCGGAGGTGCGCAGGCTCCTCTCCTCCCCTTTCCGGCACAAGTCTTCAAAACTGCTCGTCAACCAGCCGGTCACTTTCGGGACAAAAGACGATTACGCCATCCACAAGCATCTCAGGGCAATCGATAACAATACCCTGCTGAGCAAGATCAACGGGGAACACCTGGCGGCGGCTGACGAGTATTTTCAGGTCTCCCGACCACTTCATGGAAGCCTTTAAATCCTACCCTGAAATCATCCGGAACACGGAGTATATACTGGGGGAAGCCCATATTGATTTCGATTTCAACACCATCAAGAACAAGGACTGCTTCACCGGCAGCCGCTATGATGACAAGCTGCTTGCTGGAAAAACTGGCCCTCGACGGGATGCTCCACCGTTACGGGAAAAACAACCCGAAGCCAACCGGCGGGTCAAGCATGAACTGGAGATCATCGACCGCATGGGTTTCTCGGCCTATTTCCTGATCACCTGGGATATCATACGCTATTCCATGTCCAGGGGGTTCTACCATGTGGGACGGGGCAGCGGGGCCAACTCCGTGGTGGCTTACTGCCTGAAGATCACGGATGTGGACCCCATTGAGCTGGACCTGTATTTCGAGCGTTTCATCAATCCCAAGCGGACGAGTCCACCGGATTTCGACATCGACTATTCCTGGAAGGAGCGGGACGAGGTGCTGGACTATATCTTCAAGCGCTACGGGGAAAAGCATACGGCCCTGCTGGGGACCATCTCCACCTTCCGCGACCGGTCCATCGTCCGTGAACTGGGCAAGGTATACGGGCTGCCCAAAAGCGGAGATCGACCACCTGGTGCAGTACCCCGACGACATGATGAACCGCAGCCAGATCACCGAAAAGATCATGTACATCGGGCATAAGATCATGGACTTCCCCAACCAGCGAAGCATCCATGCCGGCGGTGTGCTGATCTCCGAAGAGCCCATCACCGCCTATACGGCCCTGGACATGCCCCCGAAAGGCTTCCAGACCACGCAATGGGATATGTACGTGGCCGAGGAGATCGGCTTTGAGAAGCTTGATATCCTCAGCCAGCGGGGCATCGGGCATATCAAGGAATGCGTGGATATCGTGCTGGACAACCAGCGCAAAAGAATCGATGTGCATGAAGTGGAAGCCTTCAAGAAGGACCCTGAGGTACGCGAGCAGTTGAAGGCGGGGAGAAACCAACGGATGTTTCTATATGGAGAGTCCCGCCATGCGAGGACTCCTGAAAAAACTCCGCTGTGACAATTACCTCAGCCTGGTGGCGGCCAGTTCCATCATTCGTCCCGGGGTGGCCAAGTCCGGCATGATGCGGGAATACATCTGGCGCTTCCACCATCCCGGTGAGTTTGAGTACCTCCACCCGGTCATGGAGGAGCAGCTGAAGGAGACCTATGGCGTGATGGTCTACCAGGAAGATGTGATCAAGATCTGCCATCATTTTGCGGGACTCGACCTGGCCGATGCGGATGTGCTGCGCAGGGCCATGAGCGGAAAATTCCGCTCCAAAGGAGAATTCAAGCGGATCGCCGCCAGGTATTTCGAAAACTGCAGGACCAGGGGCTATCACGGATGAACTGGCCAGAGAGGTCTGGCGGCAGATCGAATCCTTTGCCGGGTATTCCTTCTCCAAGGCCCATTCCGCCTCCTATGCCGTGGAAAGCTTCCAGAGCCTCTATCTGAAGTCCCATTTCCCCCTGGAATTCATGGTGGCCGTGATCAATAATTTCGGAGGATTTTACCGCACCTGGGTCTATGTCAATGAAGCCAGGCGCTGCGGGGCCACCATCAACCTGCCCTGCATCAATCACAGCCAGCTCAAGACCTCCATCACAGGGAAGGATATCTACCTGGGTTTCATTCATATATCCAACCTGGAATCAAAAACCATTTCAGCCATCCTGGAGGAACGTGAACTGAGGGGACCTTACAAAAGCCTCGAGCATTTTGTCAGCCGGGTACCCATCGGGCTCGAGCAGCTGGTCATCCTGATCCGCATCGGTGCCTTCCGTTTCACCGGCAAGGGGAAAAAAGTGCTGCTCTGGAACGCCCATATGCAATTGGGACAAAACACCAGGGTGAAACGGGATAAGTCCCTCTTCCAGCTGCCCGAAAAAAAATTCAACCTTCCCGAACTGAAGGAATCTGCCCTGGAAGATGTCTACGATGAAATCGAATTGCTGGAATTTCCGGTTTCCCTGACCGCTTTCGACCTTCTGAAGACCTCGTTCAGGGGAGAGATCATGGCCCGCGACCTGATGAAACATACAGGCAGGACTGTACGGATGGCAGGCAATCTTGTCACCATCAAAAATGTGCGGACTGTTAAAAAGGAATGGATGCATTTTGCTGCCTTCCTCGATGCTGAGGGGGAATTTTTCGACACTATACACTTTCCCAAGTCACTCAGACAATATCCTTTCCGGGGATACGGTGTCTACCTGATCCTGGGTAAGGTCGAAGAGGAACTTGGTTTTCCCAGCATCACCGTTGAGAAGCTGGCCAAACTGCCCGTGAAGCCGGATCCGCGCTACTGATGTATTTTGAAAATCAGCTGCATATTCCGTAAATTTATCTGGATCGATTGACAGAGTACCCGCATATATGAAAGGATTCACCATATCCAATAAGGAAAGCATAAGCATAAATATCCACCGAATTCTTCTTGAACAGTTCCATTATATTATAATGCAGTCTGAGAAGGGACAGGAAGAAGTACATAAATCAATCCATGAGACCAGGAAAAGCATGAAAAGGATCCGTGCCGTATTGCGGATGATCAGGGACGAGATAGGATACAGCTCCTATTACAGGGAGAATACTTTTTACAGGGACCTGAGCAGGCAACTGTCTGATATTAGGAATTTCGAGGTGCTTTCAAACTCTATCAAAAATCTGCAGGAGGACCTGTCAAAAACCATTCCTTCTGATGTCTTTGTTTTATTGGAAGAGGAGTTGGGAAGGCAGCAGAATATGGTGATGGGAGGTCAGGCCGGGCTAAGCCAGTTACTGAAAGAGATAGCCGGGAAAATTGAAATTGCCAGGGATAGGATATATGACTTCCCTATCAGGCATAATGATTTCAGGGTATTTGAAGGAGGTTTGTCCAGGATGTACCGCCAGGGAAAAAGATACCTCCGTGATGCCAGGAATAACCCTTCCCCGACCCAGCTGCACGATTTAAGGAAACGGATGAAGTACTTCTGGTACCAGGTGGAAATTTTGCAACCCATATTCCCTGGTCCGATGAAAGCCTATGCCAGCACACTTGAAGCAATTGCAGAAAACCTGGGCATTTACCATGATCTGCAGTTACTTCAAGATTTCCTTAGCGAGTCAAATATCATCCCTGACTACAAGGTAAGCGAGACATTGCAGGAGGCCTGTCTTGCCAGGAAATCCATGTTGCTATATAACATATGGCCAATGGCAGATATCGCTTACAGTGAGAAACCTGCTGCCATGGTAAACCGCCTGGCCAGCTATTGGAAAGTTTACACAAAGTCAAAACCTGAACCATTAAATATTTTCACCGATGAAAAGTAAGAATCGATCAGCCTGGATATTGCAATTCCAGGAGATAAACAAGTTGATGGAGGACCAGCTCGAAAAGTGGAATTCAATCGCTGAGATCAGGAAGACCTACGATGAATTCGTAAGAAACCTGAAAAAGTTGATAGACCTGCAGCCTGATCTTGAGAAGAGCCTTGTTCCGGTTCAGGATGATTTGAAGGCAAAACAAGATACAGTTGATTGGAAAGATCTTTCCGGTTGCCAATATACTGGCCGTTTATATGTCCGACGCTAAAATAAAAAAGGGGATGAGGAGCATGATCATCAGCCAGGATGAATTGAATAAAATGAAAAAGGGAAAACTGCTGGATCTTGCCAGCCGGATGCTAAAAACCACGGAGAAATACTTTCCGGATCCGGAACAGGAAAACAGTGAACTTTCAAGATACGGGTTAACGGCCATGATGGTGGATGAGCTCAGTACAGCACTCACTAAATATGCATATGCCTTGCAATTGAACGAAGATCTGCTCCGCAACCGAAGCAAGTCAAAGACATCTTCCAACCGCCTGTTGAAAGCCAACCGGGAAATGCTGGAAAAAAGGCTGGACAGGCTGATGACGGTTTTTTCAATTACACATCCGAGTTTCTACCAGGATTACACAAATATCAGAAGATCAAAGATGGCCTGAGGGCAGGATTCATCTCCAGGGTCAGTTGTCCATCAACTCACCAGGAATCACCTTGATAGTTTGTTTTTTACCCTTTCTCAGAATACCCATTTCGAGTTTTCTACCTATGGTTTGCTCATCAAGCAACTTCTGCAGGCTGTCAATGCCGGTAACAGGTTCACCATTGAAATGTATGATGATATCCCCTTTTTTGATGAAATGATTATCAAACCGCTGACTGCTTTCCAGGTGTTCCACTCTGACTCCGCTGGCTGTATCAAGCTTATTGTAATGGATCACCCGCAAAGGTAGGGGTATGTATTGTCCAGCAATCCCCAGAAAAGCCCTGCGTATCCGCCCTTCCATGATAAGTTTGCTGACAATGTATTCAGCCGTCCCTGCACTGATGGCGAAACAGATGCCCTGTGCCGGATATATGATAGCAGTATTGACCCCGATCACACCCCCTTGTGAATCAACCAGGGGACCTCCGGAATTGCCCGGGTTCAGTGCCGCATCAGTTTGTATTACATTATCGATTGAACGGCCTGATTTTGTTTTCAGAGTCCGTCCCAGTGCACTGACCACGCCTGTGGTCACTGTACATTGAAATCCATAGGGATTGCCAAGTGCGATGGCTAGCTGCCCTACCCGAACCGGATCACTATTTTGAAAACTGATATTCGTCAGATTTGATGTGTAGATCTTTAGTACGGCCAAGTCTGTATATGGATCAAGACCAGTCACTTCAGCTTCATAAATATTCCCATCCTGCAATTCGACCTCAATCCTGCTGTTCCCTTCAGCCACATGATTATTTGTCGCAATAAACCCTTCAGGGGAAATGATAAATCCTGAACCACCTCCCGGTTGTTCCTGTCTTCCTCTTCCCTTCATGGGCCTGGAGATCTTAATGTTGACAACAGCCGGACTGCTTATCCTGGTGGCTGCAATGATGGCTTCTGAATATGCATCCAGTAGTGGCAGATCGTTTACCGGATGATCTGCATCCTTAAGTGGACGGCTAACCTGCTCATTATCCTGTATATTTAATATGTATGCCATGATCCTGTATTATATATTGTATCTGCATAGAGCGGCTAAAACCATGCCTGATTGAAAACCGGGCAAAATGACATAAAAAAAGCCATGGCAAAATTTTCTTACCATGGCGTAAATCACCCGAAGGGTTGTTTTTGCTAGTCTGCTGATCCGCCAAGTTCAGGGATTAACTCACGCAGCTCTTCGGTCATTTCGACAGTCACCTGGGTCATGGTCTCAAAAGTTTCTGCCCAGGATCCCTCTCCGTTGATTTCTTCAAAGTCCTGAATAAATACCGGATCTTCATCATAAAAAGCCCATTTATCGAATCCAAAGACACCTGATATATCCCTGCCATTGCCGGTCTGGAAATAGTTCCAGTAGACATGCCAGGAATTGTCATAGGCTTTGGTCCTGAATACCTCCACAATCTTTTTCATGATCTCAAGAAATTCCTCAGTTTTACCATGCTTCAATTCCCAGGACCGTATATGGATCTTGGGAGTAAAATTCCAACCTTCAGGGGTGTAGGAAAGATCGGCGT
Organism: uncultured Bacteroidaceae bacterium; assembly: GCA_963767555.1. Lineage (GTDB taxonomy): Bacteria > Bacteroidota > Bacteroidia > Bacteroidales > SM23-62 > SM23-62. Next base: position 28,937 of record CAVYEL010000032.1, on the reverse strand, counting down.
CCATTCGCCAGTATTCCACCTCTGTAACCTCATCAATATAAGGCATCACAGCATTCCAGTCATCTTCATGGGCCTTATCCGATGGCCTGCTATCAAGATCAGTAAAGCTAAGTGGGCCCATGACCCAGACCAGCTGGCCTGCTCTTGATCCGTTTGCCACACGCTGGATGGCCACTGCATCAGGGCCATCGGCATGAAATTTTTTATTATGTGCTGCCAGGGCTTCATTCAATTCCTTGATGTTACTGTATTTGGGTTTGATATACATGGTTTCGTACATAATGTATGAGTCCTGCGCGTAGGTGATCACACCGGCAAAAAGGAAAACAATGAGAAATAATATTTTTTTCATTTTAGGGTTTTTATTAACGTCTGAAATTATTGAAGATCAAATATATAAATAAAAGATGCCCATGTCTGATTTGTTCAGACCAAATTATTTCTAAATAATAACCTGGCTGGATACTCGATAAAATGTAGTGAATCGGTGATCGGTTAAGGCGGTTCTTCAAATTAACTGCCCTGTAGAGAAAAAATTGTAAAATTTTGCGGTTAGGCCTGAAAAGTACTAACTTATCCGATCAATTCAAACCATAAACTACATACCATGAAAACATTATTAACATCCTTAACTATTGTATGCTTTTTCTGTGTTTTTACACTTAATTCTCAGGCACAGTTAACGCCGCAGCTAACCAAAGGCAGCCTGCTGATTGGCACCACTACTGCTGTGGGAGGGGACTTCTATGACTTCGAACACCTTGGCGGGGGAAATACAGCCGGACTTTCATTTGGTTCTACCTGGTCGAGCAATGGTACGACATCTGATAAAAACAAATATACCAGCTATAACCTGACTCCAAGAGTCGGATATTTCTTTATGGATGGACTCGCAGGGGGACTGAATATTAATATAAGAGGCCAATCAAACAAAGATGGTGATGATAAGGACAAGATCAGCACCACCACCCTAGGTCCCTGGGTCCGTTACTATGCCATGCAGTGGGCATTGCTTGGCGGCAAGATAATTCCATTTGCAGAGGGTAAAGCTGCATGGGGAAGTTCAAAAGAAACATATACTTCAGGATCCTCGAGCAATACGTACAAGTGGGGTGCATCAGAATATGGCATAGGACCCGGTCTGGCATTATTCATTGTTGATTATATTTCCCTGGACATGATGATAGCATACAGGAAGGCAACCTGGAAAGACAAGGACGCCACTGAAACAACCAAATACCATGACAGTACATTCGGATTTTCTTTTGGTTTGACTGTCTTAATACCACCCTGCTGGTAAAATGCGATCCACGCCTACCCCATTCCTCTGGTTGATCAGGGTTTTAGCTAGTTTGTTTCTATTGGGTTATCTAACCTTTGGTTTTCTGGTGGCTGTTGATCTCGGGATCTTTCCCGGGGAAAGTATACTTGAAAACAGCATATTTATATTACTGGCCCTGGTTTTCCTGGTTGGACTGTACTTTCTGTGGTCCAACCGGGAAGGGCTGGCCGGGCTTCTCTTCATTCTCTGGTATACCGGGCTCTGGTTCTGTGAAATTTATATAAGCGGGGATCATTTCGAAGATCTTCCTGCACCGGGAACCTTTATGTTCATCATCGGTATTTTATCTATCATTTACTCGATGAATAAACGAAAGCAACGCAAAGAGGAGATTTATTAAGGCCTTCCGAGGATTCTATTTCAAAAGGTATATCCTACAGATATCCCCATTCCAAATAAAGGTATCTCTTCTGATCTGTTCATGATCAAACGGCTGATCAGCCGTATTGAGATGCCACTGTTTGCCCTGTACCTGAAGCTGGCCAGAAAATATGGAAGGTGTTGCCAGTGGCCTGCATTTGTCTGCCCCATATAACCAGTACCCAATTCAACGAAGGTCAGATAACCTGTGGTATAGGCTGCTTCTGCAAGTACTAAAAAACCGTATTCAGGTTTGAACCCGTTCCCGAGACCTGCCCGCAGCAACATTGCTGGCCCGAATCTTTCCGGTTTCAGGAAAAACATATGATCATAATTTACAGAAAGATAAGTTGTCCCATTGTACCCAAATTCAAGGTCAATGGCATTATGTGTTGAGATGGGAAGTGCTATTCCACGTTCAGGACTCTGACTTTTTATGGGCGAGGAATTAAGAACTTCAAGAGAAATAAAAATGAGCAAGTATCTATTCATCAGAATCCCGTGATTATTCCTGCCTGAAATTCCGATAAATGGATCGTTCAGAGAGTTGACGTATCCTCCGAAAACCGAAAAACCAGAGGAATATTAAAAACGGTATAAACACAAAGAGCAGGGATGGATGGCCCGACATGAGAATAAAATCATAGATCCCATGCAGCAGAATGGGTATCACCAATGCCAGGAGGAGACGCCATGAACGCTCATTCGGGTAGAACTTAGCCAGTCCGAACTGATAACCCATAACGATCCCAAAAAGGGCATGAGCCGGTACAGCAGTGAATGCCCTGGTAATACCTACACTCATTCCGCCATCAGTAACATACAAGATGTTTTCAACCCCTGCAAATCCAAGCGAGATAAAAGTCGCATATACAATCCCATCAAATTTTTCATTAAAATGTCTGTTTCTCCATATCAGCAGATAAAGGGCAAGGAGTTTGAAAAGTTCTTCTGTAAAAGCAGCTACTACGAATCCACTCCAGGCCGCTGAAGCCAGTCCCACAAGACCCTGACCACGTGCAGCCAGAAGTCCCTCAACAAAAACAACCGGAATCGTAATAATACAGCCAACAATCAGAGAGATCAGCAATAACCTGATGGGTTCACGTTCATATTTATCTCTGATATAGATATAGGTGGCGATGACTAATACGGGCGCTAGGGCAATGATAATCAGGCTCATCGGGTGGTTCCTGTATTACCAGCCCGGACTGTAGGGGGAGCGTCGCATGAAAGGATTGGTGGGATCGTTGTAATAATAGGGCCGGCCGTCAGTAACATTGAATCTTGCCCCTACATGAAAATTATCTGTGATTTTATAGTTCACATTCATACCGATGGACTGGAAACCTGAATTTTTATGAAATGCATTCATATTCCTGTACATGTCATTATCCAGCTCTTTGACCACCATCCCGCCTATGGTTAACCGGGGACTGACCTGGTAATCCCCTGCCGCGTAAACCCAGACGCGGTTGTACCGGAGCCCGGAAGGACCGGCAGGCCTGCTTCCAGGTACTCCAACACCTTCAAAACCCCCACCAGGCAGAAAGGTTGTAGAAAGAACGATCCCTGCACTAAAATGAACACGTGGAGCCGCCTGGTACCGGATCTCAGGAGCAATATATGTATCAAACATGGAACCATACCTGCCAAAACTGGTGAAGGCGGCTCCTGCCTGGAATCCAAAGTCAATCTTATCCCTGGTCGCCGTCTTCAATTTCGGAACTGTCAAAACTTCCTGTCCCTGGTTAAGCTGCTGTAAAAGAAGAGAGTCTTCTTCTGATTCCTGGGCAAGGATGAGTAAAGGCAGTAAGAGGAATCCGCTAAATAATATCGTTCTCATAAGGTAATAACGCAGAAAATATGGTATCAAATATACCAAATTCCTGTGATTTTTCTGAATCGGGTTATTAATCTATAGTGCCATCCTGGAAACACTAAGGACCCCCTTGAGCTTTGCCAGGTTTTTAATCAATCCGTCAAGATGCCTGGTATCCTTGACAAACAGGGTGATGGTCCCTTCAAACATTCCCTCCGTTGAATCAATGGAAACAGAGCGCATATTAACGCGCAGGTCTTTAGAGATAACATCTGATATCTTGCTCAGAATACCAATATCATCGAGTCCGGTTACCCTGATGGTTGCCGGCAGGTATATATCTGCTCCTGTGACTGCCCACTGAGCCTTGACCACACGGTAGCCATGTTTTGATATAAGCTGGGCGGCATTCGGACAATTAACACGATGGATGGTGATTCCCGCACTGACAGTGACAAAACCAAAAATCTCGTCCCCGTATATCGGGTTACAGCATTTTCCAAGCCGGTAGTCCAACTTGTCCAGGGATTTATCAATGATCAGGTAATCATCCTGCTTCAGACCTGAAGACATAAGTTTTTCAACATCATGTGCTCCGATCTCTGTGGATTTTTTGGTGGTCTGAGACTTCTCTTTCTCCTGAAGGATATCCTTAATCTGCAGAAGATCAATTTTCTCAATGGCCACCAGGTGATAAAGATCGGTGGCTGTCTTTAGCTTATAATGCCTGAGCAATTTGTTGATATTTACATCCTCAAACTCAAGTTTCCAGTTCCGGAACCGTCGTTTCAGAATTTCTCTCCCCTCCTCAGCTTCGGCCAGTTTAGTTTCCTGTAATGCCTGCTTGATCTTGGACTTTGACTTTGATGATACCACATACTGAAGCCAGTCCTGCTTAGGCCGCTGACCCTTTGATGTAATGATCTCAACTTTATCACCATTGGATAATTTATGCCTGATAGGCACACTTCTCCCATTGATCTTTGCTCCCATACAAGTCATACCTACCTGGCTGTGAACATCAAATGCAAAATCCAGAACTGTTGCCCCTGCGGGAAATTTCTTCAAATCCCCTTTTGGTGTAAATACAAAAATCTCCTTATTATATATACTCTGCTTGAAATCGTCTATGATATCACCTGCATCTGGTTCCTGATTTTCAAGCATTTCCCTGACCCTGTTCAGCCATTTTTCCGTGGCTGATTGATCAGACCCACCCTTGTATTTCCAGTGTGCAGCCAGTCCTTTCTCCGCCACTTCATTCATTCTTTCTGTCCTGATCTGGACCTCTACCCATCTGCCACCGGAGACTACAACCGTAGTGTGTAATGATTCATAGCCATTTGACTTTGGTACAGAGATCCAGTCCCTCAACCGGTTAGGATTCGGCTGATAGTGATCCGTGACCAGGCTGTACACCCTCCAGCAGTCGGACTTTTCATGTTTCGTGTCGGTTTTCAGAATGATCCGGATGGCAAATAGGTCGTAAACCTCTTCGAAATCAACCTGTTGCTGCTTCATTTTGGACCATATGGAATACACTGATTTTGTCCTCCCCTTGATCTCAAAATCGAATCTCTCATCTTTCAACTGCTTCTTCAGCGGGGCAATGAATTCTGTGATGAATTTCTCACGTGATACCTTCGTTTCCTGAAGTTTTTCGGCAATATCAATGTAGGCCTTAAAATCAGTGTATTTCAGGTAAAGATCTTCCAGTTCTGATTTAATATTATACAGTCCCATCTGGTGTGCCAGCGGGGAATATATATGAAATGTCTCAGTGGATATGGTTAATTGTTCAGCCCTGTCCAGATGCTCCAGGTTCCTCATGTAATATAAGCGGTCAGCCAATTTTACCAGTATTACCCGGATATCACTTGAAAGGGTCAGTAAGAGGTTCCGGAGATTCTCACCCTGGTCATTTGATTTATGGGTATCTATCCGGCTTATTCTGGCCACATCATCAATAATCTGAATGATGTGGGAATCCAGATGTGGCTCCAGGTCTTCCCTGCCTAAGCTTCCATCCAGGTAAAAATCAAATAACAGTGAAGAAATGATTGATGTAGCACCCAGTCCTATCTCACCAGCCACGATAGTTGCCACACCCAGGGCATGAAAAATAGTATGATCTCCCAGTGTACCAGGTTCATCCTGGCAGGCATCCAATGCGAGATTCATCGCTTTCTTCAGCATGTCAAACTCGGATGCACTCATATCAGATTTACAGATCCTGAGCAATCCCCTGTACTGGTTCAGCATCCGTTTATCTGACCTTATATCGGTTTTTTCTGCAGACATAGTGGCTTATCCTGAAAGCAAAAATACTATTCTTTTGCAATTGCATAAAGTCGAAAAGGCCGTACTTTTGGATCATGAGGAAGTTTCCCCATACCTATGTTATCGTTTTCTACATCCTGCTGATTTCTGCACTCCTGACCTGGATTATTCCCGGCGGGGAATATCTAGAGGAAAAAGTGCTTGTTGATGGTGTTGAGAAAACAGAACTGGTTTTTGTCGAGATAGAGAAAGATCCACAGTCCTGGCAGGTTTTTGCCGCTTTGTTTAATGGATTTGTAAGGCAATCGGGGATCATTGTCTTCATTCTGATGATCGGAGGCGCCTTCTGGATCATGAACAGCAGCAAAGCCATTGACGCTGGCATTTTGTCATTTATCCGTTTTTCAACCAGGCTGGAACGATTCAGCCTGATCAGATGGCTTGGAGCAGACAATATGATCATAGCCCTGGTGATGATCCTTTTCAGTGTATTCGGTGCTGTTTTTGGAATGAGCGAGGAAACCATCGCCTTTGTGGTCATCATGGTGCCCCTGGCCATTTCCATGGGATATGACTCCATTGTAGGTGTCTGCCTCTGTTTTGTTGCAGCTGCACTTGGATTTGCAGGAGCTATGCTGAATCCTTTTACGGTAGGTATCGCACAGGGCATAGCTGGCTTGCCACTTTTTTCAGGAATAGAATACAGGATCCTGTGTTGGGCCCTGCTCAATATCGCCGGGATAGGTTTTGTACTTAGATATGCCAAAAGAATAAAACGCCATCCTGAAAAATCACCTGTCTTCAAGGAAGATGAATACTGGAGAAAAAAAGGCAGCACAGATTGGGGAACCCTTGCTCCGCAAAAGCATATATCGGCCTGGATCTCATACGGGATCATATTGGCCGGGTTAATAACTTTTTCCATATTCCATCACCATACTATTTTTGTTGTTGGAAATCCCGATGCTGGTACAGGTTCTTCCCTTACCCTCCCTGTTATCCCGGTGGCATCCGGATTGTTTGCCCTGGCCGGCTGGCTGAGCCTGAGGAAATCGGTCCAGTTTTTCCAGCTTACGCTGCTGGGATTTACTATTTTGTTTCTCATCATTGGCGTCATGGGTTATCACTGGTACATAATGAAAATTGCCACCCTGTTTTTTGGCATGGGACTTATCTCAGGAATGGCCATGAATTATTCCCCCAACAGGATCACGGCCCTCTTCCTTGAAGGGGTAAGGGACATACTTCCGGCAGCATTGATCGTGGGACTTGCAGGAGGTATTATTGTGATCCTGGAAGATGGAAAGATCGTAGATTCAATTTTGCATAGCCTTTCTTCCGGGATGGATGGTCTGGGTAAAATTGTCTCCGTGGGAATCATGTACGGTGTACAGACCCTGATCAATGTATTTATTCCCTCCGGATCCGCCCAGGCTGCCCTGACCATGCCTATCATGGCACCTTTTTCAGACCTTGTGGGGATATCCAGACAGGCAACCGTTCTGGTCTATCAGTTTGGTGACGGGTTTACCAATATGATCACACCCACATCAGGTGTCCTGATCGGTGTTCTCGGAGTCGCCAGGATCCCTTATGAAAAGTGGGTGAGATGGGTTACCCCTTTTATAGTCATCCTGTTAATCCTGGGATTTCTGCTGCTGATCCCGACGGTGACAATGAAACTGAAAGGATTCTAACGGATATTTACGCCAAGACCAAAAGTAGCTACTGAATAATTGGCCCAGGTATAATCAAAATGCAGGGTGATCACAGCAAATTTAAACCTTATCCCGGCATTCAGCCGTGGCTTGGTAGTACCTCCATCCTGGTTCTTGATCTCTGCATCGACAGGATCTTTTAGTGCATTCATCGTCCCTGACGACAGGCATGAACAAGGGATCAAAATTCGGATCACCCAGTTCTGTAATGATTGTAGGGACAGGATAATAACCGTTCAGTTTAAGATTGGTCTGTGTAATGCTGACCCCTACACCTCCATAAAAACAGACCACGGGAAGGTTGGCAGAAACCAGTGCATTGGCAGTATGGCCCTGGGTCACCACATCAAAATTCTGGTCATCAAAACTTACACTCATCGTAGTCAGATCTGTAGCACCGATCATTTCCGGTGTGATGCTGGTCAATTCAGTATTTACCTTTATATTGGTATATCCGTACATGATGGCAAGTTGAAATACAGGCAATTTTGCCAGCACAGGAATCCATTGCTTTATATCATGCTTAAATCCTGCTCCCCATATACCGGCTTTGGCAGTATTTCCGATTTTAATGGTAGGCATATAGCGGCCCATGATTTCGAAGCCCTTGGGCAATCCGACTGCTGCATTGATCATGGGAGAAGGGATAAAATCCACTCCTGTTCCTGCTGGATGGTCATATTGCAGGTAGGTGACAGGATCCAAGACCAGGGATTTCCTGCTGGTATCTTAGCTCAGGACCGATATCTTTTCCTCCGGCGATGGTATTGGCAATATCGTCATCATAAAGGGCCTGGAGAGACAGCTGGCCCAGGTCGTAGGATTTGTGTTCATCCGGTGCAAAAGCCACACTGGCGGTGAAGGTAATGTCAAAGCCACCGAATTGATGAACCTTGGCAGTATTGTACCAGCCCCCGTTGATGTTGGCTCCCAATGCATTGGCAAGCGGCCTGAGATATTCGGTCAGCATTTTTTCAGCGTCATCCACCCCACCCGTAAGCATAAGCCCGATATCTTCAATCTGGCTGAATGAAGGCGTGATCGTTAGAAAAAATACAATTATTCCTGCCTGTATGGATCGTATTCTTGATTTCATATCTAATAGAAATTATGTTATTTTTTACTATAAATCTGGTATACGCAGATATCCAGATCTTGTTTTAGGTATGACGGAGTTTTTCCTGATTCGGTTGCATTCATCCTGAAGTTTGTAGTTCTTTCGTTAATACTTAATTTTAAGGTTTCGTAGTTTAATATTGTATATGGATATTCCCAACCAGCCACTGGCAGACCGGATGAGACCGGTGACACTCGAAGATTTTCTGGGACAGGAGCACCTGGTAGGTAAAGATGCTGTGATCCGGAAGATGATCGAATCAGGATCCGTAGCCTCGTTTATTCTCTGGGGCCCCCCAGGTGTAGGTAAAACAACCCTTGCCAGGATCATTGCCAACCAGCTTGACAGGGTATTTTACCAGTTAAGCGCGGTTCAATCCGGTGTCAAAGATGTCCGTGAGACCATTGAAAAAGCGCGAAAACAGCAATTCTTCAACAAGCCTAATCCCATCCTGTTTATTGATGAGATCCACCGTTTTAGCAAATCACAACAGGATTCCCTGCTGGGGGCTGTTGAACAGGGCATTGTCATCCTGATTGGGGCCACTACTGAAAATCCCTCCTTTGAAGTGATATCACCTCTGCTGTCACGATGCCAGGTTTACACCCTGAATTCACTATCAAAAGATGATTTATTGGCCCTGATCGAAAAGGCACTTCAGAAAGATATTCTCCTCAAGAAGCTGAATATTAATATTGCAGAAAACGAGGCTTTACTAAGGCTGTCAGGAGGGGATGCCAGAAAATTGCTCAACATCCTGGAGCTGAACATTAATGCTGAGATCTCAGGCGGTCAGCCTATCCCGAAAGAGATCCTTGTGACTGATCAATCCGTACAGGACAAGATACAGGAGAACATTGCCCTCTATGATAAAAACGGAGAACAACATTACGACATCATCTCTGCTTTCATCAAATGCATCCGGGGCAGTGATCCCAATGCTGCTGTATACTGGCTGGCCAGGATGATAGAGGGTGGTGAAAAACCGGAATTCATCGCCCGCAGACTTGTGATCCTTGCGGCTGAGGATATCGGCCTGGCCAATCCCAATGCCCTTTTACTGGCCACTAATTGTTTCCAGGCTGTACATATGGTTGGATGGCCTGAATCCAGGATCATTCTGTCAGAGGCTGCCATCTACCTGGCTACTTCACCCAAAAGTAATGCCTCATATCAGGCCATTAATGATGCCCAGGAACTGGTTAGAAAGACCGGAGACCTCAGTGTTCCCCTTCACATCAGGAATGCCCCTACACGGCTAATGAAAGAATTGGGATATGGAGACGATTATAAATATGCTCATAGCTATGAGGGTAACTTTGTAGAAAGCGAATTCCTGCCGGAGGACCTGAGTGGAAAAAAACTCTATGATCCTCAGAATAATGCCCGGGAATCTGAAATCCGGGAGCGGCTTAAAAATTGGTGGAAAAAGAAATACGGATATTAGGTATTTATGTCTATTTTTAGTATCCTTCAAAAAGCAAATTCAAACCAGTATGCTTGACAACCTGCCAAATCTGAATAATACTGAATCTGGACAGTTCTTCCTGATTGCAGGTCCCTGTGTGGTTGAAGATGAAGCCCTGTGTTTCAAGGTAGCTGAACGAGTTGCCGGTGTATGTGACAAACTGCAGATCCCATACATCTTCAAAGCCTCCTATCGCAAGGCTAACAGATCCCGATCTGATTCGTTCACGGGGATTGGAGACCTGGCTGCACTCGATATCCTGCGCAAGGTCAAGAACCGGCTTAAAATACCTGTACTTTCCGATATTCATTCACCCGAAGAAGCTGCCATTGCTGCAGAATATGTCGACATCCTCCAGATCCCGGCTTTCCTGAGCCGCCAGACTGATCTGCTCGCTGCTGCAGCGGAAACTGGTAAATATGTAAACATTAAAAAGGGACAGTTCATGGCACCTGCCTCCATGAAGTTTGCCATTGAGAAGGTAGCTGCTCAGGGGAACCGGAATATTATGCTTACTGATCGTGGCACAATGTTTGGGTATCAAGACCTGATTGTGGATTTCAGGGGAATCATAGAGATGAAGAAAACAGGCTATCCGGTAGTGCTTGATATTACCCATTCACTGCAGCAACCAAACCAGGAAAGCGGAGTTAGCGGCGGTCTTCCGGAAATGATTGAAACGCTCGCCAGGGCCGGCATTGCTACCGGGGTTGATGGCATCTTCCTGGAAACACATCCTGCCCCCGCAAGTGCACTGTCGGATGGTGCTAATATGCTTGAACTCGACGGTATCGAAAACCTGCTTCAAAATCTCAAACTGTTAAAAGAAACTGTTATTAGATTGAACACCAAATAAGCTACTGTCATTAAATAAACTAAAATTATCATGAAAAAAAACATTATTTTCATAATAGGCCTTGCCCTGGTCACCATGGGGGCCACCTCTGCACAGGATCTGCAGAGTATCCTGGACAAACATTTTAAAGCCATTGGGCAGGAGAAGATATTAAAGGTAAAAACACAGGTAAGTACTGGCAAAATCATACAGATGGGAATGGAGTTGCCTTTTAAATCCATAACGAAACGGCCTAACAAGGCATTTACGGAGATGGACTTTCAGGGAGCCAGGGTGGTAATGGCATATGATGGGGAGAATGGCTGGGCAATTCAACCATGGACAGGATCTGAAGAACCCATAGATCTTGCAGGACCGGAACTCGGGCCTATGAAAGAACTTTCTGATCTGGACGGGAACCTATGGAACTATAAGGAAAAGGGACATCAATTGGAACTGGTGGGCACAGAAGATCTAAATGGCACTGAAGTATATGTTCTGAAGAATACAAGGAAAGAGGGAATATTTTTCACTATTACCTTGATTCAGAGAAGTATATCATCCTGAAAATGAAATACAATTTGACGGTCAATGGGCAGGAAACGGAGCTGGTTGCTTTGATGAGCAATTTCCAGGATGTAGATGGTTATCTAATGCCATTCACCACCGAGCAGAGCTTTGACGGACAAGCCGGAATGACTCTCCAGTTTGAAGAAGTGAAGTTCAATGAGGATATCGATGATGCCATATTCCTCAAACCTGCTGACCGCTCCGGCTAATGAGTAATAATTTCAGGTATTAAAACTGCCTGGTCTTCTACAAATGGACAGGAGCCCTTTTCGGGGGCTCCTGTTTTTTCTTCAGCAGGTCTGTAAGCCGGGTTCTGTCTCCCGGTCGTCCCCATTGGGGCCGGCTCCGGGATCTCTATCATTTATCTGATCGACCTACCCCCCGACAACGGGCGAGCAACCCTTATCAGCCGGTATACATGGTCTTTCAGCCCAAAAGGCGGACCGCCACCGGTGTCGCCACCGGGACCGGTGAGCTCTTACCTCACCTTCTCACCCTTACCCTTTTCCCGACGAGTCGAGATTAGGGCGGTTATTTTCTTCTCCGCTACTATACCCTCACGAATATCTTTCTCCCGAAAGTATGGTGCTCTTTGCTGCCCGGACTTTCCTCTCTTTTATCCCGTTGCCGGGATCCAAAGAACGATAGAACGTCCTGCTGAATTGCTGCAAAAATACAAAATTCTTAAATAATCCCCGGAAGGTTTGGAACTATTAGCTTGGAACTATAAGTTTGGAACTTATAGTTTCAAGCAGCTATAAGCGGTTATATGAAGAATCTGACCTACATACTGCCTGAAGATTTTATCGCGAAATATCCTTTAAAGGAGAGAAATAGTTCCAAACTATTGATCTACGATCAGGGTAAAATTACTCATCAGACCTTCAAAGACATTACCACTTTACTCCCACCAGGTCTGCTGATGGTTTTCAATGACACCAGAGTGGTTCAGGCGCGTTTGATCTTTGAAAAAATAACAGGGTCCAGCATCGAGATCTTCTGCCTGGAACCTCATGAACCTGCCGAATATTACCAGGCATTTCAGCAGACTTCAGAAAGTATCTGGAAATGCCTTGTTGGGAATGCAAAAAAATGGAAAACCGGTTCTCTGGAAATGGAGGTTAAGCTGGGACAGGCAGGCATATGAAGTCCATATTGCTCCGCGCTGAAAAAACAGGCAGGGACGGGGATACATTTCTGATCAGGTTTAGATGGGACCCCGTGGATGTAACTTTTGGGGAGATCCTGGAGGTGGCCGGCCATACCCCTATCCCACCCTACCTTAACAGAGGGGCTGAACCTGGCGACAGGCACACTTACCAGACTGTTTACTCCCGGATTGATGGTTCAGTGGCAGCACCTACAGCTGGACTGCATTTTACAGATTCGGTGTTGAAGCAAATCGATCAAATGGGCATTGCCAGGCTAAACCTTACCCTGCACGTAGGCGCGGGTACATTCCTGCCTGTATCAACGGATGATCCTGCAAAGCATCCTATGCATGCAGAGCATTTTTATGTGAGCAGAAGAGCCGTACAAACCTTGCTGGATCAACCCGGAGAGATCCTGGCAGTTGGCACCACCTCAACCCGTGTGCTTGAATCCCTTTACTGGCTTGGATTAAAGCTGGACAACAAAAAGGTATCCGGGAATTCCCATGTATTCCTGGATCAGTGGGAAGCCTACGAAATTCCGCCCGGAAGCCGCAGGGACAGTCTCAGGCAACTCCTACATTATATGGAAAATAACAGACTGGAGATTTTGGAAGGAATTACCAGGCTGATGATCATCCCGGAATATACTTTTCAGATGGCTGACCGGATGATCACAAATTTTCACCAGCCCGGCAGTACCCTTTTAATGCTTGTGGCAGCATTTATCGGAGAAGACTGGAAAAGAGTCTACGATTATGCCCTGACCAATAATTTCCGGTTCCTCAGTTATGGGGACAGTTCCCTGCTTATTCCCTGATTACAGCTTCATCGATCAATTCCAGAGTATCCGGGTTGATTACCTCAATGCTGACTTTTTTTCCATCAACATGGATCAGCACCAATGCATTCTGGGTAGTGAATCCTTGTACATGCTCTGACCATGGAGTCTGTTCCTGCGCGTAATAGGGCGCACCCAGCAGCCCCATTATTAATTTGCCATATCTCCCTGCTAATCTCTATCTTCTCGCCAAAATACATATCGGGATATATAGTCATTTCGGGAGAAATCCTGAGACGATTATAATTATGTTCATCACCGGTAAGGAGGGCCAGGACCTTGTTGCTCTTATTGACAACAAGGTCAAGATATTCGTCTCTCCTTTCGATGATCCCTTTGGGTGGGGTCTCCCGGCAATATAGGGACGGTACTGGTTATTGCCACTGTACCACATATCATCCCCTACATGACCCCCGTTAGGAAAAGCTGGAGTATGCTGGGTAACAAAAATATGATCAATGCGGTCATCTGCCTCTAAGGTCTTGAGTGTGGAAGCAAGCCATTCAAGTTGCCTGTCCAGTATATAGCCATGCAGATTTCCACTGGTCAGTCTGATAAAAGGAGTGGATGAAGAATACAGGTAATCCGAATTGAGGACAATAACAGCTACATTATCATAGGTATAGTAGAAAACAGATTCCTTGTAGGATGGAAAATCCGTCTTTTTCGGATCAGGGTCATAGGATGCACCATCCTCGCTTTCCGGTCCATTCATGAGGCATATGAAAGTTATCCATAAAAACAGCTTCGGCCGATTCTGTTTCAAAAGGAAAGCGGTCGACCTTCATTATCATCTCATCCCTGCTATCATAAAACCAGTATTCCAATGCCTCATGGTTACCCATTCCCACATACACTGGTATATAATGGGCAAATGCTTCAATGGATCTTTTCCAGTTAGCATACTGCAGATTGGTTGCCTCCTTGCTGGTCAGGTAGCCATTGATCAGGTCTCCCGTGAACTGAAAAAAACGGGCATCATGCATGACTGAGGCCGCCATGATCTTTTTCATAATATAACTGTTTACCCCGAAGATATCCCTTTCACCACCGCCCTGTCCGCTTCTGGAATCACTGGCATAAGCAAAAGTAAATGCTGTCCTGGATCCCGGTTCCGGGGCAGTCCGGAATGAGTATTGTTGCTCAACCCCACCAGTCTGCAGGACATATTCATATTCATTGTCGGGAGAGAGGCCGGTGAGTTCAATAGCATGCTCTGTGGTGGCCTTCGGATCTGCAAAACTCTTTCCATCCACAGTTACCTTTGCCACAACCTTTCATGTTCGTTTTAAAGGTGACAGTAGCACCCTCATTCGTTAACAGGTTGATAAATGGACCTTCTGTCACCGTAATGCCAACTTCGAATGGACCGGTACCCTTAAATGCCACCCGGCCGTCATAGATCATACTGCCATAAGTGTCCATGACACGGTAGCCAATAGTCCCTTCTCCACTCTTTTCCCAACCCGTCATATCGAATCTTCCGGACAAATTTCCGCTGATGCTGACCTGTGATTTCCCACCCACAATTTCGGCTGTGCTCCTGAAATACACAGGCAGAGGATGCCTTGAATCATTATAGTGGATAAGTCCATAATACAAAGTTCCTGACAACATGGTATCCTGGAAATCAAAGGCAATTCCCTGTGCTGTACCCACGGGATTTCCCAGCACCTGGTCAAGGCTATGATAGGCAGGCAGATCCACGTTGTTTACCCGGGCATCATTCCTTGTAACATACACAGAGTTGCGTTCAATTCCCATATTGGAATACACTTTTGGCACTTTTTTCTGAGCATGGCATCCATAGAAGACGAAGCCAGCCAGTAATACGACTAATAAATATTGGCGTTTCATATCAAACAAATTGGTTTATTCAATTGGTCATCTCATCATTTTCCTGATCAGGGAACTGAAATCAACAACATCTTCTTCTGTTGTGTCATATGAACACATCCAGCGTACTTCACCGGCAGCCTCATTCCAGATATAAAAGAAGAACTCTTCCTGAAGCTTGGGAATGATTTCCTTTGGCAGGATGGCAAATACAGCGTTAGACTGAACCGGCTGAGTGATCCGGATCCCGTCGATCTTCAACACTTCCGCTTCAAGCATTTTAGCCATGCGATTAGCATGGCTGGCATTTTCCAGCCAGATTTCCTCGTCAAGGAACCTCTCAAACTGTGCGGCTATGAAACGCATCTTGGACGCCAGCTGCATCCCCTGTTTTCTCAGGTATTTAAAATCATAGGCAAATTCTTCACTCATAAACACTACAGCTTCACCATACATCATCCCGTTTTTGGTCCCGCCAAAAGACAATACGTCAACCCCCGCATCTACCGTTAATTCCCTGAATCCTGTCCCCAGTCCTGCAGCAGCATTGCTGATCCTGGCCCCATCCATATGGACGAGCATCTGGTGTTCATGTGCATACTGTGCAATGGCCCTTATCTCCTCAGGTGAATAAAGGGTTCCCATTTCTGTAGATTGCGTTATGGAGACCACACGTGGTTGTGAATGATGCTCAAAGCCAATCCCATACATATGCTTTTCAATAGTTGCAGGGGAGAGTTTGCCATCTGGAGAATCAACAGACAGCAGTTTACAACCGGTCCATCGCTCCGGTGCCCCGCATTCATCTTCATGAATATGTGATGTTTCTGCACAAATAATTGAATGATAAGGCTTGGTAATGGCATCCAATCCCAGGACGTTGGCTGCAGTTCCAATGAAGACAAAAAAAGGCTGGACTTTCTCTCCCAGCATATGCCGGATCTTTTTAACCGCAGAGGCCGTGAATTGATCATCACCGTAGGCGACGGTATGACCAGTGTTTACGCTCTCAATGGCCTTCATTATTTCCGGATGGACGCCGGCATTATTATCACTTGCAAATCCCCTATTATGCATGAAATTGAAAGTTTCTTTAAATAAATATATATATAAATGACGGGATCTAAAACAATTCGTCGTATTTGGTCCACATAAAATCCCCGAGCTCCCAGGCCTTATCCACTACCCTGACACCCCATTTGTTTGAATATCCTGTTAAAAATTCAATGGTCTTCTCAGGTTTATCTTTTTCATAGAGCTTCAGGGCTTCCGCCTCGATAGCCTGTTGATTATCAAGCAATTCCTGCTGCCAGGGAAGCCAGACAGCATCTACATCATGACGCATGTCACCCCATCGCTGAGCAGTCAGAGTACCCAGCCGGTTAAATGCCCACCATGCTGACTCCCGATTATAGCCATCAGGTCTGCCAGGTGTTTTATACGGAAGTGGAAGGTCGGTAACTGAACAATATACCGGGACATAGATCGAAGTAGCCACATTGTCCATAGCCAGCCAGACAAGTCCGCCAATCGCATCCGGCAGCCAGTCCCTCGACTGTATTAATGGTCGCATACATTGTATACCAGCGTGCAATGGTCCTCTCACCTCTCCATCCCCATCCGCCATTGATCCTGAATACCTTATTCATGTCATAAGGCATAAACGGATTCGCCAGGGGAGATATCACCATCTTACCGCTGTCATCCGCTACGGTAATGTCCTTGACAAAATTAAAATCTGTCCCCTCATAATAGTCTTTAAAAACACTAATAAGTGTAGCTATATCTACGGTCTTGTCAGGCTTCACAGAGAATGGATAATTCTCTGCATTCGGATCGAGTCCCAGTGAAGGGGCAAGCAGATCAAAAACCCTCCATTCCCTTCTCCTGCTGGCAAATGAGTTCCTGCTTTCAGGTGCATAGGCATAGCAGAAGCGGAAAGGGCCATCATCCGGAGACCACCAGCCATTTTCCTTTGCCAGATCAAAAATATTTTCAGATGCCATAAAATATCCGGGTCTGCATAGATCTATTTCTTTAATGGTGCTTGCATTTGCATTTACCGATACATGGTCGTCAGGTACCCGCTGGGCCACCCAAACAGCTCCTGTCCTGCCTTTACCCGGACCAACGATCTCAAGGTGCCAGACCTCCCCGGGATCAGATATGGTAAGGCATTCCCCATAATCATTCCAGCCGTACCTGCCAAGTAGTTCACCAGCCATTTGTATGGCTTCCCTGGCAGTTTGTGTTCGCTCCAGCATTAACTGGCACAGCCGCTGGCAATCGATCAAACCTTCATCTGACTGTAACTCCTCCCGGCCACCAAAGGTAGATTCGCCAATTCCCAGCTGGTATTGATTCATGCAGGGATAGGCTGAATTAATATAGGCATTGGTATGATTTGACTGAGGAATTTCACCGATCTTTCTGTGAACATAGGTTGGCATAGCAAGGGAATCAAACGGCATCCGTTTATACATTGGCGCCATGCTTCCTGCAGCATGCTCCATTTCCGGCCGGACATCTATCCATGAACGTGTCCGGTGGCTGTCATCCGTATGTGATGTGATGACTGATCCGTCTGTGGTGGCATCTTTCCCCACTGTTATGCTTGTACAACCATCTGGAATACTTCCTTCCCAATCAGGCCTTAGCTGTGCCTCGGTAAAAACCATATTTACACAGCCTAAAAGCATAATTACCAGAAATTTGCACGAGAAATCTTTCATTTTAGTGGATTTTTCATTATTTTACAGAAGTTGTAACCAAAATTCCCGCTAATATAGTATTGTTAAGTAGTCTTTGAATAAAGATTCCCCTGAATTTATTCATTATCCAGTAGTCTTTATGAGGGAGAATAACCTACATATCAAAGAAACGCTAATTTCACGCTGTAAGATAACACAGCAAAAATGCGTCGACAGTGCCAAGTCAGCCATGAATGAGGCCCAGTTGGCCCTCAATGAATACGGTGCCAACAAAGATCGTTATGATTCATTCAGGGACCAGCTGATGGGCCGTAGAGATATGTTTGCTGCACAATATCAAAAAGCCCTGGCAGATATGCATGTCCTCGAACGGATTAACCCAAGGAACCTGAAGGAATCGGTTGAATTTGGTGCCATTGTCATATCTGATATATCAAAGTTTATCATCGCCATCAGTGCCGGAAAAATTGAATTGGATGGTACTATTTATTACGCCATCTCTCCTGCCGTTCCCTTGTACAAAGCCATGGAGGGACTGAAATCAGGAGAAAGTTTCGAGTTTAACGGTAAGAAACAAACCATTAAAGAATTGTACTGATCTTTTCCGGAATTTTTACCAGCCGTGGAGAAAAGCAAGAAGACAGGTAGGTACGAAAGACTCTTTATGCAGTTATCAGAACTCCTGCAGGCAACTGATGATATCATTTCCCGCATGGCCACTGTTGCTGCAGTCTTACATCACAAGATGGAAGGTTTTTTCTGGACAGGATTTTACCTGCTGAGTGATGGAGATTTGCTTGTCGGCCCTTATCAGGGCCCTGTCAGCCTGCCAGGTGCTGGCCAAAGACACAGGTGTTTGCTGGACAGGGGTCAATCAGGGAAAAACCATTATCGTCCCTGATGTGGAGCAATTCCCCGGGCATATCGCATGTGATTCAAGATCAAGATCAGAGATTGTGGTCCCGGTCCATGATAAAAATGGTCAAATCATCGCTGTACTGGACGTGGATAGCAAACACCTGGACCAATTTGATGAAAATGACGCAGCCGGACTGGAAAAGATCGTTAGCCTGATTTGATGATAAATAATGCTGATCAGACACCAAGGAGATCTGATAATTTATCAAGGCTGTAGGGTTTTGTCAGCAATTTATCAAAACCTACATCCTGGAAGTCTTCAAAAAAAAGTTGGGGATTATGAGCGGTAAGTGCAACGATCATGACCCTGTTTTTTGGATAAGGCATCTCTTCCCTGATAAATTTTGTGGTTTCAAGCCCGTTCATCACCGGCATCTCTATATCCATCAGGATCAGATCATAGTCTGTATCTTTAAAGGCATCAATTGCTTCTTTGCCATTTTCAACCTGGTCGAAATCAATATCCAGGCTTCTCATCACTTCAGCGAGAAGCAGGCGATTTGTAAAAATATCATCAACAATTAATACTTTCATCTGGAGAGAGCAGGATCATAAGTAACGGTAGCAAATTTACGTATTTCGACGGGCTATCCCAATTCACTCAGGGTTTTTACGATATCCATTGAGATTATTTCTACCCTGCTTCCATCCAGGTAGATGATCTTGTCATTTTTAAATTCAGTCAGGGTCCGTATAAAACTCTCCTTGGTTGTACCTGCAAGTTCAGCAAGTTCACGGCGTGTCAGCGGGAAATCAAAATATGGCTGCCGGTAGATCTGCTCTGCAAAATAAAGTAATACATCGGCGATCCTGCCGGGCAGTTGTTTATGGGTCTGGTTCATCAGCCGGTTAAAGATAAACAGGCCGTCCTGGCTGATCAGGCTCATCAGTTGGAGGCTGAACTTGCCGTTTTCCATCAGGACATTCCGGTAAGCATTGATATCAATGAAACAGATATCAGCATTTTCAACCACAGTTGCCGAATACCGGTGTATATGATCTCCCATCACTGACATCATTCCAATGTATTCCCCGGGTGTTGCCAGTCTTAATAATACGGTCCGTTCGTTCCTCCCTTCTTTGAATATCTTGACCAGCCCACTGACCATCAACATAATATGGGAGGTCCGGGTATTCTGCCTGAATACAATATCTTTTTTGTTATAGCTGACAACATTGCTGTTACGTTGCAATAGCTCAATCTGTTCCTCATTAAGCAACTGGCTATAAGGCATTTGCTCTTCACAAGGAAAGCCTGATATGGATTCTGACTTATTCAAAGGATAATTTCTGATTAAAACTACGAAAAAAAGAGAGATGATATAAATCATCCCAATAAATATGCACACTCTCTTAAAATGCAATATATTTGAAACTGAAAAAATTCATGCCACTGTATGAATACCACTGCAGACAGGAAGAAGATATTGATCGTCGATGATTCCAACACCAATGTTGTCCTTCTTGAAGCAATTTTGAACAGCAAGGGATATGAGATAAAGACCGCTTTTAATGTAAAAGAGGCATATACCATGTTGGAGAAGGACCGTCCGGAATTGATCCTGCTTGATCTGCTGATGCCGAAAATAAGTGGTTACCAGTTCCTTGACCAGCTTAAGAAAAACAATGATACCAGGGAAATTCCGGTGATCATCGTTTCAGCTGTCACAGATGTCATGAATATTAAGAAAACCCTTGATATGGGAGCTGTTGATTATATTGAAAAGCCCGTTGATATCAAGGCATTGGTAAAGAAAGTTGAAAAGACCCTGAATTGATTTAAAATGACGACATTTATTATATCCAATCCAAATACAGACATAGAGACATTCCAGTACTGTTATATGGTACGTCTCTGTATCTTCTCCTATTATTAATCTGCCCGTCCTCTATTGATAAAAATTCCGGATCAATCTCAATCATTAAGGAATTATAAGTATTTTTATTCGGACTTGGGATGGTTATGGACAAACCTAACGATATAATTATCAGGTATACGGTTTATGGATTTCTCATAGGGATCATCTTCCCCTTCACCTCTCTCCTGCTTCACTCTATTACTGGCAATGTTTCATTCACCCTGCATGGTTTCGGATTTCTGCACAACCTATTCCCCGGGCAATTCCTGCTGGATGTGATCCCCCTGCTGACAACGGTGACCGGTATCATTGCAGGCGTGAAGACGGCCAGGAACAAGGTCACTATAAACCGGCAGTTTCTGGAAGGGCAACAGAGATCAGAAAAAATACTCGATTTCACAGCAAAGCTTATAAATAACCAGCTGGATGCAGAATTGGATCTGACCGATGAGGACGACCTGCTTGGTGAAGCCCTGGTCAACCTGCGGAACAATTTGAAAAATAATACTGAGGATCAGCAAAACCGCAAATTGGAAGATGACCAGCGGAACTGGATTTCCGGGGGACTGGCTACAGTCGGGGATATCCTGCGCAGGCCATTCGATAACATGGAGGAATTTTCCTACAATATAATCAGTTTCCTGGTCAAATACCTGGATGCCAACCAGGGTGGATTTTTCCTTATTGAGCAGGATGAAGATGAACTCCGGTACTTTGACCTGAAAGCTTCCTATGCTTATGACAGGAAAAAATTTGCAGATAAACGGGTTGAATGGGGAGAAGGTTTGATCGGTACCTGTGCCCTGGAAAAAGAAAGTATTCATATGACTGACCTCCCGGAGGGTTATCTTGAGATTACCTCTGGTCTGGGTCTTGCCACACCCGATAATTTACTTATTGTTCCGCTGATCACCCAGGATGAAGTGCTGGGGATCATGGAACTGGCCTCATTCAATACCATTGAGAGATTTGAGATCAATTTCGTCGAAAGCGTAGCTGAAAGGACCGCCATCACCATTTCCAGCCTCAGGAGCAGTATACGCACAGCTTTCCTTCTCAAGGAATCACAGAGCCAGGCGGAGGTCATGGCCCAGCAGGAAGATAAGATGCGGCAGAATATGGAACAACTCAAAGAAACCCAGGAACAGGCAGCGCAACAGGCCGAGAAGTTCATCAGTTTCACCAATTCTGTTAACCACACTTTGATCAGGGCCGAGTACGGTACGGATGGCACCTTGCTATATGCGAATACCAAGTTTCTTCACAAGCTTGGTTATTTCAGCAATTCGGAGGTGGAAGGGCAGCATATCTCAAAATTCATTGATGAGAAGGACCGGGAGTGGTTTGACCCGATCTGGAACAGGCTCTCTGAGGGGGGAAAACATTATGAGGGATATATGAAACATGTCAGCAAGGAGGGACAGGATCTCTGGGCGATGTCCACATATACCTGCGTAAGGAAAGATGACGGGTCCGTTGAAAAAGTTCTTTTCCTCGCCATCGATAACACGGAACAGAAGAAGCAAAGTCTTGATTTTGAGGGACAGGTCGAATCCCTGAATCGCTTGAATATTAAAGCTGAATTTGCACCTGACGGAAAATATATCAATTGCAATGAACTTTTCCTTGAGACATTGA
The DNA here is from genome assembly GCA_963767555.1 of uncultured Bacteroidaceae bacterium. GTDB lineage: Bacteria > Bacteroidota > Bacteroidia > Bacteroidales > SM23-62 > SM23-62. The sequence goes on along the minus strand of CAVYEL010000032.1, from coordinate 6,471 downwards.
AATATACAAGGAACGAGCTGGTAAAGATGTCAGTTTTTGAATTTATTGAAAAAAATGAACTGGATAGTTTCCACGAGATATGGGAAGGGATCACCCGTGGTATTGCTTACCAGGGACAAATGAAGACCCGGACAAAATATGAAGATGAAAAATGGTTCCGTGTCAGTTATACAGCTGTGAACGATATGTATGGTGAAGTATCCAAGGTAATCTACCTTGCTACTGATATCACCAATGAAAGGATAATGGAACTGGAAAGCAGAAAATATACTGAGCAAATGAAGATACAGGAAGATAAGCTCAAACTTGCCAGTGTGGAGTTAAAGAAAAAACTCGAACAGACAAAAACCGACCTGGAAGCACAGTACCAGATGATAACAAGGGAACGGAACCGTTTCGAAAAGACCCTCACTGCACATGCTGATCTGGTGCTGACCATTGATCAGGGGTCCAGGATACTCTTCATCAACAGAGCTGCCGAAAAATTCTGGAATATCAAAGCTGTCAGTATCCTGGGTAAAGATATCAAATCACTTTTCCCTGGTGAACCGGAACAGTATGATTCCTTCCTCGTCAGCCTTTTCAGTCCCCGGTCAGCAAAAATCACCGGTGAGAAGAAAAATGTAAAGATCCCCGGGTGGTGACGGAAGAATGCATTCGGCCCAGATCCTGCTTTCCATGGCAGAAACAAGTAATGAGGTGAGCTATACGGCCTTTATTTCACTATAAGATCAGTAGTCGTAGATCTTCAATGTAATTTATCATTAGTTCTCACATCCCAAGATTTTTATCCAGCCAATTATATGCTTTTTCTCTGATTTCAGGAGGGAAATTGTGGCCTCCGCTACTGCTAACCCGCACGAAGTTGCTTTCAGCCCCTAAAATCTGATATACCCTTGAAACCTGGCCCAGGGCTTTGTCTGCGGTTTCCCACCACGGCGAGAAATCTTCGCCTTCTCGTGCCTGGCCGGGATAATAAACGGCATCATCAGAAGCAGAATAATTAAACAATGGCCGGGGTGCACAAAGTGCCATAAACTCGTGCATATCGCAGGGGACCATGCCAGCCCTGATGAAGTTTCTGCAAGCCGGGTTAAAATGGACATACCAGGCATCCCTTGCAAACTGGTATGGAGAATTGGTTTTACCCATAGGGCTGAAACCGCAGGATGAAACGGCTGCTTTCACCCTCGGGTCGAATGCCAGCAGGAAGAATGAGTTATACCCTCCCAGAGAGTGCCCGATACATCCTAACCTGTCTGGATCAACATAATCAAGGCTACAGAGGTAATCCAGACCTCTCTGGTGGTCAACGATATTTTTGCCCATAGCTGACCAATCGGGAAATTGTTTGTAAAACCTGTTTGTATAATATGGCCGATCACCTTCATAAACACGTTCCCCGGCACAGAGAACATCGATTGCCAATACAACATAACCCCGCTGTGCCAATTCCATCCCATAGCACCTGTTTTCTCTTGGGGTGATCCCTACTGTCTGAACAGCACCTGGTCCGGTACTATGCATTGCAAGGATGGCCGGGCGTGGTGAAGCTGCACTGGTTCTATCCGGGACAAGCAGATACCCTTTTATGGTATCTCCTGTATAACTGGGAAATTCCACTTTCAATTCTTTGTAACCATCCCTTTGCTCCTGTGAAATGATCCTTGAAGTGACAGGATCATTCGTTAAAACAGGAGGCTCTCCCAACATTGTTTCTGACCGCTCTAAAATAGACAACCTCTTTTTCTCCCAACCATTTTTATCAGAAACAGTTAGTTTTACCAAACCAAAGCCATATGTTTTATTTACCTGTAGGTATTCAGTCAGGATGTCATTTAATGGTATATCTCCCGGAGCCTTGACTGTATCTGCCGGGTTAATTCCGTAAACAGTCAGTACTGCAAACAGAAGGTACGTTATAATTAACATCCTTCTTTTACAATCTTTTTGAAAAGAATTATTATTTCTGTATCGCATAGTATCAGATTTGAATCCATTAAATTAAAACGCTAAAACTTATTTTCCTTCCTGTTCTTCTTGTAATGCTTGACCATTTTGCCGAATTCTTTATCCTTTTTTCGTTTTTCAGCGATACTTGACTGGAAATGGATTTTCTCTCTCTCTAATTTCATGTAGTTTTCGTATGTTGCCCTGTCGATTTCCCCGCTCTCTACGGCTTCAATTACAGCACAACCATTTTCATTAATATGCCTGCAATCCGAATATTTGCACTCCCTGGAAAGTTTAGTAATCTGGCCAAATGCTTTCTCCAGTCCACCGCCATTGTCTGCCAGTCCGATTTCCCTCATCCCCGGGTTATCTATCAGGATCCCGCCATTGTCGAGGACGACCATCTCCCGGTGGCTGGTAACATGCCTGCCTTTTTTAGTACTCTCGCTGATGGATTTAGTGTTCATCAGATCTACGCCTGCAAGATTGTTGATCAGGGTTGATTTACCCACGCCGGAAGATCCAAGGAAACAATATGTTTTCCCTTTGCGCATCAATTGGACCAGCAGTTCAAGTCCATCCCTGCTTATGTTGCTGATGGAAATGATATGAACATTTGGTATCCGCTCCTCAATCTTTTCTACTATGTCAGCTAGACCATCTGGACCGACCAGGTCAATCTTACTCAGGATTATGATCGCTTCGATATTACCAGCATATGAAATGGCCAGGTACCGTTCCAGTCTGTTAAGGTTGAAGTCCCTGTCCACCGCCTGTACGATCAGGGCATAATCAATGTTCGCCGCGATGATTTGTTTCTCACCAAACTTACCGACAGCCTGCCGCTCAAGGATACTTCGCCGGGGATAGATTGCATGTATTATGGCATCCGTCTCATTGTATACCGCTATGCCACCCAGTCACCCTATTGCCGGAAATCCTGACCTGTCTGAAGCGGAGAATCTCAGATGGCCAATGATCTCGGCTTCCAGTTCATCTTTTTCTGTAAGGACAATATATCTTTCCCTGTGCTCCGCAATGACCCTTCCGATTTCGAAAGATGCAGGTTTTGTTCCTGTCTGTATTGGCTTAGATCTTTAGTATATCCAAACTCAGCCAATGTCACCATCAGTCTTGCGATTTCGGAGGACTTCTTCCATGTTCAAATATTCCATCACTGCTTCATCGCCTTTCAGAGCCCCGAAGGTATGGGATGCATCCACTGAACACCTTCAGTTGTTCCTGTGAAAGCAGGGTGACAAAATCTTCCCTGTACCCGTTGTTATAGGGAATATCCCCCAGGTTCAATCCCAGGTGATGCGCCATGAAATTATACATGATCACCCTCTTGGAATATCCATAGTCATGCTTTCTCCCCTGCCAGATGTACATTCTCTACTTTGTGTTCAGCATCATACAGAGCATACACTTTCTGTATATACGGGTATTCGATCCGGGGGTATTCCTGGTCCAGTCCTGCCCATTGGAAATCAGCAGTAAGGGCCGGGGTGCACAAAGTGCTGCAATTTCAACATTATTGGTCTGGTGATGATCACTTTTGTGAATGGGCATGCCACTTTCACAGATACATCCCCCGAAAAAATGGGCTGAGACCTGGACCACCGGTGCTGAGACCGTAATCCTCTTGTCAAGGGCTGTCAGTATGAAGGTCTGAGTACCTCCTCCTGAACCACCTGTCATCCCTATTCTTTCTGGGATCAACATCATCTCGGGACAGGAGGTAATCCAGGACCCTTGTGCTGTTCCATGTCTGCAGCAGCAGGGCTATGGGCATTCTGTGAGTCACCTGATGAGACTCTCCAAAGCCTACCATATCCTAGGTAAAAACGATGGCACCCATGCGAGCCAGTACGCACAGCGCCTTTGCATGTCTTCACGCAGCGCTTATCCGGCAAATGTCCATGGGGACACAATACAGCGGGGTTATTTCTCCTTTTCCACCAGTGGCCGGTAAAGATTACCGGTAATATAAAATCCGGGAAACTCTCCAGGGCGATGTTCTCAACTATATAACCATCCATCTTCTCGGGCATTCCATGATAATGGGATTAAAGCTCCCTCTATGGCCGGCATTCTATCCAGTCCCATTCCTTTTATGATCCCTTCTCTGATCATCTCGGCCCTTTCTCCCAGGAATGAAGGTCATCCCATGATGCATGCAAATTTTTTCATCATTAGGTTGGCTGTCATCTTCCGTCCAGTGATGTCCCATGCACAGCATATCTTCATCAGAGTTATTTGGCCGTAAGTATCATACCAATCCCGATTACGATTAGCAGGAGTAACTTTTTCATTGTGTTCAGATTTGTCTGGTTTTACATTAAATATTAAAAATAAGCATATTTTGTTTGCCAAGTCATGAGGCCTGGACCTTGATTTGACTTCGAGAAGATTTTCCCGCTAATGACGGATCTCAAATCTCTGGAAACCTTGCAACGTGGAGTCAGTATAAAAAACCTTCTCAACACGTCCGTGACCGGGCCCTCTCCGGCACCAATCAAGATACATTTCAAGATTGAGTGTTTCACCTTCGGCTTCAATGTATACTGTTCCATCGGGTTCATTCCTTACAAAGCCGTAAACCCGATACAGTTCAGCTGCTCTCCTGGCTGCATAACGGAAGCCGACTCCCTGGACATGTCCTCGGACCCTTATATTGTAATGTTTCATCGATAGATTTGACAATTTACCCGTAAATTTATTAAATTATTGGCATGAAATTCCTTGACATTTTCTTCACTGTCTTTCATTCCCTGCTGGTACTGTTTATCTTATTCGGATGGATCTGGAAAAAGACCCGGCGCCTGAACCTGATTTGTATTCTGTTAACAGGCGCTTCCTGGTTGTTCCTTGGGATCTTTTACGGCCTGGGCTACTGTCCACTTACAGACTGGCATTTCAACATCCTCCGAAGGCTGGGTATTCAGACCTTCCTAACTCCTATCTGAGTTTTCTTTTTACTCGACTGACCGGAATGCAGATTGATCAACATCTGGTAGATTTGGTAACCCTTTGGGGACTGATCATTGCTATGATGATCAGTATTTTTTTGAATTTCCGGAAATGGTTCCAGCGGGCCAGAGGAAAAGAAAAGGCAGACTGAAAATATCAGGCTTTCAATTAAGCTTTGGCCCCGACTTCAACATGGCCCTGAAACTGCCTGCCAGCAACAAGAGGGTTAGCCCAAGTATCATTATGGACAGGAAAATGAGTACCTCATCCTGCTGGTCCAGGAAGTTAACAGGTTCTTGAACATGGCCCAGATGGTTACGAACAGGACAAAGATCATGGGTATCAGTGTGATCATGATATTTTTCTTATGATTGAACAGGTAGAGTGTTACCATGCCCAGGGCAAGTGCTGCCAGTAACTGGTTGAGGGATCCGAACAGGGGCCAGAGAATGAGTGCGCCGGTGGCACCGGACTTCAAAAATGTCATGACCATGGCAGCCAGCACTACGAAAAGGGTTGCCACATACCTGTTATTCATTGGCTTTCTTATGGTACCCTCCTTATTGCGAAAGATCTCCTGCAAAGAAAGCCGTTGTATCCGGGCAGCTGAATCGAGGGTTGTATTGGCAAAACTCACGATGAATACAGCAATCATGCTTTTACCAATGAGTGGTGGGATCCCAAAGCTTTTAAAGAGATTTGAGGCACCGATCACAAAGGCTTCCAGCTTGGCATCTATTCCGCTGAAGGCTGCCCATGAAGAATAATGATGCCTGAATGCGTCCGCCCCGGTATAAACCTGTCCATCTTTCTCGAGTCCCAGTCCCAATCCCCCTGCCACAGCCATGATCACCAGCACGGCCAGAAAACTTTCCCAGAGCATCCCTCCATAACCGATAAATAAAGTATCCTTTTCACGGTCTACCTGCTTCACTGTGGTACCTGAACTTGCCAGCGAATGGAATCCACTTATGGCGCCACAGGCAATGGTAATAAACAGGATGGGCATGATGTCGGGCACATCTGATCCGGCGGCAAAAGCTGCATCATTGATAGCAGGGGCGGTGATCACCGGATGGGCCACAAAGAGGCCCAGAATGATCAAAAAAATAGCTACCAGCAATTGATGGGAATTAATATAATCCCGAGGCTGTAAAAGTTTCTGTACAGGCAGGGTGGATGCAAAAAATACATAAACAAAAAGGATCAGGCACCAGGTGACCACAGATGAACCATTTATGGGTGGTACATGGATGGGAATATACAGGCCGATGATAACTGTACCGTACATAAGGATTACGGCTATGATGGAATAGAGCAGGTCATTTTTACCTTTCCTGATCATCCAACCCAACCATACTGCGATGGGAATCTGCATCCAGACCGGAAAAACTGCTTCCGGGTACAGTTCAAAAAGGACACCAACTATCATGGCAAATACTGACAGGACAATGAACAGCAGGAGCTGCATGAGGAACTGGAAGGAATACCTGTACCCGGACCGATCAGGTCTCCAGTCAGGTCCCCTATGGTCTTCCCCTTGTT
>CAVYEL010000031.1:0-121488 GCA_963767555.1 uncultured Bacteroidaceae bacterium | reverse complement strand
GGAGTCCCAGATTATACCACACATTCTCAGAGAAGGGCTCCCGGTCCAGATATATTTCGTAGTATTTGATACTCCTGTCAAAATCATGAAGCCTGTCATAACAGTAAGCAAGATCGTAAAGGATATTCAGTTTATCCGGATTTCTTTTATAGGCTTTTTCAAGGTAGCGCAGAGCTGTCTTATACTGGTTAATATACTCAAATGACAGGGCAATATCATAAAGGATCTCATCCAGGTTTTCATAGCTCAGATCTACTGCCTTTCCGAATGCTGCTTCAGCCTCTTTCACCTTACCCAGCTGATTCAGGATCATACCTTTTAGCAAGAAAACCTCGTTATTGGTTTCTTCGATCCTTTCGAGAGAATTGACCATCTAAGGGCTTCCAATGATTCCCCCTTCTCTGCATAGACCTGGGCCTCTTTTATAAGAAGTGTTGTTGACCCGGGATGCTGGTTGATCCCATATCGAACCGCATCTATGGCTTTTGTAAAATGGTTTGTATCCAGATAATGGTCGATGATCTTTTCAAATTCATGCACATCAAAAAAATAAGCCTCCACCTGGTTCAACATATTCTCGAATCGTCCGAGAATCTCCTGTAAATCACCATCTTCCTGAAAATATTCCTTTTCCTTATCCATCCTGCAAAGTCTGTTTACGGCTTCAAAATTAGTAATATTTACGGGATAATTAAATACTGTCCAAAACAGCCATGACCTGTGTGGATATTGCTTCCATCTCGTCTTGAAAGGTATGTTCCAGCTCCCCTTTCATGCTCTTCAATTCGTTCAGTAACCTGGGGTGATCTGGCATTAGTCCATCCAGGATCAGCAGCGTTTCCTGAATGACTTCAAGCTCGTTATTTATTTGCCTTGCATGACGCTGGTTCCCTTGCCTCTCTTCACTGTAGTCAGCAAACCAAAAAGGGTCATATAGGATTCATTGAACTGGTACAGGTTCATCGCTGCCTCTCTTCCGTAGCGGGATACAAGAACTTTCCAGAGGGAAAAATCAGGATCATAGTCCCCCGAGTTCCACATAAAATCAGCCGCCGTTGCCATTCTTATTTTCATCAGTTCTGAATCCAGGGGACTGTTAATGATGATCTTTCCCGCCTGGTTCCCCGTAATAAATCGGCCGTTAAATTTCACCTGGTAGGGTTCACATATATTTAAGGTGCGTAGTTTCAGGGAAAGGTTCATACTCAAGCTGGTATCACTTAAAATAACAGGCAGGGTGTTAAGGCTGTTATCCCATATTACCAGTTCCCTGTCCGTTAGTGTGCTGTACCTGTAATAATCAGCTTCATCGACCGAATAGCTCTGCTTTGAGGGACCTGACCACAGGATGCTGACCTGATCCGGGATCTGTTCTGTCAGGTCCTTCAGATATTGCTCTCCCTGGCCCCTGCTCTGATCAACCAGCTCATTGGCATACCAGGGAGGGATAAATTCGAAATTCACAGATCTTCCATTCCCTGTTGATTCCATCATTAATTGGATCAGTTCAATATGTGCCTGCTGCAGATTTATATATTTCTCCCTGTCCTTTTCAGCATACAGGCAAAAGTTAAGGGCATGCCCCCTGTAGGGCAGGTGATCATTTGTACAAAGAACCAGGGTTGATGCCCCGGCTTCAAGTCCCGCTCTGAACCTCATCCGTAGCCTGGACAAACTTAAAGAACTGCTGTGTTTCCATTGATTCTTCAATGCTGGATCAATTGAGTCAAGCCGGACCGAAGGTAGGCAGGAAGGCATATGGATTAACCATCTGGGCCAGATGTATCATGCCATGCTTGCCGGCTTCCCTGCCAATTTCACCAATTCCACGCAGGTAAGCAGTCCCGGTCTGTTCCCACATATTCCTGGAACGGTAATAATCCAGGTACCCGTGGTTCATTTTCAGCATCAGCATATCGTTCATGTTATCTCCAGCGACTATGAGATCAGGAGAAAGACCGTTGGGGGACATCAGGATAATCCAGGATCCGGGATTGATGATAGACATACCGGCTGTCATCCAGTAATTGTGACACCGTTACTGCGGCATAGAAATCGCCTTCTGTATCTGAGCCTATCAGGTGTACCAGGTTAGGTGACAGGGAGTCCGGCTGAATGATGTAACCCTGTATATGTCGCGGCACCTGCCCTCCGAACAGTTGCCTGTTCCCAATATTGAATACCAGTCCCCCTTCCTCTATCACCCGTCCGGAACCCTGGATGTGATAATAACCTTTGATTGATATCCTGAACCATAAAGCCTTCCAAACAGCATGTCCAGCCTGGCCTTGAGCAAGCGGGCAGCTGCATATGTATGGTTGGATGCACCCTGTGGCTACGACGATAACCGGATAAGGCAGGCTGTCTGTCCCAGGATAATGATAAATCAAAGGATCCAGTCCCACAGCCTCTTTGGGAGCAGGAATGAGCATGTCCAGCAGCAGAAAATGTAGTATCAAAAAAGTGTTCTGACTTTTCAAGGGAAGAGAAATTGCGGCTGGAATACCTGAAATCCACATCATCAATCCACATGGTACCGGTACCCTTCAAACCGAAAAAGATCTTTGCAAATTTAGCCTCGTCCGGGACATCCCCGTCTGTGAGATAATCATTCGTTGTCCGCCCCGTGACCTGGGACCAGCCCAGGCTGTCTATATCCCAAAAACCTGCAAAAGGCAAGGCTTTGAATGATTGGTCAATATGTGTATTTCTCCTGGAATTAAAAGTTTCCCCACTGATCAGCAGTCTGTTTCTATCATAAAAAAGTACCTGGATATCAATGGCATCATCGATGCGGGTCCCGCGTCTTTCCTGGTATGAATGAATATCCTGAAGCCGGATCCAGAAAGTAAATTCATAGTTGCCAGGGATGAGCCTTATGAAATCACTGATGACACCTTCACCCTGGCCCATGGTCTCGTCAGCACTTTCTCTTTGAATTTTAACTGCATATTCGACCCGGAATGCACTTCACCCACCCAGTCAACATTGTTTCCCATCCATGTCCAGCCGGCAATATTATTGGAAACCGTGTTACTGTCCACATTAATGATCCTTCCCTGTTCAAAGGAAGGATTTTTTACAAGATTCCCCCTGTTTGCCTGGATCATTCTCTGTCTCAGAGGAATGGATACGGGATCCATGCTCGACCATCCAGCAGTGGAAGGCAGGTTACTGTCTTCTTCAACACAGCTGTTGAATGAAAACAACATGACTATAATAATAGTTATCAGGCCTGTTTTTCCCATGATGGATTTTGCTGGCATCATCCTTAAGTCTTCCTGTAAAAGTAAAGGATTTCCGGTCAAATACAAAGCCACTTATGCTGAAGTGAAAGCCCTTTTTACTCAAATACAAACCCGATCCGGAAAGCAAAACGGTTGTATTGCATATCCAGGTTCAATACTTCATCTGACCAGTCCTGGGAGATCACCGATTTAAGGCTCTGAAAGCGGTATACCAGGGATATTGAAAGGGCATTATGCCCGTTCAGGCGAACAAATGTGCCCAGTCCCAAAGCATACATATACCCGCCATTATTATTCGTACTCACACCCCATGTTTCGGGAGGATCTTCAACAGGAACCGAATAACCAATACTACCCCTGACAAAAGGTGACAGTACATTTCTGCTGAAATGGTAGGACAGGTCCGCAAAAAGGGGAACTACGGCCTGTTCATAGAACTCAATGCCAATACCCAATCCCGGATATAACCGGCTGTTTATTTTATATCCATTGATCATCTGGGCACTGAAAATAGCGTTCTTTTCATTGTTCCCGGTACCGATCAGCACCCCAAGGTCCGTCCTGTTAAAATATCCGCTGGCAGGAAGGTGCTGGCGGCTGGATTTCCCATTCACCATTTCCCTGTCAATACGGGCCACGTCCCCGGTATTAAAGATCAGGTCATTCCAGCACAGGGTCTGAAGCATGATAATGTCCTCATCAGGATGGCTCTGGAGGCTTCCCGCGATAAACTTCACCATTCTTCAGGTAAACTGCATCCACTTCGCTGTTTCTGGGCTGCCCCGTCATTCATGCAGAAAATAAGGAAAAGCAGTATAAGCAGAAGAAAATGGGTTTGCCGGGGTTGCTTTAACCATACCATAATTTCAGTGTGTTTTAGATTCAGTGTACAATTCATAGATGTCCGGGGGGCGGAAATGGTTGCGTCATTCTCATCGATGAACGGCAACGCAACCTCCTGGACGGATACTGCATCTACTATATAAATCAAATCCCGCAAAATGAAAAAAGACAAAATCCAAACCTGCCTGGCATTCGACCTCCATTCTTACTGTTCTGTTACTGGCCGGTTGCCAGGACAAACTCCTGCAGACATACGATGTGAACAACCCGGTATATATGTCATATGAAAACCTGCGTTCCTCCGTCAAGGATACCACACCGGCGGAGATCAGCACGCCGGGCAAGATCTACCTTTATGGTGATTTTATCCTCGTAAACGAAGTCAGGAAGGGCATCCATGTTGTCAATAATGCGGATCCTGCGAACCCGGAAGTGATCAGTTTCATCAAGATCCCAGGCAACATTGATCTGGCCATTAAGAATAATATATTATATGCCGATTCATATGTAGATCTGGTGGCCATAGATATTTCCGACCTGAATAATATCAAGGAAGTAGCCAGGTTTGAAGATCTTTTTTCATGGTCCCTTCCCCCATATGAGGCAGGGACAAGGGTAGGTATGGTTGATGAAACCCAGGGTGTTGTTGTTGGCTGGAATGTGGAAGAGGTAACGGAGGAGCTGGACTGGCAGGATCACGGGCTCATGTATCCGACCCAGATGTGGGAATCCTCAGTGAGGATGGATATGGTATCCTTTGCCAGTACCAGTGGAACGGGAGGCGGATCAGCAACTGGTACAGGGGGCTCCATGGCAAGGTTCATCATCCATGAAGACATTCTCTACGTCATTGACCAGTCCAACCTGCATATGTTTGATATCAATAATGAGCTTGTCCCGGTTTCAGCCGGCAACACACCAATAGGCTGGAACATTGAAACGGTCTTTATTGCCAGGGAACACCTGTTCATCGGATCCATGACGGGGATGTATATATACAGCCTGAAGGATCCGGTCAATCCGGACTTTGTATCCACCTACTGGCATGTAACCAGTTGTGACCCCGTAGTTGTGGAAGGAAACTATGCCTATATCACTTTGAGGACAGGGAATATTTGTGAAACTGATGTGAACCAGCTGGAGATCGTGGATATCCATAAACTATCCAGTCCCGTAAAGATCAAATCTTACCCCATGCACAATCCGCATGGATTGGGAATTGAACAGGGCATATTATTTATCTGTGACGGGGATGCCGGCCTGAAGGTTTACGATGCAAGCGATCCCCTGAATCTTAATGCGAACCAGCTTGCCCATTTTACGGAGATCAACACATTTGATGTTATCCCTATTGAAAAGCATCTGATCATGATCGGCGAGGATGGATTGTACCAGTATGACTATTCTGACATAAAGGATATCAACCTGCTGAGTATGATCCCGATAGTCGCTGATTAGGATTGGTTCACCCTAGGCAGGTGATAAGGAGGTCTATCATGGATAGATCTCCTTTTTTGCTGCTTTCAGGGTATTCAACAAGAGGGAGACCCGTGTCATTGGTCCGACCCCGCCGGGTACCGGTGTAATATAGCTGCATTTGGGGGCAACAGCGTCAAAATCCACATCTCCCATCAATTTGAATCCGGATTTTGTTTTATCTGATTTAACCCTGGTGGTGCCCACATCGATGACAACGGCATCCTGCGGTACCATGTCCTCTGTCAGGAATCCCGGTTGCCCCATGGCAGCAATGATAATGTCTGCCTGCAGGGTCATTTCCCGAATATCCCTGGTGCGGCTGTGACAGACTGTGACCGTGGCATTGCCCAGGTCTCTTTTCTGGGCCAGCAGAGCCGCAATGGGTTTTCCGACAATATTGCTCCGGCCTATCACCACACAGTGTTTACCGCTGGTAGGAATATTGTATCTTTTGATCAATTCGATGATGCCGGCGGGTGTGGCAGACTCAAAACAGGGCAGGCCGATCAGCAGGCGCCCGGCATTCACAGGATGAAAACCGTCAACGTCCTTGGAAGGATCAATGGATTCTATGACCTTTGCTTCCGAAATGTGGGAAGGCAGAGGAAGCTGTACAATAAATCCATCAATCTCAGCATCATTGTTCAATTCGGCAACCTTGTCAAGGAGTTCAGCTTCGGTAGTGTCCTCCTCAAACCTGACCAGGGTAGATTCGAATCCCACCTGTTCACAGTCCTTCACCTTAAAGTTCACATAGGTTTCACTGGCAGGGTCATTGCCCACCAGAATGGCAGCCAGATGGGGTCTTTTTCCACCCCTGGTAATAATATCTTCCACTTCATCGGCAATTTCAAGTTTGATCTGTCCAGCTGTTTCTTTACCGTCGATTAAAATCATAATAGTTATTGGTTTAATGGTTATTACAGTCTGCCGACTTACCGCATGGGACCGGGCATCCTACCCTGCATGCCACCCATCATTTTGGACATGTTCTTCCCTCCTGACATCATTTTCATCATCTTCCTGGTTTCATCAAATTGTTTTATCAGCCTGTTCACTTCCTGTATGGTAGTTCCACTTCCAATAGCGATCCGCTTTCGGCGGCTTCCATTCAGAATAGTGGGATTGGACCGTTCATCAGGTGTCATGGAATGGATGATGGCTTCAATGCCCTTAAAGGCATCATCATCCATATCCAGGTTCTTCATGGCCTTGCCAACACCGGGGATCATACCGGCAAGGTCTTTCAGGTTACCCATCTTCTTGATCTGCTGGATCTGCGACAGAAAATCATCAAAATTGAACTGGTTCTTGGCTATCTTTTTCTGCAGTTTCCTGGCTTCATCTTCGTCAAACTGCTCCTGGGCTCTTTCAACCAGTGATACAATATCCCCCATGCCCAGTATCCGGTCAGCCATCCGGGAAGGATGAAATACGTCAAGGGAATCCAGTTTTTCGCCAGCACTGACAAATTTGATCGGTTTGTCCACAACAGAACGTATAGAGAGGGCAGCCCCTCCCCTGGTATCACCATCAAGCTTGGTAAGGACAACACCGTTGAAATCAAGCCTGTCATTGAATTCCTTTGCAGTATTCACAGCATCCTGACCAGTCATGGAATCAACCACAAACAGGATCTCCTGGGGATAAACCGCTTTTTTAACGGATTCGATCTCGGTCATCATCTGCTCATCAATGGCCAAGCGGCCAGCCGTATCAATAATGACCACATTCTGGCCCTGTTGCCTGGCATGTTTAATACCAGCCTTTGCAATCTTTACAGGATCCTTGTTCCCGTCCTCTGTATATACCGGAACATCGACCTGCTCCCCCAGCACCTTCAGCTGTTCAATGGCGGCAGGACTGTAGACGTCGCAGGCAATCATCAGGGGGTTCATTCCTTTTTTCTTTTTCAGGTGGTTGGCCAGCTTACCGGAAAATGTCGTCTTCCCGGATCCCTGGAGTCCCGCGATCAGGATCACGGCCGGACTTCCCTTCAGGTTAATATCCTCCATCTCTCCGCCCATCAACATGGCCAGCTCGTCATGAACGATCTTGACCATCATATCGCCGGGTTTCACGCTGGTCAGGATCTTCTCCCCAAGCGCTTTCTCCTTAACAGTATCGGTAAAAGACTTTGCGATTTTGAAGTGTACGTCCGCATCGAGCAGGGCTCTTCGTACATCTTTCAGCGTTTCGGCGACATTGATCTCAGTGATCCTCCCCTGCCCCTTCAGCAGTCTGAAGGATTGTTCCAACCTGTCTGATAAACTCTCGAACATATGATTTCTCTCTAAATTATTACATTCTTTCAGGCATCTCAATGCCCAGTAACTGCATGCTGGTGGCAATGGTACGCACCACGACCTCTGACAACAGGAGCCGGAACCTGCGGCTGCTTTCGCTTTCTGCTTTCATGATGGAATGATCATGGTAGAACTGGTTGAATTCCCTGGCCAGTTCATAACAATAATTAGCGATCACTGCGGGATTCAGATCATGTCCGGCATCACTGACCACCTCCGGAAAAAAATAGACCCTTTTGATCAGATCGACCTCTTTCGGATTAGGATCCAGGTCCTTCTCAATACCGGGTACCAGCCCGCTTTCCCAGGCCTTTCTCAGGACAGACCTGATCCTGGCATGGGTATACTGAATAAACGGTCCGGTATTGCCATTGAAATCCACCGATTCAACAGGATCAAAAGTCATGTTTTTCCTGGGATCTACCTTGAGTATGAAATACTTCAGTGCACCCAGTCCGACCGTCGTAAATATTTCATCCCTTTCATCTTCCGAGTACCCATCAAGTTTACCCAGTTCGACCGACATATTACGGGCAGTTTCCGTCATTTCATCCATCAGGTCATCGGCATCTACGACAGTGCCTTCCCTTGATTTCATTTTGCCATCGGGAAGGTCGACCATGCCATAGGACAGGTGTACCAGGCGGTCTGCCCAGGCATAGCCCAGTTTTTTCAGGATCAGTGCAAGGACCTGAAAGTGATAATCCTGCTCATTCCCGACAACATATACATGGGTATTAAAATTAAATTCAGCATATCGCTGGTGCGCCGTCCCGAGGTCCTGGGTCATATATACAGAAGTCCCATCTGAACGCAGGAGCAATTTCTGGTCCAGTCCCTCATCAGTCAGGTCAGCCCAGATGGAGCCATCATCCTTTCTGTAAAGTATCCCCTTTTCCAGTCCCTCCATAACTATCGACCTCCCAAGGGTATAGGTCTCCGACTCATAATAGGTTTTATTGAAAGAAACACCCAGCCTGTCATAGGTCACATCAAATCCATCATAGACCCACTGGTTCATTTTTTTCCAGAGTTCAGTGACCTCCCTATCCCTGCCTTCCCACTTCCGGAGCATCTCCTGTGCATCCATGATCAATGGTGCTTCCCTGCCGGCCTGTTCTTCGGACATTCCCTTAAGGACCAGCGCCTTAACCTGTGACTTATATTCTTTATCGAACTTTACGTAATAATCCCCTACCAGATGATCACCTTTCTTGCTGGTACTTTCAGGCGTTTCCCCATGCCCCCATTTTTGCCAGGCCAGCATGGATTTACAGATATGAATGCCACGGTCATTTACCAGGTTTACCTTTTGTACCACAATTCCGTTTGCTTCCAGAATTCGTGAGATCGAATATCCGATGAGAATATTCCGGATATGCCCCAGGTGCAAAGGCTTATTAGTATTTGGAGAAGAGTATTCCACCACATAAACCCCGGCATCCTTTGTAATTGCCTTTTTGCCATGATCCATATCAGCCTCCACCTCCAACAATTTTTCCAGCCAGAAACCTTTGCTGATGGTCAGGTTCAGAAATCCCTTGATGACGTTACAGGTTTCTATTTCGTGGCATGTCTCAACCAGAAAGGCACCGATCTCCTGACCGGTCTGTTCGGGTGACTTCCGTGTGATCCTGAGCAGGGGGAAAACGACAAGGGTCAGATCACCTTCAAATTCCTTTCTTGTTTTCTGGATCTGCAGGGTATCAGCATCCAGTTCCATATCATAGGTATCCCTTATATACGCCTGAACAGTATTTATTATAATCTCATATATATCCATGGTATGAAGGCCTTCGCAAAATCTGTGCAAATATAATGTAAAAAAAAGGATGGCTAATGCAGGGATGCAAAATAGCAGAGTTTATAAAGATCAAATATCCATAAGCTGGGTTTTCTTCTTTTCAGCTTCTTAATCATCCATACATTTCCTTTTTGGCAGCACCATTTCAGGCATGGCTGTAGTCTCAATCTACTAACAGCATTGTACTTTTTCAGGATCCTGACACCCTGTTCAAGTCCCGCGTAACGTCCCTGGTCCACCAGGAATTTCAGGTTCTGCAATCCCTGCCTCGTTTTATCAAGGAACTCATCTGCCGGTTCCAATCCATCATGAACCAGGGGGTTGTCGATATGAAGAACAGGGATGCCACACTGTTCCAGGGCCAGTCCAAATACAGTATCCTCATGTCCGTATGCTTTCAGATCTTCATCTAAGGGAACCTGCTCCATGATTTTACGTGTGGCCAGGAACTGAAAGCTGGAGAATGCCCTGCAGGGATCTTTGGAACGGATACTTGCTGGTCTTTCTTCACGTTTCCTTCCATAATACCAGCGCAGATGGTAAGCAGGATCATCGGGCAGGTCCGGAAGGTATGCTGTGCCTCCGCAGATCACCCGCTCTCTCCCAAGCAACCCTTTGTAGCTTGAAAGGTAATCAGCTGCCAAAATGCGTGCATCGGCGTCAATGAACAATAGGTTTTCATACCTGGCTTTCCCGGCCAGCATATTACGAATTCGGGATCGGCCGATATTCTCTTCAAGTTGCAGATACCTCACATGGCTCAACTCTGTCAATGCCAGGTTCCTGCTCCGGAACCCGGGGGTTGAATTGTCATCCACCATCAGGATCTCAAAGGGGATCTCCAGCTCAGATGCCTGATGTCGAAGGCCCTTTACAAGATCTGTCAGATCATGATTATATGCGGGGATCAGAATGGATAGCAAGGGAAAAGCAAGCGTTGTTTAACCTGTTTTGTCAAGTTTCTCAGGTCCCTCGTCCTTAATCAGTACCGAGAATATAAACAATATCACTGCTGCAGCTGCAAATACGACCATGAGCGATACGAACATCTTCTTTATAATGTCATCGAGGGATATGATGTCCCAGATCCCCAGCAAGGCAATAATGGTAAAAATGAGTACCAGGATGATCATAAAATAGGAGATGATCTTTTTTACGGAGGTGTTCATAATTGATAGGTTTGGTTTTTAATTGATGGTACGCAGGTATAAAGATAAATCATAAATGCTATTAAATGCCATCCTCCTTCCACTTTTTTCCAGGCACCATTTCGGGGAGCCATCTGCCATTTCGACCAAAATATGGATTCCTCCTTCTTTATTTTCCGTCACCCTGAAACCATTGCGCTCAAGCGCTTTTTTTGTCCACGTCTCCAGGCCTTCCTGTCCGGCAAGCCCGGACTGAGCAGATGAAAATGAAATATCCGTTCTCAGTGCCCGCTTTACAGCAAATTCACCTGTCTGCGGGTCCATCTCGATCTCTGTGCCGGCATCTGTCTGCCTTAGTGCTTCACTTAGCCTGCCTGAAAGAACAAGGTCTTCCGGGGCCCCTTCCAGCATCTCCAGCCTGTGGATCAGCCAGATCTTATCTGCCTGTTGTAAGGCTATCTGTAAATCGTGGGTGGAATAGATGACTGTTTTACCGTGATCCTTTGCCAGGTTTCCAAGGAGGGCTATGATCTCATAACGGTGTGACAGATCGAGGAAAGCCGTAGGCTCATCCAGTATAAGAATACGGGTATCCTGAGCAAGTGTCCTGGCAATCATCGCACGTTGCCTCTCACCATCACTCAGCTCATCCAGGTTCCGGTACCGCAATGCCTGCAGGCTGGTAAGGTCGAGGGCGCGTTCGACCACCTCCTGGTCAGATGGGCTCAGTCTGCCAAGCCAGTTTGTATGCGGGTACCTGCCAAGTGCCACCAGCTTTTCAACGCTGAGTCCGGGTACGCTCACCACCTCGGTGGAGACATAGCCCATGATCCTGGCAAGCTCTTTTCTGGAAAAGGCTGCCAGCTCACGGCCAAGAATATGAACATCCCCCTGCAACCCATCCATCAGTCCCGCGATAGTCCTCAGCAGGGTGCTCTTTCCACTTCCATTGCGCCCCATTACGGCGATCAGTTCCCCGCTGCAGGCCCTGGTACTGACCGGTCCTGCCAGGCATTGGTCCCTGCCCTTTCCCTTCCTGAATCCAATCTCCAGGTTTAAGAGTTCAATGATATGTTCCCTCTGGTTTTCCATAGATCAGCTTATCCTGGCAAAACGCCTGTTCCTGACAACGATCCAGACAACCACAGGAATGCCAAGCAGTGCAGTAATTGAATTAATCGGCAGTACCTTGTCTGAACCCGGCAGCTGTGAGATCATATCACTTATGAGCAATCCTGAAGCCCCCAGAAGCATAGCCGCAGGTATCAGGGTACGGTGATCTGCTGTCTTCCATACAAGCCGTGCGATATGGGGCACTGCTATGCCGATAAATCCAATGGGGCCACAGAAAGCGGTGATCGTTCCCGCCAGAATGCTGGTACTGATGAACAGGAGTATCCTTCCGGTTGTTACCCCGACTCCCATTGTTCGGGCATAATTTTCCCCCAGCAGAAAAGTATTTAATATTTTAATACATATAAGTGACAGGATCACACCCAGGGAAAGTGTACCGGCCAGAAGCGGTAATTGTTCCCGGGTCACATTGCCCAGGCTTCCCAGGGTCCACACGATAAATGTCTTCAACAATGCCTCATGGGTAAAATACTGGAGGATACTCACGATCGCAATGGTAATGCTGCCAAACAGTATCCCAAGGATGAGTATGGTCATGATGTCTTTGATCCTGATGGATACGAGCAGGAGGAGGAACATCACTGCCCCGGAGCCGATCCAGGCGGCCCCTATCACCCCCATGGTACCGAAATCATGGTCCCTGCCGGGCAGGATGATAACTGCACCCATCACCAGCAGGGCAACCCCGAGGCTGGCGCCCGAGCTGATCCCCAGGACATAAGGACCTGCCAGGGGGTTCCGGAATATGGTCTGCATCTGTAAACCGGCCAGTGAGAGTGAGATCCCTGCAAGCACCGCGGTCATGGCACGTGGAAACCTGAAATCCCAGAGAATGGTATGCCATTCCGGTTGCCTGGATTCACCGCTGAAAATAATGCTCAGCAGATCTCCTATGGCAATCCTTACAGAACCGATCAACAGGTCCGCTAAAAAACATACCAGAAGTAGTACGGTAAATCCGATAAAAAGGATGGTGTTTCTGGATCGGGATCTAGTCATGCTGCCCCAGGTCCTCAACCAGCTTAACGAGTTTGCCCAGGTCTGAGCGTATCTTGTTGAAATGTGCGCGTAATTTTTTAGGGTCTTCTTTTCCTTCAGGATGATTTACCCTGACAATCAATTCGTTGCGGAGTTTAATAATGTCTTTGATCACCTTATCAACCTTGCCGTCCTCTTCAGGATGATAATTCTTATAGGTAAAACATTCATTGATGAGATCATAGGTAATGTAATTGATATCGTCTTTTAACTCCTTAAGGCTTGCCATAATCTTCAGGGTTTTATATTATGGTAAAGATAATTAAAAATCGAACCATTATTCCAACTGTTTGTAGTACATCAATTCATGATCCGGCAGGATCTCGGGGTGGAAAATACTGATCAGGTCTGCCAGTATAAGATGGGGGGCCATTACGCCTGATTCCCAGAAATCATTGCCTCCTGCGGGACTGATCCTGGCATTGTTATTAAAGACCCTGCCGGTGATTACAGGTTTAAAACGGCTCAGGCGTTTATCTGTTTCGCCGATCTGAGCAAGAGACCTGGCCGCACCGCAATTGATCCACATATCGGCCGAGACAGCCCTTGCGTAAATGGCTTCGAGGTCAACGGGAACAGCTTCCCGGCTATCCAGATCCTCCCAGAGGTAGTTCCCGCCTGCATCCCTGATATAGGCTGCGGCAAAAGATCTTCCGCCGGGAATATACCAGGTATCCTTCCATGGAAGGCCTGTCATGACAGATGGCTTCTGATCAATATCCCTGACCAGTTTTTCATACTCTGCGTAGGTGGAGGCGACAGACCTGAAAATACTGTCTGCTACACTGTCCCTGTCAAAAAACGAGGCCACGAACCTTATCCACTCTGTCTTCCCGAGCGGCTGGTCTTCCAGGTAATCCCCGTTCAGGATCACCGGAATGCCCAGGCCTGCCAGACGGCTCACCATGCCGTTTACTTCGGCGCCTATCCCATAGGCCATAATGAGATCCGGACGCAGGGAAAGGATCAGTTCATAATTCAGGGTCTGATCCGCGCCAACATCCCTCACCTCTCCTTCTTCCAGCCTCAGTCGCAGATCCGGGTGGGTGATATAATCACTGCCGGATATGCCGACAATGGCATCAGACTCTCCCAGTGCATCCATCATGGCCACATGTGTGGTAGACATACAGATCACTCTTTTAACCGGTATCTGTATCACCGGGTGATGCTTTAATGAATCCGGTACCAGCGAGACTATCATCTGTCAGGATGTACTGGAAATGGACCCTCCTGGATCCCTGCCATGGATTGATCACATGCAGGATCCTGTAAGCGGGGGTTCTCTCGATCCGGAAACCAAGGGCATATTCCGGTTTTCCTTCAGCCATCGCGGCAGTTTCCGTGGGTTGCCCTGCCGGTTTATGGCAGGATTGGCTGCCCGCCATGACCAGGAGGCAGGCGAATAGGAGATGGCTTTTTCGATATATGAGCGTATGCTTCATCGGGCGATAATGAAGCGTTGATTGGCCATGTTCTGATCTTTCCTTAAACGAAGGATGTATACCCCGGTCCCCAGCCGGCTAACGTCCAGTGTATATGTACCGGTTTGAGTGGAGTTGGTTTGTAACAGCAAGGTGCCAGAAATATGGTATACGGATAATTCAGTAATCCCCTGGCCTGGCAGGTCTGACTCCACATGCAACAGTCCGCTTGCAGGATTGGGATAGATACTGAGTGCCTGTTCCCCGGGAGGAGCAGGACCGGTGACCGACAACGGCTCCATGCCATCCAGCGTCAATAGTACCGGTACCTGCCGGATCAAGCCAGTTTTTTAACTGTTTGGCTGGAGCATCATAGTAATCCCACGCATAATCAAATTTGGTATAATAATCATTTACCCGGTTTACACAATTGGCAATCCCTCCGGTCAGGGTTCCCACAACCCGTTGTTCCTGGTCGAACAGTGGACTGCCTGATGATCCCCATTCTGTCGTAGCCAGATCCCACTCCAGTATCCTCCAGTGAGATTTTTTTACCAGCTCCGGAAAAAAGTCCTCATCGTGATAGCTGGTTTCGGGTGGATCGAAGATCTATAGAGATTTTTTTCACATCTCCCCGGGGATGATGTATGGTGCTTGTGTTTTGGGCCGGGGATTTACTCCGGTTCCATCCGGCATAGTAGACCATGAACGAATCGGGCGGAGTCACACTCAATTCAAGCAGTGCAAAGTCCAGGCTGTCCGCGTCACGTGGATTCTCAGAGGTATCCCCTGTAGCCACCAGGGTGGCTCCGGCGATGCTGAATTGATCATTGCCGTCCGGTCCCTCACAGGACGGACTCTCATAATTGAAATAAAAAACAGCGGGCTGGAATTCACCGGTAAAGCGATCGAAAACACAATGGGCCGCAGTATAGATATAGGGTTTCCCGTTTTCATTGGTATTATTGATCAGTACGCCGGTACATAATTCATTGCTGACCATTCGGACGACAGATCTTTTTACTACCTTCCAGTTATCTCCTGCTGGACAGTTAATATCTATATTACAGGTATCAGCCCGGCCGAAATAACCATCGTATAAGTATTTATCGTGGAATACAGGGAGGTAGGCAAAACGCACGGTGCCTAGTTGTAGCTCGCCGTAATCATTCATATCCACAGGTATTTCAAGCTGAATAATCACTTCCTCTCCTGGCAAATAGCTCACCGGTAGCATGGCTGAGGATTTGTTATTCATATGGGTATAGGCGCCTAGAACTATTTTATTCATAGAATCATACAAAAAAAGCCTGGCACCCTCTTTGAGCAAATACCGATTGAAAACAATTCCCAGGGCCCGGGCTCCTTTCCCCCGGATACCGAGTCTCCATATTCTGGTACCATCAGGTACCCAATCCCAGGTTCCGTTCATTTCAGGATTCAACGATACTGGAATTTCTCTTGCAATACGTCGGTTCTTAATGCCCCTTAAGGCATCCTCCTGGTCTTCCAGTAAAAAATCTTCCACTACGACATCATCCAGGTTTATCCACTGGAATGATGATTTGAGTGTCCCCGATGTGATTGGTTTTCCACCCTTGCTTAACTGGGCTTCAGCGACCTGCTGTATCAAAGGCAGCAGGCACATAAGCATATATTTTAAAGGAAGCCTCATTCCTGATCTTGAGATAGGTATATATACCATGAAATAAAGGACGACAGAACAGCCAGTTTTGTTGCCTTGTAAACTCATCAACAAAATGTCAAATATAGTTATCGGTATAGACATAACAGAACATCAACTACATAAATAATACACCGTTTGTTTAAAATACCCTGATATGGTGATTACTATTTTTATATTGGTCCGGGAATAAACATTATTTTTATATCCGGAAGACAGTATTCATCATGACCATGGACAAATCGACTGCAGAAAAAAGAATCAGGGAATTGAGGGAAGCTCTCCGGCATCACAATTACCGCTATTATATCTTATCCGAGCCTGAGATCACTGATTTCGAATATGATATCCTGATGAATGAATTGCAGACCCTGGAGAAGGAATTCCCGGCATTCAATGATGTGAATAGTCCGAGCCAGCGGGTAGGCAGTGACCTGAACCGGGAATTCGTCCAGGCAGTCCATAAATATCCCATGCTCTCTCTCTCAAACACCTATTCTGAGGAAGAATTACTGGATTTTGACGGGAGGGTGAAGAAATTGATTGGGGATGATTTCGAATACGTCGCTGAGTTGAAATATGACGGCGTGGCCATTGGCCTCAGTTACGAAGAAGGCCGGCTGGTCCAGGCAGTAACCCGGGGTGACGGGGTACGCGGGGATGTGGTTACGGATAATGTACGCACCATCCGCAGCATACCATTGGTACTCAGGGGAAAACATCATCCCGTCTCATTTGAGATCCGCGGAGAGATATTCATGTCCCATGAAGGATTTCGCCGGCTTAATGAACAGCGGCAGGCGGCCGGGGAAGAAAAATTCGCCAATCCCAGAAATGCCACTGCCGGTACCCTCAAGCTGCAGAACTCATCACTTGTCGCCCGCAGACCCCTGGATTGCTTCCTGTATCACCTGCTGGGTGAGCACCTCCCCTATTCATCGCATTATGAAAATCTTACAGCTGCCCGGGAATGGGGATTCAAGATCCCCGAATACATCCGCAGGTTTGAAAACATGGAGGATCTGTTCGCTTATATCAGGGACTGGGATGAGAAGAGGAAAGTCCTGCCTTTTGATATCGACGGGATAGTGATCAAGGTCAACCGGTATGATCAGCAGGAACAGCTTGGCTTTACGGCCAAATCACCCAGGTGGGCCATTGCCTACAAATTCAAGGCGGAACAGGCCGTGACCAGGTTGCTGAGCATTGATTTCCAGGTAGGAAGAACGGGGGCTGTTACACCTGTTGCCAACCTTGATCCGGTACAGCTTGCCGGCACAACAGTAAAACGGGCTTCCCTTCATAATGCTGACCAGATCAAAGGGCTTGATATTCGGCCCGGGGATATGGTATATGTTGAGAAAGGTGGTGAGATCATCCCTAAAATAGTTGGCATCAACCTGGCCGCACGCGACGGGGAAAGTACCCCTTTTGTATTCATTGACAGTTGTCCGGAATGCAGCACCCGACTGGTCCGGAAGGAAGGAGAAGCCGCCCATTATTGTCCCAATGAATACGGCTGCCCGCCCCAGATAAGGGGAAGAATAGAACATTTTATCAGTCGCAGGGCCATGGATATCGGAGCAGCGGAAGCTACGATTGAGCAATTATATAATGTGGAACTGATACAGGATGCCGGGGATCTCTACAGCCTGAGGAAGGAGGATCTGGTGGGACTGGAACGCTTTGCTGAAAAATCGGCTTACAATCTTATTGACAGCATTGACCGATCCAGGAACGTCCCCTTTGAAAGGGTTTTATATGCACTGGGGATAAGGTATGTGGGGGAAACCGTTGCCAAAAAATTAGCCAGGCATTTTAGCTCCATTGACCGGCTCAGAAATGCAGATTTTGAAACACTGGTAGCAGCAGACGAAGTAGGTGAGAGAATTGCAGAAAGCATCATCCAGTATTTTGCCGATCCCAAAAACAGGCTGTTGGTGGAAAAGCTGGAATCAGCCGGACTCCAATTCAGCATGGACAGTGAACAGGCAAAGACGGGAAACAAACTCGAAGGGCTTACCTTTGTCATTTCCGGTTCTTTCCAGAACCATTCCCGGGATGAACTGAAACAGCTCATTGAAGTGAATGGGGGAAAAAATGCAGGGTCCATTTCATCGCGGACAGACTACCTGCTTGGAGGAGAGGGGATAGGTCCAAGTAAACTGAAAAAAGTCGAAACCCTCGATATTCCCATCATCAGTGAAGATGAATTTCTGGACATGATAGGGCCTTAAACCTTTCTGTGATACGCCGCGGCAAGGCGCTTCTGTTGATAAATTGAGAAAATCAGGTGGCCGCATTGGACTTATTTTTTATATTATTGCAGCGTGAAGCTGATCAAAGATATCCAGAGGCTTACCGGCAACTTCGAGCTGGGCAGAAAGCTAAGGCAGGTAAACCGGAATAAACGCATACATAATTTTACCACGGCAAGGTCGGCGGGGATACTGTTTTCCTGCCAGAGCGAAGAAGAATTTGACGCGGTAAAAGATTTTAAGCAATTCCTTGAAAGTGAAGCCATCGACACAGCTGTAATGGGTTTTGTAGATGACCAGGAAATCCCCGACCACTATCTGCTCAGGAAAGGTTTTCAATTCTTTTGCCTGAAAGACCTTAAATGGTCGAAAGTACCGGGGGTCCCCTTTGTTAAGGATTTTTCCCAGAAACCATTTGATATTCTTTTTGATCTCAGCCTGGAGGACCATTTTCCTGTGAACTTTATCCTGAAACTAAGCCCGGCTTCCTATAAGATCGGCAGATTGGTGAAGCATAAGGAATATGACCTGATGATCGATATTGAAAAAGAAAACAGCATCATTTACCTGATCGAGCAGATCAGGCATTACCTGTCCATCATCCACACCAACAAACCATAGCTTCAATCCACTGAAATTGCCTATATTTGCTTAGGCAGTGGACATTATTATGAAAAAATCAGCATTTACCGGCACCGGTGTAGCTCTGGTCACCCCCTTTAAAAAGGATGACAACATTGACTTCAGGGCACTTACCAATGTGGTTGAACATGTCATTAAGAATGGGGTTGAATTCCTCGTAGCCCTGGGAACAACCGGAGAAACACCGGTCCTATCCAATGAAGAACAGGCAGAGATCATCCAACATGTAAAGCAGGTCAATGCAGGCAGACTACCGCTGGTGGTGGGCATGGGTGGTAATCATACCATGCAGCAGATCGATCGGATTGAAAATGCTGAATTTGATGGAATAGCTGCCATCCTGACGGCCTCCCCCTACTATAGTAAACCCAACCAGCGGGGGATATACAAGCATTATATGGCCATCGCGGAGGCCAGTCCAGTTCCTGTCATCATTTACAATGTACCATCCCGTACGGGTTCCAATATCAGTGCCGAAACAACCCTGAAGCTGGCCGCTGAGTGCGGGAATTTTGCCGGCATTAAGGAAGCCTCAGGAGATATGTTACAGATCATGAAGATCGCCAAAGACAAGCCGGCAGGATTCGATCTTATTTCCGGGGATGATGCCCTGGCCCTGCCCATGATCAGTTTAGGAGGGTCAGGTGTTATTTCAGTCATTGGCAATGCATTCCCCCGCAAGTTCTCAGAAATGGTACGGCTGGCCCTGGACGACCGATGGGATGAGGCAAGGCTGGTTCATTACAGCATGCTGGAGATCATTGATCAGCTCTTTATTGAAGGGAGTCCGGCCGGTGTGAAAGCCGCATTGAATATCCTTAATATCTGTGAGAACCAGGTCCGCTTACCCCTTACTACCGTCAGCCGGACAACCTACGCAAAACTCACAGAATTGATCAGATCCATCCCCATCATCTAGGATGTCCTCTATGACTAGTGTCAGGACACAGGCACCACTGTTGATATCAGGCTCAA
This sequence comes from uncultured Bacteroidaceae bacterium, assembly GCA_963767555.1. GTDB lineage: Bacteria > Bacteroidota > Bacteroidia > Bacteroidales > SM23-62 > SM23-62. Next base: position 101,505 of record CAVYEL010000031.1, on the reverse strand, counting down.
GCTTCTTGTATTTTGCTTCCACAATTTTGCCGTTCTGGTATCTCACCTTTACGATATCATTCCTTCCGATTTTTTTGCCTGTACGAACCGGTTCCACCTTTCTCTGTTGCTGGGCAGGCTGTCCATCCCCGCCCCCGCCCTCGTAGGCTGATCCTGCATCACTTTTGGTCTGTTCGAATTCACTCAAATCCAGCCGCCTTGGTCCCCTTGCCTGTTGTACCTGGCTGGAGTCCTGCAGGGGAATGTTTCCCTTAAGGAGACTGGAACTGACATCCTTGTTGATCCTGTCTATGGCAACCTTGAATAGTTCGAATGATTCAAACTTGTAAATAAGGAGTGGATCTTTTTGCTCATAGGTTGCATTCTGTACGGATTGCTTCAGGTCATCCAGTTCCCGCAGGTGTTCCTTCCAGGTCTCATCAATGGTGGCCAGTATGGCTGTCTTTTCAAATGACTTGAGAACCTCATGAGCATTACTCTCATAAGCCTTTTCAAGATTGGTAATGATCTGGAAGACTTTTGTACCGTCGGATATCGGAACCACTATATTCTCATAAACCTTACCCTGTTTTTCGAAGACATCTTTTATGACCGGCCATGCCTGCTTGGCAATAGCCTCCTGCTTTCTCTGATATTTGTCACGAATACTCCCGTACAGTTTCTCAATGATATCTGCCGAATCAGCTTTCATGTATTCAGCTTCATCAACAGGTGGCTCGGCGGAAAGGTTCCTCAGCACCTCCAGAGAAAACTCAGAATAATCCACATTGCCATGGCAATCGTGGACAACACTCTCACAGACATCATAGATCATATTGTTTATATCCAGACTGACCCTTTCACCCAGCAGGGCATGTTTGCGTTTTGTATAGATCACCTCCCGCTGGGAGTTCATCACATCATCATATTCCAGGAGCCGTTTCCTGATCCCGAAATTATTCTCCTCCACCTTTCTCTGGGCGCGTTCTATGGATTTGCTGATCATGGAATGCTGGATCACCTCACCTTCCTTGAGTCCGAGCCGGTCCATGATCCCTGCGATCCTGTCGGAACCGAATAATCTCATCAGATTATCTTCAAGCGAAACATAAAATTGTGAGGATCCAGGGTCACCCTGGCGTCCCGCCCGGCCCCTCAACTGACGGTCCACCCGCCTTGATTCATGCCGCTCGGTACCGATAATGGCCAGTCCACCTGCCCCCCGGGTATCCGGGGTTAATTTGATATCGGTCCCACGCCCAGCCATGTTTGTGGCGATCGTGACCGACCCGGTCTTGCCCGCAGTGGCAACAATATCTGCTTCCCTGGAATGCAATTTGGCATTCAGTACATTGTGTTCAATTTTGCGGATCTTGAGCATCCGGCTAAGCAGCTCCGAAATCTCAACGGAAGTTGTACCCACCAGGACAGGTCTTCCGGCCCTGACAAGGTTGACAATCTCGTCAATCACGGCATTGAATTTCTCCCTTACAGTTTTATAGACCAGGTCCTCCCTGTCATCCCTGACAATGATCCTGTTGGTAGGGATCACTACTACATCGAGCTTATAGATATCCCATAATTCGCCAGCTTCAGTTTCCGCTGTACCTGTCATCCCTGACAGTTTTTTATACATCCTGAAATAATTCTGGAGGGTGATGGTGGCAAAAGTCTGCGTGGCCGCTTCTACCTTTACATTCTCCTTCGCCTCTATGGCCTGGTGTAATCCGTCTGAATACCGTCTTCCTTCCAGTATCCTGCCTGTCTGCTCGTCAACAATCTTGACCTTGTTGTCCATGACTACATACTCTACATCCATTTCAAAAAGGGAATATGCTTTCAATAACTGGTTGATGGTATGTACCCGTTCTGATTTGATGGCATAATCCTGGAGCAGCTGGTCTTTTTTAGTCAGGATTTCCTGGGTTGAGAGGCCGGAATTATCAAGTTCGGCTACCTCACTGCCGATGTCGGGAAGAATAAAAAAATCAGCATCTTCAGATGATGTAGTGATCAGGTCCAATCCCATTTCAGTCATCTCGATCGAATTGTTCTTCTCATCAATGACAAAGTAAAGCTCATCGGTCACCTTATACATGTTCTTGCTGTTCTCCTGCATGTAGAAATTCTCGGTTTTCCGCATGAGTGTCTTGTTTCCTTCCTCACTGAGCATCTTGATGATGTGCCTTGTTCCTGGGTAGCCCTTTAAATGCACGGAGCAGCAGGAGTCCCCCTTTCTCATTCTCCCCGTCATTCAAATGTTTCCTGGCATCTGCTATGATGTTGTTGACCAGTTTTCGCTGAGCACCTATAATCTTTTCCACCTTGGGCTTCAACTCCATGAATTGCTGGTTCTCTCCCCTTGGAATGGGCCCGGATATGATCAATGGGGTCCGTGCATCATCAACCAGCACTGAATCCACCTCATCCACGATGGAGAAGTTATGGGGACGCTGGACAAGATCCGCCGCACTGATGGCCATATTATCCCTCAGGTAGTCAAATCCAAATTCATTGTTCGTACCAAAGGTGATATCTGCCCTGTAAGCCTTCCTTCGGTCCTCAGAATTGGGCTGGTGTTTATCAATGCAATCCACGATCAAACCATGAAACTCATAGAGCGGACCCATCCATTCGGCATCCCTCTTGGCCAGGTAATCATTGACCGTGACCAGATGAACCCCTCTTCCCGTAAGGGCATTCAAGTATACAGGAAGGGTTGCCACAAGCGTTTTTCCTTCCCCTGTAGCCATCTCCGCAATGCGTCCCTGATGGAGCACAACCCCTCCGATAAGCTGAACATCGTAATGGATCATGTCCCAGGTGATCATGTTCCCACCGGCCATCCATTCGTTTTTCCAGTAAGCCTTGTCTCCTTTGATCTCAATGCTGTCACGGGCAGCAGCCAGGTCCCTGTCATAATCATTTGCCGTAACTTCAAGGACTTCATTTTCCTTGAATCGGCGGGCCGTCTCTTTAATGATGGCAAAAGCAAGGGGTATTCCTTCTTCAAGTGACCTGTCAATTATTTCATCAACCGTTTTTTCTATTTTTTCTATCTGGGAGTATAATTTTTCCTTCTCCTCCACAGCCATTACAGGATCGTCCAACTGAACTTTCATACGGGCTATCTCCTCCTGCTCTGCAGCTATGCTGTCCCGTATCCGTTGTTTCAGCGTGGCAGATTCTGTCCTTAGCTGATCATTGCTCATTCCCGAAATCCTGTCCGTCTCCGCATTGATCTTGTCAACATAGGGCTGAATCTCCTTGATGTCGCGGTCTGACTTCGATCCAAACAGACCACCGACAACCTTATCTACAATACTCATTATAATGCTTATTTAACTTTTCGCTTAAACGCACGTAAAATTAGTTTATTTTACATAATTACAGTATGGGTAACGGCATTATGAAACAAATTATACCCTATTTAATCCTACTGGGTATAGGCTCCGGCGTGGTGTCTGCACAAGTTCCCCGGCTCCTCAATACCTGAAAAGCCGGTTCTCATGAGGCAAAATCCGCGAATATCAACCAGCTCCCGGTAGTGGAGGGTTACAAACCCTATACCAACATGCTCCATTTCGGCTGAGAAGTTATGTGCCGGAACGAAAAATCTGCCCATTATAAGAGTGATGCCGGATTTCCGGCAGCATATGATCTTCGTGATGTGGGACTTGTAACACCTGCCAGGTACCAGGGGAATGGGAGTGCAGGTGGTAACTGTGCCGCCTTTGCCGTGACCGGATCCCTGGAATCATCCTGGTTGCAAATGGGTTTTCCTGAAACTGACCTTTCTGAACAGAACCTGTCAGGATGTCATGGATATGAATGGGCTTATGGAACAGGAAGCAATCCATATATGGCCACTGCCTACCTGAGCAGGTTGTCCGGTCCGGTCCTCGAATCTCAGGACCCTTATAATACATCGGCCACAGAGTTCTTCTGTGACCATTACCCGCCGGCAGCATATGTCCCTGAAGCCCGCTGGCTGCCATCGGTGGACCAGCCATCACTGAAAGGCCTGATCACGGACTACGGTGCTATCTATACGACCCTCTATATGGACCCGGCCAACCTGAATGCTGGCAATCATTCCTACTATTATGATGGGAGTGAGTGACGAACCATTCTGTCCTGCTGTGCGGGTGGGATGATAATTATTTAACCGACGGGGGCACGGGGGCCTGGATCGTCAAAAACAGCTGGGATACCACCTGGGCTGATAAGGGTTTCTTCTATGTTTCGTATGAAGATACCAGGTTTGCAGATGAGGCAGCCTATTTTCCTGTAAGGTGGGATCTTGACGAAACAGACAGCGTATTCATGTATGACCGGCTTTGTGTAACGAATATTATCGGCTATCCGAATGATGATGAAGCATTTGGACTGGCCAGGTTTACCGCTCCTGAAGAAATGCTGATCACGCATATCGGAGTTGCCGTTGCAGACCCGAATACGGTACTGGATATCGAGATCTATGAAGATTTCTCCAACCAGTTGCTGAGTGGCCTGCTCGCAAGTAAAACCGATATACTGATCCGGCAGATGGGCTATTATACGCTGGAATTACCGATTACCGTCAATGGTGATTTTTATATAAAGATCAGGCGCAGGACGGAGGATAATGGAACAGTTATCCCCATAGAACAACCGGTAGAAGGATATGCAGATCCTGTTATTGAACCCGATGTCAACTGGGTCAGCAACAATGGTACAGATTGGTTGTCAAGCAATCCGGCGGGGCCCGATAGCGGATATAACCTGACCATCCGTGCCTATGCCAAAAAGGTAGCCGGACCAAGGGCCCTGTTCGAGGCCGATATTCGTGAAGCCTGCCTGAATGCCGGTGTTACTTTTACCTTTCTGGAAAACAGGGAGGTTAGTTCCTGGGTTTGGGATTTCGGTGAGGCTGCTGTTCCCGTTACGGCAAACGGCATTGGGCCACATACTGTACAGTATTCTTCGGAAGGGACCAAGACAGTCCGGTTGATTGTATCAGGACCGGCAGGTTCGGATACGGTTACCCGGCATGGATTTATAAGGGTTTCTCCTGCCATTGACATGATCCTGGTCGACCAGGAAGTAGAGATTGGCCTTGGGGGATCGGGGGACCTGCAAGCCTTTGGTGCGACCGAGTACGTTTGGTTCCCCGGTACCATGCTGAACCAATCCACCGGCCAGAAGGTAACCGCCACGCCTCCTTCACCCGGACAATATGAGATCATCGTGACCGGATACCATGGCAGTTGCTATGAACAGGACACTGTTCTTATACATGCAGGAAGCAAGCTGCCCAATGATGATATGTGTGATGCTTTGCTGATCTCTCCGGGAGGGCGGGTGGCCACACACTCAAATCACCTGGCTACCGCAGAAGATGATGAACCTTTCCCTGATGGATCGGAGGACTGCTATTCCCAGACGGCTAAAACCTGGTGCATAGAGGGAGGGGTACAGAACAGTCTATGGTATTATTTTTACGGTCCCCCTACAGGTATAGCTTCCATCAGATCAAGCGGAATGGACAACCAGATGGCCATCTACCGTGCGGATACCTGTACTGAAATTTTTAAACATTCCCTGATTGCTGCGAATGATGATTACAGTCCCACTGAACTTGCCGCCACCCTGGAAGCCGTTCATGTCTTTCCCGGGGCCAAATACTACCTGCAGATTGATGGTAGTTTCGGTGGGGCCAAAGGCACCTACGAACTCTCTTTTTATGCCTATGATGTTGGATTGGATGAAATAGACGCTATTACTCCCGACGGGCCAACCTTGAAGGTATATCCTAATCCCGGGAAGGATATATTCAACATTCAGGCAGAAGGGATCCTTTCTCACACAGTGGATATCATGCTATACAATATGAATGGAAAAGCATTGGAACGCAGATCCTTATCCGTCACAGATGGCAGGTTATCTGACCGGCTGGACCTTTCCACGTATGTGAGCGGGATCTACCAGCTGATCCTGATTGACGGAAAACAGCTGGCAAACCGGCGGATCATTAAAGAATGAATCCTGTCCGCCTTCCCTTTTATCTAGCCAGGATCACTTTCCTCACGATGGTCTGGTCTCCTGCTGTGAATTTCATGAGATATACACCGTTTGGCAGATGGCTTATGTCGAAGCGCTCGGTAAATGCCTCCCCAGGATAACTGAACCTTTCCTCCAGCAACTCCCTGCCCGTAAGGTCCATGAGGTCTACCTGCAACCTGTCTATACTTTCCCTCAACTGTATACTGACATTCAACTCTCCGCTGGACGGAACAGGATAAATGTTGATTCCCTCCGGAAGTATTGGATAATCTTTAACCCCTGTCGTACCCTGTATACGCAGGTTGTCTATCAGCCAGCCCCAGCCCCTGGCATAAGGATCCGACTGCAGGCGGAACCTGATCAGTACGATATCCCCGGACTGGAAATATGAATCTGTAAGCATATTGATAGTTCTCCGCCGTATTTCTGATTCCTTGGGAATGGCCTGTGAATCATTGCTGCCAGGGAGGAAACCGCTCCGGTAGTTTTCATCCCAGGTAGCATATTCCCTGCAATCCCAGCCATCCGCAAAGGGATGCCAGGTCTTTCCGTCATCTTTTGAGCCTTCAACGATCACATAATCCCAGAACCCATCATCGCCAAATACAGTACCATCTTCCCCTGGCTCTATATAGGCAATCTCATCAAATGCCAAAAGGCTATTGTCACTATTCAGGCGTATGGGAATACGCAACTGGGCATAAAAATCATAGAAGGTATCGTCTTTGTTGGGTGACTTGTAGGGATGCTCGCTATGCAGTCCGAATGAATTGAATCCCACCGGCTTATCATGAAAAAACTCGGAGGTCAGGAAATCCGAAATGCCCCCTTCGAAATCATTTTCATAGGCATCCACGGAAGGTGGTATTTCCTCGATCTCAAAGGCATGGTAATCCGTTTCGGGATGATAGGTAGTATTCCGGGCCACCGCAGCATCTACAGCTTTGATGCGGTACTTGATCTGATCCCCTACCTGTACCTGTCCCCCTGTAAATATAAAATACCCGTGATATTTGTTCAGTGTATCCTTTGTCAATTCTATAGGCGTCTGGTCCACATCATTGATCTTGTATTCCACCTGTGTAAGTGTCAGTCCCAGGTTATCTGTGATCTGTGCGTCTATATACATCGAGTCATTGGTGATCAGCATGAACTGGATAGGGATATGGTCAATGACCGGTGCAACGGTGTCCTCACCGACATAAAAAGAGTAGGAAACCTCCGGCGCCTGGGATGGTGATGTATATAAGCGGTTATTGTTATCCAGTGTCTCGAGATAATAATTTACACTGGTTCCCAGTGAGGACACCTGTAAATCCCCGGTGAATTCATCCGGATTACCTGTTATCGTCATCATTACAGAATCCTTGCTCTGAAAGCCATCACTAGACCAGTAAAGATACTGGGTTCCCGCCTTTATGCCTACATCCCCTCTGATCTTTGCGATCACAGTAAAAGGCTGATCAAGAGATTCCCTGTCAGACAGCGTATCATGCTCAATGTAAGTATGTATCCATCCTACATCATACATCATATTGGTTGCCAGGGGACCCGGATCATGGATCACCTCTCCGGGCGGGGAAGAAAAAGTCATCATGGCATTGACACTGCTGCCTATCGTATTATAGATCTCATCCACGTGATAAATGCTGGATCCACGGTTGAATTCCGTTGGCACATACATTTTGGGATTTTCTCCGCCAACCTGTTTGGTAACCTGACCTTTAAAATAAATCGGTGGAGACTGGAGCTGATCCGCAAGTGCTGCAGATGGTACCGGAAAAAGAGCGGTATCCAGCAACCAGTCCCCTTTGCCGTCCCGCGGGTCCTTGGCCCAGAGGAAATGGTCGAATACACCCGGAAGGGTATATGCCTGCCATCCCTCCTCTTCAAATACCAGAAAATGACCGGAGAAGCCTAATCCATGCGCCATTTCATGTAACAGAACACTCAGGAAATCATGCTGGCCCTGGATTGGATTTCCATCGTCCTTCCAGTACCAGTTGAATGCGGTATTGAACTCAATGGTCATATCCGGATCATCACCATTCAGGTTCCTGCCCAGCAATTTTTCAGCCAGCGCAGCCTTATACAGTCTGGGTGGTAAAGCTCCATTGCTGTAAACAACGTACGGCCCATCTGAGAGGGTATAAGCAAGGACCCCCGCTTCTTCACCTGTCATCTCCCTGAAATTTGACATCAATATTGATAGGGACATCCGAGTGTATCAATGAACCCCAGATCTCAGCCGCTTTATTGGCCGTTTCCCTGGCAAAGAAGTTTGGTATCGGGATGAGTGTCATATTAATATCAGCAGTCACAGCTGCGGATGATTTAAGGCGTGACAGGTAGGCTTCCGGGGGGGCAATATGCAGGTCGCTTTGTCCCGGGTGCCGCATAACATACAATGGTATCATTGAGGTGAGAGTATCTCAAAACTTTGCTCTGTCCGGCGATGTAGGAGGTAAATCCTGCCAGAGAAAATATCATCAACGTTGCTAATCCTCTCCTGAGTCCCATGAAATTTCTATATTTAGATAAATTGTTTAACGAATAATTGAACAGCAAAATTAAGAATATGTTTGATAAATTACTGGCTGGCAAATGTTTTAACGCCATTTTAATGATTTTGGTATCCTTCTTTATTTATTCCTGTTCCGGTCCGAGAACAATAACTGAGGAGGATCTGCTTATTGAACAAAAACGTACACCCTGTTATGGTTCATGCAAGGTTTATACTTTAAGGATCGATAAAAATGGTAAAGGGTTGTTTGAAGGTATTGAAAATGTTGAAAACATTGGCAGATTCAGTTTTTCACTGAAACAGGATGAACTTGTGGAAATTGAAAATGCCTTCCTCCAGCTAGATTTTTACCAACTCAAGAATATTTATGATGCCCAGGTTTCTGATCTGCCCACAACCTATATAACTTATAATAAAGATGGCAGGCGAAAGAAAATAATGGACTACTATGGGTCACCTGAAGAACTTCGTACCCTGGAAAACAAGATAGAAACACTCGTTCTGGCAAAAAAAATGAGAAAGATCAAATAAGCTGCGGATATTACTCAGCAGAAGCCTCTCCTCCACCCCTCAAGCCAAGGATATCACGGTCAAACATATACATGTTGTGATCCCCGACAAGCTTCAGTTTATCTATCAGTGCCTTGACTGATGCTTCCTCTTCAATCTGTTCGGTAACAAACCATTGTATCCAGTTATGGGTGGTATGGTCATTCTCATCAATGCAAACCTGTACTATTTCATTGATAGAAGCCGACACGAACTTTTCATGTTCCAGCACCTTATCAAACATCTCTCGAACCGACCCGAAATCGTAAGGAGGTTCCTTTACTGCAATGATTTTTGCTTTTCCGTCCCGCTCATTGATATATTTTACCAGTTTCAGCATATGCACCCTTTCTTCTTCTGCCTGCGCATATAGCCACTCAGCAATTCCGCCCAATCCTTCAGTTTCAGCCCATACAGCCATAGAAAGATATAGATGTGAGGAATATCCTTCCTTATCCACCTGAACATTTAAGATATCTTCAACTTTTTTTGATAACATCCATTTAAGTATTATAGGTTTCCATTAATATTAATACCAGGATTTACCTTGTCCTGCCATTTTGAGTTATGTTTTGATCGTACACAAAAATAACAAAAGATAGAAATCATCCAATTAAAAATCCGGATTATTCAAAATCAAGATTAAATCGTTCCTTAAGTTTACCCAGGTTGGGGTTTTTCTTGATCATATGATCGTACTTCTCTTCAGAAGTATACAATATATTCTCATTGCTATCCTGCTCCTGCACCACCGGGATTATCCTGAACTGTGTATTTTGCAGGGCATCTTCAAGATAGCCGATCAGGTCCTGCTTGATGTCCCTGTTGAAATCCTCAATCTGGGATGAATTGGAGAAGACCACCTCAATTTGCAGGGCATCTCCCAGGATGGGAAGGTGATGTTTCAGGCTGCTTGACATGCGGGGTTTCTCCTCCTTTATCTGTTCAGCATATTCATTCCATTTTTCGAGGAGGTTTTCCTGGGAAAAGGAATTGGATAGCACCTGTCGAATGGTCCTGCCATTATCTTTTTCGGCTTTATCTCTTTCTTTACCAATTCCATTCAGGGCATCTTTAATAGACGGTATGGTACCAGGGATCTTCTTTTTTTGTTGCCCTGGCACAATCCCTGGATCTGCCTCTGGCACCTGCGGCCGGTCCGGAGACACAGCCTTGTCAACTATGGGTGGAGGATCTGGTTTAGTAGTATGTTTCAGACCAGTATCCGGATCTGCTGGTTTCTTTTCAGTTGCAAGTTTCTCAGCGGGAGGTTCTTCACTGGTTAGGACTTTTTTTTTTCCTTCCGCTGATATTTTGCAGAGCTTTATCAGGGCCAGTTCTACATGAAGCCTGCTGGTTTCTGCTGGCTTTAAAAGAGATATCCGCTGCGCCAAGGATATTCAGGGCCTGGTATAGCCATTCCTGGTTTGTCAGCTGACCCTGATGCTGGTATTTATCACGGATCCCGGCCCCTACCTCAAGGAGTTGCAGGGTTACCGCATCCTGGCATACCAGTAAGTCCCTCATATGGCTGCTTAGTCCCACGAGAAAATTATGCTCATCGAATCCCTTTTCCAGTATCTCATTAAAGATCATAAGGACCTCTCCCACCTGTTCTCCAAGGCAGGCCTCGGTAACCCTGAAATAATAATCATAGTCAAGTATATTCAGGTTCCGGATGACATCCCCGTACTGTATTGATTTAGCTGGAGAAACTGACAATCTGGTCAAAAATAGAAAGTGCATCCCGCATGGCACCGTCCGCCTTCAATGCAATGATATTGAATGCATCTAATTCGTATTCAATACCTTCTTCCTTTGAGATATATTCGAGATAAGCAACGATATCATCCACCCTGATCCTGTTGAAGTCAAAGATCTGGCAACGAGAAAGAATGGTAGGGATGATCTTGTGCTTTTCCGTTGTAGCCAGAATAAACACTGCATGGGCCGGAGGTTCTTCCAGGGTTTTCAAAAATGCATTGAACGCCTGGGCGGAGAGCATATGGACCTCGTCTATAATATATATACTATATCTCCCAACCTGGGGCGGTATCCTTACCTGTTCGGTCAGGTTCCTGATGTCATCCACTGAATTATTGGAGGCAGCATCCAGCTCATGGATATTAAAGGCCCTTGATTCGTTAAAGGAAGTGCAGGATTCACAGGTATTGCAGGGCTCGGTATCATTAGTTATGCTGGTGCAGTTAATGGTCTTGGCAAAAATCCTGGCACAGGTGGTTTTGCCAACTCCACGGGGTCCGCAAAACAGGTACGCATGGCCCAGATGATTGTGCTGTATGGCATTCTTCAGCGTATTGGTGATAGCCGATTGCCCAACAACAGAAGTAAAAGTTTCAGGTCTGTACTTCCGAGCCGATACGATGAAATTATCCATGCCGATAAAATTAGTAATAACCTGCTTAGTAACCAAGGTGAAATTATTTTGTACATATCAATAAAGTTCCTATTTTTGTGCGCTCAATATTAATAACCAAAATTTTAACAATGTTGAACCAGTACGAAACCGTTTTCATTACAACTCCCGTTTTGTCTGAAAGTCAGATGAAGGAAACGGTCGACAAGTTCAAAAAGATCCTGACTGATAACAGTGCAGAGATTGTTCATGAAGAGAATTGGGGCCTTAGAAAACTGGCCTATCCTATTCAGAAAAAGTCGACCGGATTTTACTACATGATCGAATTCAGAGCTGATGGCAGCCTGATTCAAAAGATCGAAACAGAATTTAAAAGAGATGAACGCATCATCAGATTTCTGGTCGTCGGACTCGAAAAATATGCGGTAGCATATGCGGAAAAGAAAAGAGCGAGGAAGAAAGCTGAATCTGAAAAAATCAAGGAGGAATAATCATGGCACAAAATCAATCAGAAATCAGGTATCTCACTCCACCAACAGTTGAGATCAAGAAGAAAAAGTATTGCCGGTTCAGGAAAAACCGGATTAAATATATTGACTATAAGGATCCTGAATTCCTTAAGAAATTCCTGAATGAACAGGGCAAGATCCTCCCAAGAAGGCTTACGGGCACTTCCCTGAAATTTCAGCGCAAAATATCCAGGGCTATCAAGCGGGCACGCCACCTGGCAATGCTGCCCTACGTAACAGATTTGTTGAAATAATAAAGCGGAGGATCAGGCATGGACATTATATTAAAACAAGACATACCCACCCTGGGTCACAAGGATGACATCATAACTGTCAAGGATGGTTATGCGCGGAATTTTCTTATTCCCAAGGGAATGGCAGTGAATGCCACGGCATCTGTAAAAAAAATGCACCAGGAAATTCTCAAGCAACGCTCCCATAAAGAGGAGCAGATCAGACTCGAAGCAGAAGGCATCGCCGATAAGATGAAAGACATCAAACTGACCATTGGCGCTAAAACGAGTACCAAAGGTAAGATCTTCGGTTCTGTAAATACCATTCAGCTTGCAGAGGCTCTGAAAGAGGAAGGATTTGAGATTGACAGGAAAGACATCACCATCAAGGAGGAATTGATCAAAGAAGTGGGCAGTTATACAGCAACTGTAAAACTGCACAAGGAGGTAAAAGTCGAAATTCCTTTCGAGATCTTCGCGGAATAAGGGACTGCAACGCTATTCCCCACCATCAAAATACAATAAGGCAGCTAATTCTGTAAGAGTCAGCTGCTTTTTTAATTCCAACCGGTATGGCTGTATAAATGCAGAGAATGCAGAACAGCCATACCGTTTGGAATTAATCTTTCATGGCGATGGCCTCGATCTCAATAAGCACGTCCAGCGGAAGTTTCACTACCTGGTAGGCTGCCCTGGCCGGAGGTTCCTGCGTGAAGTAACCGGCATAGACCTCATTCATTTCCTGGAAATGGTCCATGTCTTTCAGCAGGCAGGTACATTTTACAACATCCCATGATGCATATCCTGCCGCATTCAGGATGGCATCTAAATTCTTCAGAACCTGCTGTGTTTGTTCCCTTATCCCTCCATTCACCAGTTTCCCGGTTTCAGGTATAATGGGTATTTGTCCGGATACAAACAACATCCCATTCTGTTCTGTTGCCTGGCTGTAAGGACCGACAGCCTTGGGCGCATTTTTCGTGTGGATGATCTTTTTCATATAATAGGCTTAAAAGTTATCATACCAGGTATCTCCCTTTTCATATTGGAGATCTTTCAGGATGGCCGATTTAATATTGATAGTGAATGAGTAGCTCCGGTATCTGCCAAAAGGCACTATGTTGACGGACATCTCCCAACAATGGAGATCACGGTGAACCCTGAGATTGGTGGTGGTAACCTCCATATTTGTAAAATCGAAGCCCGAGTTATATCCGATCTTCCATTTCGGGGTCAGGCTGAAATCTCCCCTGACCCTGATGGATTGTATAATTTTTGAATCATCGTAGGGTTTGGTATACCTGAAATTATAGTCCACTCCCAATGTCCACGGTATGGTGAAATCGACATAGGCTGAATAGTTGATCTGGTCATAACCGGTTGGATTTATTATGCTGGCTGTGGCATCATTGGCAAGCGCGACCTGGTCTCCTTCCTGTTGCCGGCTGTTACCCTGTTTGGAACTGAAATTCATACCTACGGAAAAGTCCAGTCCGGTTACCCTGAACAAACGGCTATCAGTCTTGATCAGGGCCCTGTCAATATCGTGGCTCCGTCCATTTTCATCCGTCACATATGCATAGGGATTGAAGACTCCTCCGAAGCGTAGACTTACCTTTCTTTTAAATATACTGGTATTCCCGCTCATCCTCACGGTGGACCACTTCATCGAGTCTTTGAAGATATTATAATTGGTAGAAAAATTCAGGTTGTCGAGGAGCTTGACCTTGGTAGTTTCTTCAATGGTATCTGAACGGGATTTTAATTTCATTTCAACATTATTCTTCAAAGCCAGGCTAATGGACCCTGATCGTCCGGATGGCACCGGGATCCGGAAGACAGATTCATCATACAGTGGAAAGATCTTTGTATTGCCATTGCTATCAACCTGCACTTCCTGGTAGTAATAGGGCATGATATCTGACATATCAGGGACCAGGCTAAAACTTGCAGACGGGGACATAACATGACGGATGGCTTCAATCCTGGATTTTTCACGAAAAGTATACATTCCATAGATCCTCGGCGTAAATGTCAATCCCACACTAGGTACCACAGCATGGGCATAATTAAAGCCCGGAATGGTATCTACGATCAATGTATCAACCATTCTGCCATCATCATACTGGTAATTTTCTATCCATTGAGGATTTATGGATTTGGTAAATACAACCCCTGAATACCTTACCGAAGGAGAAAAGGTAAAATAATTAAGGAAGTTCAGCGCCAGGCTGGCAGGAATATTGTGGGCATAACCATTTTCAAAATCTTCAAGCTTTGTGGTGGTAAAAAGTGAGTCCGTAATGGTACTGAGCCTGTTTTCAATCTGGGCAGTATAGGATACCTGGAATTTTTCATACCAGCGTGTCTTTCCTGTAGCATTTCTTCTCTTCAGGGGATAGATCCTGTTCATAGAAAAATTTACAGACGGCAGGTTCAGATCCATTAGCTTGGTCTGGCTGTTCTGCGTGGCGCTCATACTTGCAGCAAGGTTGAATGGCGCGTTCGGGAATAACCGTGAATAGGAGACACTGGATCTTTTCGTGCTGCGCAGGACATTATTGATATTATGGCTGAAATTCTGGTCATAGGAAGAGGTCGTAAAATCCACACTTGCCCGGAAGGATTGGCTCGGATTTGCCTGGGGCGCCTGTGCATGGTTCCACCTTATGGCCACATCACGGGATTTACTGTAATTATCCAGTCCTTTTTCTCCGACAACATTCTCCATGTAATTAAGGCCAAATGTACCATTGAACTTGTAATTAATTTTATAATTGCTCCTGGTCCTGACCCCCCAGGTCCCGTTGGTATAGATATCACCTGTGACCGCCAGGTCGAAATAATCTGAGAGTGAAAAATAGAAGCCGCCATCCCGAAGGTAGAATCCACGTCTTTCTTCTTCTCCATAGGTTGGTATCAGGAAACCTGACTGACTTGTCCTGGTCGAAGGAAAAAACCCGAATGGAATCCCGATGGGCAATGGGACATCTTCCAGTACAATATAGGCGGGGCCGGCCACGATCTTGTCATTCGGTATTGATTTTGCTTTGGTGAGCGCTATGTAAAAATGAGGATGAGGCGCATCACAGGTAGTGTATTTACCATTTTTCATATGGATATGGTCATTCGGATGCCGTTTGGTAATGGCACTATGCAGGTAGCCACCCTCCTGTTCGGTAACAAGCTCATATATGTGCCCTTTTCCAGTACGGAAATTATACGATAGTTTCGTGCATTGAAAAGTTTCGGAACCTTCCATAAATTCGGGTTTACCCTCCTCCACTCCCATACTGTCAATAGTCCCCCGTGCAAAAACTGCTTCAGTTCCCATATTGAATTCAATATAGTCTGCATTTAAGGTGATATCACCATATTGTATCGTGGCTTCACCATAAAGGTATACTTTTTGTTCCCTGATAGAATAAACAATAGAATCCCTGGCCTTGTAATCAACTGGAGCATCAATGGCCTGCTTCTCTCCAACGTCGTGGAGGGTATCAGAGGCAATTTCATTGGAATCCGAAATGTTGATCAGGTCCGTGGTATCCGGAGCAGGCTGGACCAGTAAGCTATCGATCTCCGATATAGCCGTATCAGCTGCCAATCCGGGATCCTGAGCGGACACAACAAATCCAGGGGCCCAAAAAAGCAGATAAATGAAAAGAAACCGGAGTAATTTTGCAGACAACTTTTATATGCTATTTTTGTACGGAACGTATACTTCTAAAAACGTTAAAACTAATCAAATTAACCGAGAATTGATTGTTAATAAAAGCTTGAAACTACTGTTGAATAAACGATTTTCAGTGGTATTTCTTATATCCATCCTAACCTTATTCAACCTGGCGATTATCAAGGCTACAGAGGATCCGGATGATAAGGTAGATGTGGTCGTCCTTGATGCCGGGCACGGAGGAAAAGATCCGGGTGCATCAGGCAAAAACTCCAGGGAAAAAGATATTGTACTCGCGCATCGTACTGAAAGTCGGACAATATATTGAAGAAAATATCCCGGCGTTAAGGTCATCTATACCAGGAAGAAGGATGAATTCATTGAGCTTCATGAACGGGCCAATATTGCCAATCGGAATCATGCCGATCTTTTTATTTCCATTCATGCCAACTGGTGGACCAACACCAAATCTACCGGTACTGAAACCTATACCATGGGTACATCCCTCGATGACAGGAATCTTACAGGTTGCCATGAAAGAAAATTCAGTCATCACCCTGGAGGAAGACTATACTACCAATTACGAAGGATTTGACCCCAACTCCGCAGAATCATATATCATCTTCAATCTGATGCAAAAGACCTTTCAGCAGCAGAGTGTGGATTTTGCCGGACTGGTCCAGGATCAGTTCCGCGAACGGGCACAACGGTATGATCGTGGTGTGAAACAGGAAAGGTTCCTGGTTCTCTGGCGTACCACCATGCCATCTGTCCTGATTGAAACGGGTTATATATCCAATAAGTCAGAAGAAGCATACCTGAAATCAAAACAGGGACAGGAATATCTGGCATCAGCCATATACAGGGCATTCAAAGAATATAAGGAGAATATTGAAGAAAGGAGCGGCTATGTAAAAAATGCAGTCACCCCCGGTGAAATAGTGGAGGATGTCCCTGACCGCGAGATCAAGCCGAAAGCCATTCTGCAAAAGTCAACTGAGAAATTGAGCAGTGATGACAGTACGGTCTATTATATGGTACAGGTGCTGACAACAACTGTCAGCAGACCCCTCGATGACCTCAGTTTCAGTAATTACGGACATGTTTCAGAGTTCAAGCTCAATAACCTTTACAAATATGCTGTTGGCAAATCGTCATCCTACAGTCAGATCTCCGGAACGCTTGATAAGATTCATGAAGACTTCCCCGGAGCCTTTGTCATAGCCGTCCGGACAGGCAAAATTATTCCCCTAGAGGAAGCCCGCGAGTAAAATTAATAGTAACTTAGACATCCACTTTTAACAACATGAAAATCTCCATCGAAGCAAAAATTGGGATCATTATAACCATTGCCATTGCAGTTACTATTTGGGGACTGAATTTCCTCAAAGGAAGGAATATCCTCAAAGGTGTGAATACCTATTATGCCGTTTTCGAAGATATAGGGGGACTGGAAAAAAACAGCAAGATCTTTATCAAGGGATATGAGGTTGGCCAGGTCAGTGAAATATATTTCTCTACGAATGCAAGCAGGGACCTGATCGTCCTGCTCGGGATTGAAAAAGTCTATGATGTTCCATTGCATTCGGAAGCTGTCCTTTATGATGCTGACCTGATGGGGACCAAAGCGATCATGCTCAGATTATCGGACTCAGACCAGATTCATATGCCCGGGGACACTGTTCGGTGCAGTATACAATTTGGGCTTACCGCCAGGCTTGAACAACAACTTCTCCCAATAAAAGACAAAGCAGAAAGTCTGATCGTAACTGTAGATTCCCTGATGTCTACCCTGAATTATATTTTCGACAGAAATACTTCGGCGATGTTGCAGGCTTCCATCCAAAACCTTGAATCCAGCACGGATGGGATTAAAAACATGCTCTCCAGTCAGGGCAAACTTACCAGCATGATAGGACATATGGAGGCCATCACATTAAATCTTAAAAACCATAATGAAGAACTGGCCTCAGCCATGAGCAATATCGAATCCATAACTGATTCCATCGCACGTTCAGAACTAAAGTCTACCATTTCAAATACCAATAAAACACTGGCAGAAACACACCTCATCCTGGAGAAGATAAACCGGGGTGAAGGCACATTGGGTATGCTGGTCAATAATGACTCATTATATCTGAATCTGACCTCCCTGTCCAATGAACTCGATCTCCTGATGAAAGACTTTCAGGAAAATCCAAAAAAGTATGTGAATGTTTCCGTTTTTGGCAAATCAGATAAGAAGAAAAACTCAAAATAATCAGTAACAAAAAAAAATCTGATTTTTCATCTGATTTTAGTGGCTAAATATTCATGTTTTTTTTGACGAATTTCATAATTTAGAGTATTCAATTGAACCTATCTCTTCAATTAAGATTTTATAAATAATTAGCTTACAATTTATTAAGACAAATAGTATCTATATCGCTGATATTTCAATATTTTATCTTTTTTTTCTTTTTTTTAATATTTTAAGGACCTGATAATAAACCGTATATACATAAATCTAAAAAAACAAACTAGCCCCAGCTTTTTTTATAATGTTTTTTTCACAATCTTAGCTACAGAATAAATGGTGGGAATATATTACTAAAATCGTATAAATTTTTTTTCTAATGCATGAAGAGGTTTGGAACAGATGTCTGAAGATTATTAAAGATAATGTTCCCTCCATAAGTTACAGGACCTGGTTTGAACCTATCATTCCTTTGAAGCTTGAGAGTAATATTTTAACCATCCAGGTTCCAAGCCCCTTTTTCTACGAATATCTTGAAGAGCAGTATATAGATATCCTCAGGAAAGTACTGAGGAAAGAACTGGGTTTTGAAGCCAAGCTGGAATACAGTGTAGTCATGGAAAATAACGGCTACGCCAATTCCAAACCCTATACCGTAAAATTACCTGCCCGGAACCAGAAAGAACTCAAGAATAAGCCTGTTTCCGTTCCGATTGATGCTGAAGGCACTACGATCAAAAATCCCTTTATTATCCCTGGATTAAAAAAGCTGAATATTGATCCTATGCTGAATCCGGAAAACTCCTTTACTAATTTTGTGGAAGGGGATTGCAACCGCCTTGCCAGATCTGCTGGATATGCTGTTGCCAATAATCCCGGAGGGACAGCTTTCAATCCGCTTTTAATTTATGGGGAATCCGGTCTGGGCAAAACACATCTGGCACAGGCTATCGGGATACAGGTCAAGGAAAAATTCCAGGAGAAAACCGTATTGTACGTCAACGCAAACAAATTCCAGACACAGTTTGTCGATTCCATCAGGAACAATAATAAAAATGATTTTATCCATTTCTACCAGATGATCGATGTACTGGTCATTGATGATGTTCACGAATTTGCCGGAAAGGAAAAGACCCAGGATGCATTCTTTCATATTTTCAACCATCTTCACCAGAGCGGGAAACAATTGATCCTGACCTCAGACAAACCCCCGGTTGAATTGCAGGGTTTGGAACAGCGGCTGTTGTCGAGGTTCAAATGGGGATTGGCGGCCGATCTTCAGATCCCCGATTTCGAGACCAGGATAGCCATTCTCCGGCAAAAAACATATAAAGACGGTATTGACCTGCCTGCAGATGTAATTGAATATATAGCAACGCATATTTCGGATAATATCAGGGAACTGGAAGGTGCCCTGATCTCTCTGCTGGCTCAGTCAACCCTTAATAAAAAGGAGATCACCCTCGATCTTGCCAAAGATATGATCGATAAACTGATCAAAAATACCAAGCGGGAGATCAGCATCGACTATATCCAGAAGGTGGTATGTAATTATTTTAATATACCGCTTGAACAGATCCAGTCCAAAACAAGAAAGCGAGAGATAGTTCAGGCCCGGCAGGTGGCCATGTTCTTCTCAAAAAGCCTGACCAAAGCTTCTCTGGCAACCATTGGATCACAGATTGGTGGAAAGGATCATGCCACCGTCCTGCACGCCTGTAAGACGGTTAACAACCTGATCGAAACAGACAAGCGTTTCCGGATACAAATTGATGAAATAGAAAAGAAGCTTAAAATTTAATGCTTCCCCCCTTCTGCATCTATCCGGCAGGATCGTATACAAACCCAAAATGACCAGTCCCACATGCTGTTTCTCCTTCTCAGCATCCTGAGTTCTACAAGCATTTTTCTGATTTTTAGACTGATAGAAAGGCTGGAGATAAAGAACTTCCCCGTTATTGTCATCAATTATTTCACTGCTGCCATACTGGGTTTCGCTATCTACAGCGGAACGCCTGCTGAGCCGGAACCATTCCCGGCAGGCTTTTATGCACTTGCCATACTGATAGGGGTCCTTTTCATCAGCATGTTCTTTGTGGTTGCCATCTCCTCCCAGAAGGCAGGCATGGCAGTTACCACAATAGCAGGTAAAATGTCTGTGGTTATCCCTATCGTATTTTCCATCCTCTATGATCCACAGGATACACTTGGCCTTTTAAAAACACTGGGGGTGCTAATCGCCATTTCAGGCGTCCTGCTTACCATCTATAAAAAGAAAACACAGCTGCCCGGGCTTGCCTACATATATTTGCCGGTCATTTTATTTTTCGGGATGGGGATCGTGGACTCCCTGGTCAAACTGGCACAGTACGAATATATTTCCGATAACAACCTTTCCCTGTTTACGGCCATCCTGTTCAGTATTTCTGCATTGAGCGGCGGGATTGCCAGTTTCTTCCACAGGGATTGGTTCAGGTCTCTCTTCACATTCAAGGCACTCTTATGGGGGACACTCCTGGGAGGGGTAAATTTCGGATCTATTTATTTCCTGGTTAAAACCCTGAATTATATCCATCCGGAACATGGGACGATAGACAGCTCTGTAGTATTTGGTATAAATAATATTGGAATCGTTGCATTATCGGTAATTTTAGGGATGCTAATATTTCAGGAAAAATTGTCACGCATAAATAAGGCCGGGATACTGATTTGTTTTCTTGCTACCATCATTCTGGCTTATGCCGGTTCGTAATGGCGGAAACTGATACATACAGGACCATAAAACAAAGATCTGAAGGGGTCTTCAGGGACAGAGGAAGCAAATTCCTGGCTTTTGCATTCCCGGTTTACTCTACGAATGAGATAAAAAGGAAACTTGCTGATCTGAGAAAGGAATACCATGATGCCAGGCACCATTGCTATGCTTTCAGGCTTGGAGCTGATAGGGCAAGATACAGGGCCAATGATGACGGGGAGCCTTCTGGCTCTGCCGGCAACCCTATTTTAGGACAGATCAGGTCAAATGATCTCAGCAATATCCTTATCGTGGTCGTCAGGTATTTCGGGGGCACCTTACTGGGTGTGGGCGGACTCATTAATGCTTACCGCACTGCTGCTGCCAATGCCCTTCAGGATGCAGTGATTATCACGGCTGCTGAACAGGATCTGATTGAGATCATGTTTCCCTATACGATGATGAATAAGATCATGAAGATCATCCGTGACGAAGGGATGAAAATCCAGGAACAGGAATTTACAGAAACCTGCAAGATCAAGGCATTCATCAGGAAAAGCCACACCGAGAGGGTACTCAACAGACTGACAGCCATAGAAGAAACCGGTGCCAGCAAACTATAATATCACAGCGGTCCCGGTCAGTGGTGAAAGTTTTAAATTCTTATTAACAAACACTTTGCTGGGGATTTATACTTAGCTAAATTTAAATCCCGATTGACACCCCGTTTCAATCTCCATAATTATTTGTTCATTGAATTTTAAAATCTTCTAAATGATTGGTAAAAGTCTTGTATCCATCATTGATTACACCAAAGATGAATACCTGAAAATCCTGGAACTGGCTGCCAAATTCGAGCAGCAGCCTAAACAAAAAATACTCGATGGATATGTAGTCGCCACCCTGTTTTTTGAACCTTCCACCCGGACCCGACTGAGTTTCGAGAGTGCAGTTAACCAGCTGGGGGGTAAGATCATCGGATTTTCCGATATAGGCACAACCAGTGTGACCAAGGGGGAAACACTGAATGATACGATCAAAATAGTGTGCAATTATTGTGATCTGATCGTCATGCGCCATCCGCTTGAAGGCAGTGCCCGCTATGCCAGCGAGGTATCATCGGTCCCGGTTGTGAATGCCGGTGATGGTGCCAACCAGCATCCTACCCAGACCCTGCTGGATATGTATTCCATCCAGAAAACCCAGGGAAAACTTGATGACTTGAATATTTTCATGGTAGGAGATCTGAAATACGGCCGCACTGTTCATTCACTGTTGATGGCCATGTCCCAATTCAAAACAACCTTCAACTTCATATCTCCAGATGAGCTTAAAATGCCAGATGAATACAAGCAGCATCTTGATAAACTTGGATTGAAGTATTATGAGCACAAAGATTTCACCGACATCATTGCAGAAGCAGATATCCTCTACATGACCAGGGTACAGAAAGAAAGATTCTCAGATCCCATTGAATATGAAAGGGTGAAAAATGTATATATCCTCAAGAACCATATGCTGGAGAATACAAAGGACAACCTTAAGGTATTGCATCCCTTTCCCCGGGTCAATGAGATTACCGAAGATGTCGATGATAATATGAAGGCATATTATTTCACCCAGGCCAGGAATGGTGTATACACCAGGCAGGCCATCATATCCTCCATACTCGATCTAAATAAATAATACACATATGAAGGACCGTAAACAATTATCAGTCAGTGCCATTAAGGACGGCACCGTGATAGATCACATCCCTGCAAAAAGCCTGTTCAAAGTGATTGATATCCTGGGACTGGACCATATCGAAAAGATGATGACTTTCGGGACTAACCTGGAGAGTAAGAAACTGGGACTGAAGGGTATCATGAAGCTGAGCGGGGTTTTCTTCGCTGAAGATGATCTGAACAGGATTGCCCTGGTAGCTCCGGAAGTCAAGGTAAATATTATCCGCGATTATGAAGTCGTTGAAAAAAGATTAGTGGAAATTCCAGAAAAAGTGGAAGGCATAGTCAAATGCGTAAACCCTGTTTGTATTACCAACAACGAGGAGATCAAGACAAAATTTGAACTGGTATCCAAAAATCCTCTGGGCTTGAAATGTCATTACTGTGAAAAGATCACCGATGCCAATAACATGGTGATCATTTCTTCTTCCTGAATACCCCTATTAACGGATCCTGTCCAGTGACCGGACCAGGATCTCATCCTTCCGTATACCACGGAATGCAAGGTAGATCAGGATAATGAAGATGGCTGGCAGGACCAGGGGAAACCGGAGCGCATAAACTGGTTCGACCAGCTGCCTGAATCCCATAACGAAATAATAATAGACCATTCCTATCAATCCGAAAGCCAGGATAATAGAGTAAACACAGATCCTGATCTGCAATTTCCGCTTCCTGTACAGCCATATATTAAAAAAGGTCAACAGGGCCAGGACCATAACAAGGATGAATACCGGCCAGGTAGCCATTGCCAGTTCAACAGATCTCTCCTACCACGATGTACCAACCCTTGCTCAATAACGCTATAAATGCCTGTACCCTCAGCGGCTATCTCTGCCAGGGGCAGAAATAGCATGAGTGACATCAATACAGTTGCTGCAAGCAGGTAGACCGTCTGAATCCTTTGCAACATGGTTTAGTTATTTCCACCAAGGATCAGTGGCAATCCGTCCTTTCCGCTGCCGATAACAACTACCTTCGAATTCGCTGATTCAGCCAGTTTATTGGTTGCTTCAATGCCCCGCAGCTTAATGATATTATCGGTCAGGCTGGCAGAAACCATCCGGTTATAATTAGCAATCCCCTTCGCCTCAATGAGTTTCCGGTCAGCTTCCAGGCTTTCCCGCTCATTGATATAGGTCATGGCAAACATTTCCTGCTCCCGGGTTAGTTTAAGTTCAATGGCTGCCTTGATATCCGGGGGAAGGTTAATGGAGCGGATAAGCAGGGCCCGCATATCAATATCATTTTCCTGCAAAACATTGGCCGTCTCATCAATAATAGCGGTTTCCACTTCATTTCGTTTGGTTGAATATATCTCTTCGGCCGTATACCTTCCCATTACCTTCCTGACGGAGGAGCGGACCTCAGGAACCACCAGCGTATTGACGAATTCTATACCGAATACTTCATGCAGGTAGCCGATCCTGGTGTAAAGGGGATTGAATCGTACGGTGATATCCACACTGATGGACAGTCCGTTCTTATCAAGTACGTCCATGGTCTCTTCCCGCTGCTGTTCCCTGACGTTGTATTTGAACATTTTATTCCAGGGGGCAATGACATTCAGTCCCGTAGACCTGATTTCATCCTTATCCAGGACACCGGTGATGGTCCGGAATACAACCCCTCTTTCCCCAGGCTTAATGACATAGAACATCCTGCTTCCGAATATCAATAACAATAGCCCAACTACAACGGCTGTGATTACGAGTGTTTGTTTGCTTTTCATAGGTTTTAGTTTTTTGTTTCAACAAATTTTGTGCAAAAGTATACTATTTTGGGTTGCGGACGGGACAATTAATGCTGTTTTTTTGTGATATGTATTTCGAACCCTCTGAATTGATCCTGAATGGGGATGGCAGTATTTTCCATCTGAAGCTGTTTCCGGAGGACATAGCAGATACCATTATCCTGGTCGGGGACCCCAACAGGGTAGAAATGGTGTCTGCTTTCTTTGACTCAATTGAGATCCGAAAGTCGAACAGGGAATTTGTGACCCATACGGGCAGCCTCCGGGGAAAGAGGATCACCGCTCTCTCAACGGGAATTGGAACCGACAATGTAGATATCGTTCTTAATGAACTGGATGCACTCGCCAATATTGACCTGGAAAAGCGACAGCTGAAGACAACCCACCGGCCCTTGCAGCTGGTGAGGATTGGGACCACCGGAGGGCTCCAGGAAGATATTCCCATCAATAGTTTCATCCTCAGCAGGTATGCAGCAGGTTTTGATACTGTGCTAAACTTCTATGCAGACAGGAACAAAGTGGCTGATCTGGTGATGGAAAAGGCGTTTAAGGAGCATACCCAATGGAGCCCTGTCCTTCACGATCCCTATTTTGTACGTTCATCCGATGATCTGTACTGCTTGTTCCCGGCCGAGACCCACAGTGGCATTACCATTTCAGCACCAGGGTTTTACGGCCCACAGGGCAGAAAGATCCGTCTGCAACCCATGGACCCTCAACTGAATGACAAACTTGAAAGCTTCCGGTACAGGGATCTCCGGATCACCAATTATGAAATGGAAAGTTCCGCTTTATTCGGGTTGGCAAAGCTTCTCGGACATCAGGCAATTACCCTGTGTGCCATGATCGCAAACCGTGCTTCATTAGAATTCACAGAAGATTATAAAGGGGTTGTTAATAAATTAATTATATTCACCCTCGAACATCTATGCTCTGAAGGCTGAAATGACCATGACCAGAGAGGAAATACAAGCTTTGCTCCAATTGCTGGATGATCCCAATGTTGATGGTAAACCAGACGGTTACCACCCGCCTCATGGAGCAGGGTCCCACCATATTGCCCGATCTCGAGGCTGCCTGGGAAGGTTCGATGGATCCAACACACCAGGACAGGATCATCAACCTGATACAGGAAATTCAAACCCAGTACAACCACAATCAATTACAGAAATGGGTAAGGACCGGGCAGAATGATCTGCTGAAAGGCGCTTTCCTTATTGCCAGGTACCAGTACCCTGACCTTGAAATGAAGGAAATTGAGATCAGCCTTGACAGGATCATAAAGGATGTCTGGCTTGAACTGAATAACAATCTGACAGCCCTTGAAAAAGTAAGAATACTGAACCATATCATTTATGATGTTCATGGATTTAACAAGAACACCAAGAACTTTTACAGTCCGCAAAATTCTTTTATCAACCAGGTACTGGAAACCGGAAAAGGAAATCCAATTTCCCTGTCAGTCGTATATTCCATTATAGCACAACGCCTTAACCTACCTATTTACGGTGTCAACCTTCCCAAGAATTTCATCCTTGCCTATAAAGATGAGCTGGTTGCCGGCAGTGGATTTGACGAGGTGGCGGAAGATATCCTGTTCTATATCAATCCATACAATCGTGGAACCGTGCTGGGCAAGAGAGAAATTGAATATTTCCTGAAGCAACAAAAGATAGAACCCCAGGATTCTCATTTCCGGCCATGCAGCAACCTGGAGATCATTATCCGGATGCTGCACAACCTGATCAATGCTTATCATAAATCCGGATACAGGGAGAAAGCAAGTCTCTTATGAGGGAGTTTTGAGGATGATCAGTGCTTCCTGATCAGCCAGGCCTCAAACATTGAAATAAGACCTGTACCATTCGATGAATTGCCTCACCCCTTCCTCTGACTGGGGTATCAGGTGCATACTTGAATTGATTTTCCAGGTCAGAAACATCCGCCCAGGTCTTTACTACTTCCCCGGGCTGGATGGGTATCATATTCATTTTGGCCTTCCTGTCCAAGATATTTTTCAATGGCAGTGATGAAATCCATCAGTTTGACCGGTTTGCTGTTCCCTATATTATAAAGGCGATAGGGTGCAGAGGAAATGGCCGGATCCATCCTCCCCTCCTGGATTTCCGATTTTCCGGGGGGTGATTCAAGTATTTTTTCAACACCTTTGACAATATCAGTCAACATAGGTAAAATCCCGCTCCATCCTGCCTTCATTATGTACATTGATTGGTTTGCCTTCCAGGATGGCCTTCACAAATATGAACAATGACATATCGGGCCTTCCCCATGGACCATAAACGGTAAAAAACCTGAGTCCTGATGACAGGAATGCCAAACAGGTGGCTGTAAGTATGCGCCATCATTTCATTGCTCTTTTTACTGGCAGCATACAAACTTACCGGATGATCCGCAGGCTCATGTACAGAAAAAGGCATTTCCTTATTCAAACCGTAAACACTGGATGAACTGGCAAATACAAGGTGCTCTACGGGATGGTGCCGGCAGGCCTCCAGTATGTTCAGGAAACCCGCTATGTTACTTCCGATGTATGCATCCGGGTTTGTAAAACTATACCGTACCCCGGCCTGGGCAGCCAGATTTACGACCCTGTCAAATTTTAATTCACTGAACAGCCTGACCAGGTTGTCTTTGTCTTCAAGATCCAGCCGGATGAATTTGTAACGATCAGAAACAGTACTGCTGAACAAGCTTATTATAAGTGATCTGTTCACGGTCAATACCCGTTTCAGCCAGCCGGCTATATTTCAGATCTACATCATAATAATCATTGATATTATCCAGGCCTACGATTTCATAGTCTGATCCAAAGAGTGACCTGACCAGGTGGAACCCGATAAATCCGGCTGTTCCGGTAACCAGCAATGCGTTTCCTTCCAGTGGGATTATTTTGCATAACTTACAGCCCGGGTTTCCCTGATCACTGTGATCTTGACCTGTCCCGGATAAGTCATCTCATCCTGGATCTTTTTGGCAATATCATAGGAAAGGCTCTCAGCCTCTTTATCTGTAACTTTTTCACTTCCAACGATCACCCTCAGTTCCCTGCCTGCCTGGATCGCATATGTTTTACTGACACCCGGATAAGACAGTGCCAGGGCTTCCAGCTCCTTTAAGCGTTTGATATAGGATTCCACGATCTCCCTGCGTGCACCGGGACGGGCACCAGAAATGGCATCACAAACCTGTACAATGGGTGCAAGCAGTGTGTTCATCTCGACCTCATCATGATGGCTCCCTATGGCATTGCAAACCTCTGCCTTTTCCTTATACTTCTCAGCAAGTTTCATTCCCAGAACGGCATGGGGCAATTCCGGCTCATCATCAGGAACTTTGCCGATATCATGCAGTAATCCTGCCCTCTTTGCCAGTTTTGCATTTAAATCCAGTTCTGAAGCCATGATTGCACAGAGGTTGGCCACCTCACGGGAATGCTGAAGAAGGTTCTGCCCATAAGAAGAACGGTATTTCATTTTACCCATAAGCCTGATCAGTTCAGGATGTATCCCATGGATCCCAAGATCTATCACTGTCCGTTTTCCAACTTCAGTGATCTCCTCTTCAATCTGTTTCTGGGTTTTGTTTACTATTTCTTCAATCCGTGCCGGATGGATCCTACCATCTGTAACCAGTTGATGAAGTGCCAGCCGGGCAATTTCCCTTCTTACCGGATCAAATCCTGAAAGTATAATGGCTTCAGGGGTATCATCCACAATGATCTCAATCCCTGTAGCAGCTTCCAGGGCCCTGATATTCCTTCCTTCCCTCCCGATGATACGCCCCTTGATCTCGTCATTGTCAATATTAAATACAGTAACGGAATTTTCGATGGCAGTTTCGGTCGCTACCCGCTGGATGGTTTTCACGACGATATTCTTGGCTTCCCTGTTGGCCGTCATCTTGGCCTCATCAACGATCTCATTGATAGATGACATGGCTTCTGACTTGGCTTCATCCTTGAGGGACTCGATCAGCTGGTCCTTGGCTTCATCAGCAGAAAGCTGGGAAATGGTCTCCAGTTGTTCAACCTGCTGTTTATGTGATTTATCCAGCTCCTCCTTTTTCCTTTCAAGAATTTCCATCTGGTGGGCAAGGTTTTCCCGATGGCATCAATCTCCTTGTTCTTTCTGTGCAATCTCCTCAGTCTTCTGTGAAAGAGAACCTTCCCGTTGTTTTAATTTATTTTCAGCAACCAGGATCGTCTGGTTCTTCTCATTGATCACTTTTTCATGCTCAGACTTTAGCTGTAGAAATTTCTCCTTGGCCTGCAGAATTTATCCTTCTTGATCACTTCTGCTTCTGCCTCTGCTTCCTTGATGATATTGGTGCTTCTTTTGCGTAATATCATCTGATGTAAAAGGTAGGTGATGATCCCCCCGGCAGCCAGTGATATGAGGGCTATTATAATTAATAATATCGTACCGTTCATAGCTTATTGGTTTGTTCTGGGTTATATAAAAAAAACCCGCACGCTTCTTCAAGATTTTATAAAACCCCTGTAAAACATGGGTGGAGCTGCCATTTGATTTCGGTCTTCCACTGTCCTATCCCGAAGGATGGGGATCTCCCGAAGGAGTTGCGGCCTGACCTAGATCAATTGAGCTTTGCTCCAATCTGATTAATGTTGAGTTCCAAAAATGGATTGAAGAAACAATGCGGGCTAAATCCTTTGTATGTTAAAGAACGTTTATTACTCTCTGTCCAATACAGCTTCCAGCTCCTCATTCAATTCCCTGATCTTTTGCTGTATCTCTGAATCTCCTTTAATCCCTTCTCCATCAATTACTTTTATCACAAATTGCAGGGCAGCCATTGCCAGGAAATCCTGTGTATCCTTATCTGCGTATTTCTGTTTGTATTGTAATACTTTTTCGTTTATCGTCCTGGCTGCTTTCCTGATCTTCTCTTCATCATTCCGGTCTATCTTTAAGGGATAATACCGGTCAGCAATATTTATTCGAATTGACAGTTTTTCATCCATCCTGCACAGTTCACCTGTTCAAAAGAGCAATACATTTATCAATCTCCCGCACCATCCTGTTCACCTTCAATTTTGCATCATGCACATCATTACTTGATGCAATCAGCGCTTTTGAAATTTTTAACTTATTATATTTTTCCTCTAGATCGTTTAGCCTGTTATCATCAAGCTTCAGTTTCTCCTCCAGTTCAATATTTTTCTTCTTCAGTTGCTCGTTTTCTATCTTTTTCTTCTGATAGAGTTCCATTACCTGACGGATACGCAGCTGTAATTGCTCAAATGTATCCTGATGTAAATGCACTCATGTTAATAAATTCTTACTACAAATATAAGATTGTTACAGAAAATTTAAAATATTTAGGCTTCGAAATTACGAACGCCAGCCCCCATTTGATAAATGGCGATGAACTGTTGATAAAGATTCTAACATGCCCTACCGTTTTCCTTTGATCCTGTTGATGATATTCTACATGTGTGGATATATCAAGGCCCAGCCCTCCTTCCAGTCCGATTATTTCCTTGCCCCCATCAACATTCCCATGTATCTCTCCGGCAGTTTCGGAGAATTAAGATCCAACCATTTTCATTCCGGCATTGACATTAAGACACAGGGTGTGTCCGGACACAGGATATTTGCATCAGCCGAAGGCTATATATCCAGGATAAAAGTTGAGGCTGCAGGCTACGGGAATACCCTCTATATAACTCATCCGGCCGGATATACAACGGTTTATGCCCACCTTGACCGGTTCCGGCAGGATATAGCTGATTACGTTAAGGACGGTTCAGTATAAACAGGAAAAACATGCCATTAATATCTATCCTGAAGCAAGGAGAATGGCCCGTAGAGAAGGGGGAGTTCATTGCCTTTTCAGGTTCTTCAGGGTATTCATTTCGGTCCGCATTTGCATTTCGAGATCAGGAATGCCGCCAATCAGGCACCTATGAATGTACTTTTATTTGGATTTGATATCAGCGATGATGTTGCGCCAAGGATCAGGTCCGTTTACCTTTACCCCATGGGTGAACAGAGCCATGTAAGTGGAGCTGGCGGGAAACAACGATTTCTGGTTAAAACTGACAGTGCCGGATATTTGTTAAAAGACATGAAGGTTCTTACGGCCAACGGCAAGATAAGCTTCGGGATTGAAGCTTTCGATTACCTTAATGGTGCAAGTAACCGCTGCGGGCTTTACAGTATCATGATGTACATTGGACGGAGCAATTGAAATACCATTGGAAAATGGATCAGTTCAAGTTCAGCGAATCAAGGTATATCAACAGTTATATCGATTATGAAGAGAAGTTGAGAAACAGCAGGCTGGTGCAAAAAACCTACCTTGAACCCAACAACCGCCTGGGACTTTATAAATATATTAAGGATGAGGGCGTTTGTGATTTTTCAGAAAACAGGGAATACCAGGTAAGATTTGTTCTGAAGGATGCCCATGCCAACAGCTCACAATTATCCTTCACTGTAAGGGGCGGTCAAATAAACTGCCATTCAGCCAGCACCCCCTGTGGATGATTTTGTCCGGAAATTCTCTTGGGATTCACCAAATGAATTTAAGACAGAGGATGTGGTCCTGACAATCCCCTCAGGAGTTCTCTATGATGACCTGGATTTTACCTATCAAAAATCTGAACCTCTTGCAGGCTCCTGGTCCCCGGTCCACCACATCCATCATATACACACCCCAATGCATCTCCCGGGTGAGCTTGCCATTCAGGCGGATAGCCTTCCGGCAGAGCTCAGGGACAAAGCCTATCTGGGATATCTGAACGGAGAAGAGGGGCATACGAACGCCGCAGGAGGTGAATGGAAAGATGGCATGGTCAGAGCAAAAATACGCTCATTTGGAAGGTACACGGTGCTGGTTGACACCATTCCACCTGAGCTAAAACCCCTGAACCTGGGTGGATCCAGGGATATGAGTGCCAAAAAATCCATTCGTTTCAGGGCCAGAGACCAACAATCAGGTATAAGATCCTATGAAGGCTATATCGATAACCACTGGGTGCTGATCGAATATGATCTGAAGAACAATCTGGTATTCTACCGGTTTGATCCCGAACGGCTGGATAAGGGTAAAAAGCATGAATTGGAACTATATATTATTGACAATAAAGATAATATAGCGTATTATTACACCGAATTTTACTGGTAATCCCAGTCTGGCTTTATGATGGATACTGATAAGAACATCCTGGGGATCATGTCCGGGACATCACTCGATGGACTCGATCTCACTATCTGCTCTTTCTGGGAAAGCGGCAAAAAATGGATCTATCGGATACATACAGCCGAAACCATCCCATATACAGGGGAATGGATCAGAAAACTGAATTCAGCCCCTCATCTGTCAGGGATTGACCTGATGAACCTCCACCAGGAATATGGACAATTCATAGCTGATAATGCCAGAAAATTCATTCAGACATCCGGACTGAAGGTTGACCTGATCGCTTCCCACGGACATACGGTATTTCATCAGCCGGAAGCTGGTTTCACCATGCAGGCAGGTGATCCGCAAGTAATTGCCACTGTCACTGGAATAATAACAGCTGGAGATTTCAGGAAAAAGGATGTTTTGCTCGGGGGGCAGGGAGCCCCGCTGGTTCCGGTAGGTGATGAATACCTTTTCGGAGATTACGATTTCTGCCTGAACCTGGGCGGATTTGCCAATATTTCCTACAAGCCGGATGAAAAGAGGCTGGCCAGGGATGTCTGTCCGGTTAATATCATCCTTAACCACCTGGCAGCAGAGCTGGATCTTCCTTATGACAGGGATGGTTTCGCCGGCAGATCGGGCAATGTCTCAGAGACACTGCTCGGACGCCTGAACAACATAGAATATTACCACACCGCAGGTCCCGGATCACTTGGCCGGGAATGGATAGAATATGAATTTTTGCCGGTGATCGGGGATTTCAACCTGCCCGTAACCGATATACTGAGAACCCTGTATGAACATATCTCCTTCCAGATCGCCAGGCAGATCCGCCGTGGTGCAAAAGTGCTTCTTACCGGTGGTGGTACCTATAACCATTTCCTGGTATGAAAAGATCAGGGAAATAAGCCGGGGAAACATCATCATACCTTCCAAAAACCTGATTGAATACAAAGAAGCCCTCATCTTTGCATTTCTTGGATGGCTTACATTACATGATAAGATCAATTGTTTTGCCTCTGTCACAGGAGCCAGCAGGGATAGTTGCTGTGGGGTGATATACAGCAGCTAGCCATTTTTTGATAATTTATTAGATTTGAGGAATGGAAAATTTTATAACTCATAATCCCACAAAAGTACATTTCGGTAAAGGCATAGTCGCGGAACTCGGAGAAACTGCATCCCGGTTTGGTAAAAAAGCCCTGCTTTTATACGGCAAAGGGTTCAGTCCTGCAAAATGGAAGCTACCAGGATACAAGGGAACAGCTTGACAGAGCAGGTATTGAAGTGGTTGAATTCAGCGGGATCAGACCCAATCCGGTGATAGAGGATGTGGACAGGGCAGCTGATGCAGGGTCAGCAGAAAAGGTGGATATGGTGGTCGCCGTCGGGGGTGGTTCTGTGATCGATTCTGCCAAGATAATTGCCGTGTGCATCAGCGAACAATGCGGTGGCTGGGATGTCATGAAAGGCATGCGGGATCCGAAAAAGGCCTTGCCCATCATAGCGGTACTGACACTTGCAGCTACCGGAAGTGAAATGAACGCAGTGGCTGTCGTACAGAATAACCAGACCATGGAGAAATTCGGATACCGGCATCGGGTTATGTTCCCGAGTGATTCCTTCATGGATCCGGCATATACCTGCAGTGTCCCGCCTGATCATACAGGTTATGGCATTGCAGACCTGGTAGCCCATGTGCTTGAATCCTATTTCGGACAGGGAGATGCCAGTCTCTCTGACCGTTTCGCAGCATCCATCATCCTTGAGGCCATGGAATACGGTCCTATGCTAATGAATGATCTCACTGACTATGACCTCAGGGCCAGGATCATGTGGGCAGCGACAAATGCCCTGAATGGCCTTTTGGCATGCGGAAGGGCGAACGGGGACTTTACCAGCCATGCTATAGGGCACCAGCTGTCTCTGCTGTATGATACCACACATGGCGCATCCCTTTCCATTGCATTTCCAGCATGGATGAAACATATGATCCCTAAAATAGGCCACCGGCTGGAAAAACTCGGAAATGATCTTTTTGGTGATGCTTCTGCCGAAAGAACAATTGTAGGACTTGAAAGTTTCTTCAGGCAGGTCCTGTGTCCGATCCGCCTGGGAGATATAGGTATTAAGCCTGGTCAAAAAGAGGAGATCGTATCATTGATGAATAAAAACAATGTCAATGGAAAGAATCCTGATCATACGCTGAATGACCTGGACAGGGGAAAATCGTGGACTTGATGTTTGGGGAATAAAAAAAGGCGCAGTCGAAACTGCGCCTCTTCACCCTAATTACTAACTAAAAACACTAACCACTAAACCTATTTTAACCTAAACCTTTAATTCTATAACGCGAAAATCGTGATTTTGTTTGTGAAAAAATGTTAAAATATTCCTAAAAAACCTTAAAACTTTCACTAATCTACAATCACTATGTAAATATAGTCTGAAAACCTCTTCAGCTACTCCTAAAATATCTGTTTAACAAATATTTATGACCAAGTTTAAAATCCTTGTTAAAATTACATACCTCCCTATAAATTTATATATTTATTATCCTCAAAAAACAGCGACATGGCCCATGAAAAAATGATCAGGTTCTTGGAAAACAACAATCTCCCCATAGTTGGTGAAAATGACCCTGTTTTACCCAACACCTATTTCAATGTGCTAAAATTACCTGCCAATACAGAAACTGTCATTTCCCTGGACAAATATGAGATACTGGTTGTGGTGCTCATCGGAACCTGCGATATAACTGTTGACAACGAGCTTTTCAGTGAAGTTGGCCACCGGGAAAACATCTGGTCAGGAAATGCCGATTCTGTATATGCCGGTACGGCCGGACAAGTCAGGATAAAAGCCAAAAACAAAGATGCTGAACTGGCCATTGCCGGATGCCTCTGTAATAAATCATTCAGTCCCTTCAGGATAACACCTGAAGAAGTTGATATGGTAGATGTTGGATCAAATGAAACCAAAAGCAGAAGAAGGATATTCCATATCCTGGGACAAAAGGCAAGGGGCAGGACAGGCAACCTGCTGGTGAGTGAATTGCATGCCGACGAGGGGTGCTGGTCAGGGTATCCACCCCATAAACACGATACTGAAAATCCTCCGGAAGAAACAGAATTTGAAGAGCTCTACCATTACCGTTTTAATCCTGAAAATGGTTTTGGCGCTCAGTTCTGCTACCAGGAAAAGGGGGAACCCAAATGTTATATGACACGGAACGGCGATACTTTTGCCTTCCGGAAGGGTTTTCACCCTACCGTAACTTCTCCGGGTCACAGAAGTTACATTTTTACAGTGCTTGTCGGGATCCATCAACGGTCATTGATCCAGAATTTTGACAAACAGCACAGGCATCTGATGGATAATATTCCGGGTATTTCAGATATGGTTTCAAAATTTAAATAAGGCAATGCTGGACTTATGTACAAAAGCATAACAATTAACTTTCTATCCCGGTGTATTAATCTGGATCACCAATTCATGCTGCCTGTTATTACGGCTGGCTGCAAGGAGAGACAACAGGAAGGCCAGGAGAATGATCCGGATAAAAAAGTCATACGGCTATCACATTCCCATACGGCGAATTATTCTTCAGAGCTCCACCTGACAGCATGGGTTTTTAAACAATATGTTGAAAGCCAATCGGAAAATATTGAAGTAAGGATCTATCCCGGCAATGCACTGGGACAGGAACGGGAAGTTTATGAGGCCATTCAACTGGGATCAGGCGCAAATTGCATCATAAGCGGAACGGCCATCCTGAATAATTTTATCCCTGAGTTCAGTGTCCTTGATCTGCCCTATCTCTGGAAAGACTATGATCATGTACACCAGGCCCTGGATGGCCGGGCCGGTGAAATGCTGGAAAAATACGCCGAACCATATGGTTTTAAGGTTCTGGCCTGGCTGGATAGCTGGGGTTATCGACAGATTGTCCTTGGGAAGGAAATATCATCCATAGATGATCTGAGCGGACTGAAAATAAGGACCATCCAATCAAATACCTATATCGAATCCATCAATGCCATGGGCATGAATGCTACTCCCATGGCTTTTGGAGAAGTTTATTCCGCCATGCAGACAGGTATCCTTGATGGATTTGAACACAATGCCACAGTGATCAAAGCAAATAAGTTCTATGAAGTCTCCAAACAGATCGTGCTTTCGAAGCACCTTTTTGGAACAGTAGTATTCATCTATTCCCTGGAGGACTGGAACCGGTTTACAACGGATGAACAAAGACTGATCCAGGAGGCTGCCGACATGGCCAGGGATATTCAACGAGGCCTGGCCCCTTTGCGGGAGAAAGAGGCACTCGGTTTCCTGGAAGATCACGGGATGTCATTAAAACCAATGAATACGAAAGATCTTGAAAGAAAGACTTTTGATCTGCAAAATGAACTGGCTGAAAAAAATAATTGTCTGGAGGTGCTGGAGCTGATCAGTGAAATTACCAATCATAAAAACAATTAGGATCATATGTCTGCTAAGATTATTCGTTGGGAAATGCTATCATCTGCTGGATGAATTGATCAAATATGCCATTGTCATTGTTTTTCTGGTCATGGTGATTACCGGATCTGGCACAGGTGTTTAACCGCTATATTCTCAATCAGTCATTGAGCTGGGGGGAGGAACTCCAAAAATTCTCCCATATCTGGCTGATATTTCTTACCATACCGGTTGCCTACAAGAACAGGGCACATCTGGGGATGAACCTTTTATACCGGAAAATGTCCAGGCGTTCGAAATTTATATTCGATCTGGTCATTCATATTCTCTGGCTGTCTTTCGGGGCCATCCTGATACTCATAACCACAGACCTGGTCCACATTGGAGCACTGCAGAAAAGTCCCGGTCTGGGAATAAAAATGAGCTGGGTGTATTCAGGGATCCTCATTGGAAATGCCTACCTGGTCTTAATTGCCTTAAAAAACCTTGTCTCTCACATACATGATTCATCATGATTGCAGGTCTCTTCGTCGCACTTCTTTTATTGATCTTGATCGGGATCCCTGTTTATCTGGTTATTGGTATGATATGTATAGCAGGCTTTTTTTTAGTCCCTGATCTTACCCTGTCCCTTTTCCCCCAGAAGATCTTTGCAACAACAGACTCCTTCAGCCTGCTGGCACTACCCTATTTTATCCTCGCAGGAGAATTGATGGCCAAAGGGGGAATGAGCCGCAAACTGGTGGCTTTTGCAGAGACCCTGGTAGGGCATCTGCGGGGCGGCCTCGGTCATGCTTCCATACTGGCATGTATGGCCTTTGCCAATATTACCGGTTCTGCGGCCGCATCTACTTCAGCGATTGGCTCCATTCTGATTGAAC
Source organism: uncultured Bacteroidaceae bacterium (assembly GCA_963767555.1). Taxonomy (GTDB): domain Bacteria; phylum Bacteroidota; class Bacteroidia; order Bacteroidales; family SM23-62; genus SM23-62. The sequence continues at coordinate 64,642 of CAVYEL010000031.1, read as the reverse complement.
CCATGTCGGAGAAAAAATACAAAAGAGGATTTTCAGCATCCATCCTGGCGACAGCCGGGATCGTCGGGTCTATCATTCCTCCCAGCATGGTCATGATCGTGTATGGTTCCATGGCAGGTGTTTCCATCGGGGGATTATTCCTGGCGGGTATCATTCCCGGCATATTGATCGTAATCGGACTGATGGTGACTGTTTATATCCATTCCTTTTTTCCATCCTTTGCTGAATTGAGGGAAACCACAATGAAATTCAGCTTTAAGAAGGTCTTTCATACACTTCCCCGGGTATGGGTGGCACTGCTTGCTCCAGTGATCATCCTGGGTGGTATTCTTGGCGGGGTTTTTACCGCTACGGAAGCTGGCATTGTTACATGTTTATACTCTTTCATCGTCAGCGCCTTCATTTATCGATCCGTCAAACTTAAAGACATCCCAGGAATCCTGGTCAGTGCTGCCATGACAACTACCATTGTTGTCGGGATAATTGGTGTTGCGGGTGCTTTCGGCTGGCTTCTTACCTACCTAGATTTCAATGAAAGCATCCTGAAGTTGCTCATGATATTTTCCGGAAACCAGACCATGACACTTATCCTGCTGGTTTTGATCATGCTGATCCTGACCATGTTCGTGGAATCTCTGGCGATCCTGGTGATCATGATACCTGTAATCGTGTATATAGGAAACCTTTTTGGCTTCAACCCATATTATCTGGGACTGGTCGTGATAATGGCCACGCAGATCGGAGCAACAACCCCTCCGGTAGCCGTTGTGCTCTTTGTGGCAACAAGCATTGCAAAAACTTCTTATGAGGAAACCCTGAGATACTGTATCCCTTTTATTATCACCCTGATCATCATCCTGGTAATCATTATTGCATTTCCCATATTATCTGCATGGATACCGGGAGTATTCATTGAATGATGGGATGATCAGATTTATGTTTTTTGCTAAACCATATATTTTATGAACCTAAAAAATTTATTATCCAGCCTATCCATACTATTCATGCTTTCTATTTTATGTTCACAAAATGTTAACGGACAAAAAAATAAATGTATAAACCTCCGGGATTTTTATGATCCTGATTCTCCAACTGCCGGTTTTCAGGAGGCAGTGGACTATTTAAAACCAGATGGCGGAGAAATTTATGTTCCTCCCGGAATTTACAAGATCAGAAGATCCATTGTTTTAAATTCAAGAATATATATCCGGGGAAATGGTAATCATTCAATTATTGAACGCCTTGACCCCTGCATACAAATCCCACTTATAAAGGATGGCAGAAAAGGCGATACAGAGATTAGACCAAAAGATATATCAGGTTTTTTTATTGGAGGTGAAATAACTGTTTACAGTGACACATCATGGGGCTGGAATTGCAGCACTGCTGCCATTACAAACATTGAAGGCAACAACCTTATCATTGATACTCCCTTGAAAAATGACTACCTGCTGGAGGAAGGCGGAATGATAATGAACTTCTTTCCGGTGTTTACAGCAGTTGATGCAGAGAACATCAGTATAGAAAATATAGTGATTGACGGCAAAATGGAATCCGGAAGTAATTATTATAATGAATTTGTAACTTCTGCCATCCATTTTAGAGATGTATTGAATGTCCATATTGAAAAAGTAACAGTGCGATACTATCCATCCGATGGTTTCAGCATACAAGGGGGGGCAAATGCTTACGTAAGCAACTGTCTGGCTGAATATAACCATGGCAATGGATTCCATCCCGGAACAACGATAAATGAAAGTACCTGGATTAATAATGTAGGTCGCTATAATGGATGGGATGGTCTTTATTTCTGCTTTAATGTAAGGTATACCACAGTTTCAGGGAACCATTTTTACAAGAATGGAAAAAATGGAATAGGGGGACTTGGATGGGGAGGCCGCATAGGTGATCAAATGAATGTTGTTGATGGAAATTATTGTTTCGAAAATCAACGATCAGGAATAGAATGCTCACCTGGTAAGAACAATATTATCGTCAACAATATCTGTGAGAATAATTCACAGGAGGAAGCTGGAAAATGGCCGGGTATTTATCTGAAAAACACCTCCTCTACCATAATACGCGGCAATCGTTGCTGCAATACAGGCCTGGAGGAATCCGGAAAAACACAAGGTAGCGGAATACTTTTTTCCGGAGAATGTCTGCACAATGTGGTTACTGATAATATTCTCAGCGGCCATTTGAAAAAAGGTATAGAAGGGGAATATTTAAATAATAATCTCATTGAAAACAATATGATATTTAATAATTTAATAACCTCCCCGTGGCCCCCAGGGCACATCATTAAATTTTTAAAACATTTACACTCCAAAGGGTGAAATGAGAACAAATAAAATTATTTTAGTGGTGATAACAGTAATGGATCCTCCAGGCTGTTAATGAAAAAACTGGCAGATGATCTAGTGACGAAGAGACTGCTGATTTACTGAACCAAAATAATACATTATGAAGCGTAGAAACTTTATTGGAAAAACGGCAGCAGGATTGACTGCATTGACAATTGTACCAAGGCATGTCCTCGGAGGTACTGGCTTTGTTGCCCCAAGTGACATGATAAACATAGGTTACATCGGGCTGGGAAAACAATCCTATCACCTCGCAAATGAGATCACCAAATGCCCTGATGCGGTTACCGTTGCAGCCTGTGATGTTTACGGCAAGAAACTTGATCTCTTCCTGGACCATGCCAGAGAACAAAATGCAAAAAAAGGGATCAACAGTGAAATTAAACCTTACCACTATTACCGTGAAATGCTGGAGAGAACGGATATCGATGCAGTTGTGATAATAACTCCCGACCACTGGCATGCCCAGATCGTTGTTGATGCTGCCAAAGCGGGAAAAGATATCTATTGTGAAAAACCCATGGCGCTCACCGTAGCAGAAGGCAGGGCCATGGTCAATGCCACCCGCAAATATGACAGGGTATTCCAGACAGGGAATATGCAACGTTCCTGGCGAGATTTCAGGCATGCCGTTGAACTGGTCCGCAACGGCTACATTGGCCAGATCAAAGAGATCAATGTCAGTGTCGGGGAACCAGTTAAACAATGTGACTTACCCACACAGGAGGTGCCGGCGACGCTGGACTGGAACGAATGGGTAGGCCCATCCCTGTACAGGGGCTATCACGAAGACCTTGCACCCAAAACAGCAAAGGACCCATGGGCCTGGTGGCGGGGTTATCGTGATTTTGGGGGCGGACTCATAACCGACTGGGGTGCCCACATGTTTGACATCTCCCAATGGGCCCTGGATATGGACGAATCGGGACCGGTACGTTTCATTCCGCCAGCGGAACCAGCTCAGGCCAATGGACTGACTATGATCTACAAAAATGGTGTACGTGTAAACCACAAACTCTGGGGTGGCGAGGATGACGGCAATGCCGTCCAGTTCATTGGGTCTGAGGGCCGCATAGAGGTCAGCCGAAGCTTCCTCCGCACTTTCCCCGATGAAACGCTTGCCAAAAAAGACCTCCGGGAAACAGACGAGCGGGTTTATTACAGCGACAACCATTACCAGGATTGGATCGATGCCATAAAAAAACGCACAAAGCCAGTATCAGATGTAGAAACCGGTCACAGGACCGCCTCGGTCTGCAACCTGGTAAATATTGCTTACGAGCTGGAACGCCCGCTTCTATGGGATCCTGACAATGAGAAGTTCATTGGTGATGACTGGGCAGACATGATGCTGAGCCGCCCTTATCGGGGCAAATGGGATTTCAATGATTTCTGAGAACCAGGCCAGTGAAAAAATTATGAATACCATCCATTTAACAGCATTTATGGTACTGGTGGAGGCCTGTTCTCATGTGGACAGAAGGGCAACCAGGCAAAAGAGAAACAAAGCTTACCTATACAGTACGAGATGAACAGCCTTACATTGGAAGAACAGAATGAGGGATGGGAACTATTGTTCGATGGCAAAACAACTGAAGGCTGGCGGAATTATAACAGGGAAGGCATCTCTGGCTGGGAGGTTGTGGATGGCTGCCTGGTAGGGCTGGGACTCGGAGGTGAAAAAGGTGGAGATATCATAACGGTCAGACAGTATGGGAATTTCATATTGAAATGGGAATGGAAACTTGGTCCGGGCGGGAACAGCGGAGTCATGTACAATGTGCAGGAAGGCAGGCAATACCATGTCCCCTGGGAAACAGGTCCTGAATACCAGCTCATTGATGACGATAACTATGAGATTCAGCTGGAGGAGTGGCAGAAGACTGCCGCAGACTACGCCATGTATGAGGCAGCTGCCGGTAAGGTGGTGAATACAGGGGACTGGAACAGCTCCATTATCATTTTTAACAAGGAAAATGCAGAATACTGGCTGAATGGCAAAAGGTTAGTCCAGTTCGTACCATGGAGCGAGGACTGGCACCAGCGGCGGAAGAGTGGAAAATTCAAGGATTATCCGGACTATGGATCTTCGAATAAAGGGCATATAGCCCTGCAGGACCATGGAAGCAAAGCATGGTTCAGGAATATAAAAATCAGGGAGTATTAAGGAAGCCATAATCTGAATACTATGAGAAAAATGTCAACAGGCCTGTTCGTCTGTCTTTTAATCTTCACAGGTATTTTTGCACAGAACAGCAGGGATGGATACAGGATAGAAACAAGCGTATTGCCCGGTGAAAACTGGTGGGGCGGAAATATCGTTGACGGGCGAAAAATGCCCTTTGGATGCAACAGCATACCAGGTGAACCAGGAGGGTAACCTGGGCACGAACCAGTCCCAGCCCCTTTTTGTATCGGACAAGGGGAGATTCATCTGGAGCGAGGAACCCCTGAACATCAAATTCAGTGATGGAAAGATAGTCGCGGAGTCATCGGCCGAGGTAGTGCTGAACGAGGAGGGAAAAACCCTCAGGGATGCCTTCTTAAAAGCAAGCAGCAGCCATTTCCCTCCTGCAGGAAAAATTCCCCATCCCCTGTTCTTTTCCAGGCCCCAGTACAATACATGGATTGAATTACAGTATGACCAGAACGAGGATGATATACTCAAATACGCTGCCTCCATTGTCGGCAACGGTTTTCCTACCGGCATCATCATGATCGATGACAACTGGCAGAAGAATTATGGTGAATGGGAATTTTCATGCGAACGCTTCGATGATCCCAGGGGTATGACGGAACTGCTGCATACCATGGGATTCAAGGTTATGCTGTGGGTATGTCCTTTTGTGGGCGCTGCAACCTCAACCTACCGTCAACTTGCCAGGAGTAATAAGCTAATGTTTGCCACTCCGGAAAAAAAGCAGCCTGCCATTGTCAGATGGTGGAACGGACAAAGTGCCATCATTGACCTGAGCAACCCCGAAGGGATGGCCTGGTATAAAGCCCAGCTTCAGTACCTGATTGATGAGTATGGTGTGGACGGATTTAAACTGGATGCAGGAGATGCGGTTTTCTATAATGGTATTTACGGACAGAAGGACATCAGTCAGAATGCACATGCGGAGTTACATACCAGCGTGGGACTTGATTTTGAATTTAATGAATACCGCGCCAGCTGGAAAAACGGGGGTCAGCCTCTCGTACAGCGGCTGCGGGACAAACAGCATAATTGGAACGATCTTTCCGCCCTGATCCCTGATATGATCGCACTTGGATTGATAGGACACCCTTTCAGCTGTCCCGATATGATAGGCGGTGGTGAAGTTGGCTCCTTCTGGGAAAATCCTGACCTGGATGAAGAACTTATTGTAAGGAGTACACAGGTATCCACCCTTATGCCCATGATGCAGTTCTCGGTAGCTCCCTGGAGGATTCTGAATGAAGAAAACCTTGCCATCTGCAGGGATATGGCATTGCTACATTACAGCATGGGAGATGAGATCCTTGCCCTTGCAAAAGAATCAGCGGAAACCGGGGAACCCATTATCCGTTCACTCGAATATGTATTTCCTGGACAGGGATATGCCCTGATCAAAGACCAGTTCTTACTGGGCAATGATATTCTGGTAGCACCCGTAACTGTCAAAGGGCAGCGGGAGAGAACCTTAATTTTCCCAAAAGGGAAATGGAGGGGCGAGGACGGAAGTATGGTCAAAGGTCCCACAACAAAAACCATACAGGTACCCCTGGAAAGGCTTCCCTGGTACAGGAGGATTAAATAACCTGAATTTGCCCTGCTGAATGACAAGCCTATTCCTCAGGGTGATTGGTTGGTAAAGGTAAAAAGCTGCTTTGTAGATACTTTGCTGACCGAGTAAACATTTCCGTCACAGGGCATGGTGATCGTGATATCAACCTTTTTATGGCCAGGAGTTCCAAAATGGGCTTCAGCCGGGCATCCCCCGCTGTATCCATTGGAAACACTGATGTTTTTAATGCCGAGCAATGCCTCCGGGTCACCGGCTTTCCCTGCTTCATAGATCCTGACGGTGGCACCTATGCCATTGCGGTTTTTCTCGCCCGGAATATCCATGCGGATGGCGATATAGTCGGTTGCTCCTTCTGTAACATTCCTCAGCAGTGGGGATGTTATGACGGCATACCACTGGGGACCCAGGTAATCCAGCCTGCCATCACGGTCAAAGTCCACCATTCCTCCCGCCGGCCAGTAATCAAGTCCCCCTTCAGGACCATTAGACCCTGTCGGACCACTGAATTGTGGCAGGCCATTGGGTCCGTTCCCGATATTGGTATAAACAAAGCTTTCCCTCGTTGATACCAGTATATCCATATCCCCGTCATTGTCAAGATCTTCTATGGCTACATAAGGTTCCTTCTGGGATACAGTATCAATCCCAATCTCTTCACCTACCTCCTCGAATTTGGGATCCCCGTTTTCGTCAATCCCTTTGTTTATATAGACCCGTGCCCTGTGGTCCAGGGTATTCCCGAAATGGTCTCCCATGACCATATCCAGGAGACCATCCCCGTTCAGGTCCCCTATCTCCGCCCCGCAGGTCCACACCAGATTCCCGGCCCTGGCATTGGCCGTATACTGCGGATCAAAAAACTCATAATCAAGCTTGCGGAATGTACCATCCCGCTCATTGATATACATAACATTGGTATGGGCAAAAAAGAAATCTGGCCATGTATCGTTGTTGATATCACCTACAAAACCTCCCAGTCCGTTCATATCTTCAGGAAGTCCGGCTTCAAGGGTAACATCCTTGAAAACCATATTGCCCATGTTACGCATCAGGTGGGATCTTCCTATAGACCATCGCCAGCAATCATCATCCTGCATCAACAGATCAAGCCTCCCGTCACCGTCATAATCGATCACAAAGGTATTCCTGGCAGAAACGACCACAGTGTCAATGTTGAAGATCAGATTGCTTTTGGCTGAGACATCGACCATCCCTCCTTTCCCGTCGTTATGATAGAGGCCATTGCTCCGGCCATGGATATTATCCCCGCTGTTGGTGGCAATGTGTGAGGTCACCAGGTCCAGGTGTCCGTCATTGTCAAAATCAGCAAAAGCAGCTCCGCTGCTCATTCCCTTTACTTCTGTTGGGGAAGGTGTGACTTCAGAGAAAATGGTCCCACCATGGTTTATGAGTAACTTATCCGGTTCCGGATAAGCCCCGTGTCCCCGGTGGGCGTATTGTTCATCCGCATGGTTGGCAAATGTACCGATAAACAGATCCGGGTAGCTGTCATTATTGAGGTCTCCCCAGGCCACTGAATGGCCATTCATCCCTTTCAGTAATTCATTCAGTCCCACTTCAACCGTAACATCTTTGAAGGTGATGGGTCCTGGTTTCTGTGCCTGGCAAAAACCCGGGACCACTGCAGCCAGTGCAAAGAGGCCGGCCATGCTGATAAGTGTCCTTTTCATAAATGACATGCTTAATTATTTGTAAGTTTTTTCATACCAGGTCTTTGCCTCACCCGCCAGTTCAATACCCCTTAGCAGCTTTTCCCTGTTTACCTCTTCGGTGCTTACCCAGGGTGACTGTATAAATCCCAGTAGCCTTTCATCTGCAATATTATCTGCGCAGAACCTCACATTCCCCAAAAAGTTCTCATCTGTTCCGTCATAATAGTTGCTCCCCCCTGGAACCTGGTCATAGCCCAGTGATTCCAGTGTCTTGTAGCCTTTCACTTCGAGATTTGTTTCAGGATTGAAGTCCAGTCGGTTATACCAGTTGCTCTGCAGTACAGATTTGGGCATCATCCTGGCAAAATTTTCGGGCTCATGCCTGACGTAATCCTGCCATACCCAGGGACGGGACCCGTTCTTCATCACCTCTCCAATCAGGAAATAAATATCACCCCAGTATAAATCATGCTGCCTCACGACAATCTGTGCATGTTCCCGCTGATTTCGTGCATTCTCCTCGTCCATGCCCAGGTGGAACAGACGGGGTCTCCCATAGATCTCAGCAACTTCGGCAATGATATCCCTGCATACGGCATAGTAATAATCCGTGGAGATCATGCGTGAATACTTCCCCAGCCAGGCATCATGGCAGGTCGAAAAATTCAGTTTGGGAATGGGTTCAAGTCCCATGGCACGGATCTTTTCAAGTTCCTTATATAGCCTGTCGGTGGACCAGGCATTCTGAACGGCAATCTCCGGATGGCTTTTATATACTATCGCATCCCCCAGGTCCATTACCACCATGTTCATACCTGCCTCTACCATCTTCCCAAGGACATCATCCCAGAGGGAATCATCGAATGGAAGGACCGGAGATTTTTCTTTCCACATATTCATGCTTATATGCAGCAGGCAGGCCCATATCTTTTCAGCCCTGGCTTCCTGGTTCTTAATAGGGCAACCTGCGGCCTGGAAAAAAGACTCCCCGGGATGGCACTCAGGATACCGGCTGCGGTGGCCTGTTTTAAAAATCTTCTTCGATCACTCATAACAATGGTCTTTAATTATCCATCAGTGGAAATGTACAAACAGTATTTTTAGCTGCTCTGGCCTTATATACAGGTCCGTCACAGGGCATTTGGACAACTACCTCCACCCTGTCTTCTCCGGAAATACCAAAAAGTGCTTCCGGGATCCCCCCGCTGCTATAAGCCCCTGGATACAGTTATGTATTGGATTCCCAGGTACCCTCTGCCTGTCCTGACATACCCTTTTTATAGATCCTGACAGTAGCCCCTATACCCTTTCGGTTCCCGCCTTCAGAAAGGTTTATCTTAACCCGTAAAAAATTATTTCCCTCAGATACATTTTTCAGCATCGGAGAGAGAACCAGGGAATCATATGAACCATAGAATACATCCATTCTCCCGTCGAGATCAAAGTCTGCCGAAGGAGCAGAAACCCAGTACCCAAGGAAGCCGGCACTGGCATCTTGGGGTATGGGGATAAGCTCAAGCTGAGGGACTCCATCCAATACACCAGTATTGCGGTAAATAAATATTTCCGGATTGCCCACAAGAATGTCAGGCCTGCCATCATTATCGAAATCCTGTACCTCCACATAAGGCTGGCGGCCGGCTGTTATTTTGGTTCCTGCATCTTCGGTAATATTCCTGAACTCCGGGAATCCTTCATCATCATTTCCTTCATTCAAATATATGCTGATCCTGTGCGGCAGATCACGAAAATGATCCCCCATAACCAGGTCCAGGTCACCATCGTTATCCAGGTCCCCCATATCCGCCCCACAGGTCCACTCATAATTCCCATCCTGTGTGGATCCATTGTATGGTGGGGGGATGAATTCCTGATCAGCCTTTATAAATGTTCCGTCTTTCCCGTTAATATACATCACACAACTCTGGGCAAAAAAGAAATCGGGCCAGCTGTCTCCATTGATATCTGCCACAACTCCACCCAGTCCGTTGAGGTCCGTTCCCAGTCCCGCAGCGAGTGTAACATCCTCGAATACGAGTCCCCCGACATTTCTCATCAGTCTCGACTGGCCTTTGGATGCTGGCCATACAGCATCATCCTGCATCAGCAGGTCCAGCATCCCGTCCCCGTCGTAGTCCAGTACAAAGGGATTGCGTCCTGTCCATTCCCCCGTAAATCCAAGATTGCTTGCCCCTGTGACATCCGTAAAATTACCCTTCCCATCATTGCGATACAGGAAATTACTTTTAGCCATATCGGGTGCCCAGCTTATCCCTTGCAGGTCATTGACATGAACGACCACAAGGTCATCATCCCCATCCCCGTCAAAATCGGCAAAAGAGGCACCCGAATTCCGTGACCGGATCTCAACATCGGGATTATCCATCTTTCTGAAACCCTTTCCGTGCTCATTCAGCAGTATCAGGTTGGGCTGGATGCTGTGATTGGCAAAAACACCAAGAAAGAGATCCGGGTAAAAATCACCGTTGATATCGCCCCAGGCCGCCCCGTGAATAGCCACACCCAGGATCTGATCTGACAAACCCATTTCAGGGGCAACATTCGAAAACCGTATAGGAGAAGTCTTGCTGGGCGGATAAAACAAGGGCATTTATCAGGAAGATGCCGGATAGCCATCCCATTTTTAATGAATACCAATTTACTGCCATATATTAATCAGTAATCTTGACAAGCCCTTCGAACTGAGTGTAGTGTTCCTTTATTCCGAGGGAATCCATAAGGTCCCTTATCTCGACTGTTTTATATGAAGCTGTATTGAATCCTTCACCACGATCATTATCAAACAACCACAATGGTGCTGGCCAGAGACAAGCCCTGAATTTAAAACTCCGATAAAACTCCTTACTCACTCCTTTCTGACCATGATGGGCCATTTGTACGTAGTCACAATCCAGATCATCCCTGAAAGGGCTTTTCAGGAGCACGTCTCCTCCTTCCTCTGCCAGATCACCCAAAAACAGCATTGCTTTCTTGTTATCCCATACCTTAATGACCATGGATGAATTGTTAAGGATGTTATAGGTAATATTTGTATCAACGGCACTCAGGATCTTGAACTTAGTCTGATCAATCTCGATAATGGCACCCGCTTCTGTATAACTTACAACCTGTAAACCTGAATGACGCAGGTTATGGTAATAAATATCAGTGAGGCTGTCATAGTATTTATCGTATTTGTGATAATACCCTGCCGGAAGTTCTGAATGATAGATTGTTTTGATCCTGATATCTCCCGGATCCTCAAGAATCTCATTCAAAGCCCCTAAGTGATCGTGGTGCGGATGACTGATGAACCATGCTTCCACTTCATTGCCCAGGGGCTGCGAGAAATCCCCTTAAATATGGAGTTTCTTCTCTTTAATCCTCCATCCATCACAGCCACTTTCCCGTTTTCCATAAGAAACACGTAAGAGTTACCGACATAATCTGATGTCAAAGGCAACTGCCAGAGGGTAAAATTTGAAACATTCTGTTCGCAGGCTGATACCATCCACATACAGAAAGCATCACCAGTAAGTATTTGACTTAAATATTGTTTTATGGCTCAATTTATATTCCCTGATAATTGATGCTTGCCTGTGTCCGGGAATTCTTCCTCCTCAGCACCAGGGTATAAAGGATAGCTGAATTCTGCCTTAATGATGATTGGGATACAATGTCAAGATCCTGCGACTCAAAATCAGTTTCATGCGGACTCCTGAATCTGACCGTAAGCTCATCCATGGTTTTAAAAGTACCATGTTTATCTGTCCCTGTGAAATCCAATTCTATCCGCTCCCCCTCCTATCCTGACCTTAGTGCTTACATGATGAAGAAGCTGTTTTTGAAAATGTACTGAGTCTCTGGCCAGCATGGTTTCAAACCGCTCATTATAGGGTTTCAGAAAATCTATCCAGCCCCGAACGATCTCTTTATTTCGCTCGGGATCCCCGTGAAGGAGATTCGGCCAGTGCATCCCGCAGGTTGGTCCGCTTTAGCTCCCCCTCCGGCAGCGTCCCTGTCACATTCCAGTTCAGCAGGTCATTTCCTCGGTCAATGGTCAGTACGTCTGCATCCATTCCAAAGACACCATTTTCAACCTGATCGGCATGCTGCATTTTGTAAAAAGGCGTATTCAGATAATCAATGCCCTTTTTGCTTAATAACTCCGCCAGGCTGACATTGTTTTGCCCGGTTTTTCCAAAACCATGGTTAAAAGCGGTGGGAACAAAAGAACGTGGAAAGTCTCCAGTCCGTTTTGCCGCATGAGCCTTTCATAATAATCCAGGTGCCTGTTGATATGATCTGTAGGACGCATTGTTCCGTCCTTATCGGACCATTCCGCCCTGGTTAATTTGCCCTCAGACCAGTGTTCATGTCCGATGCCGTGGACCGTAAACTCAAAATGGCGGGGGTTGCTCCGGATCAGATCAGCGGCTTCATCGAGCCATGGGCCAACCCATTTACCATTATCCCAGCCAGTCCCCATCCAGGTACTTTCGGGCAGGTCGCGAAGAATATTTTCCCTGTCCCACTCGCACAGGACCATAGCAGCCTGGGGACGTATGCCAAGGGCCCTTCCCAGCTCAATAATGGCTTTGTAATCAGCCAAAACATGGTCGCGGTTCATCCCTGTCCGGAAAGGTTCCTGCACGGCGCTTCCATCCCAACCAGACCACCATCCGACATCATCGATCACTACCTGTATGGGCCTGGGTAAACATACAGAATCACCTGAGTTCTCAGATATACCTGATATTTTCATGGCTGAAAGTTTATTCATGATGAGACCTGATCCAAATACAGCTGCAAATCCAGTAAGCTTCCGGATAAATTTGCGGCGGCCGTACTTAATGATTTTGCTATTTGGTGAAGTGGTCAAAACTGAATAAAAATACAAAATCAATCCCATTGAAGCAGGCATTAATATTCTCTTCCATGATACTTTTATTTATTATTCTATGCATTATCTGTTTTTCATCATCGAATTCATTGATCAATGTGCGATAAATCCTATATTGCCGGCACAATAAACCGATCCGATCCCGGTATGCAGAGCATACGGAATAATATTAAAAGAACCAGCATTTTCGGTCTTTCCATTACTGAAATGATCGGAAAACGAAATGAAGCAAATGCAAAAAAGTAGATACCTATTTCCCCTGACCGTAATCGGGATCCTTTTTTTCGTTTTTGGGTTCGTAACCTGGCTCAACAGCATCCTGATACCCTATTTCAAGATCACACTTGAACTTACGAATGCCCAATCCACACTCGTAACATTTGCCTTCTTCATTTCCTATTTTGTAATGGCCATGCCATCATACTGGGTCCTTGACAGGATAGGGTTCTCCAATGGCATAGCAGGAGGTCTGCTGGTAATGATGCTTGGGGCACTGATGTTTATTCCGGCTGTATGGATCCATACCTACTGGGCATTTCTTGCAGGACTGTTTGTCATGGGTGCGGGACTTTCCCTATTGCAGACGGCAGTCAATCCCTATGTAACCATTCTTGGTCCCATTGAAGGGGCTGCCAAAAGAATCAGTTTCATGGGTATAGCCAATAAGAGTGCAGGTATCCTGAGCCAGCGAATCCTGGGGGGCATTTTCCTGCTCAATGCTGACGCCATCGTAGAAAAACTGAAATTCATGGATCCGGCTGAAAGGACCGATGAACTCCATGCCATGGCAGAAAGAATGATCAATCCCTATTTGGTGATGGCAGGCTGCCTGTTCTTCCTGGCCTTTCTTGTGAGACTGGCCAGACTTCCGAAAGTAAATAATGATGAGGGGGCAGGTGAATCCCTGGAGGATAAGAAATCGGTATGGCAATACCCCAACCTCGTCTTTGGTATCGTGGCCCTCTTCTTTTCCCTGGGAGTGGAAGTGATTGCAGGAGATTATATCATTACCTACGGGGTCAACATCGGCATACCCATGTCCACAGCGAGGTTTTTTACAGAATATACCCTATATGCCATGGTGCTCGGATATATTTGTGGTACGCTCCTAATACCAAGGATAATAAAACAGCAACATGCCCTTTTTATCTTTTCCTCCCTGGGGATCATCCTGGCCATCCTGGCCATTATTACATCAGGCATAACCTCCATAATTTTCGTGGCCCTGATGGGATTTGCAAATGCCATCCTCTGGCCCGCCATCTGGCCCCTGGCCCTGAAGGGAATAGGCCGCCATACCAAAAAAGCCTCCGCCCTGCTGATCATGGCCATAAGCGGAGGGGCGCTCATTCCAATTCTTTTCGGAAAAATGCTTGATGCCCCCAGGCCGGCCAATGCCTTCCTGGTGGCCATTGTCTGCTACCTTGTCTGCGGACTTTACAGTATCTGGGGACACAGATTAAGCTCCTGGACAGGAATCAAATCACAACTGGCAAAACAAAATGAAACAGCATGATAAGCAAAAGAAATTTACTGGTAAATAAGGATAATACACCCCTGAAAGCAAGGTTCCCTGCCATTGATGCCCACAACCATATCTGGGATAAAAAGGATCTTACCCAGGTGGTGCGCACCCTGGATGCCAACGGGATCGCCTGTTACTGTGATCTGACCGGAAATGCAGATGTCCGCTTTACCGATAGCGGATATTCGATTGAAACGGCATCCATTGAGGATTTCTTTAATAGGTCAGTAAGCCAATGGCCGGGCAGGTTCTACTGTTTTACCATGGCATCCTTTGCAAGGGATGCAAGTGCCCCCCTGTTCGAAAACAGCGACAGGTTCGTCGCATCCTGCATTGAAGCCCTGAACGAAGATGTAGAGAAAGGTGCCAGGGGACTCAAAATCCTGAAGGAACTGGGATTGCGCCACAGGGACGGGAAAGGGGACCTTATCCCTGTCGATGATGACCGCCTGGCCCCCATCTGGGAGGAGGCAGGCAGATTAAACATCCCTGTGCTGATACACCAGGCAGATCCTACCGGTTTTTTCGAGCCGGTGGTCCCGGAAAACGAACATTATGACTCCCTCCTAAAATACCCCGACTGGAGCTTTGCCAACCCTGATTTCCCGAGAAAAGATGAATTATTGAAAAGAAGGGACAGGCTCGTCAGCAGGCATCCAGGAACTACCTTCATTCTCCCGCATGTGGCAAATGCTGCGGAAAACCTTGCTTACGTATCTGCCCTGCTCGATGAGCATCCCAATATTTACATTGACTTTTCGGCACGACTGGATGAGATCGGCAGGCAGCCATACTCCACCAGGGAACTGTTTATCAGGCACCAGGACAGGATACTCTTCGGAACCGATATGCCGGCTAACCTGGACTCTTCCACCCGGATGTACCGGACCTATTTCCGCTTCCTGGAGACCTATGATGAAGCCTTCTATGCACCCGATTATGACGGTACTTTCAGCAGGGCAAGATGGCCCATCCACGGAATCGGCCTTCCGGATGAAGTTCTCAGAAAGATCTATTACGGGAATATTCTCAAACTCATCCCTTCGATCGCTGATCTATATGAGATGAATAAAAATAATGTTATAAAATCTTAGCTGTATCCTCGAAAAACACGGTGTTTGTCCCCTGCTTATGCTGCTGGCGGTACCCGCGGACGGGATGTGCTGGTCAGTGTTGGCTCATCGATGGTTCTGGCCATGCGGAAACCTATGTAATCGCTGTCACCAGGGCCGGTGCCGCTGCTTGATGGAGGTAAATACCAGCTCCTGAAAGCACAGCTGATTTCAGGGTCATCCCAGCAACCACCCTTTACAACACGGTATTTTCCGCTATGATCAAAAGGTTTTGATGAACCGGGGTATGATTTAGCCCAGCCGGCGCACCATTCATAGGCATTGCCTATCATATCCATACATCCATAGGGACTGGCCCCTGCCGGATAGCTGCCCACCGGAGCACTCTGATTGACTTTAAAACCTCCGCCAGCCGGATTATGATCAAGTGGATTATTGCTTTTCTCCGGATCCCAGGTATCTCCATAGGGATACAGGGTTGATCGTGTGCCGGTCCACCGGGCCGCTTTCTCGTATTCTGCCTCGGTAGGCAATCTCCCACCAGCCCATTTACAGTATGCTTCTGCTTCAAAATAACTAACACCAATTACAGGATGGTCATCGGTTTGGATGAAACGGGGATGTCCATACCCATGCCCTATCCACTCCTGCTCTTCTTCCCAGTGGTCGGGTGTTTTCCGTTTATTTTCTTTGTCCGGTCTTTCCGCATATTTAACCCGTCCATACATGCCGGCATGCACTATTACATCTCCCTCCTTCCATACCCATCCTTCCGGGGACCAGTATTCCGGATCTTCATATCCCCCCGCTTCCATAAATTTACGGAACTCACCCCTGGTCACCTCGTATTTGCCGATCTGATAGGCTGGAAGGTTAACGGGATGAGCCGGCCTTTCTTCCCAGCTACCACTGTCGTTTCCCATAATGAACCATCCTGCAGGTATGGTAATCATTTCTCCAGGATTGATCGTCGTTGAATTATTGCCGGCAGTCTGTGCACTCATCCATGATCCTGTCAAAAGAAGCAAACATACGGCCAATTAGTAAATCCTTACATGTATTCATCTATTTTGATTTTTCTATTTATTACTCCTTCAAGGCTTCCAGCAAGGAAGATGTGACCCAGAGAAGTGGCGCCTGGCCATGCGGGTCGCCTGTCAGGCGGGGACGGTTAAGATACCATTCACGTTCTTTCCCGTAACTTGTCCCAGCACATACCTCCCTGATCCTCCATTCCCCATCAATGTATTCCGACAAACCCTGCCATCCCTTTACAACAGCATTGGTATACTGGTTCGATGGCAATATCCCGAGCCTGAATCCCTCGGTCATGGAAAAGAGGAACATGGCCGTGCAGGATGACTCAGGCCAGGTATCCAGGTCATCGACCAGCTGGTACCACATCCCATCCGGACCCTGATATTTAAGCAGGGCTTCCATCATTCGATGGTAGTATGTAAGTACTTCATCACGTTTGGGATGATGGTCCGGCATCACGCTGAAAAGTTCGGCATACGCGGCTGCACACCATCCGTTACCCCGGCCCCAGAAATGCGGGGCCTCCTCCACATTGTGATAATAAAGTCCCTCATCCTGCATAAACTCTTCAGAATAAAACAGTACCTGCCTGATGGCTCTCTCCAGATACTTTTCTTCACCTGTGCAGGCATATGCAAGTGACTGCATGGTGGTAGCACCGTAAATATCATCTACATACATCCGGGAAGTATAGGCAGGCATCCCATTCTCATCCGGGTTGATGAACTGCTCTTCAGCCATTTCGAGCCCTCTTTCCAGGTAGCGTGGATCTTCTGTCTGCCTGTACAGCTCAAGGGGAACAAATCCAAACCATTGGTGGGGAGGGTAGTCCGTAGCGTTGTCCCGATGGGGATTGACACCCTCGAGCAATTCTGGCCGCAACACCCTTTCAACTGCCTTTCTTAGCGAATCATTTCCGGTGACTGCCGCAACCTTAAGTATACCATAAGCTGCACACATATTTTGATAGCTCATTTTGTCCAGGTTATTATCCAGGGACCATTCAGCTGACTGTATGGCTGTCTCCTTGATTTGGATTTGATTTAATTCATTGGTTTTAAGTTTTTTACTTCCTGAATTCGATGAACATTGAGCAGTAAGGAACAGCATTCCCGGGATCACCAGGAACGTAAATAAATGACGGAATTTCTTCATGATGTTGAATTTATTAAATATATATATTCTGGATCCGGATTCAATAGTCACGGTCACTATTAATCTTATAGGAATTTTTAATAACAACAGATGGGCTTTCCCCGGAAGGGTCTTTCAGGTTGAGGTCAGAGAGGACGAGTCCCACTACATCATCAAAAAGCAGGGCCGGTCGGTGTTCTTCTTTATCATAATCAAGCCTGACATTATCGAGGGATATATCCCTGACATGTCGCGTATAGATTCCATAGGCTGGCAGTTTACCGAACATCTTGTATTCCGGGTATTCCGATTCATTTTCAGGGACCTCATCAATTACATTTCTCACTGCTCCTGCTCCTTCACCTTCAAATGAAATAAAAATATCTCTCAATGTAATATTTTGAACTTCAAAACCTGGGATTCCGGTTATGGAGCAAGCGATAGTATCTGCACCTTTGCACATGAAATTACTGATCGTGATATTTTGCATCTTTCCCATGCCGACATTCGCAAGTTTCTCATTTTCTTCGAAGTAAAATTTCTTCCCACCCCCGGAACCGAGTGCCAGGTGATGTCGGGCCCGGTTGCCCAGGCGAATGAAAATCGCCCCTCCTGCCCCGTTGGCACTTATGTTGTTTATCTGTATCCTGTCCGCAGTACCTCCATCCACCATTTCAATAGCAAGGGCAGCCAGTCGGGTATCGTAGATCACACAATTATTAACCAGAATATCCTTAAAGCCTCCCACTGATTCTGTTCCCAGTTTGATCGCATTGCAACGGCTGCTCAGAACACAATTGCTGATGGCGATCTGTTCACAATCCCTAGGAGCCGTCGCCTTCAGAACGATGGCATCATCCCCGCTGATAATATCACAGTTGCTGATCCTCACCCGGCTGCAACAATCAATATCTATCCCGTCATTGTTGTGATTGACCAGACTAATCACACTTATTCCATCGATCACCAGGTCTTCACAGGCCAGGTAATGCTGCACCCACATGGGCGAATTCACAAGTCGAATGCCTGAAATACGAACATTCCGGCATTCAATCATCCTGACCATGTAGGGCCTTTTCTTATAATTTTCACGCCCCGGAAAGTCAAATGCCGGATCTTCACCCTGACCGTCAAGTGTACCCTCTCCACAGATACTGATATTCTCCGCCTTCTCTGCATAGATCAGGCTCTTATCCACATAATTAACGTCTGTATAAGACCGGAATGCCGGGTATAACTCCGGATAATCCTTGAGATCCGTACTTCCGAGAATAACTGCTCCTGCTTCCATGTACAGGCTAACGTTGCTTTTCAGGAGGATGGTCCCTGTCCTGAAATTTCCCGCCGGCACAAGAACTGTCCCCCCACCCTCTTTATGGCATTGATCAATCGCGGATTGTATGGCCCGGGTATTCAGAAATTCTCCATCTCCAATGGCACCATGGTCAATGATGCTGTTAGACCCTGCATATAAGGGCATCAGGATCCCCATCAGCGCGGCAATCAGGGTTGTTGATTTATACATGGTTTAAGTCTATTTATGGTTAATAACTTACATTCCTTCAAGGTCCACTTCTTCACCAATGATCCCCCACCATTTCAGTATGAAAATATCCTGTGGATTCCAGTAATCATATTTTGTCTTCATGGCCCGGTTGAACCCCGTGAGTTCTGCAAGCTGATGCTCACTTTCCTCTTCAGCCGATCCCATGAATTCAGCTGCCCGGTCTACCCAGTCCAATCCGTCCCTGAAAAAATCAATGCGCATGGACGTCTCTTCCGTATCAGCTACCCGGCTGGCATCATCCAGCAGATCCCTGGCTTTTAACATTATTTCTGCAGTATATATGTATGGGAGTGTCATCCAGTGCCCACGGAGGGGATGCTGGGGAGCTCCGAAATGTTGCCTGCAAACCCGTTCATATATGCCAGCTGTATCCTGTGACAGCTTGCCACCTGCAGGAATATTGTAGGCTACCTCCTTATGGTAATCTTCCCAGTACTGGAAATATTTTCTCATGGCCTGGGATGCCGAACCAAAAACATCGCAGTATTCGCTGATGATGGCCTCCGTGTCCAGATCAGGCCTGGCAATAAGCCTTGCCACAAGATAAAAATAGGGTCCCTGGGTAGGCCAGTATTCCATCATGGTATCCATATAGATCATAACCATGCCTGCATCACGGGCCTTTTCAATATAGCTGCCAACCTGCCTCAGGGGGAGGTTGGGTCCGCATGCACCCATATGCCACCAGTTCGGTCGCAATCCAATCTCACCGGCTCCGGCATCATGCCAGGCTTCCCAGTAAGAGAAATCCATTCCGTGGACAAGCACTCCAACTATCCCCTCCTCGATCTTCAGCTTTTTTGGTGGATCTCTATATGCCGAATAAAAATACACCCCGATCTTGACATCAGGATTCTTATGTCTCATCCTGGTAATAAGCTGGTTCCAGAACCAAACATAGCGGTCGGTCAGGACCACATGATCCGGCCGTTTCCATATTTCTTCAGGGGTATAGGCCAGGTCCCCATATTCGAGGTCAAGGGCTTTGCAGTTCTCACAGCAGCAAAATCCATTCCCGTCATTTGGGGTCACATCCCAGAAGTCAGGCATTCCTGCGGCTTCCCAATCCCTGATAATTTGCCGGCTTACATCCGGATTACTGATACAGAGTTTAAAGCGGCCTTCGCGGTTATTATACAACGCCGGCCTTCCTTCGGGATTTTTGGCAAGGTATTCCGGATGGCTCTTTTGAAACCTGGTAAACCAGTTGCCATTGTCCTGTCCTTCCCTGAATGAATGCCTGAACTTATAAGGTATCCGCATTCCCGCTACCTGATGATGCGAAATCCATTCCAGAATCTCAGGGTTCGGATCAATAATATTAAAGGTACGGCGGCCAAGGGGCTGCTGAAACCTGATATCCATTTCAGGAAAATGAATGCTTTCTTTTTCGGGGACCAGGGTACCCAGCTTTCCCGGCCATAACCACCTGACTCCCAGATGCCGATCGAGCAGATATGATAATGCCCAGGCTGTTACCCTTGAATCCGTTTCTTCTACAGTATTGGTAATTTTATGGTCGGTCCCCGAGTTAATTATATCCTTTGAAAGGATTATGATTTTATTCTCAACTGTTTTAATCAAAAATTCTTCCGGCAGCAGGTCTTCTCCAGAGAACCCAAGTTCAGATGTCATCGGAGATGGCCCCAGGATGATCCTGACGGTACTTTCCGGAAGTTCAGCCAGATGATCCTCAGAAATTACAGGAATTTCCGCACCACTGGATCTCAGGATGGTTTTCCGGAAATCCTCCACAGCCACCTGCTTGAGTTCCCCAGCCCCGGCGGGCATTACGATGACGGCATTTGTTTTCCCATTATGAACTATGGTATGTCCCTCACTGGTTATTGTGTACATCTGGTCCCTGGATATCCCTGTCCTGGTATACACCGGCCCGTCACAGGGCATGGTTACCCTGATATCCACCTTTTTATCGTTGGGTAGTCCGAAATGAGCAATGGCTTCGTAGCCTGAACTATAGCCGTTGGCAATGGATATGATCTTTGTTCCCAGGCGCTCTTCTGCCACTCCCAGCGAACCTGCTCTGAAGATCTCTACTTTTGCACCGATACCGTTGCGATTAGAGCTGTTTTCCAGGTCAAGGCGGATGTCAATGTAATGTTCGGCTCCGGAGGTAACATTCCGCAGCAAAGGAGACGCATCACCGGGCATCCATTCCGGGCCGAAAAAGTCAATCCTTCCATCCCGGTCATAGTCGGCAAATGCCCCCCCGGCATAGTAGGTGATACCGCAATCGTGTCCCGAAACTACAGGTGGATCAAAAAAAGGAGCCCATTTTTAAGTCCGGCATTCCGGTATATAAATGCATTGCACTTGACGGTCATTATATCCACTTTTCCATCGTTATCTGCATCGTCGAGTTGCATGTGAATAAGCCTTCCGTCTGGATGTTCCAGTCCGATCTCCGGGGAAATATCCCGGATGATGGGATCTCCATTCTCATCATTTCCCTGGTTCAGGAATATTAAAAGATGATGGTGATCAGAATCAAAGCTGAAATGGTCACCCACAATAAAATCCATGTCAC
Organism: uncultured Bacteroidaceae bacterium; assembly: GCA_963767555.1. Taxonomy (GTDB): domain Bacteria; phylum Bacteroidota; class Bacteroidia; order Bacteroidales; family SM23-62; genus SM23-62. The sequence continues at coordinate 43,045 of CAVYEL010000031.1, read as the reverse complement.
CGTCATTGTCAAGATCCCCGGTGTTCGCTCCGCAGGTCCAGTTCATATTGACCGTGGAAGGTGCTGCAATGGAATCGGGGACTATCTCGTAATTCTTTTCATGAAATGTTCCATCCCGGTTGTTGATGAACATGCGGCAGCTATGTGCAAAGAATACATCAGGCCAGGTATCCCGTTGATATCGTCAGTGAAACCTCCAAGTCCGTAGAGCCCCGTCTGGAAACCAACCGGGAACCCGGCTTCTTCGGTAACATCCACAAAACTCAGGTCTCCAACGTTCTTCATCAGCCTGGAATGGCCTCCCGATATGTCTCCGAGCACAAAATCTTCCTGCATGAACAGGTCCAGCAGCCCGTCTCCATTGTAATCCAGCACAAATGTGCTCCGGCCAAGAAAGGGATAACCGAAATCCAATCCCGTTTTCGCTGTGATATCGGTGAGGTTTCCCTTCCCGTCATTTTCAAAAAATAGATTTCTCTGGATGGCGGACCTGGGCAGATCACCCGGCCATACTCTGAGGTGAGCCTGGTGCGAGAGGACCAGGTCCAGGTCTCCGTCATTATCAAAATCTGCGAAAGCCCCGCCGGAGTTTTTGCCGCGAACCCTTACGGGACTGTCCGCCACCTCCTCAAAGGTCCCATCCCCCTGGTTAATAAAGATCTTATTGGGTTCAGGTCCGCCGAGTATGCCCCCGCACATCATACGCAGAGTCGTAAAAATGGGTAAATGTCCCAACCACCAGATCAGGATATCCATCTCCGTTCACATCCCCCCAGACCCCATTATGGCCCGCCATTCCTTTAAGAGGTTCTATCAGTCCCGCTTTCTCTGTCACGTTTTCAAATATGATTGGTCCTGGCGGTTCGGGGGCACCAGTACAGCCTGCAAGCAAAAGAAAGAGAGCTGTTTGAATTGATTCCTGAACTGGGGTCATATTGGCTGGGGTTCAGTAAAAGTTTCTTTATTCAGAAATGATGATCATCTGCCTCCGCTTCACCCCTTTTCGTGTATACACTTTCCCGCCGGTGGGCATGGTCATCCGGATATCGACTATTTTATCATCCGGTACACCGAAGTAGGCAATGGCTTCAGATCCGCTGCTGTATCCGTTGGAGACAGATATGATCCGGCTTCCAAGAAACCCTCTCCTTTTCCCCGAGCATCCCTGGCTAAGATATCGACCCTTGCTCCTATCCCGTTCCTGTTGGGACTGTCCTTCAATTCAGGCTTAACGGCAATGTAGTTTTTTGCAGATTTTGAGACATTCTGGAGCAGCGGCGAAACAAAGGCAGGTTCCCAGTCCGGGCCAATAAAATCAAGCCTGCCATCCCGGTCGAAATCTCCCAGCGGACCGGCAGCCCAGTAGCCTATTCCTCCAATAACCCCTGTTCCTACAGGTTTTTCGAACATTGGAATGCCATCAACAACGCCCATGTTCCTGTAAATGAATTCATCACATACAGATGTCATGATATCCACCCGGCCGTCGTTATCAATATCCTGCAGTTCCACATGGGGTGACCTTTTCCCTGACAGGCCTATTCCTGCGTCAACCGTAATGTCCCTGAGGATGGGATCACCCTTTTCATCATTCCCTTCGTTCAGTATAATATAAATATGATGGTTTGCCGTATCCAGATGACTGATATGGTCGCCGATCACAAAATCCATATCCCCGTCGTTGTCCAGATCTCCCAGATCCGCCCCGCAGGTCCAGTCAGGGTTCACTGTAGCAGGTTCCCTGGTGGCCGGATCGACCAGGTCATATTCCTTTTCGTGAAATGTGCCGTCCCTGTTATTAATGAACATCCGGCAGCTGTGCGCAAAAAATACATCCGGCCAGTCATCCCCGTTAATGTCAGCTGTAAAACCTCCAAGTCCATACAGCCCTTCCCTGAAACCGTGCGGGAAGCCAGCCTCTGCTGTAACATCCTTAAAAACAAGGTTGCCCATGTTCTTCATAAGCCGTGAGTTTGAGCCTCCCTTGTCGGCCAGCACCCAGTCTTCCTGCATGAAAATATCCAGCAGCCATCACCGTCATAATCAAAAACCATGGTACTGCGCCCCAAAAACGGGGCCTCAAAATATAGATTAGATTTCTCTGTCACATCTGTGAAATTCCCCATGCCGTCATTTTCATACAGAAAATTGCCCAGTTTGCCATAGGGTATGTCTATATGATGCTGGTGGGAAATGACCAGGTCAAGGTCACCATCGTTATCAAAATCGGCAAAAGCCGCCCCGGAGTTCCAGGATTTTACCCGTATGGGGGATTCCATAACCTCCGTGAATGTTCCATCCCCGTTATTTAGCAGCAGCTTGTTAGGTGATGCACCCCCAGTATGCCCGCGGACATCCCAATCCGTCTTGCTGTAAATGGCAAAAGTCCCATAAAACAGGTCGGGGTATCCATTACCCGTGACATCGCCCCAGGCGGCTCCATGGCCTTTCATGCCCCGCAGGGGTTCTATTAGGCCGGCTTTCCTGGTAACATCCTTGAATTTGATCTGCCCACTCAGGGAAAGGCCTGCCAGCAGAATGAGGCTGCTGGCTGCCAGGAGTTTTTTCATGTATTGATCTCATTAATGAAATTTTAACATTATTCTTCCGTCTCCGCCACCGCAAAAAATTCACCCCTTTTTACCAGCTCATATATCCGCTCACCGGGATGATCGTAAATCAGGATCTGCAAAGAAGCTTCTTTGAAAGATTTGATATACCAGCTGCCCATCATATAAACCCGTCCCTTATCATCAGCCGCCAGTGAATTGATCATTCGTGCAGCCCGTCCATCCTGGTCTACTATCTTACCATGGTCGGTTATTGTATGGTCAGCATCCGGATCTACTGAGATGCTCCTGAGGTGCAGATTTTCATTATAACCAACTACATCCGGATCGTTTTCCCTGTTTGATTCAGCACTCTGGGTCCGCTGATCCTGAAGGGATTCATACTGTACAAAATAGAGCCGGTCCCCTCCCAGTGCAGTTTCCAGGAATGTTGAGCCAATATATGCGAGGGGTTGAAAAGCCTTTCCTTTGTTTATATTTTTTGAGGGGTCAAAGACCCAGAGGCGTTCATCACCTCCTCCCCATTTACCCATTGTGAAGAGGCATTTTTCCCTTCCGGGAAGGGCCTGTGCCCAGGTCCAGGCCCGGCTGCCCAGCAATTTCTCATCGGTCACAGGAGTTCCGTCAATCAGCTCTCCTTTCGGGAGTACATCTTCGTAAGTAACTATTTCCTTCGTATCAAATCGGTAGCAATAAAGATTGCCTGGATCATGCTCATATTGCTGATGTAATTTCCACAGATTGAACCAGCAATTACCTTCATTGTCCACATAAAACCAGAAGCATGCTCCGGTCTGTCCTTTTGTTATCTGGCCAAGCTCCTTCTTTTCACCTGAAGCATATGTCAATGCTGTACAGAATAGCATCCCCCATTTTTGATCAGTTCATCATGGAAGGGCGCAACAAATACATAGAGGATCTTCCTTTCGGGGTCGACATTTATGGCTGAGTATATGGAATACCTTGGCTTAACTATGCCAAAATCCCGGAAATTGCCCGTGGCAAGTTCATAACCGATCACATGAGCACCTGTATAAAGCTCAATGCCTTCGGGCCAGTAATTGGACAGGTGGGTGGTAAAATAGAGCCAGCCGTCGCATTCCACAATTGGACTGTGGATCTTACCCTGCTGGGTCTCTGTATCCCCTTCCCCGCATACCAGTGTCATGTCTTCTGCAAGCATGGTATGTTCTTTCGTTTCCGGATTATACATATGAAAGCCCGCGCCATGTCCCTGTGAATGCGTAGACGTACCAAAATAACAATTGCCATCCGAGGCAACGGTAATGCCCTCCCATTGTCCATCCCATTCCTTGCATATCTTGTTCATGGAGAAGGAAGTAACATCACATATTTTCCCTTCATGTTTGGCTGTCCCAGGTTTCTGGGCTTTTATCCCTGTGTTGAAAGAAAATAAAACTGCCGCAGAAATCATTGTGATGCGGGCTATTCGATGGCTGATGATTCTCATGATCTATCTATAACTGTTGGATATTACTATTGAAACAATGATTCCAGATCGGGGAGTTTCTCCCCTGCTTGATAATAGCTTCGGATCTCATCCATTCTCCTCTGCATTTTCAGCCAGTACTGGAATTCCAGGTCATATTTCCCGAGTCCCACTCCCAGCCGGAATGTGGTGTATTCATTCAACCATGCTTTTTCAAACATCTCTTTTAACTCTATGACGGCATCCAGCATATCCGATGTCCGGGTATGGTATTTAAATGACACTTCCATATGCATCCATCGCCGCATTTCGTTCTTATCCTCAGCTTCCTCCAGTTGGGTCCAGAAATCAGCATATCTCTCCGGCATAGATATATTTAAGGGCCAGATAATCCAGTGATCTTTGCCCCAGTCAGCATGGCATATAGAGTTATGGTATCCACGTTGTATTTCAGTGCCTCCCTGAGGTGGATCTGTGCCACCTCTGCAGCCAGGCGGCCTTTCCGCAAATCATCCCTACTTCTCTCAATATTTTCGAGGGATCTTTTTGTAAAGGGATTGGCAAAAAGGGCCGGGTCCGTATTGCCAACGACCTGCCTGATCAGTAATTCTGCATCCGTAAGTGACCTGAGGGCCTTTTCCACAAGGATAGCAAGATCTTCCGGGTACTGGGACCTGGTATAGTCAGTAAAAAAGTTTTCCCTATCCATTGGACCACTTTGCCAGGAAGCGGCAGAGCCGTAGGCCAGATCCGGCCTGCTCATGCGCATGATGGTCTGGGTATCGTCAGTCCAACCTGAATTGATGAAACCGATGGTATTGAATTTCCTGCCAACTTTCAATAAAAGATCAGTGTTCTCAAAGGATATTCCAAAAACCGGGTAGACCCAGTTCCAGTTGATCAGAGCGGATTGAACGATCATAGGGATGCCTTCAGCAGCAAAGGGGCCCAGGAGGGTGTCATAATCTTTCTCTTCTTTGGGCCAGTAATGCCAGGGAACGGCAATGGTTTTCTCTGAAACTTCCGGGATGATGGAAGGAAATTTCTGCAACATGTCAGCCCAGACCAGGGGAATCTTTCCTTCCGTATCAACCAGGTCCGTTGTCCGCCTGAGCATTTTCAGGTAAAGTGTTTCCGGGGGCAGATCCAGTTTTTCTGCCTCTTTCTTGATCAGCCAGGTTTCATCGAATCCAATGTGGAAAAAGGGACTTGGGAAAAGATCTGCCACCTGGCTGATCCAGTCTTCAAGCAATAGGTTCAACACGGGGGTCATTGGGACTGAATTCACCACCATGGGGGATCACCGCCATGTCTGCATAATGTTCCAGTCTGAATAGGTCATGTAAATGGCCGTACAGTTCCATATTTGGTATGACGTCGATGTGCCGTATTCTCGCATATTCTATGATCTCCCGAACTTCTTCCCTGGTGAATCTGGCATTGGCCATCAGGAGAGGGTAACCATCCAGTTCAATACTGGCCTCAGAATAAAACAGATACTGGTTGGATTTCCAGCGGGCCAGGAAATCTATCTGCTTTTTAATCTCCTTAATCAATGGGAGCTGCGTATGGCTCATATCCATCATAAATCCCCTGTAGGCCATGGAGGGCCAGTCTTCCACCTCACACTCCGGCAAAATTGCATTTTCACCTCTGCCTTCTATCATCTGCCGTAGTGTCTGGACTGCATAAAAGAGTCCCGCGGACGACTTTGCGGTAATCCGAATTTTTTCCTCACCGATATTAATCCTGTAAGCCTCCCTGGAATCCGGACCGGCTTCCTCACCCGGCATGGGCAGGGCATCCACCTTTTCTGTCCTTTCAAAAATAATGGAGGATCTGCCGGTGGCAGATTCACTGATGTCTACAGCTGAGCCGGAGGCCCCAGACAGTATGGCGGCCAGCTCCCTGGCAGCAAAAAGGTCCTCCTCCGCAGGTGTCTATTTGAAAATCCTATGCTGATGTCAGCCAGGACAAATCTTGAGTCTCCGTAGCTGATCTTTTGAGGTTTAGGAAGGATGGGATTGTGATTGACGGCAGCAGCCGACATGGTCAGTAAGAGCAGACAGAAGTTAGTAAGGTACCTCACGGTTGATTGTTTTTCATTTCATTCAGGATCTCCAACACCCTTTCGACAAGGAATTCGCCTGAACCGGGTGCACACCTGGCACTGACAGCCTCGTAATTTCCTTCAACAAAGGCCTTCCTGTCCGGAATATAATCCACAGAACCATTGGTCAGTTCGAGGACCATGGTACTGGGATAGGGGGAGCGTTCCTTGATGTACAATCCCAGTTCGACAAAAACTTCTCCGGGCAAACTGACAAGGGCAAAATCATCGCCCAGTGGTAAAAACCTGGACTTCAGCATCTATGGGTTTACCTTTACGCTCATGTACATCGATAATTTTAAAAGCATTTACCATTTCCATGAAGGGTGCCGCATTCCTTTCTCCGAATTTTTGGCTTATCTCCCGTGCACGCTCCAGGTCATCTTCTGAATATTCTGCCAGCGGAAGTCCTACTATTTCACTCCTGGCCTGGATCACATCAACGTCCAGAGGATTGAGGCGGGTATAGGTTTTGATAACCTCACCAGCCAGTACCGTACCGATGCGTTCTGCTTCAGCATGCCCTTTCTGGGGCTCTCCTGATTTCACGTTAATGTGGTTGATATTCCCGCAGCATCCCTGTCCGAAGAGGGTCACCATATCTTCTCCCTTAAACCCGCCAAGGATCTCTGACAGGGTATAAGGCATATCGGCAGATATTTCCAATCCCCCTGTAATATCCAGGTGCAGTGCGAAATTGACGTAGGTGGATAAGGGTTTCCCTTCTGCAGACTCTGCATAAAGAACCGCAACCTCCGGATCTATGGGACCGGCAGGCTTAATGATCATGGGATTCAGTTTTCCCGGGTTCCATCCCACCGTACCATCTGTCATAAAAAACCGGCGGTTAAAACTGATGGTTTCCTCGTAGCCCCTCCCAAATGAGAGCCTGGCTGGCTGGATCCCATCATTGGCCTGGATGATACTCTCAGCAATCAGTCCGGGCAATGCCGCCATGTAATCCGTAAGTAACTCTCTCACGCTATCATCAGTGCCGTACATATTGGCAGGTGAAAGGATAACGGGACCGGTATGGGAATGCGTAGCACTGATCATGATGTGATCCGCAGGAATACCGGTTGATGCTTCTGCCAGACGCCTGATCCCGGCTGCCAGCTCTGCAGAAATTTCGATCAGGTCACAGGAAACGATGGCTACCCTGGTCCCCTCCTTTTCAATGACAAGGGTTCTGGCAAAAAGATCGTCATGAACTCCCTCAGCACCACGAACATAATAATATCCTGCCATAGGTGTTCCCATTGGAGGGGTGATCCTGACTGTCCGCGGTTCCAATGTTCAATCCCCCAGCAATTACAAGGTTTGAGCATAAACTAAACAGAACGATACAGCTGACTTTCCTAATCTCATTAAGTTTGATCCATCTTATTTCCATATCCATATTTATTTATGTGAAGCATTGGTTGAGCATCCGGTAGCCTAAATATATCGAAAATATGATTGTATAACATCAGGTTCTTGCTTATGGAAAAACAAAAACATGTATTTTTGTCGGACGCAAATAAAATAATACATATGAAACGCTTATTTCAAGTTATGGCTTTCCTGGTGGCAGGTACATTATCTGTCCAGGAAGCAAACACATGTACCAATTTCCTCGTAACGCGTGGAGCCTCTGTAAATGGTGCCACCATGATCACCTATGCAGCGGATGCACATTTCCTCTATGGTGAATTATATTACCGGCCGGCAGCTGATCACCCGGCAGGCAGCCTGATGAAGATCTATGAATGGGATACCGGGAAATACCTGGGCAAGATCAAGCAGGCTCCCCATACTTATTCTGTAGTGGGACTGATGAATGAACACCAGCTGGCCATTGGTGAAACCACCTATGGAGGGCGCCCGGAACTGGTTGACACCACCGGGATCATTGATTACGGCAGCCTGATGTACCTGACCCTGCAACGGGCCAAAACTGCACGGGAGGCCATACAGGTAATGGGTGACCTTGTTGCTGAATATGGATATTACAGTTCCGGTGAATCTTTTTCCATTGCAGATAAGAATGAAGTCTGGATCATGGACCTGATCGGCAAGGGACCGGGCAATAAAGGAGCTGTCTGGGTGGCCCGCAGGATCCCTGATGGCTATGTTTCTGCCCATGCCAACCAGGCCAGGATCACCACCTTCCCCCTGGATGATCCGGAAAACTGCATCTATGCAGAAGATGTTATTACTTTTGCCAGGGAAAAGGGATATTATAAGGGAAAAGACAAGGATTTCAGTTTCTCAGATACCTATGCCCCGGTAACTTTTGGCGGAGCAAGGTTTTGTGAAGCCAGGGTATGGTCGTTTTTCAGCAAGATCACGGGCGGAATGGACCAATACCTGGATTATGCCAAAGGAGAGAACCTTGAAAACAGGATGCCCTTATGGGTAAAACCTGACAGCAAGATTGCTGCCCATGACCTGATGAATTATATGCGTGACCATTATGAGGGAACACCGCTGGATATGACCACAGGACATAGGTGCCGGTCCCTATCGCCTGCCCTACCGCTGGCGCCCCTTAACCTGGGCTGCTGGTGAGGAGACATATTGCAATGAGAGGGCCATCGCCACCCAGCAAACCGGTTATTCATTTGTTACCGAATCAAGGAACTGGCTGCCGGACTGGATCGGCGGTATTTTCTGGTTTGGAGTGGATGATGCAGCCACCACTGTTTATAATCCCATGTACTGCGGTATAAACCGTGTTCCGGAAGCATTTGAGGTGGGCAATGGTGATATGCTCACCTACTCTGCAACTTCAGCCTTCTGGGCTTTTAATTTTGTATCCAATTTCTGCTACCTGAGATATGATCTGATGACCGCCGGATGTGTTAAAAGGTTCAATCCGAACTGGAGACAAAATTCATCAGTAATACAGGATGCAATTGATAAGGCCGCACTTGAACTTTACAATAACAGATCCGGAGCAGGCCAGGGAATTTCTGACAGATTATTCGGTAAGTGTGGAGCGAAAACCTTAAAGCGATGGAAGGAACTGGGTCAGTTACCTCCTGGTCAAATACATTGATGGGAATATTAAAAAAGAAAAAGATGGAAAGTTCATTGTATAATGAGCATGGGAGGGAGCATCCCACCCAATCCTGATCAACCCGGATACCCTGACTGGTGGTATGAAAAAATCGCAGAGGACAATGGTGATGAATCTAAAGGTCATAGGGGAAGGCCACTAGTCCTATTTAATTGATTGAATGCCATTGTTAATAAATCATTTAAGACATTCATATTTTTTCGGACCTGGTTATTTCATTCACGAAAAATATTCGTATATTCGCGTTCTGTAAAAATTGAGAATCGTTGAAAATTAATATATTGACAGGATGGATTTACTGAAAACAGCCGAAAATAATTTCTTAAGGAAACAGCTTTTCCTTCCTTTAATGCCGGTGATACAATTACTGTTCACTATAAGATCACGGAAGGTAGCAAGGAAAGGATACAGCAATATCGTGGCGTTGTTATCCAACGCAGGGGTTCAGGTCTTACCGAGACATTTACGGTACGTAAATTGTCAGGGAATATTGGTGTGGAGAGAATATTTCCGACATCTTCCCCGTTTATAGAGAAAATTGATATCAACAAAGAGGACATGTTCGCCGTGCCAGGATCTTCTACCTCAGGGGCCTGACCGGTAAAAAGGCCCGAATCCAGGAAAAGAGGATTGACAGCTTCAACTGGAAAAGAAGAATAAACTAAACCAAACAAATATAAATCAAACCCCGGACCGCATCCGGGGTTTTTTTATGTTTTTTTTTAAAAATATGCGAGGTTTTTTATTCATATGGATATGCATTTCTCTTTTGGCCACCAATGGATCGGCACAAAATAGCAATGGCAAGCTTGACCTCGCTGAAGAATGGGCTGAAAAATACAACCCACCCTTTTACCATGCCAGACGGCACTCGTTTAATGACAGATGTCTACCTCCCTGTCACCCAGGATTCGCTAAACATTTCTCTGTCAATCCTGGGACAAACTATTTCCCTTGAAGTCATTCCCAAAGGCATGCAATATATCATCTTTGATTCCCTGGATGGAAAGGTCAATGAGAGCCCTTATGAAATGCCTGTTATTTTCATTCGAACCCCCTACAATAAAAATACAGAAGCGCTGGGCTACTTTCTGGCTTTCCTTGGGTATGCAGCGGTTATCCAGGATAACAGGGGCAGTTATTCCTCGGAAGGGGTATATCTTCCGATGTATAGCGACTCATGGCAAAAAGAGCCTTACCATGAAAACGTTCAGCATATCCTGGATATCAGCTCCCCTGAGGACATCGCCAAAGCCAATCTGCATGAAGATGGCTATCAGAGCCTGAGATTCATCATCGACAGCCTGAAAAGAGAATACAAGGGTGATACTTTCAGTGTCTCAAACGGCTTAATAGGAATGGTTGGAGCTTCCGCCCTGGGCAACGTGCAATACCAGCTGGCGTCTGCCCGCAGGATCGATCCATTAGGACCGGGACTCAAATGTTTGTTTCCCATGGTGGCAACCAATGAGCACTTCAGGTTCACTGCTTTTCAGAATGGTGTTTTCAGGCAGGAATTAGTTACCGGCTGGATCAGAAGGCAAATTATTGATCTTGTAAGTGATGATCTCTCCGTTCAGGATGTCTCCATCTTCAACAGCATTCACAGTCCGGCCGATTACGGGCTCAACAGCAAACTTGAGGCCGCTGAAAAGGCGATTGATCACTGGGTCAGCTTTCAGCCCGGAGATGGCCCTGCAGGATATTATCCCAATTCAGTCCTACGTGCCGATATGGATGCCAGTTTTGCCCCTGTGGATGATCTTGGAGAAGGAGATCCGAAGGGAAACTTCAGCCGCTACGGAAATGTTGAAGTCCCAATTTACCACCTGACCGGCTGGTGGGACATCTTTATCGACGGACAGATCGAAACATATAATCAGCTAATGAAGAACCTCAGTGATGAATATGGAAATAAATCCTTACAAAAACTGGTGATCGGTCCCTGGTCCCACCAGACCATGACCATGAGATCCACCGGTGACAGGGTTTATCCCGACAATGTACAGGATTTTCTTTTCAATTTACAGGATCTAGAGTTGAACCTGGAAGATTTGCCGGTGGCTGAGCTCTTTGATTCCGAACCCATGCAATGGTTCAGGGCACATTTAAACCATAACCCTTGGAAAAATACTGGTGAACCAAAGATCATTATCCCGGAAAGTGATACCTGGCAATCAGTATACCCCGGATATTAAAATTAGGATACCAGACAGGGATTTCTTGATGACCTATACTGAATTCCTGAATTTCTTATCCGGACATGCGGGTTTAGACAGTATAAGCTTTGTTTTGTCTACAAATGGTATCACCATCAGCAGCAGTATAAATATCCCCCTGCTTGAAACGCCTTTGATAACTATGGATAAACTGGCATCCATTCCGATGACTGATTTCCGGCAGGTACCCAATGTCAGGCTCTATGTCGCCGGTCCCCCGGAAGCCGGCAACTACTGGTTTGAAACTGACTCATTTCCCTTTAGCAGGGACATCATCCGGGAGAAACTATATTTTCACGAGCAACAAAAGCTCTTCACACAAAAACCGGATTTAGATGAGGGATTCTCCAATTTTATTCATGATCCGGAAGATCCCGTATTTACAGTGGGTGGTGGCAATATGATCACACAAACTCCCATGGGGGACAGGAGAAATCAGGGACAGATGAACCTGGCAGATCCCCTGCTTGCTCCTCTTACCATGACACGTGATGATGTTTTGTTTTTTGAAAGCAATGTTCTGAGTGATACTTTCTCTATCATCGGGTTTCCGGTCGCGAACCTGTTTGCCAGCAGCAATCCCACCGAAAACCACTCAGACCTGACCAGTACGGACTTTTTCGTTCGTATCCTTGATGTCTACCCGGACGGGGCAGAATATTTTGTAGTGGAAGGTGCCATCAATGCCCGGGCAAGGGATTATGCTAAACAGCTCGCCACGGGCGAGGAAGATCCCAATATACCATTTACCAACATTGAATCAGACAGGATATATGAGTACAATTTCAAGATGATGCCCATTGCCTACACTTTTGGAAGGGGCCACAAGATCAAGGTGCTTATCAGCAGCAGTAACCATCCCAGGTACCAGTCCAATCCCAACCTGCCGCTCGAAAAGAATTCATTTTTCCGCTGGCAGCCCGGTGATGAACTTCCTTCCAGAAAATCAATGCAAACCATTTACTATTCGAAGGAACATCCTTCCAGCATTGAATTACCTGTTTATAAGGATCAGTTTAAACTACCTCTCTCGACTCCAAAAAACTCAGCACAAACAATATCTCAGATCAGGATCTTCCCCAACCCGGCTAATGTGTTTGTGTATATAGAGTCGGGCGGTACGGATAATACGCTGGAAGTATTTACGCTCTCTGGAAAGAAAATGATGTCAGCAAATTTTAACGCATCCCACACAATCAATGTGGAATCCTGGAATCCCGGAATTTATATATTGAGGGTTACCAATGCCACATCGGAGATCTTTCATTCCCGGAAGATCATCATCAACCAGCATTTATAAACCGGCCTGATATCAGCTTATTTTAAATTATCAGCCTGCTCCTGGGCCTGGCGCATGATCTCATCGGCCTGTTTGTTGGCTTCATCCTCCAGCAGTTTAGCATTCTTTTCTGCTTCAGATTTAAGTGTTTTGGCATAGGTTTCAGCTGCCATTTTTTGAATCGGATTGCTGCCTGCATCCTTGATCCTTTTTTCACCCTCCTCCTTTGCCAGGCGTATTAATTCCTCCCCTGCATTTTTGGCCTCGGCTTTCAAGGCATCAGCTCTTACCTGGGCCTCAGCCAGGATCTTTTCAGCTTCCTTGCTGGCTTCTTCCCTGACCTCCTCTTTAACTTCCTCGACTTTATCTTCGACGATCTCCTGTACCTGTTCCTTCACTTCTTCGCTCATACTTTCGAGTCCCTCACCGAAAACGGGTTTGATCTGGGGATCCTTAAACGTACCTGTCACTAAAAATTTAACATCTATGGTTTCGCCCGGATCAATGTTTAAGCCAAAGCCTGCAGCAAGGGCAGAAACATCGTTAATGGCATTTTGAGCAGTGCCACCCAGATCAGACCTTGGGATCTTCATTTTCATCTCATAATTCATGGTCTGGTCCAGGCCCTGGTCCCCTCCCATAACGAGTTCTGTATTCCCTATTTTTGTTTGATAGGGTTCTATATATACCCTCCCATTTCGTACAGAATAATCTATAGCCAGGTCCTTCATGGTGATATCACTGAATTTATCTGTCTTTAATATACCATTTGTCTTTAAAATACCATTTATTATGTCGAAGGTGGCTGTTTTTTCGATGGAGATCTGCTCCGACCCAAGCTTTCCCTTGGCCACAATGGAATTCATTTCAGGCATCATACCTTCACCAAGGAAGGAGGTGAAATCCAGGTTGGTCGAAACGGTGCCGGTGGTCCTCTCGGCAATCGGTGCGAGTTGTTGAATAGTAACCAGGGAATTGAAGGCAGATGGGATATCAATCCTGTCCACATCGAGGGACAGGTCCACCAGTGGTGACTTCATATCCTGGGTATTGTATTCTCCCGACATGGTCACATTGCCCTCCAGTAGCTGCATGCTCAGATTGCGCATGATGACCTTCTGGTCACGGATGATGATCAGACCTTCCAGATTGTCTATGTCCAGGTCATTGAATAACACCTTCTCCAGGCTTGAAGTGAAAACAAAATCGATATTTGCAGGGATCTCAATAACTGAGGCAGGGACTGTAACTGTATCTGTTGCTGTGACCGAGGGTTCATCTACAGGCTCGGCGGCAGGTTCGCCTTCCTCTTCTCCGGTTTCATCAGGCAAAAACTCATTCAGGTCCAACAAGTTGCTGTGCAGATTCAGTTTCCCGGCTATCATTCCGTCCTCAAAAAGGTAGGACAGGAAATTTTCAAGCTTTCCATCCATTTTGATGTCACTGTTTCCGATCGTGGCATCAAATTCGGCGAGGTCTACATATTGGGGTGAAAAATTCATGACTGTACTCTTGATCAGGGCGGGTTGGGGAATGTCAGCTGATTGCATTTTAAATTGCTGCAATTTCAGGCTGCCATCAGCTTTGAATTCATCATATCTCTCATTTTCAATACTCGACATTTTTCCCATCATATCAATATTGGCATCCAGCGTTCCTGTCAGGCTCATATCTTCCATGGGTACCACATCAGCCAGGGTCGAAAAATCGATCTTAGCAGCCAGGGTTGCATTTATCTTTGGATCACTGATGGGTGTTACCAAATGCATGGAAAAATCTACCGGATTGTCTCCCAGTTCAACATGGAATCCATTTACATCCACAATGGAATTATCATTCTGTATCCCATCGTAATGTATATCTACATCAATATGGATCCGCTCGGCAGATTTCGGAAGGTCAGGATATTCGAACCTTGCGTTATTCACCAGTAATTTAATATCGGCTGAAGGGGTATGTTCTTCTGTGAGATCACCTCTGATGGATCCTGACAGGGCCAGTTCCCCATCCGTCTGCACATCCTCAAAATCTTTCATATAGACTGCAGGCACCATGGACAAGAGGCTTTTAAAGCTGGTCTCCTTTGTATTAAAGTTGATGTCCACGCCAATATCTTCTCCTTCCGGCATGGTAACTTTACCATCCAGCATTAATACCAGTTCGTTAATGATAAACGTATTATCCATCAGGGTAAAGACAGAATTTACCAGGTCTGCCTCCAGGGTGATCCCGATGTCCAGCATGGCATCCTTGACATAACGCATCCCTCCCATTATCAAATTAAGCCTCTCTGTTGAGGATGTCAGCTCAAGGCTGGTGAGATCCTGGGCCAGGTCGCCCGAAAGCAGAAAATTAAACCCATCCAGGGAAGCTTCCATACCCGATTTCCTGTCCAGGTAGGCTATGGAAGCATCACGTATCTCAAATTTTTTAAGGGCAACATTCAGGTCCATGGTTCCTGAACCTTCCTTATCTTCTTCCAAAGCTGATTCACTTTCCCCGCTTTCCTTGGCAATATCCCAGTTTGCTGTACCATCTTCCAGCAAAATGGCGGAAATCCGCGGATTGTCCAGCAGGATGCTCCTTACTTTGATGGATTCTTTCCTGACCAGGCTGATGAGATTAACAGTGGCTCTGAATTCATCAAAGGCAAGCAGGGTATCTCCTTCAAAAACTTCTGTCCCGGAAACGGAGACACCGTATAAAGCGGTGGTAAGGCGCGGAAAATCCTTAAAAAATGTGAGTTTAAGGTCAGTGAAGTCGATTTTCGCATTTACACTAGTATTGGCTATTTCTTTAGCCTTGTCTAATAGCTGTTTCTTGAACAGAACTGGTGTAACTACCAGAATGACAAGAATTAGCAGAATGAATACCAGAAAAATTCTCAGGATTTTTTTCATGATTTCATATGATTTATCAGGCCAACAAAATAGTGAAAAGAATCAGATATATACAATGCCCGTTACTACTTACTTTCCGGATGTTTGATCCTTCCCACATAGAAAGGGTCACAATCTAAACCAAGGGTCACTTCCAGCAGGTTTGTTACAGGCGCGAGCAATGTAGAGATCAGCTTGATCTTGCTCTTCTCCGGATCCTTGATGCTGCCATAAAGATCCTGCCCAATTAAGCTACAGCCTTTCTTATCAATGACAGCAAAGGAAATATCCAGGCTGTCTTTATGAAAATCGAGCCAGCCCTTTGCAGCCACCCTGCTTTCCTCAGTGGCAAAGGCCACATCCCTGAGGAGAAGTGATATGTCGGGAAAATACCTGAACGGATTGAAGGCAATATCTTCGAAACTTAATTCTCCCTGTGCTATTTGATTTGAATGAAGAAGTACTTTCCTTCCAATATTATCCCTGTCCAGATATAAATATCCTGTGAGCAGCAGAACCATCCCCAGTATCCCGACAAAGATAAAAATCAGGATCCGCATTAGCCTACTGACCAAAGAACCTGAAGAGCCATGTGACTTGGTATGTTTGGTCCTTAAAAGCATGGTGTGGTTTTACCAAAAATAATGAAAATTGCCCTACCATACAGGATACATCTCAAATTAGAAATAAACTGAGTACCCAGATGACAAGTGCTGTGGCAAATCCTATCACAACTGTTCCCAGCGTATGGATCCTAAACCCGGTCTTAACATCCATACCTGTCATCTGGGTGAAGATCCAGAACAAACTGTCATTGGCATGGGATCCTACCATTGATCCTGCACCAATGGCAAGTACTACCAATGCCTTGGCAATATCCGAATCAAAACCAAGGGGTGCCATCAGGGGAACCATCAGTGAAGCAGTAGTTATTAGTGCAACCGTAGATGATCCCTGTGCGATCCTCAGGGCGGTGGCAATCATAAATGGAAGCAGGATACCTATCCTGGCATCCACCATGTATTCACCAAGCACATCCGCAATTTCAGAGTTACGAAGGATCATCCCAAAGGCTCCACCGGCACCCGTAATCATTACAATGAGCGCGGCATTGACGAGGGACTGACCAATCCAGCCAGAAGTTGACAACATTTCCCTGTCAAACTTCCTGGGGAGGGTGAATGATATTAAGAGTCCGATCAGAAGAGCGATCACTGGATTGCCTATAAATCCCAGGATGTCCTTCATCAATCCGCTGCCAAATGGATCGGTAGGAAAGTCCGAGACAGACTTCAGTACGATCAGGATGATGGGAATTACGATGGGCATAAATGCTTTAGTGGCCCGAGGTGCCTGTTTCATTTTATCTTCCAATGCTGATTCAGAAAGGTCGGGATTGGGATCAATATAATGCCGGGCAGCGACTTTTGTGGCATACAACCAGCCTACAAACAGGGTAAATATGCTTATGCCAACACCCAGCATGATTACCAGTCCCAGGTCCGCCCCGAGAATCCCTGCTGCTGCTATGGGCCCAGGTGTGGGCGGTACCAGGCAATGCGTGGTCATGAGTCCCAGTGCAAGCGCAACGGAAGTTCCGGCCAGTGAGATTTTTGCCTGCTTGGTAAGGGCCTTGTTCAGGGGCATAAGTATCACAAAACCCGAATCGGCAAATACGGGTATGGATACAAAATAACCTATGAGGGACATGGTGAGCGGAACCTTTTTCTTCCCTGTAATACGGAGTATCCTCCTGGCCATGGAATAGGCTCCCCCTGTTTGTTCCAGGAAGGTGCCGATCATGACCCCTGCAATAATAACAATCCCTATCTGCCCTATGGTACCCCCAAAACCCTGGTTGATCGATTCCACAATTTTATCAAGGGGCATCCCCGAGAACAATCCGAAAAGGATCGCTGTAAATATCAGGGCAAGAAAGGGATGAAGTTTGAATTTACTCGTGGATATCACGATTAAGATTACACTTGCAATCAGGAGGATTACTAAGATCATGGAGTGTGATTTATGCTATTTGAAATCAATTCGGGGACCAATGATATATTCTCAACCATTTGAAAACGATCATGATCCATTTCAATGTCGGATACCTCCTCATGCTGCCAGGTGATATGAAAAGGGATGTGAATGGCGTATCCTCCAATATTCAATACTGGGTATATATCTGATTTCATAGAATTTCCCACCATAAGAAAATCTTCGGACCGGATCTCTAGATGTTTCAGCAGTTTAAGATAATCCGATTCGTTCTTGTTGCTCATGATCTCAATATGATGAAAAAATGGTTCAAGTTTAGAATTTCGGAGTTTTCTTTCCTGGTCCAGCAAGTCGCCTTTTGTGGCAACGATCAGGGTATAATTAAGCCGGTAGAGCTCCTCCAGAACCGTCCGCACCCCATCCAGGAGTTCTATGGGTTTGTTCAACTGTGACTTCCCCAGCTGGATGATCTCCTGCAATATCACCGGGCTGACTTTATGATCACTTACCCTCATGGCAGTTTCTATCAGGGACAACATAAAAGCTTTGGTACCGAATCCATACAATTCCAGGTTTTGCATTTCTGTTTTGAATAATTCCCTGGAAATTTTTTCCCGGGTTTCAAAATCCGATAGCAGATCACAGAATGAATCCTCAGTTTCCTTGTAATATGGTTCATTTACCCAGAGCGTATCATCAGCATCAAAACCGATCACCTTAAAAGTTGACTTCATCCGGATTATTGTTTAATGGGTTAAATTTATATAAATTGTTGATCTTTAAAAGTATCCACTGTTATGAAGAAAGCATTACTGTTCCATATCCTGCTATTTTTTGCTATTTCCTTTACCACTGAATCCTGTGGTCAGAGCATTGAAGACCAGTTTGATAAGCTGCTTATGGAAAAATTCAAGACTGATGAACCCGGAGGTACTGCCCTGGTCGTAAAAGAAGGAGAAGTGATCTACCGTAAAGCATTCGGAAAGGCGAACCTTGAACTGGATGTTGATATGAAACCTGAATACATCTTCAGGATCGGCTCAATCACGAAACAATTCACTGCCTGTGCCATATTGAAACTGGAAGAAGAAGGTAAACTGTCCCTCAAGGACGATATCACCAAACATATCAAAGATTACCCAACCCATGGCCACACCATCACCATTGAACATTTGCTGACCCACACTTCCGGGATCAAGAGCTACACAGGAATGGAAGAATGGACCTCTGATGTCAGGAAACAGGATTTTACACCGAATGAACTGTCTGATTTCTTTAAAAATGAGCCCATGGATTTTGCTCCAGGGGAGGAATGGCGTTACAATAATTCAGCATATTTCCTCCTTGGATACCTGATTGAGATCATCTCAGGCACGAGCTATGAAACCTTCATTGATTCAGTATTCTTCCAACCGCTCAGTATGAGAAATTCATCATATGGAAGTACCTCAAGGATTATTAAGAACCGTGCCGCTGGATACCAGAAGAATGAAGGAATATTTGAAAATGCCGATTTTATCAGTATGACGCAACCATATTCAGCCGGTTCTCTTCTATCTAATGTTGATGATCTCTATTTATGGTATGAAGCCGTTTTGAATGGCAGGGTGATAAGTAAGGAAAGCCTTGAAAAAGCGCATACCTCATTTCAATTAAACAGCGGAAAATTAACAGGATATGGTTATGGCTGGTCCCTGGGAAATATACAGGAAAGTACTATGATCTCGCATGGCGGAGGTATCAATGGCTACCTGACCTCTTCTCTCTATCTTCCGGATGAGAAGGTATTTGCAGCTGTTTTCTCAAATTGCGATGACAATCCACCGGGTAACCTGGCCATCAAATTGGCAGCTATCACTATTGGAAAACCCTACCAGTGGGAAAAGATCGAGTTGCCTGAAGAAACACTGAAAAGTTACGAAGGTGTCTATGAATCCGAATTTGATGGTAAGCGTATTATTAAATTTGAAGAAGGGAATCTTATTTCTCTGCGTGCTGGTGGAACCAAGCATAAGATCCTACCTTTTGAGAAGGACAAGTTCTTTATTGAAGATTCATGGACCACCCTTGAATTTCAGAGGAGCAAAAAAGGGAATATCGAATCAGTGGTCTCCAAAGGAACCGGTCTGCCTGTCACCTGGACCCTGACCGATGAGCCTGTCTCCGATTAAACCTGGGAACAATAATGCTCAACGAAAAACAATTTATCTCGGCCAACAAATATTTAAACTTTCTCTGCAGTGAGATTGGAGAACGGTCTGTCGGGACAGCTGGGAACAGGAAGGCTACTGCTTTTTTCGAAAAGGAAATATCGTCTTTCGGATGGAAAACTGAAAGACAGGAATTCCAGGCCATGGACTGGGAAGATGGCGGAGCCTCCCTGACTGCAGGCGACAAAACTTTCAAGGTGCTTGTAAGTCCCTACTCCAGGGGAGTTAAAGTCCAAACAGGGCTTGTTGCCGCATCAAGCATCCAGGAACTCGAAAGCCTTGATGCAAACGGGAAGATCATTCTGCTGCACGGGCAGATCGCCAAAGAACAACTGATGCCGAAAAATTTCGTCTTCTATAACCCCGAACACCATCAGAAGATCATTTCACTCCTTGAAAACAGCGGAGCATCAGCCATCATTGCTGCAACCGGCAGAAATGCATCCCTGGCAGGAGGAGTGTATCCCTTTCCCCTGATCGAAGACGGAGATTTCGATGTTCCATCAGTATATATGACCGAGGAAGAAGGATTGACCTTACTGCCCTTTGTCGGTAAAGAGGTTAAACTTGAATCCATCTCAAAGCGGATCCAGGGAGGTGGCTGCAATGTAGTTGCCAGAAAAGGAGGCCATTCCTCCGCCAGAATAGTAGTGACAGCACATATCGATGCAAAGAAAGGGACACCAGGCGCCATTGATAATGCTACCGGGGTAGTAATCATGATTCTGCTGGCAGAGTTGCTGAAGGATTATACGGGGGACAGGCAGATCGAGATCGTGGCCCTGAACGGAGAGGATTATTATGCTGTACCCGGACAAATGTTGTATGTATCAGAGAACCAGGGACGATTTGATGAGATACTTCTGAACATTAATATTGATGGTGCCGGATTCAAAACAGGAGATACAGCTTTATCCTTTTTCGGACTGCCCGATGAGATCAGTCAAAAAGCTTCCCGGATTATGGATGTTTTTCCAGCCATATCAGAAGGAGTGCCATGGCCTCAGGGTGATCACAGCATATTTGTGCAGTTTGGCCGACCGGCGATCGCAGTCTCGTCCCAGTGGTTTATTAATAACATTGATAGCCAGGATATTACCCATACAGCAAAGGACAATGTTGATATCGTGGATATCCAAAAGCTTCCAATGATTGCTGAAGCCCTTAAAAGGCTTATAGAAGAGATTTAAGTGATTGAATCAGGCACCCAGTTCCTGTATCCTGGATTCTATTAGACCAAGATTGGCATAATCAGGGAATAATTTCCCAATTTCCCCCGATGCCTTCAGGGCCGGGTGGATCTCCACACCCTTATCCATTAACTCACAGATCAATTTAATAGAATATTTGATCCTTTCCGTTTTTTCAGCATCATGCCCTTTATAATACTGCTTAGCCAGATTCTCCGCTTCTGCATCCAATACAGTTTCAAGCTGTTTTTTTTGGGCATCCTTCAGGTCTTCCTGTGATTCATTTTTAATAGCAAGGCTCTTAACATGCTTCTCGAATTTTTTAAACTCCATCTTCCTTCTACGGATAACTGCAGCGGACCATACAATGCCACCAATCAATTTTACGGCAAGCACTGAACCAACGGTGATAACAATCCACAATGAACCAATATCATAAGATCTGACTTTAATGTTTCCCTTTATACTCGGATCCAGGATGGATTGTGAAATGGCAGTGTGTAAAAGTTTTGATTTCTTTGAAAGGTCCTCCAGGTCCTTAATTTTCGGCATCTGGAGATACAGGGTTGATTCATCATCTTCTTCCTGATAAAGCTCCTTTAGAACCATCAATAATGCATGGCAGCCACTGCGTACAACTTCCAATCCCTTTTTGAGCCGGGTGTCTTCCTTGGTGTCCGTTAAAATGATTTCATCCTGTGAGGTGGAAAAAATGATGGATTTCTCTATATCTGAAATGAGTGCTACGTAGAGGCCAAGATTTTTAACTTTTTCAATGGCCATTTTAAGATTGGTGATATCAGCATACAGATACCCGGGTTGATTACCTGAGAGGTACTCCCGCTTGTAATCCAGATGCATTATGTTATTCTCAAGGGTTTGTTTTATTCTGCGCAGTCGCATTTCCGCTTCGAAGTTTTAATTCAGAATGAATTTACGAAATTCCTAATATTGGGGACCAAAAAATGCTGACTTTCTGCAGAGGTTTCTTATATCTTTGATTGTTAACGTAACTTCTAAGGTCTTCAGAATTCTTCATTCTTTTTAGTATAGAATTGAACCTGAAAATTTCACTCTATGATTTTACATTCTCACCAGGTATATTCTTTCTGAATAGTGACTAAGATCTATTTTAAGTCGGAGAAGATCTTCTTTAATAATCTTTCTTCGATCAATAAAGTTTCCCTGCTTATGAATGAGTTCATATATTAACCATGATTCACGAAATCTTGGAATTTCCAAGTAGCATAATCCATAAGTTGGGTTCGGAAAATGGCCTTTATTCAGCACAAAAAGGCCAAGTCATACCTGGTTGTATTACAAGCCTTGTCTTTGCCGAAATAAAGCAACCTTATTACACTCCCAGAAGCCTGTCTGAACTCGCAAGCGGCTCGCAAGTCCCAGGAAATTATAAAGCATTTTTGATATAATTCACAGCTGATATTGCACCTTCTATGGCATAAAGATATAATCAAACAACTTTGCCATGAAAACAATATTAATTGAAAAAGTAAGGGTTAATGGTGAGGATAGAATCAGACTTCATTTTAAGTTCGACCAGGAGATGATAAAGGATGTAAAAAAGCTACCTGATATTAGATGGTCACCTGAACTGAAATATTGGCATATGCCAGATATGGAGCACCCAACGACCTACTTGAGAAAAGCATTTCATTCCAAGCATAGGATTGCATATCATGAAGAGTTAGTAAAAAACAGTAACTCGCTCAAGAATCAACAAATTTATTACCAAGAAGTACCATCAGAGGATCGGATTTATTTGAAGTTTGATTATGACCCAGCCATTATTGACATTATTAAAACACTCGATGATTATTATTGGCATGGAGGGATCAAAATATGGTCTATAAAGGGAGGTAAGAGAAACTTATGGATGCTTGTAAAGGTAATGATGGCCAATAACATAAAGCCCATCGCAGTGGATCTTTATCGAAGTAAACCTGTTGTAAAACGAAATCCTTATAAAGTAGATAATTATAATCTACCTGAAAAGCTAATGAATTTTATGGTGCTTAAAAACTATAGTGAGAGGACTATTCGCATTTATCAAGATCATTTAGGCGTATTTCTGTCAAACATATCTGAAGATGAGATAAATAATCTCACACCTGAGAGAATCACAAAATTCATTATAAGTATGATGGAAAAAACCAATTACTCCAGGTCCTATCAAAATCAGATGATCAATTCAATCAAACTGTATTATCGAGTAATGATGAATAGGAAATTGGATAGTTCAGAAGTACCACGGCCAAAAAAGGAAAAGAAGCTGCCTATTGTACTGTCTCGTGATGATATGAGGAAAATAATTGAAAGCTCGCATAATTTAAAGCACAGGACAATAATCTCTTTGATTTATGGCACAGGCATTCGATTAGCTGAGACAATTAATATTAAGGTCAGAGATATTGATTACAAGAGAAGGCTAGTACATATTCATGGCGGTAAAGGAAAGAAGGATCGGATCGTGCCGCTACCATCATTTCTCATTGGATTGTTGGAGAAATATTTTAAACAATACAAACCTGTTGAATACCTTTTTGAAGGGTGGAACAATCAGCAATATTCATCCAGAAGTGTACAGGCAGTAGTAAAAAAAGCACTAGATCACGCCGGGATCAAAAAAAACGCATCTGTTCACTCACTCAGGCATACATTTGCAACTCATGCTCTAGAAGATGGATTTGACATCCGGTTAATACAAGAGATTCTCGGACACCGTAATATTAAAACTACTGAATTATATACTCACATAAGCAATGCTAACATCTTGAGTGTACAAAGCCCCATTGACAAGCTCAGTCTTAAAACTTCATGAATGCAACAATATCAGAATCTAATCCGTAGTTGTTATTACGTAGTATACTTTCAAGAATATGCGGAGTACTTCCAAATATCTTAGAAAATGCCTAATTTAATTTCTTCTATAAACAAGTTAAGGCCAATTAATGGAATACGAAATCCAACATAGAAACAAAAAGCGAGTTTTAATAAACAGTGCTTTATCTACTATAATAATAGCTATTCTTTTATCTGCATCTTGCTCCCCAAGAAAACATTCACAAAATGCGCTGGATGAAGATGTATATATTAACACAGAAGATTCGAGGCTTTTCGCAAATATAAGAAGCAAGGATAGTGAATCGCCAGTCCTGCTATACTTACATGGAGGTTCCAGGAAGTCCACTTGGAGTTCCTTTATTCAAGGCGTATGCCGGTCATCAGCTTGAGAATTATTTCATAGTAGTGTATTTACACCAGAAAGAGGTATAATGAAGTCTGAGAGGGTGCCGGACAGCACCCACAACATATCAAGCTATATTAGTGATATCCATCATGTTGTTACCTATCTAAAAACCCGTTTTCCAGGTCATAATATTTTTCTGCTGGGGCATTCATGGGGTGGTTTACTTTCATATAGATATTTGCTAGACCATAAAAATGAGGCAGATAAGCTGGTTGCAGTTTGTGCTCCACTTAATTCGGAGCCATGATGACTGGAAGAGTCGAAATGCTACTGCGATGGGCATACAGAAATAAAAACCAGGAAGCAATAGAGGATCTAGAGAAACTGCAAAACAAATCCTTATTTGAGTTAAAAGATGATTCAAATTTATTAAAGAAATGGATGGCTCAAGCTAATGGAGGTTGGCATCGAAACTTAGATTTAAGTCGAGTTAATGAAGCGATTGATTATGAAGATAAAATTCACGACTGGTTAAAAGAACAGGAAAGAATTGAGACACTTCTAAATGATGAAATACTAAATATTAACCTCGAAGATTCAGTTCAGTATTTAAATACACCTTTACTCTGTATTGCAGGTAAAGAAGATACAGATGTTCCCTGGTATATTGTTAAAGAAGAATTTGAGAATTACGGTGGAAAAAAAACCTTCAAACTTTTCAAAAAAAGTTGATCATCTGGTATTCATTGATGAAGAAAAATTATTTGTAAAAACTATTACTAGATTTTTAAGAACTCCAGATTGAACAATTAACTGGGCCTAACGTGTATACGCAATTGGTTTGTCACACATCTTGCATTTCAGTAAGCAAGTTGATTGACAATCATAATTCATTTAATTTTAGGGAAGTAACAATTGTTAACTGAAGATACGGCAAGATGCCCGCCATAGTGCCCGGACGCATGTGGGCGCCGATTAATAGGCACAAACACCAAAACGCGTATACACTAGACCGTTAGTGCTAATAGCATTTAATTATTGAAAATGATTGAGATAGTAGCTAATAACCTGTTCCTCATAATTATTGGAGTTAGTATGGCGATAATTGGTATTGTAATTCAACAGACTAAATCATACTCGATGATTGCTGGATTCAACACCATGTCTGCTGAAAAACACAAGAAAATTAATATTGAACAAGTTGCCATTGCTCTCAGAAATGCATTCATTCTAATAGATTTAGTATGGATTGTCTTGCCAATTATCGCTGAGGCTGTAGGTTTCCAAAAATTGAAATACTGGTTGGTGATCGGGTTACACCTTCTTATTCTAGCTATATTTTATTATCATTAATTATTCAATCAAAGTATAAAATCGATACCTATAGACATTTTGATAGCTAATAGCACTAACAACGTACAAACGACAAGCTCCGTATATGGTTATGTAGCCCCTTCCCTACTCTTGTGAAGAAAACACAATTTCATATGAACCACCATTCCTATTTAATTGGAAAAATTAATAGCATCAAACAATTAGGTACTTCAAATATTGACCCAACTTATTATCATGAATTAAGTCTCTTTCCAAATCCTACGAAATCAATTTTGCATGTGATGGTTAATGATAATACAGTAAAAAGAGAGATTAAGATATTAAACACATATGGTAACAAAATCTCTGAGTTTTTATATATGGTAACTTGATATCTGTAAATGTATTAGATTTTGATGCAGGATTGTACTTTATTGTTGTAAATACCAAGGATAAAATTCATAAAGGAAGAATTTTGAAAATAGAATAGACAACTAACACTAACAACGTAATTACGACATGCTCCGGCTTTGGTTATTTCAACTATTTTATGATAAACTCCAGACAATGCCTGGTACAACCTAATAATAAATCAATCTCGAACCGCACGTCGTATATACTGAACCTTTGTGTCCAATTTGGATTTTTAGTTTTTAGTCGGGTCGGCCCAAATTATCCAGAGACATGGTAAACAAGCTGCTCATTTATTAGTAAGTGGATTAATGTAAGCTGATCTTATGGGAAGTTAATCAGCAGAAGATGTCCAAGGCCTATTTCATTTAGCCATTTGGGATTAAAGATTTTGCTCAGATATTTAAAACCGCTGTCAGGCAGGACCGTTACAATTTTAGCAGGAGCTTCCATTCTCTTGGCAACTTCTAAAGCAGTCCAAACATTACCTCCGCTTGAACCGCCTACGATCAGGCCCTCCTGGCGGCAAAGACGAAGTGCCATACTTATAGCTTTTTCATCATTAAATGAGATTCTTCATCCAGTAGTTCAAAATGCATAGCTTAACAAGTGCCCCCTTACCGGCTCCCTCTACTTTAAAAGGTTTTTTGTATGACATGTAATCTTCTTTACCGTCAAAATAAGGTTTGTAAACCGATCCTTCCGGATCTGCCAGGATAATTTTAATATTAGGGTCATTTTCTTTTAAGCGTTTAGCAATCCCGGATATTGTTCCACCTGTAGATGCTGTAGCGACAAATACATCGATCTTCCCGTTCATGTCATCCCAGATCTCCTTACCTATTGTCATATAATGGGCTTCAGGGTTTAACTGGCTGTTATATTGATCAATATGATAAAAGTCTGCATTTTCTCGTGCTCTTTTTGCAGCAGCATTTCCGTATTCTTCATCAGAAGTGACAGGAGCCGAAGCAGGCTTTTCGATCACTTCTGCACCGTAAGATTTAATTATGGCGATCTTTTCATCACTGCATTTTCAGGAACAAAAAGAATTGATTTTAGTCCCATGCTGGAAGCAACCATGGCAACAGAGGCTCCTGTATTACCTGAACTTCCTTCGACAAGTGTTGTATTATTATTGATTTTACCTGCATCAACACCTTTTTGAACCATATATGCAATAATTCGGTCTTTAATACTTCCTGTAGGATTCATAAACTCGAGTTTTGCATGTATCTCCACACCCGGCTTGGGATCAAGTGTCTTTAAATGCACCATCGGCGTGTTTCCGATCAGATCCAATGCTTCTATTTTTGACATAGCAATTCTTATCCTTCCTTTAATTTTTCTATAATTTATTATTCCATAAAAATACAATATATGTCGCGATAAAATGCAACTTTTTTAACCAACAAAAACGATTGCCCGGTTTTTACTTTGAAAAAATAAAATCATTCAACTTCCTTTTTTTGGTCCTGGAAGTTCCTATTCAAATAGTACTTTATATCAATGAATTTTTTTCTAAATCCTGTGGAGGGAGATTTTTAGAAAGCTACAAATAATACAGCCATCACCTATGACTGTAGGCTTCATCTGTTATTTTTGAGAGTCACCATCCAAGGAGGGGGTGGCTTTCTTTATATAAAAAACTGGCTGTTATACCGGGCTTAATTCATTGACATTCTAATATTTTGTCGTAGCTTTAATTTTAGTTTCTCACTTTCCAAGACTCGTCTCAATTTCTCATTCCACTCCACATTTCCAATTTTCATAAGTACTAAACCCAAATTCATTAATCATGAAAAAATTAACTGTTTTTACTATTGCGCTGTTAATCCTTAGTATTACGAGTGTTTATAGTCAAGAATCTAGCAAACTTGAGGGTGTCTGGAAAATGATCTATCATAAGCATGTAACCGCTGATACGAGTGTTGAAAACTCTCAATTTGTAAATTCATCTTTTAAAATATTTACTGAGACGCATTTTTCATTAAGTAGTTTAAGTGAAGACAATCAATTTGGTGGACATTTTGGTAAATATTCATCCGACGGTAAAACATATACTGAGCATATAAAATACAGCTCTTATAAACCATTAATTGGGCAATCTCCAAAATTCAAATCCAAGATGGAAGGGGATAAATGGATGATCGAGGGAGTTTTCGAGGTGGAAGGTGAAGAATTTAAAATGAAAGAGACCTGGCAGCGCATTGAATAACTCACTTCTCAACTTCTCAATTTCTCATTCCATTTTCCATTTTCTCATTTCTTTAACATAAAATTCATTTATCATGAAAAAATTTATCATTTCAATTTTCGTTTTCACAACTTTTACGTTTTGTTTGACAAGTCAATTAAAGGCTCAAGGCTGGGACGATGTTCGCTATCAGATTTCAAGAGCATCTCAAAATGATGGAAATATTTGTTGGTAGATGGGAATTGGAAACCGGCCCAGACTCAACTTTTATTTGGGAATTGCGCCAATTTGAGAAAGGTTATGAAGGAAAAGCAATGTGGAAGGCTGGTGACAAAATTTATGCTGAAGGCAGAGCGATCTATGGATCGGCTGGACCAAAAGGAGATAAACAAATTACATTCTATTTCTTGTGGCCAAATGGTAATACAACCCGTGATGTGATGAAATTCCTGACAGAAAAGAAAGTTGTTGGAAGACGCTATAATCTTTTGCACACGAATATGTACTGGACTTTTGAATGGGAGATGAAGACGCCAGACAAATATACGGCAGTTTGGGTTCAAAGGCTTGGCACAAGTGTTGAAGATTGGCAGAAGAATCCAAGAGTAATTAGACAAACTTGGAATAGGGTGAAGTAGTAAGAAATTGATTGCAGTCTGAGGGGGTGTTCGCAGCACCCCCTTTATTTATAAAAGATCTTCATCGAGCTGGTCTAGTATTGTATTGTCGTATTTTTGTTAGATAGATTTCGGTTATCTTTCCACTGGAATATCCCATTAGCTCTTTTATCATTTTTCCTTTTATGATACTAAATGAGGTCAGGAGGCAAAAGTTTTATGTATTCTATACTGTATACTAAGCATAAAAAATGCCCTACGCTGTTTTGGTGTAAGGCACTGACAATCAATAAGTGAACCCGAAGGGACTCGAACCCCCAACCTCCTGATCCGTAGTCAGGTGCACTATCCAATTATGCTACGGGTCCAGATTTCGTCGTGCAAATATATTAAAGAAAACAAAGAACCAGCAATGTATTATTGGTATATTTGGCAGATCAAAATCTTGCTGAGATATATATGAATTTTACTGATTTTAAACTGGATAATAGGATATTAGAAGCCATTTCTTACATGGGTTTTGAAGAGGCGACTCCCGTACAGGAGCAGGCCATACCAGAAATCCTTGAAGGAAAGGACCTGATTTGTTGCGCACAGACCGGAACCGGCAAGACTGCCGCATTCATCCTTCCCATCCTGAACAAACTGGCAGGAATAACGATAATCCAGGTACTGATACACTGGTGATCGTCCCTACACGTGAACTGGCAGTACAGATACATCAGCAGATTCAGGGTCTCTCCTATTTTGTTTCAGTAGGTTCCATGGCTGTTTATGGAGGTGGTGATGGTAGCGAGTGGGACCAGGAAAAAACTGCCCTGACGAAAGGAAATGATATCATTGTCGCCACACCCGGGAAACTGATTGCCCATCTGAGAATGGGATATGTAAAATTTGACGAGATCAAACATCTGATCCTCGATGAAGCAGACAGGATGCTGGATATGGGATTTTTTGAAGATATTCAAAAGAATTATTTCCTTCCTTCCTGAAAAACGACAAACACTTACTTTTCAGTGCCACTATGCCTCCCAAAATACGGGAACTGGCCAAACAGGCCCTGGTAGATCCTTCTGAGATCAATATTGCCATGTCCAAACCTGCTGAAGGAGTACTTCAGGCAGCTTACCTGGCGAATGATGATCAGAAGATCCCGCTGATCCATACACTCATTGCTGATAAACCTGAATACCAGAGCATCCTGATTTTCAGTGCTACAAAAAAATCAGTGGCCGATATTGCAAAATCACTTAAAAAACAAAAATTCTCCGTGGAAAAGATCTCTTCTGACCTTGAACAGAAGGAACGGGAGGAAGTATTGGGACAATTCAAAGCCAGGCAGATCAGGGTACTGGTTGCTACTGATGTACTTAGCCGGGGCATAGATATCAAAGATATCAGTCTGATCATCAACTACAATGTCCCTGGTGATGCCGAAGATTATGTACACCGTGTGGGACGGACTGCACGGGCTGAGTCTACGGGAGTTGCCCTTACCCTGGTAAACAGTGAAGATATGTTCCGGCTGAAAAGGATAGAGGAACTTGATTGAAAACGAGATCCTCAAACTACCTGTACCTGCTGAGCTGGGTGAGAGTCCCGAATGGAACCCTGGCTTCCGTCCGAGGAATCCAAGGTTCAAGCAGAAACACAAGAAGAAGGGCAAAAAAAAGTAAAAAAAACCGGACCACAATGAGCAGTCCGGTTCCATGTGAATCTATCCTGTTAATTCCAGAATTTAATATAAAATGCTATGATGATGGCAATGATCACAATAGAGTTGATCACATCCCACTTATTATAGCTTGCCCGGGTAGCAGCCCTCTGTTCAGGGGTTGACGAATAATAGGTGACACCGACAAGCTTTGCCTCATTGGCCCGTTCCGTAAAGAAACTCACTACGAATATCACCATCAGACAGACGCCGAATAAAACAATTTCATAATGCAGCCAGTTGGGGGCTACCCATATGGCATGGTACCAGGTACCCTCCTGTGCTGAACTACCAAATATGTTAAACGCCAGTCTGGTCATGCCGAGCACAAATCCCGTTGCCAGCCCGGCAAACCCTGCCTTCGGGGTCGCTCGTTTCCAGAATACACCCAGCAGGAATACTGAGGCTATGCCTGGGGCCAGGAGGGACTGGACATCCTGCAGGTATTCATAGAGAACCTTCCCTATGCCTTTCATAACCGGTATCCAGGCAATACCCAGGGCAACGATCACTATCGTCGCCATACGGCCTACATATACCAGGTGTTTCTCGGTAGACTCGGGTTTATACCTTTTATAAAAATCCACCGTAAACAGGGCTGCCGATGAATTGAACAGGGAAGCCAGCGAACTCATCAGTGCTGCCAGGAGTCCTCCTACCACCACACCTTTCAGTCCAATGGGCAGAAGTTCGGATACCAGCAAGGGAAAGGCAGAATCTGAGTCCTGCAGGTCAATCAGTCCTTTTTCATTCAGGGCAAAAGCAATCATTCCGGGAATAAGGAAGATAAAAACAGGCAATAGCTTCAGGTAGGCACCGAAAATGGTTCCCCTCCTGGACTGTTTCTGGTTTCGTCCGGAGAGCACACGCTGCACTATATACTGGTCTGTACACCAGTACCAGAACCCGATGATGGCGGATCCCAGGATCACCCCTGTCCACGGAAACTCAGGGTCTTTGGGTGACCGCATTAAACCCATCATGGAGTCTCCATGGTCCGTTAGGTTTTGACTGCAAATTGCTTCCAGTTCTCCCAACCGCCGACTTTAATAAGTCCAATAACCACGATGGTAATGGATCCTATAAGCAGGATAGGGGTTTGCAAAACAGAGGTATATAACACGGATTTCATTCCACCTATAACTGTATAGATCCCCGTAATGATCACCAGTCCGATGGCACCGAACCAGAAAAAGTCTATGCCCCAGATTGACTCTATACCGAAAACCTCTTTGAAAACGATCCCGCCGGCATATACAGTTACCGCCACCTTGGTGAGGACATATGAAACCAGTGAAATGATAGATAAAAGGGAACGGGAAGCTGAATTGTATCTTTTTTCCAGGAATTCGGGCATGGTGAACACGCCGCTCCTCGCATAAAATGGAACGAACAACCAGCCCAGGACAAGGATCATCCAGCCGTGCATTTCCCAGTGCGCCATGGCCATCCCGCTGGATGCCCGGCCCCTGCCAGTCCCACAAGATGCTCAGAACCAATATTGGATGCAAAGATGGATGCCCCTATGGCAATCCAGGTGGCATCTCTCCCGGCCAGAAAGTAGTCTGATGATGTATCCTCTTTCATGCGACTGACCCAGACAATAATCCCGACGAGAGCCAGCAAAAAGACCCCCAGAACGATCCAGTCCAATAGATGAAATCCTTCCATGATAAAATGTTGTTAGTTAATAAATGTTGGGTTTACGCGTATGAAAATACAAAAAAATGTCATTGCTGATGTGAATTGAATTATTTAGATTTAGGAAAACTTTACAGGATGGGGAAAATTATCGTACTGGGTACCGGTCTTGTAGGAAGTGCCATGGCAGCAGACCTTGCCTCGAAGACATGAGGTCACTGCGCTGGACCATAATACAGCATTATTCGGGCCATTGGAAAAAAAGGGTGTGACAACAAAACAGGCCGACCTGAGCCTGCCAGGAGAAATAGCCAGGCAGGTATCGGGCCATGACCTGGTAATCGGTGCCCTGCCGGGACATATGGGATTCCGATGCCTGGAGGAGGTCATTTCTGCAGGCAAGGATATGGTGGATATTTCTTTCATGCCAGAGGATTTTCTCAGGCTGGACGATCTGGCCAGAAAGAACGGTGTGACAGCTGTCGTGGATTGTGGTGTTGCGCCTGGAATGGGAAACCTGATCCTCGGGCATCATGATAGTCAGATGGACGTCGATGTTTTCCGATGTTATGTTGGCGGGCTCCCGAAGAAGCGGGAATGGCCCTATGAATACAAGGCTGTCTTCTCTCCCATTGACGTTATTGAGGAATATACCAGACCGGCCCGCTATGTTGAGAACCACAGGGTTATCACCCGCGAGGCCTTGTCCGATCTGGAACTAATTGATTTTCAGAAGTAGGAGATCTGGAGGCCTGGAATTCTGATGGACTCAGATCATTGATAACAACCATGGACATACCGAACATGATTGAAAAGACATTACGTTATCCCGGTACGACCGAGTACATAAAGGTACTCAGGGAAACCGGGTTCTTTTCTTATGACGAAGTTAGTGTCAAAGGGCAAAAGATCAGGCCCATTGACCTGACAGCGGAATTCCTTTTCCCTAAATGGAAACTTACTGGAAGGAGAAAGCGATATGACAGTCATGAAGATCCTCATCTCCGGGAAAGAAAATGATTTGTCAGTACAGTATACATATGATCTCTACGATGAATATGACCCCGAAACCGCAGTACATTCCATGGCCAGGACCACCGGTTATACCTGTACCGCAGTAGCAGATCTTTTAATGGCAGGAAAATTTGACCGCAAGGGTGTTTGTCCCCCTGAATTTGTGGGACAACAACCCGGCAGTTTTGAGTATGTCCGGGACTACCTGGCCGCAAGAAATGTACAATACAAAATGGAAAGGAAAGAAACATAACCATTTAACAGTCAACTAAACAAACCAACTTTAAAACTCGAACCCTGCGAGGACAGGATAATGGTCGGACAGATAAAATGTTTCAGGTCCATTAGAAACTACTGCATAAACACATGCTTCGGCTAAATATGGCGAGGCTAATATATAATCGATACGCTTGGAATTAGGATGCCTGCCCTCCCCTTTTTCTTTTTCAAAAACCTGGGTTGGGCATGAAATTCGTTGCTCCAAGCCTAAAGTAAATCTCTGAACCACATCAATTAATGGGAAACTTATGTAGCGGCTTATTACACCGTATTCCAGCTGCTCATCCGAAAGGTTTCGAATATGATCGTGCTCTTTTTCCAATTCCCGCATGGATTTTATCATCTTTTCGTTGACCCTTATAATAATCGGCATCGAAAGGTGATAAGGCATTAAAATCGCCCAGAACCAAATACTTATCCTGCCTGTTTCTGACTTCAGATAATTTGGATAAAATTATTCCAGATTCTTCATGTCTTTTCTTATAGCTAAAGGGAGAAAAATGAATGACAAAAAAGTCAATTCCCCTGATTTGGCAGTGCAATGCTCCATGATGCATATTTTCCAATATCCGCTCTTTTATTTCTATTGGTTTTGTGGATGTGATTCCGACCGGGTAACCTGACGTTTTTAATATTTCAGCATAAGGATGCCCCCAGGCTTTTGCAAGTTCAGACAATTTCTCCTTTGTAAAATCACAAAGTTCTTGAAGGGCTACTACATCGGGCTTTTGAAGTCTATCCAGTCAATTACTTTTTCTCTTCGAACAGAATCTTTCCCATACTCAAAGCCATTCCAGATATTATAGGATATAACTTTGAGTTTTGTTTTTCCCTCCCCTTCTTTTTGCTGACCATAAACTTGAGTGGCAATCAGGCACAATATAAATACAAACGAGATTCTATTTCTTGTCATGGCAAATTATTCGTTAAGTTCTAAAGCCACCAGCTCCTGAATTACTTCAAAGTTAATAATATTCCATGATCGTTTTGGTCACGGCAATACATGGTCTATTTGTCTATTGTAACCCGGGGTGATCAGGTGTTGATATTCGAAGGGGCAATCCGTACAGTTCACGAAAACACTTGGCAAAATAAGATGGATGGTTGATCCCACCTCATAGGTGATCTCAGCCAAGTTGCCGAAATTGGATTTAATGAGATGAGCAGCGCGTTTCAGGCGGATGGTGCGTATATTCGCTGGGGGACTGGTCCGTCAGGGCTTTGATTTTGCGAATAGCTGCATCCTGCTCATTGCCAGTTCTGAACCTAACTGTTCCACGCTGAATCCTGTTCTGACATGTTTTTTTCATGACTTCCAGTGTTTGTGCTGAAACGCTCATCTACTGAGGTTCTGCTATTTCCCTGGGTTCCAGCATAGTTCCTTTCGGAACCTCTCCCGGGTTTCTGACGTTACGATCAGATTCTTAACCCTTACGCGCTTCTTTATTTGAGGCTTTGTGATATCGTCTGCCCCGGTTTCAGTCCCTCTATCCTATCCTCAACACTTGTTTTGGCTGTCAGCTGATCACGGGTATGACTGGTACGCTCATCTGTTTTTGTTTCTCACATATTCCACACCGTCCATTTTTGCATCATCAGATCCGTGATCACCAGGTCCGGAGTTGTTCAGTAGCAATTTGCAAACCTTCATCTTCATCAGCTGCTTCCATAACTTGTACTCCGCCATGTTATCGTTATATGCGTCCGGATATCTTCATCATCCTCAACCGTAGGATGATCTGCCTTTCGTCACCTACAAGGGAAGGCTGATCTTTACCCGGATCCAGATCAACCTGCTCCTCTTTTATTTTCTCAGAAGTTGTGGATTCTTCCACAATAATATACTCTGAGTTATCCAGGTGACTGGTTCCAAGTGGAATTAACAGTTGGAAACGGGTACCAAGATTGACATTGCTTTCAACCACAATTTCACCTTTTAAAAGATCAATCAGTTCTTTTGTAAGGGAGAGTCCAATGCCCGTTCCTACCCTTTCGGGTTCATCCTTTCCCCTGACCTGGTAAAAACGGTCAAATATCCTGGTAAGCTCATCTTCGGGGATTCCCGAACCTGTATCTGACTCAATTTGAATATATTGCAGAACCTTATCACTTTTCTGTTTACGCGAATACCCACTGTCTACCTGAACCTGAACCTTAACCGAAACACTACCACCATCATCTGTATATTTAATGGCATTACCCACAAGATTGGTAAGGATCTTATCCATTTTATCTTCATCAAAATAGGTATCCAATATTTCGTCAGGGAAGTTTACAGAATAATGGATATTCTTTTTTTCGGCACGTGATGAAAAAGAGAGGGCAATAATTTTCAAATGATGGATGACATCACCTTGGTTTAGTTCGATCTTTAGTTTACCCGAGTCAAGTTTTGACAGATCAAGCAACTGGTTAATAAGGCTGAGCATTTTATTGACATTTCTTTCCATCAGTTTCAATGTCTTGGAGCTTGGCCTTATGTGCTGCTCATCATCAAGCATTTGCTCTATGGGGTCAAGGATGAGGGTAAGCGGAGTACGCAACTCATGTGATATATTGGAGAACATCCGTGTTTTCAGTTCATCCACCTCTGCCAGCAAAGCATTGGCTTTGTTTTTAATCCGGTAATTCCTGTACATGTAAAACAGGCTTATCATGACTAATTATAAAGGCAATCATTGTAAAATTCCGAAAGCAGTTTTTGCCTGCTGCAGATCAGCTTCTCTTCTGTTGTATCTCCTGATTATGTTCCCTTTCCTATTCGTAAGCTTCTCAATATAGCTTTTGCTTTCATTCGATTGATGCTATCATAAGATGCTCTGTATAATTCACTATAGTGAAAGTGCCGATTTCAATATCTCCCCTTTTCTTTAGGAATCTGCCATCAATTCAGCATTATCTCTTATTTCCTCGAGAAAATTTTCTTCTCGTGGCAATTTCCAATGCAGAATCCAGGTATGCTATTGAATTACTATAATCTCCAATTATATTATAGTACTTGCCAAGATGGATGTAGGAATCGAACCAATCTTGGATTGTTTCTCTGTTGCCTTGCTCAATATCTAGTCGCCTGGTAGTAATACTTATAATGCGTTATCCAGTTCATTGGTTGATTCATAATTTTCTCCTAATATTTATTAAAGTGCAGCTATCATTGTACGACCGTGTGCTATCATCTTCTTCTTTTAACAAATTCAAGTGCTTCCTAAAAATCTGATAGTTACGTGTGCTTTCTCATATTCTTTTTTACGTATCATACGAAGTAGCCATATGCTCAAATATATATGAGGGAATGTACTTGTCTTCATTGCCCATTTTCTGAAAGATCTTCAAGCTGATTTGATTATAATAATTCTAGTGCAACTGGTCATTCATCCTCATCCCTGCTAGTAAATTACCAAAGGCATTATAAACAATTGCCAGTCCTAATGAATCCTCCTAATTCCTCGATATATATCCCGGCTTGCATCCAGGTTGTTAATAGCCGTGCGATAATAGATCCCAGATTATGCGGTATATAACCCCGACTGAAATAAGTGCACGGGCCATTCCGGACTGATCCTCCAATCTTCGGCCAGTTCATGGACTCTGTATAGCATAATGGATGGCTGTATCCGGATCTGTCTTTTTAAGCTCATCCGTTATTCTCTATCAGTAGCCTTAACCGCGTAGTATCTTCTTTTGCTCTTTTCAAGGCATACCAAACAGTGACTCCACTGTCTGCTGTGCCATGAGCGGCAAAATCAGACAGTATGATGAAGAACAGCGATTACACTAAGGCACTTTCTCATTAATCATTGCTGTACCGTTTAATTATTTTGGCTATCTTGAACCAATCCCATATCGGATCATTTTTCTCAGGATTCTCCATTTGTACGGTCCTCACCTAAAATTACAACATTTTTCCGGATGAACTCCTTAACTGTTGTATTCCTTTAAATCCCTGTATATCTGAACATGAGCACCGGGAACCTTGATCAATCCTGACCATTCGGTTTGATATAGGAAATATCATACTAATGATAACGACCTTTCCGAATTTCGCATTTCCTTATCAAGCCAACAGGATCATAAATATAATCATATATATAGTGTTGGTTTCAATCAATTTCCAGTATGGTAGAGGTCTTATGATGTCATCCGTATCTGGCTTTTACATTTCTGCTCATGATTTACTGTCTAGCTGACTTTGTATGATTGCCAACGCTCGATATTTTGCAATCATTAATGCTTTTGTGAAATCAACCTGGAATACATCCCATGCATAGCACGGGTAGTCCCTTATCCAGCAAATACTCAATGTAATTTCTTCAGGCTATCTGTCAGAAAGTAAGAGTTCAGGAAGAGGCATATCCATTCCCGTACCTATACCTATAGAGGTTTCTCCTCGATCATATCTGACAAAATCTGTATCCGGTGCAACGCTTCAGGATATGCTCTCTGTATTAATACAAGCGTAGGCAAAAAATGCTCAATATTATTTACCAGATCAGCCAGAAACAAATAGATTTGTCGCGATATATTGCTTATTCGGCAAATAATAAAATGAGCTGAAGGTCATTCTTATCGCCTTTTATCAATTTCTTCATTTTATTCAGTCAGATGGGATACTGAAAAACCAGAATGTACTTCATCATATTCAAGTTCTTCGACATTCTGTTCATAGATAGGTGTACCTGGCAGTATGGAAAGCAGGGTTAGCTGTGGCCTTGCTCCTGCAACTCGCCATCTTCAATAATGGATGTCAAGGGTATCATTCAGATCATTGCGGGTTTCCCCAGGGAATCCTGCCATGTATGATACAATGGTAACCATCCCAAGACCGCTTGCATACCTGACTATGTCTGATGGCCTCATCAAGATCAAGGTTCTTTCTTATCTCCTTCTGTATCCGTTCAGAACCGGATTCGATGCCGAAAAATATGGCTTTGCAGCCGCTCTCCTTCATTTGAACAAGCATCTCTTCCGAAACACAATCCGTTCTGGCTGAACAGGTCCATGTGAATGGAACCTTATGTAATTTATTCCTTGCCGATACTTGCCCTGTAAATTCAGCGATGAATTCCTTGTTCAGTGTGAACATATCATGGGAAATGCCTAATCCCGTAACTCCCAGCTTATGATTACAATACTTCATCTCCTCGATGATCCTTTCCGGTGATTTCACCCGGTATCTCCTTAAAAAAAACTGGTTGGTGGTACAATAGGTACATTGATAAGGACAACCCCTGCCGGCATCTATACGTAAATTGCTCTTTCTTGGAATATTCTTGTCATATGCCGGTATAGGCAACTTATTAAGGTCCTTTACAATCTCACCCGGTGAATCTGAAATAACTTCTTTTGTTAAAGGATCCCTGTATACAAGTCCGGGTATATTCCTTCACTGCCTCCGTTTTTCCATCCAATAACCAGGGAAATCAATTCAGGCAGTGTATAATCAGCTTCCCCTTTCAGGATAAAATCAATGGCTGGAAATTTTCCACATTGTATTCTCTGCCATAATGGAAGCCTGGGGTCCGCCGAAAATGATAGGAATATCCGGATTAATTTTCTTTATCTCTTCAGCCAACAGGAGGGATACAGGAAAGGAATCACACCAGGTAGAGAAACCCAGTGATCTTGGTTCCTATGAAAGGATATCTGTTAGCCACCGCAAGAAGATCCTTGTCCTTCTGTTATAAGGATCTCAGGTTGTATATATCTTAGACCTTAGATCAGCATGTTCGAGGGTACTCAAAAGAACAAGCAATCCTACCGGGATAAAATTGACCGCCTGATCAGTGGATATCTGGATTTATAATAGGCGGAACCAAAAGTATATGCCAAGTCATTACCCGATGGATACTGGATTTGTCCAAAACGCTATATTCAAAATATGTGAGGGAATTATGAGAAGATCATGTGCTAATCACCTTCATTTCATCAACATCCCCTCTCAATATCTTCCGTTTGTTTTCTCCAGTGACTTTGATGCTTATCCCTCGATATATAATATTAATTCCCATATTCTGGCCTTTCAGAATCCCACTCTGCATCTTTCGATCCTTAAAAATCTATTAATTTTCTCCCTTAATGTCTGCAAGTAGTTTATTAATCTCCGTCTCCACGGAGTTTTTGTAATTCAGTCAATTCAGTCTTTGGTTGCCATTCCATAACAATAATTTTAGGTTGTTGTAAGGCATAATCTAAGTTATAACCTAAAAACCTGGAAGTCAAGTAATTTAACATTATTTTTCCGTGCAGCATTCTCTGATGCCGGTGAAAAACTGACCGGATGCAGTATACAATACGGTATCCCGGGGTTCAGACAGGACATTAC
Organism: uncultured Bacteroidaceae bacterium; assembly: GCA_963767555.1. GTDB lineage: Bacteria > Bacteroidota > Bacteroidia > Bacteroidales > SM23-62 > SM23-62. The sequence goes on along the minus strand of CAVYEL010000031.1, from coordinate 3,365 downwards.
CTTCGGCAAATTCTGGTTCAATGGTTTCGGAAGTATTATATGCTCCGGCAAGAGTACAGTAAATACTAACAAAACATAAGCAGGCAATGATTTTCCATACACAATTCCATTGATATCCACATGGAAATCCCTTTGAAAATGATCTGTTGTTCATTTTAAGGCCCTCCTTTCATTACTGATTAATGCTTGAAAAAACATTAATTAAAGTTACGATATCACAAAGGGTGATTTCTAGCAGGGAGGTAACAAAGAATTATATAAATGTAACAAAAGCTTATTACGGGTAAACCGGGAGCAACCCTGAAGTCCTTCAACAGACGCTGCCTCCCGGTTTTTCGCCCAATGCCTGACTTTGCTAGCTTACAAAGTGCTTTTATTTAATTATAAAATTATGGTATAGACCCTGCAATGTCTACCAGTTATGTATAAAATATTGCCAGGTATGTAACCCGAAGATGATCAGGCTTTGGTATACTCTGATGGGGAAACGCCATATAGTTCCCTGAAGCATTTTGCAAAATAAGAAAGATTATTGAAACCCACTTCGTAGGTGATCTCGGCCACATTCCCGAAATTCTTCTTTAGCAATTGGGCAGCCCTTTTCAGCCTGATCGTCCGGATGAATTCACTGGGGGTCTGGTTGGTCAGGGCCTTTAATTTCCGGAACAGCTGCATTCTGCTCATGCCAATTTCCCCGGTCATGGCTGTGACATCGAAATCACAATCACCGAGATTATCTTCAATGATCTGAATGGCTTTGTTCAGGAATTTTTCATCAACAGAAGTAACAGCGATATCTCTGGGACCGAGCTCTGCTTCTTTGCTGAACCTTTCGCGCAATTTCTTTCGCTGGTCAATCAAACCCTTCAGGCGGGTTTGTAATTCCTGCATGTTAAAAGGTTTGGTCATATAAGCATCAGCCCCGGTTTCTAGTCCCTCGATCCTGCTTTCCACCGTTGCCTTTGCAGTCAGCATAATCACAGGGATATGGCTGGTCCGTTCATCCGATTTTAACCGCTTGCAAAGTTCCACCCCATCCATCTTTGGCATCATAAGATCGGTGATGATTATATCCGGTATGGTGTCAGTCGCCAGTGATAGTCCCTCCTCCCCGTCCACAGCCTCCTGCATGGTGAATTGGTCTTCCAGGTTGTCAAGCAAATGGGCCCTGACATCTTCGCTATCCTCCACCACAAGGATCTTAGCTTTTCCATTTTTCTCTTCTATGCCCACTTCTTCAGTTTGCCGGTTTTCATAACCTCCGGATACCAGGACCGCGTTGGCAACTCCTGCATCTTCAAGGTCTTCTTTTTCCCCTATCTGGAATTCATTTTTGTCCAGGTGTTCTTTACCGAGTGGAAATACAATGGTAAAAGTACTGCCCCTACCCTCAGCAGACTCTACCTTGATCTGTCCATGCTGCAATCCCACCAGCTCCCGTGTCAGAGAAAGGCCAATGCCGGTCCCTCCACTGCTATGCTGCCATGATCCTTCCACCTGGTAAAAACGGTCAAAGATCTTGTCCACCATGTCTACCGGTATACCCGGACCGGAGTCTGATATCCTGATATTCAGGAAATCCAGGTCTTTATTCTTCCCTCTGGATGCTATCTTAAGCTGGCACTCTATCTCGCCATCATCCGGGGTATATTTAAAGGCGTTCGACAGCAGGTTTGTCAGTATTTTTTCAAGTTTATCCGGGTCGAAAAAAGTAATGTATTCTTTTGCCGGCATACTGACTTCATAATGAATGTTCTTCCTGTCCGCCAGGGGTTGGAAACTTGAGATGATCAGGCGGCTGAATCTCAGGATATCTGATTCGCTTAACTCCAGCCTCATGCTGCCGGCATCCAGCTTGGACAGGTCCAGCAGCTGGTTTATCAGTCCCAATAGCCTGACTGCATTCCTGTGCATCCTTTCCATGGCCACCCGGTTTTTTTCTGTCAGTTCCTCTTTGGAAAGGATATCTTCAAGCGGACCAATGATCAGTGTCAGAGGTGTACGGAATTCATGGGAGACATTGGAAAAGAACCTGGTTTTCATCTGGTCCATCTCCATGATCTGGAGATTCTTTTGTTCCAGTTCAGCAGTCCGTTCCTTAACCTTGTCTTCCAGTCCCAGTCTCATTCTCTCCAGTTCTGTTACGGAATCATAAGCCCGGAGGCTTGCCAGCACCAGTGTAAATAATTTAAAAGCGGTCAGTTCAGTCTTGGTTTTGTAATCATTGATCTCGTAAGAAACAATCACTTCCCGCTCGGGGGCATATCCTGGATACCCGGTGCGAAGAATGATCTGGGTATATTTCAGATGCACATCATCACGGATAAACTTCACAAGGTCCAGTCCCGCAGTATTGGTCTCCATCACAACATCCAACAGTATCACGGCAATATCCGGGTTTTCCCTGAGCAGTGGTTTGGATTCTTCAGCCGAATGTGAATGAATAAATTCAATTCCCCGGTCCTTGTAGGTAAAACTTTTCAGGGCAATGCGTGTTACACTGTGAATGTCTTCCTCGTCGTCCACCACCATGACCTTCCAGGCCGGACCTGAGAATTCGGGTTTAATAATCTCCTTTTCTATGCCTTCATGTGCTGAATCTGAAAAAAGCTGTTCATTATCATCTTTCAGCTCCTTGTCATCAAATAGCTTTTCATTTTGATCAGGATCCATTGCCAGTATTTTAAAGAAAATGATACGAATATGAAATCCTTATGTTTCCAATGGTATAGTCAAATTTACCCTGGTCCCCTTCCCCGGTTTTGATGCAATATGAATATTGGCATTTATCAATTTGCAAAATTCTTTAATAAGGGTTAGTCCCAGGCCAAGTCCATGCCCATTTGTACCGTTGGACAATTCTCTTTTAAAAGGTAAGTACATTTCTTTTTGAAATGTCTGAGACATTCCCCTTCCCGTATCAGTCACAGTAATTTTCAACGATTTATCATTATCCTGGCTGACCACTACCTCCAGCTGGCCCTCCGGGGAATTTTTAACAGCATTATCAATTATGTTTGACAGGACCTGGTTGATTGCATATTCATCCGTGGATATAATATCTGCAGATGCTTTGTTCTCAACCACAACGTCAATCCCATTTTTATGGATAGCATATTCCTCATCAGCCAGTATATCACGAATGGTATCTGAGATGGATATTTTTTCCCGGTTTAACTCATAACTGTCTGCCTGGATTTCGGACAGGTCATTGATCATTTGTACGGCACGGATGATTTCCTTCCCTGAGTAACTCATATCATCAAACAACTGCCTGATATTTTCATTTATCTGGTCTTTAACCTCTTTCCTGATGGTGTCTGATGAGTCGAGGATAAGGTTCAGGGGACCCTGTATTTTTTCTG
>CAVYEL010000030.1:0-16213 GCA_963767555.1 uncultured Bacteroidaceae bacterium | reverse complement strand
GTACCTTTGTATATAATTCTGGTCTATTCCGTAATTCTGCAGGTTGATGAAGATCCCGTAAACCAGTACCACCCAGAAGGTAGAACTGGCAAGATCGAGTCCGTAACTGCCCAGGCTGAATTTGCCATGTTCCCTTGCAATTTCAAACATTTGGCCGGGACCCTCGGGCATGTTGAGCAGGAGATAAACAGTGCAGACCACGGCCCCAACAATCAGGATGAGGCCCTGTATGGCATCTGTCCAGACTACCGCCTGAATGCCTCCGAGGACAGCGTAGATCATGACTGCCATGCCGGTGACTATGATCACAGTTTTCATGTCCCATCCATAAACGGAATGTATCATCAGGGCCAGCAGGTAAAGTATTGTGCCGATGCGCATCAGCTGTGTCAGAAAATAACTGACCGATGCATAGATCCTGGCCCAGGCGCCGAACCGTTGTTCCAGGTAGGTGTATGCAGACGGACTGTTGACCTTCCGGTACAGGGGGACGAATACCTGTACGGCTATGATGGCTGCAATGGGTAAGGAAAGGCTGAAAACAAAGGCATTCCAGTTAGACTGGTAAGCAATCCCCGGCAATGCCAGGTAGCTGATGCTGCTGACAAAGGTGGCGAATATGGACATGGTCACAACCCAGCGGGGGATACTCCGGTTACCCAGGGTAAATGCCAGTGGGGTCTTGTTCTTCCTGTAGAAGGATCCGCCAAATGCCATGATCCCCACCAGGTAGACAATAAATATGACCAGATCAATTGTTCTCATCCCGGGTACCTGCCAGTATGGCCGCAGACGCAGATGTCTTTGAAAAATTACGGCGGTGCATGATGGTTTGCCTAACGGTTATCTTTCTTCTGCTTGGAATATTTGTTCAGGTAATATTGATGCATCAGGTATGCCTCTACTTTGGGGATGTTTTTAGCACCCCCCAGGAACTCGGCCTCTATGAAAACCCGGCAGGCCTTTTCCAGTACCTGGCTGACAACGAAAGCTTCCTCCATGTCCCGTCCCAAACATACGGCTCCATGATTGGCCAGCAAGCAGGCCATCCGTCCATTCAATGCTTTCAGGGCCACTTTATTCATTTTCCTGGTGCTGGACCTGGCATAATCGGCTACCCGGACAGTGGGACCGATAATCTGGGCCATATCGTCGAGTACCGGGGGAACTTCCCTGCGGGCGGCAGCGACTGTTGATGCAGAGGGCGGATGTGTATGTATGACAGCATTGATTGATTTGCGATTCCTGAAGATCTCCGCATGCATCTTGAACTCGCTGGAAGGTTTAATGTTTCCCATGTATTCATAATTCCGGATATTGACCTCAACCATTTCATCCGGTTTAAGGTCCTGATACTCTCTTCCAGACGGGGTGATCACCATGGTATCCGGGTTGACACGAAGGGAAATATTTCCCCAGGTACCCTTGACCAGTCCTTCGGCCAGCAGTCGTTTGCCAGCTTCCCAGATCTTTTGTTTTGCCTCTTTTATATCCATAACAAGATTTCAGACATATAAATATAAGGGTAAATTTCACACGGAACGACTTTAAATGGATCTGTAAATCCGGATATGAACCCGAGAATTTCTTAACTTTCTACTGGAATAATATTATTTTCTATGAAGGCTATACGTATTCCCATACTATTCCTGATCGGGTTGACCACATGCGTTAAGGTTTCTGAGAAACCAAATATCTTAATTATTTACACGGATGAGCATAACTTCCGTACCCTGGGCTGCTACCGTGAATTGTTACCTGATGACCAGGCATTTATCTGGGGAGATGGGGTAGCCGTTGAAACTCCGAATCTCGACCAGCTGGCCAGGGATGGACTGCTCTGTACGAGTTATTATGCTGCCTCCCCGGTTTGCACGCCATCTCGTGCAGCATTTATGACAGGATTGTATCCCCATGCCACCGGGGCACCACAGAACAACCTTCCCATGTACGATTCCGTTGTGACCTTTGCCGAGATCCTTCATCGAAACGGGTATGCCACAGGCTATGTCGGCAAATGGCATCTTGATGGTATGGCTAAGCCAGGCTGGGAGCCTGAAAGAAAATTCGGCTGGGATGATAACCGGTACATGTTTAACAGGGGGCACTGGAAGGTTTTTGCCGACACCGGCAATAAAGCAAAAGTAGTAGGCAGCCATATTGAAAAGCTGGATAGATATATATATGATATTAACAAAGCGGACGAACAATCATTTGCCACGGATTTTCTGGCTGATAAAACCATAGCCCTAATGAAGGCAGTAGAGGCGGATAAACCATTTTGTATGATGCTGAGCCTGCCTGATCCACATGGTCCCAACTCGGTGCGGGCACCCTATGATACCATGTACTCAGATATGTTTTTCCAGACACCTAAAACATTTTTCCAGACACCTGAACAGACCCCGGGCTGGCTGGGTGGCGGTAGAAACATGATACAGTCCGATACCCTGAAGCAGGGACCCATGTCCCGGTACTTCGGCATGGTAAAATGCATTGATGATAATGTAGGGAAACTAATTGCATTCTTAAGAGAGTCGGGGCAGGAAGACAATACCATAGTGGTCTTCACCTCAGATCATGGCGACCTGATGGGAGAACACAGGAAGCACAATAAGGGGGCCCCTTACGAAACCTCTGCAGGAGTGGCCTTTATAATGAAGTATCCGGGGCATATCAGGGCCGGGAAAGTCATCAACAAAGCGTACACCTCTGCAGACTTTGCACCAACCCTGCTTGGTATCCTGGGACTTAAAGATGCCCTGCCGGTTAAACATGGACGGGATGACGCTAAAATTTTCCTGAATAAGCAGGCGGTTGTAGACAGTGATGAAATTACCTATATGAGGGCCCATGGTGTGGATCCGGGCTGGGTGGCAGCTGTGAGTGAGCGTTATAAGCTGGTATTGTCCAAACAGGATGTCCCCTGGCTGTTTGACCTGGAAGAAGATCCCGATGAGCTGACCAACTTGTACGGCCATCCTGATTACCCTGAGATCTCAGAAGTCATGACCAGGCGACTTGTTGAGCTGATGAAAATGGCCAAAGATCCACTTTTGAATGAAGCTGACATCCGAAAGTGGTTGAAATGAGTCCCGAAGGGAAATGGTACTTCTTAGTATCAGTTACTGCCTTTGACTATTTCAAGCATAGCTTCCTGTAATGCTTGCTTGTTTGCCTGATGTTCAGGCTCAGCAGCCAGATTCTTCCATTCGTAGGGATCATTCCGGTGATCATACAGTTCCTCCGTGCCATCCATATAAAGAATATACCGCCAGTTCCTGGTCCGGTATGAATATGTTTGTTTCAATACATCCTCCTTATCCAATCCCACGCCAACCATGGATAGTGCACCATCGGGTCCATTCCATTTGCTTGTTTCCGGATCTGTGAGGAAAGGCCTCAGGCTAAAACCATCAATCTTCCCTCCTGATTCGTTTTTACGATTATCACCCTTCAGTCCGCATAGGTCCGTTAAAGTCGGAAAAAGATCAATAAGCGAAACTGGATGATCCACCGTTTTCCCGGCCTTTATTCCAGGGGATCTGATGATTAAAGGGATACGGGTACTTTCCTCCCAGGGTGAATTCTTAAACAGGTAGTCTTTTTCACCCATTTGCCAACCGTGGTCGCTGGTCAGCACGATGATGGTATTGTCTTTGAATTTGCTATTATTTACAGCATCAACCACAATACCTATTTGCTCATCAACAAAGGCCACACATGCAAGGTAGGCCTGCAAAAAATGTTTCAGTCCCACTTCAGCATCTCCCCCATATGATTCCTTTAAGGTCCTGTAATACCTCAATCCTTTGATATCTGCCGGGTAGATATTCCTGTAATGGGTATCTTCTGCATCGCCTTCAAGTAGATTTGAAAGTTCTATTTCACCAATGGGGAACATTTCGAAAAAGCGCTTGGGAGCATACAAGGGAGTATGGGGGCGGACAAAACCAATGCCCATAAAGAATGGCTGGCTGGTATCCTGCTTCTCCAGTTCAGCAATTTTTCCGGCAGCCCATTCTGCATGCATTTCATCCGGTAGCAGATTCCTGTCATTTTCATCCGTATAGTTCAAAAAATGATCTGTATTCACTGTGTATAGCCAGCCTGTCCTGTTCCCTCCTGATACACTTTCCGGAAATGTCGGCACATCCGAAATGGGGGCAAAGGAACCATCAATCGATCCAATGCTCCGAAAGGGCTCAGGTACCGAAGGATGTCCGACCGGTTCTTTGCCATTGAATGCCACCGGGCCATAATTATTGATATCCACACCCCACTCATGCCAGTATTCCTTCCTGTTTACGTGCAGCAGTTTCCCGCTTCCTGCAACATGGTAACCGTTTTCTGCAAAGTACTCCATCAGCGTTTTGTTATGTTTCAATACGGGCTGTTCAAAATGCTTTGTCCAGGAAAAATCTTTTGACCTGTGGGGATAAACACCCGTAAACAGACTGTTCCTGGACGGAGAACAGACCGGGACATTGCTCTGGGCATTGATAAATGAAACCCCTGATTTTGCCAGCTTATCGATATTTGGGGTTTTTGCCTGAGAGTGGCCGCTGAAAGCTCCCATATAATCATTAAGATCATCGCATATGATGAAAACAACATTTGGCTTTTCGGGAATGTCAGCTTTTGTACAACTGGCAAATACAATGGCGATCAAAAAGAATTTGATAAGAAAATACCCTGGTGATTTCATGGATGTTTGTTTTTAATTTCCTATGATAAATAGTCCGACTCCATCCGGACTGAGCCGGATGGTAAATCCATCATCCACCGGACCCAGTTCTTTCTGCCTCCAGACATCGTAAACGCTTTGTTCACAGCATTTACCAATTTCTTCCCAATCCACATGGATGAGGGCTTCCCGCTGGTCGTTCCGATTGAAAACGGCCAGCACACTGGAATCGCCAATCAGTTTTTTGACCATCACTACTTCATCGTCCTTGTTGCGAATTACCTCTGCCACATGTCCCAGTTCATCCTGGTTAATATTGAGAACATCGGCATTGGCCAGAATCCCGATCGTAAAATCATCCATCTCAAGGATGTCGCAGGAGAAGAAAAAAGGTGCACTGATGATGGACCAGAGGGTTACATATTGATAACGTTGATTGGTATTCAGGGCTATTTCGACAGCAGGCTGTCCTTTTGCCCTGTGGTCCTTGATCTTATGGATGTACATAAAGTCAGGATCATTCCACTGTCCAGGCCGGCTGTATTCACGCAGCTCTGTAGCCAGCCGGAGTGCCTGTTCAAAATAATTTTCCACATGATGGTTCAGGTCACCTCCCGTCCGCCAGGTCGAGATCCCCAGTCCCGCTGCCCATTTCCATGGCTCCTCCCTGCCGTACTGGCATAAATTGAAAAGTATATCCCTGTCCTGCACCTGAAGAAGTTCTGCCATGGGCTTCCAGTATTCGGCCTGTGTGTATGCAGGATTTTTCTCCCGCAATTTTTGCAGCCCTATCCGGCCACTGCAAAGATCATATTTCAGCAGGTCGAATCCCCAGGCAGCATATAGTTCAGCATCCTGCTTCTCATGGTTTAAGGATCCAGCAAAATCCTGGCAGGTAGTAAGTCCGGGTGAGCTGTAAATGCCTGCTTTAAGGCCATGACCATGTATATAATCCGTCATCGCCTTCATGTCAGGAAAAGCATCATTTGGCACAATGTTCCCGCTGGCATCCCGCTCTCCCCCTACGACACCCTCGTCATAGGTAAATCCGGCATGATTCTTCCTTCTGTTTTCACTCTGAGACTCATATTTTTCACGGCTGATTCGCATCCAGCAATCATCAATGGAAATATACTGATACCCCACATCAGCCAGTCCTTCTTCAACAAAGATGTCAGCGGCTTTTCGCATCAGTTCATCGGAAACGAACAACATATGCCCTCCCCAGGTATTCCATCCTGTAGGCGGAGTTAATGCCAGTTCATCCCCTGCAACCAGTTTGAAGGTCCGGGAATCCTTCCCATGGGCATTTTTTACCTTGAATTTCATTACATAGTCACCCTTCTCGACGGGAACAGTTCCTGTAATAACACCTCTCGCATCATCAAGCTTTAATCCGGAAGGCAGTCCTTTAACCTTGAATCGAATAGGGACTTCTCCCTGGCAGGGTATCCGGTAGATGAATTTCATTCCGGGACGTGAACCATAGATCTTTGGCCCGTTGATGCGTGGAGTGCTTGCCGGTTGAGGGGTCAGGATCTCTTTCATGGCTATCCTTGCATCATGGGTATACTGACCCAGTACAGCAGTGAGCTGGAAGGTCAGTACCAATAGGATCAGGATAAACTGTTTGCCGACTGGCACTCGGTGTTTCATATCTTGTAGTTAATTGGTAAAACCATCGGTATACTTCCTTCTAATTGAATGAAAAGCTCTATATTTAAATGTAAAGATACAATAGGAAGACATATTCGCGGGTCTCAATAAGTGGAATTCCTAATAGTACGGCATCCTGCTATCGACAATGGATGATCATGTCAAACGACCTGTCAATGATTTCTGTCCGGAAATACAATAGTGAGTCAAAGATCTGGCTGAAGAAAGCCATGCTTTTTGCTGTTTATTGTACGCTGATCCTCATCGGTATTTTTCCACCCGTGACAGCACAGAACAAAAAGATCACCTTTAAACACCTTTCCACCGTTGACGGGCTTTCCAATTTTACTGTTTTAGCCATTGCCCAGGATCAGCGGGGTTTTATGTGGTTTGGAACCATGGATGGGCTCAACAGGTATGATGGGAAGAACATTAAGATCTATAAGGAGGATCCCGAGGTTCCCTACTCCCTCGGCAGCAGTTATATCTGGTCACTGCTTATTGCCGGTGATTCAGGAATGTGGGTCGGGTCCAACAGGGGCTTGTACTATTACGATTACCATCACGACAATTTCCATCCTGTTCCCATCATTGATGAAAGGGGTAAGGAGGTAATGAACCTGTCCATACGCTCACTTCTTTGCAGTGAAAATATACTCTGGATAGGGACAGACCGGGGCCTGTACAGGTATGACCTGACCAATAGGAATTTTTTCCCTTACGACGGTGAGATCATTGAAGATAACAGACCGGTGGGAAAGGTCATTGCCCTTCAAAGATCAGAAGACGGGCAGATCTGGATAGGCGACTCTCATGGACTGCTTAGTTATAAAGACGGGACCATTCACCAGGATCCCCATTCAGAATAATTCCGGAGAGAATGTGATGCTCCAGGGACTGGGAATTGCATTTGACGGTAAAGGAAATCTCTGGTTTGGGACGGATAATGCTGATATGGGGGTCATCGTATATGATCCCGTGAACCAAACCCAGGAAATTCTTTCCCAACAGGATGGATATCTCCCCCATAACCGCGTAAAAAGCTTCTTCAGGTTAGCGGATGGTAACATTTTAATTGGAACCAGGTGGGGATTGGGAATGATCAATGAGATCACCTATGAATACCAGCATTTTTTACATGATCCATACGACGCAGGAAGTATCTCCCATAACTCCATAAGAGAAATATTTCAAAGCAGGAACGGGATCATCTGGTTTGGGACCTATTCCGGAGGGGTCAATTACTTCGATATCAATAGCCAGAAAATTTCCCATTTTTCAAACAGGCCCAATGATGAAAACTCCCTGAATTTCAACATCGTCTCATTCATTTATGAGGATACGGATAAGAAACTCTGGATCGGGACCGAGATGGAGGGCATAAATATATTCGATCCTGAAGACAGGTCCTTCCGGGTGCTTAAGAATGAACCCGGAAAAAACAGCCTGGTTCATGATAATATCAAAAGTATCCTTGAAGACCAGACAGGGAGGTTCTTCATTGCTACCCAGTTTGGGGTAAGCATTTATGACCCGCTCAGTCGTAATTTTACCAATATTGATGATAAACCCAGCAGCATGGGCCAGCTTGGGATATCATATCGTCCATGGTTTATGCATGGACAGATCGGGTAATATCTGGATGGGTAACGTAGGTATGATAGGCCAATGTTATTTTCATATGTATGATGTAAAAAATGACACTATCTACCATTTCATTCCGGGACCGGATGATTTTCCCTGGTTGAAAGAATATGGAAGTGCTATCCATGATATCGGATACGTGCAAAACATCATCTGGTCAGGAGGCAGCAATGGCCTGGTTGGTTTTGATATCAGTACAAATAAATATATAAACGACAGCCTATTCTATCCAACCTCAAAGGCATTGCAGGACATCTCATATCAATGACCTGTTGCTGGACGAGAATGGAATATTATGGATAGCTACCTTCGGCAGAGGGATCTATATGATGGATGTAACGAACATATCAATTGAGAAAGTTAAAAGGTGTGGGTGGTATGCTTGGAAACAGTTTTTATGCCTTAACCAGCGATGAAGAAGGGAATATCTGGGCGAGTGCCAATGTGCATTTATTGAAAATTGCCGCTCCTGATAATATAAATGATCCCCTTGTTGATATTAAGAAATTCGATGTGCAGGAAAGTTTCCCGGCCCAGCAGTATTACAGGAATGCAGCCTGCAGGGGATGGGACGGAACATTATATTTCGGTGGTGACAAGGGATTCATATCCTTTCATCCCGCCGAAGTTGAGAACAGGCTCTTCTATCCTATCGTGGCCATTCTCGACATCCTGGTAAATGGCCAGTCAGTCAGGATCCCGTCTGAAAAGAAGGATCAATATATCAATATCACTTCCCAGGAAAATGTTTTACTCAACCACAACCAATCCAGTTTTTCAGTACAGTTTATTGCACCCAATTTCATAAACCCTGAGAATACCTGGTACCAATATCAACTCTTAGACGAAGATGAAACCTGGCAGGATCTGGGAACCTCCAATGCCATCCATTTCACGAAATTAAAGCCCGGATCCTATGAACTCAGATTGAGAGCATCAAGTGATCAGGACGATTTTACCGCTGAATTCGCTGCCATTAATCTGATTATTGCCCCACCATTGTGGCGTTCACAGCTTGCCTATTTTATTTACTTCTTATTTCTTCTGGGATTGCTTTATCTGTTCTTTATAATATCCAGAAGGTGGGAGAGGCTCAGGCAGAATCTGAGGTTTGAACACCTCCATAGAGAACAGGAAAAGGAATTTAACATGAGGAGGTTGAAATTTTTTACAGATATATCGCATGAGCTCAGGACACCGCTGACCCTGATCCTGGCACCATTGGAAAGGATTGTACAATCAAACTTCGGAAGTGCAAAAATTAAAAACCAGCTGATGCTCATGTTGCGAAACGGAGATCGTATGATGCAGTTGATCAATCAATTGCTGGACATCCGCAGATTGGAGACAGGGAATTTGCAATTAAGGGCTGCCGAAGGCAACATGGTAAATTTCATTCAAAGAAGTATCCCTGTCTTTCAGGGAACTGGCCCAGAACAGGAATATTGAATTCAAGGTGGCCTTCTCCAGAGGAGAAGATCCAGGTATGGTTTGACCGTGACAAATTTGAGATCATACTCTTCAACCTTCTGTCCAATGCCCTGAAGTTCACACCGGACCATGGAAAAATATCAGTTCTTGCAGAATCTGTCAACCAGGGCGAAAATATTCAAATACGCATCGAAAACACGGGCAGGGGTATTCCGGAAGAGCATATGGAGCATATATTTGACCGGTTCTACACTGGTCATGGCCTGGAAGAAACGAAGAAATCCAGGTTCGGGCGTGGGACTTGAAATTGCGAAGAACCTGGTGGAACTCCATCATGGAGTTATCTCAGTGGAGAGTACCTATGATGAAAAAGGCGCAGAGGGTCAAACCTGTTTTTTCATAAACCTGCAGTGTGGCAATACTCATTTTTCGGATAATGAAGTACTTAAGCATTATAAAAGCAGTGAAGATATTGCGCAATATAAGCAGATTGAATTGTCTGAAAGCACCGCAGAATCATCGGAGAAACAGGCTGTAAGTACGAATGATAAGGTAAAAGAGGAATCTATATTAATTATTGAGGATAATCCAGATATCAGAGATCTGGTGGCCAGCATATTTATCGAACACTACAATACGTTTACTTCCGATAATGGAACTGAGGGCTTAAAAATCGCACAGGATAAAATACCTGACCTGATCATCAGCGATGTGATCATGCCAGGTTTAGATGGTATTGAGCTTTGCAGGAGGATCAAAACTGATGTGAACACCAGCCATATCCCGGTTATCCTGCTAACTGCCAGGACGGCGGTTACGTTTAAATACGAGGGACTTGAAACAGGGGCAGATGATTACATTGTCAAGCCATTTAATATCGAAGACCTGAGGTTAAGATCCCGTAATTTAATCAGGCAGAGAAAAGCACTGAAGGAACGGTTTGGCCAATCCGGATATCTTCTGCCAACAGAAATATCATTGACCTCCGTCGATGAAAAGCTGATGCAAAGGTCTGTTGACTATATTACCGAAAACATAGGAGACAGTGACCTTACGGTCGAAAGGATTGCCCGGGAAGTTGGCATGAGCCGGGCCAATTTTTACAGAAAGATCAAAGCAATGACCAATTCAAGTGCATCTGAATTTCTCCGGAGAATAAGAATGGAACATGCTGCTCAATTGCTTAAAACGAATAAATTCCGCATCTCTGAGGTTACATCCATGGTAGGTTTTTCGGATGCAGATTATTTCAGGGAATGTTTCAAATCACAGTTTGGAAAAACCCCCAGAGAATTCATCGAGTCTTAAGAGGGATAGTCCACCCGACCTGCCAGGGTCACATTTTGCAACATTTGTCCTGTTCTTTTGAGACATCGCCTCCATGGCATGCATCATTCGTCATGTATATCTGAGATAGGATTGATTGACTTCCCCTAGCCTGTACCATAAATTTGAAAATCTTTCTTAATGATTATGCATTATGCGAAAGATGTCATCCAAGGAAACTAAAATTGTCATCCAGCTGATCGTGGTTGTAGCCATCATCATTGCCATGATACTACTCATCATTTTTGTAATTAAATAATAACCTATGATTTACTATTACTAACCTAAAAATTGAAAACTATCTTATGAAACTAAGATTTTTACTGACAACAATGATTCTCTGTTTTGCACTGGCTGTGCAGGCACAGAATGTCACTGTTACCGGTTCAGTAACATCATCAGATGATGGAATTGAATTGATCGGTGTCAATGTATTTGTAAAAGGGACCACAACGGGTACCATTACGGATGTTAATGGAAATTATTCTCTCGAAGTAAGCGGTGGAGAAGCCATACTGGTATTTAGCTATGTGGGGTATGTTGTCCAGGAAGTAACGGTCGGCAACCAGACGACCATTGACGTACAGTTGCAGGTTGATGTGGCAACACTTGATGAGGTTGTGGTTGTCGGTTACGGAACCATGATGAAATCTGACGTAACCGGATCTCTTGCCTCTGTATCATCGGAGAATTTTGATGTACAACCTCTGACACGCCTTGACCAGGCGCTAAAAGGGAGAGCTGCCGGAGTGGAAGTTACCCAGACAAGCGGCGCCCCGGGGTCCGGATACAAGATCAGGATACGCGGGGCCAATTCCATCAGTGGAAATAATAATCCCCTTTATGTAGTAGATGGATTGGTAGTAGGTGATATCAATTCTATCAATGTGAATGATGTCGCATCCATGGAGGTGTTAAAAGATGCATCTGCCACAGCCATCTACGGTTCGAGGGGGGCCAACGGGGTTGTACTGGTTACAACAAAAAGCGGACAGAGGGGACCGGCCGTGGTGGAATTTGAAACCTATTACGGGGTTGCTACAAAGACCCAGTCACTTCCTTTCATGACACCTGCTGAGTTTGCCAGGGGAGTGAATTTTGCAGAGGGAGTTGAATTCTATACTCCGGAAGCCATTGCGGATCTCGAGGCAGGCGGGGGCGAAAACTGGGAAGAGCGCTTTTTCCGGAATGCTCCATTTTATAATATGCAGTTATCTGTTAACGGTGGAAGCGATGTTGTCAAATATTACATCTCCGGAAATATACACAATGCGGATGGCACCATCGTTAACCAGAACTATAAACGCTATGCATTGCGGGCCAATGTAAGCACAACGGTATCAAAGAAGATCGAGATGGGACTGAACACATATTTAAGCAGGGAAGATTTCTCAGGTGTAAGGGCTGATTTATCCGGAGGTTTGACATGGGATCCAACAACGCCTGCTTACGACGAGAATGGAGATTATAACTTTGTCCCACTTATACCAGGCGTTGGTAATGGTTCCATAAACCCCCTTGTTGCACCTGAAAACAATGTGAGAGATGATCATGACCACCAGGTAATTGCCAATGGATATTTTAAATATGATATCCTGGAAAGCCTGGAATTGAATATCTCCGGTGGTATTGAGAGACTTGACGGGGTGGATAACAGGTATACCTCGCTACTCGTTAACAATACAGGTACGGCTACAGTGACCGGTGAGGACTGGACAAGGATGCAAAATACCAACAGGCTTACCTACCGGCTGAATAATCCTGATCACCGCTTGCAAATAGACGCCATTCACGAGCAGCAGCAGGTTACCCGGGTTATTAATGAGTCACAGGGAACAGGTTTTTTCTCAGACCAGACCTCCTATAAAAATATCGGACTCGCATCTGTACAACGTATTAGCAACAATTCAGTGAGTGAAAGTCTGCAATCTTTCCTGGGAAGGGTGAATTATTCACTTTTTGACAGATTCCTGTTTACCGCATCAATCAGGGCTGACGGCTCAAGTAAATTTCAGGAAGACAACCGCTGGGGTTATTTCCCATCAGGATCTGTGGCATGGAGGATGTCAGAGGAAGGCTTCATTCAACAAATTGCCTGGATCAATAATTTGAAGATCAGAGCGAGCTATGGGCTAACTGGCAGCCAGGCCATCCAGCCGTTGGCCACCCTGTCGGTCCCCATAATAGATCCAAGTGTCAACTATCCATTTACAGGGGAAACCGCCACCGTTGGAGTGGCTCCATCAGAACAGCTTGCCAATCCGGACCTGACATGGGAGACAACAACACAAACCAATGTGGGACTCGACCTGGGTTTGTGGTCTAACAGGCTGACATTTACACTTGATCTGTATAAGAAAAATACAACGGACCTTTTGCTGAACCGGGTACTGCCAGCCTTTGTCGGACCCATTGTTGTATCCCAGAATATAGGAGAAGTCGAAAATAAAGGTTTTGACATAAGCCTGGGTGCAGTATTACTGCAGAACAGCGATTGGACCATTAGTTCAATTCTCAGCGTTTCGAGGAATGTAAATAAGGTGTTGGCCCTTGTGAATGATAACGAGCCCATGGAACTGGGGAATATTTACTTAAGCAATACCTTCCCTGTTAATCCAACAAGGGTTGAAGTGGGTTTACCCATCAGTTCTTTCAGGGGATATGTTTTTGAAGGCGTATACCAGCTGGG
Organism: uncultured Bacteroidaceae bacterium; assembly: GCA_963767555.1. Classification (GTDB taxonomy): domain Bacteria; phylum Bacteroidota; class Bacteroidia; order Bacteroidales; family SM23-62; genus SM23-62. The sequence goes on along the minus strand of CAVYEL010000030.1, from coordinate 2,780 downwards.
GGAAGAAGAAGAGGCTGCGAAATATGGAAAGGTACCGGGACAGGCCAGGTATAAAGATGTGAACGGTGATGAAATAATCTCATCTGACGATATAGTCACCGTAGGGGATGGAAATCCCTCTGTTACCTGGGGATGGAACTGGACGGTTGCGTGGAAAAAACTGGATCTGAATTTCTTATTGCTGGGTACCCATGGTAATGACATTTACAACTTTCAACGTATGAAGATGATGGGCCTGGGAGCCAGGCCAGTTCCACGCTGTCCATGCGGATTACAATAACCGATGGACAACCACCAATCCAAGTGAGATCCCTTCAGGCAGGGATGGCACAGAGTTTTTGTCTAATCAATTCATTGAGGACGGATCATTCGTATCCATGAAACATGTTACGTTGGGTTATACATTTAACAATGTACTGAATGGCATAGGCATGAATGCCCTGCGCCTGTACCTGAGTGCTGAAAATCTGTTCATCATCACAAATTACACGGGTTATGATCCTGAGTCAACGGCTTCGGGAAATTCGGATGTAGACCTGGGGATTGACATCAATGCATATCCGATCAACAGATCATTTGCAGTGGGCTTAAGACTAACTTTTTAGTATAACCAATAAATGGATAAGATCATGAAAAATATACATCGATATATAGCAAGATTCTCACTGGTGCTGGTAATCATACTGGCAGGCCAGGCATGCATTGATCTGGAAGAAGATACAAGCAGTGTTCTTAAAATTGAGAGCCTGACTACAGAAGGCGAAATAGTCGCTGCATTGTCTCCTATTTACGCGGCTATTCGTGAGGCATACCGGCATCCCCATGCCGGAGGAGTGCCAACATATGGAGCAGATGACCGAACCACATGGTGGGCCGGAAATAAATCTCCCTTAAGGGTATTTGACCGTTTTGACTATGGAAGTGGAGAAAATTCCGACATTCTATGGTTGCCCAGGGCCTGGGATTATTACTGGGAGACCATATATTATGCCAATACCCTGGTCGAGGCCCTGAAAACCTCAACGGCCCCGGAAGAGGCTGTAAAGAAAGGGGATGGAGAAGCCAGGTTCCTGCGTGCCCTGGCCTATTTCCACCTGGTCAGGACCTTTGGCAACATGCCCATTATCCTGGACGGTTATACACCAACGGGGGAAGAAGAACGGGCTACTGTACTGCAAAATTACGGTCATATTGAAACGGATCTGCTCATTGCGGCAGATAATTTACCCGGACCGGACCAGGTAGACAATTTCGGGAGGGTATCCTCGGCAGCGGCCAATGCTTTACTGGCAGATTTTTACCTGACATGGGCCGGCTGGCCAGTAAAAGACGCCTCGAAACTATCCCTGGCAGCTGACCGGGCAAAGATGGTCATTGACCTGAATTATTACTTACTGATGCCCATTGATGAATTATGGTTACTAAGCGGCCAGAACAGCCTGGAGGCCGTATTTTCCATGCAGTTTTCTGAAGTGGAAGACCAACGAAGCGGATGGCCGGCCGGCACCAGTTTCCATGAGGCCAGGGGCTGGTCTGACATGTATCCCGAATTGCAGTTTTTCTATGATTTTCCCGAAGGTCCCCGTAAGGATGTTACCTTCTATACAGAAATTCCGCAAAGAGGTGTTTCCGGGGGAGCCATTGTAATACAGGATCCACCAACGAAGCCCTGGCAGGAATCACAGCGCCAGCATCCCATGTATAAGAAGTTCGCCATTTCGGAAAATCTGACCCTGGGGAACAGGACAGCAGGATACCGTGCATTTGAGGTGATCAGGTATGCCGAGGTATTGCTGCTGTATGCCGAAGCACAGGCAAGAATTGGTGAAAATGCCTCATCCATTGAAGCCCTGAATCAGGTCAGGAGAAGGGCGGCAGGATTGCCATTTGATGCTCCGGACGCTTCAGTTGATGTAGCTACAGCGACGGTGAATGAGATCCTTGATGAGAAAGGATGGGAACTGGCCGGTGAATACAAAAGATGGTATGACCTGGTAAGATCGGAAACGCTTGCCGAGATTGCTGCCAAAAGGGATACTGCTGAGAATGTTACACTGGTAAGACTGCCAACTGAAGCACAGTATATTATACCGATCCCATTCCAGGAAATTCCTCCAGCAAGCTTTTCCAGAATCCAGAAGGATTTAAAATTCAATAAGGAAAAGACTTCGTATTTTCAGATTTAGGTTAGGTGAGTAACAGTCAAACAGGATAGTCCCCGTCCTGTTTGGCTGTTTACTACGAGGAGCCGTCATTTTAACTATCTTGCATTTCGATCTTAATCAACAGACATGCGAAATCTAATACTTGCCCTGTTTGTCTTTGTGATGGCTGCAGGCTGGGGGTCATGCAAACAGAAAAAAGAAGAAAACCTCCCTAATATCATCCATATTTTCCCTGACCAGTACCGGAATGACAGCCTGGGATTCTGTTGTATTCTGTACTGCAAAGTACCGCAGGGTAGTCCTGATCCGGTATCAACACCAGCACTCGATAAACTGGCGAAACAGGCAGCGGTTTTTAACCGGGCGGCGAGCAATTTCCCTCTTTGCAGTCCTGACCGCGGTATGCTGTTGACCGGTATGTATCCCGACCAGAACGGATCGACTACGAATCGCAGGAACTACCGCGATGTTCAATTAAAAAGAGATGCGGTTTGTAATCACCGACATTTTTGCACAGGCAGCAGACCATGTTTCCTACTTTGGGAAATGCCACTGGCAAAAGACGGAACCTTTGTTCGATACCAACGGCAAATTATCAGGGCTCAACCGGGGCTC
>CAVYEL010000029.1:0-37454 GCA_963767555.1 uncultured Bacteroidaceae bacterium | reverse complement strand
CATTATCATGGCAGATGACATGGGCTATTCAGATATTGGATGTTTTGGGGGAGAGATCAACACACCCAATATTGACCAACTGGCTGCTAATGGCCTACGGTATATTCAATTCTACAATACCGGCAAGTGCTGTCCGACCAGGGCTTCATTGCTAACCGGACTTTATTCACACCAAACCGGCATGGGATGGATGACTGCAGCTGACCTCGGGACCGAAGGATATAAGGGTGAAATCAATGCAAGCTGTGTCACACTGGGGGAAGTATTGAAAAGTGCAGGATACTCGACCTATATGGTTGGAAAATGGCATGTGACTTCTGATGAAAACATTGGTCCGGATGGACCAAAAAACAGCTGGCCATTGCAACGTGGATTCGATAAATACTATGGACCACACCATGGAGGTGGAAGTTATTTCACAACATCCGTTTTGACATATGGAAATGAAAGAATCAGTACTCCCGGGAATTATTATCTAACAGATGCCCTGAGTGATACTGCTGCTGCATTTGTCCGACAGCATGATCAGGAGAAGCCATTCTTTATGTATCTTGCATATACTGCCCCCCACTTCCCCCTTCATGCAAAGACGGAAGATATAGCATTGTACGAAGGTAAGTATTTAGCTGGCTGGGACCAGCTAAGGAAAGTGAGATACGAAAATCTCCTGCGGCTGGAAATCATTAACAGTAAATGGGAGTTATAGGAAACCCTGGGCAATGGTGAGCAATACTCCGTACAGGATGTTCAAACAATGGGTACATGAGGGTGGGATTGCATCACCGCTTATCGTATACTGGCCGGCTGGGATCGAAGATAAGAACTCTCTGAGGTACCAAGTCGGACATGTGATTGATCTCATGCCGACATGCGTGGAACTTTCCGGCAGCAGATATCCTGATTTATACAATGGTAACAGAATCCTTCCAATGGAAGGAATAAGCCTTGTATCAACCTTCAATGGCATCTCCGTCGATGAGCGTATACTCTTCTGGGAACATCAGGCTACCAGGGCGGTCAGGGAAGGTGACTGGAAACTGGTGGCCGACAAGGAAACGAATGTGCCGCCCTATTCCCTGGACTGGGAATTGTATAACATTTCCGAAGACAGGTCTGAGGTGAATAACCTTGCCGACCTGTACCCGGAAAGAATTGCCAGGATGGATTCTCTATGGAATGCCTGGGCTGAAAGGTGTAATGTGTATCCCTTAGATGGCAGGGGGTGGTTTGAGAGACTGGACGATGATTAACAATAGTATAATTACCAAAAACCATTAGAAATGAATATGATAATGTCCTCCGCCAGATCACTTATTTTTATGCTTTCGATTTAAATTACGGGAATTCGTGCAGGGACCGGGTGGGTGAGCTGGAACAACCAAATGTGTAGATCTTTTGTGATGACCTGAATATTCGGTGGAAGGATTTGGCGGGCATCCTAAGGCTAACCTCCAATCTGACACGACTTCCAAAGAAGCATCGGTTTTAAAACGCCACGGCGCCGACCCGATCTGCGGCCCGTCACGTGCCAGTTTCCTGACGGGTATCTATCCCCATAATTCAGGGCTCTATGGTTATAATCAAAATCAGAATCCACGCACAACGGCCAGTTCTGAAAAATTGTAAACCGATTTTCGAGCATTTTGCTGATAATGGTTACCTGATATTTGGTGCGGGGAAAATGTTCCATAACAACCACAATACCCAACCTTTGTTTAACAGGCCTGACAGCATGGGAGAATTCGGTCCCGGCATGGAATACGGCCCCTTTGCCTGGTCAGGGACCAGGTCTGAAAATATCTACAATGATCTTGTTGCCCATCCGGATATTCCCAGAAGTTTTGGCAATTCCGCCTTTACATCTTTTGCCTCCCTCGATGATGTACCGGTAGTATCCCCCGATAAAGACCAAAATATACCTGGATACTCAGGATGGTATTATGCCCATTATCCTGATGGAAAGCCTTACATGTATGAAAATGCAAGCAACAGGGATCCGCTGCCAGATGAATTGTCAGCAGCTTTTGCCATTGAAAAGCTGAAACAGGATCATGACAAACCATTCTTTCTCAGCATTGGGATTATTCGTCCACATTCCCCGTGGCATGCACCCAAAGAGTATTTCGATCTATTTCCCCTGGATGAGGTTCAACCTCCCCCCTACCTCGAAAACGACCTGGAAGATTGTGCCATAGAATTGCATCATCAGTACTTCTGGCCTGAGGAGCGCCGGTTTCAAAATTTACTGGACGCTTATGATGGGGATGAGGGATGGAGAAGGTTTGTCCAGGGATACTTGCCTGTGTTGCCTTCGCAGATGCCCAGATCGGCCGCATTATTAATGCACTGGAAAACAGCCCCTATGCAAAGAATACGATTGTAGTAATTACAAGTGATCATGGCTACCACATGGGAGAAAAGGATCAATTATTCAAACATACTGTGTGGGAAGAGTCAACCCGGGTACCCATGGTCTTCAGATTCCCCGAAAGAAATAATGCCGGACTCATTTGCGATCATCCCGTGGGTTTGATAGACCTGTATCCAACCCTTATCGATTTATGTAGTATCTCTGACAACACCATTCGTAATCAGCAGGGCCATACTCTTGATGGCCACAGTCTGCTCCCCCTTCTGGAAGACCCTGTGAACGGATCATGGAATGGTCCAGATGTTGCTCTCAGCTGCATAGGAGGAGGTATTCCGCTTGAAAAAAATGAGCCCGGCAGGATTGAAGATCAGCAGTTTACCGTTCGGTCACGTGACTGGCGATACGTATTGACCCGAACAGGAGCGGAGGAATTATACGACCACCGCGATGATCCACATGAATGGCATAATCTTGCAGCTGATCCCCAATATGCTGAGAAAAAAGCAGAACTTAAATCAGAATTATTGAGAATGACTGGTCGGGATCAATGAATTAAATTATTTTTGAACCAAAGCCAACATCATATGAAAACTCTTAGAGGAACGACATCCTTTATTCTATTTTCCACGATACTACTATGCATAACTATCAGCCTGCAGGCACAGGAGTACCCTACACTCGAGATCGGCCAGGCCGCACCCGACTTTCATTTTACCGGGGACTGACGGGAAGGATTACAGCCTGAAAGACTTTGATGACAGTAAATTCCTGGTTATCATGTTCATCTGCAATCACTGTCCCACAGCACAATCCTATGAGGACAGGATGATCCAACTGGTAAATGATTATGGGAACAGGGGAGTTGGATTCCTGGCCGTGTCTCCCAACGATCCATTGTCCGTCCGGCTTGATGAAATGGGCTATACAGACCTGGGTGATGATCTTGAAGACATGAAGATAAGGGCGGAATACAAAAAGTACAACTTCCCCTATATTTATGACGGTGAGACACAGGAGATGTCTAGGAAATACGGTCCGGTAGCCACACCACATATATTTGTTTTCGATCCCGATAGGAAACTCAGGTACGTAGGCCGTATTGACGATTCAGAGATAGCTGTCCGGCCGGATACTAAACATGATATGCGGAACGCCCTTGAGGCTTTACTGGCAGGCGATCAGGTACCGGTTGCAAAAACCAAGACCTTTGGCTGCTCCATCAAATGGTCTGATAAACGGGAATCTGCCAAAAAGGCATACGAGAAGATCCTGCAGGAGGAAGTAACCCTTGAGGAGATCAGCACTGAGGGAGTGAAAGCATTGGTTCAACAGAAACCGAAAAAGCTGAGATTAATAAATGTATGGGCTACCTGGTGTGGACCCTGTGTGACTGAATTCCCCGACCTGGTGGAGATCAACCTGATGTACAGACACCGTGATTTTGAGTTTATATCCATCAGTGCAGACAAACTGGCAAATAAGGAGAAGGTCCATGATTTTCTGAAGAAGATGCATGCATCCAGCAAGAATTACATTTTCAATGAGACCGATAATTATGCTTTGATAGAGGCTGTTGATGAGAACTGGCAGGGGGCCATACCCTACACAATGTTGATCAGGTCAGACGGAGAGATCATCTATGCCCAGCAGGACGCCATAGATCCCCTGGAAGTCAAAAGAAAAATTGTCGAAGTACTGGGTCGGGAAAAGGATTGGTAACAGGTCCCGTCCAGGATCAATCCATCTCCACTGAAACACTTTTTCCTGCAAAGCCTCCTGAAGGTAATTCGATCAGCCTGGTTTGAACACTTCCGTCGCCACTTTTCAGGGTAACTTCAATCTCTTTCAACAATGTGGTTGGATCGCTGACAGTGATCATTCCCTTTATTATCATAAGCAGGCAGGGGTAGTTAACATTGACGACTAAATCCTTACTGACTTCAAATTCTCCTGCCTGGTGGAAAACGATACCGGTAACATCTAAATGATCATGTGATACAGCCTGAACTTTTACTGTATTGGACAGGACCGTAAGGGGTAAATTTTCGGCATACTTTGCTATATCATCTGAGTTTATTCCCGGAACAACGATATATTGATAATCATCATCTCTTGGTTTCAATCCGTGATCGAACCATAAAGAAAAAACCTCATGAGCATAAACGGTATCATTTCCCAGTCCATACATCCTCTGGATATTGCCCCTCTGGAGATCAGCCTTGATATTAACTGGTTCATCCCCGGGGAAAATATAAGCAACACTGTCATGCCATACCCATCGTGGATCTTTTAGCCTGTGACTTCCTTTCTTCAATTGCTTTCCATCCATAATGACCTCTCCATTCAGTAAGGTCTGGTTAATCCCGGTAACTACCGCTGCCTCATAATTTGATGATATGCCTGCACCCAGGGCCACCCATTCATTGTCAAACCAGAACCATGCTTTTTTTGCTTTCGTCCCCTGTTTTGAAAAATCCATGGCGGAGACGCCATATTGCCCGTCACTTACCCCCCCGACAAAAGATGTATGCTGGGTCGGGCTTCCGCCTTATCATATTCTGTAATCTCAACATGTGGACTGGTAACACCTGGTAATAAGGCCCAGTCCCAGACGGGGAATATGGCGGTGTATTCATCACCCCTCCGATAAATATAGGTTAAACCGTAAGGCAGCCAGTAGCCCAATTTATTCTCTGAGTTCATATTCAGTTCTATTCCAACCGTCCGCTCTGAACACATTTTCAGGGATGTGAAATATGCCGGTCTATGATGTACCGTATAATCTGAGCGCCAGAAATGTTTGTTACCGTTAATATCCTGTGGCGTTCTATTTGCTATGTGATTTTTTGCCGCCTCAAACTGGTCCCTGATAATCCGGATCCGCTATTATAAAATGCTCCAATTGTGGCAGGATGATATCCGCCAGTGGTTTAAGTCCATTGTCACGTCCTACCCCTCTTCCCCTGACATTGTAATCAAAAAGATCACCCCGCAGCATCCATCGGGTACCCTGCAGGAAATAATCCCTCAAAATGCCTATTTGTGCATCCGAATAGGCAAAAGTTGTTCCGTGAACAATGGTTGCCATCCAGATGGATTCACGAAGGAAATTGGATCCGTAGCTGCCATTATATATAAAATGTCCGTGCTGATGGAAACTGTAATCCGGTTGAATGCCTTCTTTATCAGTTACATTGATCTGGTCCGTCACACCCATGACTCCGAGTTTTACCCTTTCAGGATTGTTCTCAATCACACCGCGATAGAATGTTGAGATGGCCACCAGTGTGCGATTTGAACCTGTCATGGAAGGCTTTTCAGTAAGGTCATTAACCATCTTGGAATGCAGGGATTCATTTATTTCTCCCTGTATCAGCAGGGCAATTACATTGAAATAGAATTGCTTGGCTATCCGGTTTTTATACCAGTTGTCGCATACAGGATTTACTGTATACCAGTACATAAGCGATCTTTCGACTCCTTGTAATAATTCTTTATCCTTATAAAATGAAGAAGTGGTTGTTGCATAATTGATCGTCATCACCAGCATTTTATTCAGATGCACAAGTGGCGACCAGTTGTTGTCCCTGTCCATATAATCTACATCAGTCCAGCTTCCGTCAGGCTTCATTGTACTGAGATATTCCCCCGCTTTGTTGAAATCGAAATCAATGTACCTTCCAGTTCGTGGTGAGAATCCATGGTTTTGAATAGCATCTTTTATCAGGTTGTCTCTCAGGATCTGGATATCATCTTTTTGGGAAAATAATGCCACCGATAAAATGAATATCAGGCTACTTGATACAATGAGTTTTTTGGTAAACATTTCAGCAGGTTTGAATGATGTAAAATTCCTCCTGAAAATTAATTCTTTTTTATTGCTTTGTAATAAAAAGAACCAAAGATGAAAAGTTTTCAATTTTCCAGGATGCTGACAGCACTGATACTAATCGGTTTGGTAACTTTCTCATGCTCCCGCTATTCGGATTATGAAGGTGTGGAGTTTGTCGAGAATTTGCCGCGGGACTGGGAAAATCCTGCCGTATTCCAGATCAACAGGGAGGCTCCAAGGGCATTCTTCATTCCTTTTTCCAGCGAAACTGATGCCAGGGATTATCCATCCAGAGAATCATCCCTGCTGCTTTCCCTGAACGGGGACTGGAAATTTCACCTGTCACAGAATCCATCTGAACGGCCTTTTTATTTTTTCAAGGATGATTTTGATACCAGGGAGTGGAACACCATTCCGGTACCATCCAACTGGGAAATGGAAGGGTATGATTATCCGATCTACACCAATTTAAAATATCCTCATGCCCAAACACCGCCTGTGATCCAGGAACATTACAATCCCGTGGGATCATATAAAAGGACATTTACCATCCCCGGGGAATGGGATGGAAAAAACATTTATCTGCACTTTGGTGGGGTAAGTTCAGCCATGTATGTCTGGGTCAATGAACAGAAGGTAGGATACAGCGAAGACAGCAAGACTCCTGCTGAATTCAATATTACCCGGTATCTACAACCTGGTGAAAACACCCTGGCCGTCGAGGTGTTTAAATGGAGTGATGCAAGCTACCTGGAGGACCAGGATTTCTGGCGGATGGGAGGCATTACCCGCGATGTCTATCTGCTTGCCCGTAATCCTCAGCATATAAGGGATTTCAGGCTTATTGCAGGGCTTGATCCTGGCTATACTAACGGCCTGTTTGAACTGGCGGTCGAAGTAATTAATACAGCTGACAACAGTAAAACACCCCTGGTCCTTGATGCCATCCTGTATGAGGGAGGCCAGGTAGTGAAAAGCATTAGTAAGACAGTAGATCCAGTTGACGGTAAAAATGTCCTGACATTCAATGAAACCATTCCCTCGGTAAAAAAATGGTCCGCAGAAACACCCAGTCTATATGAATTGGTCCTTTTACTTAAAAATGCAGAAGGAAAGGTGATGGAAGCACATGCGTCAGGATGTCGGGTTCAGGACAGTGGAGATAAAGGATAATGTACTGCTGGTAAATGGCCAGTATGTTTACCTGAAGGGTGTAAACCTTCATGAACATCATGACGTCACCGGCCATGTGGTGGATGAAGAAACCATGATGAAAGACATCGCATCATGAAGAGCCATAACCTTAATGCCGTACGTACCTCCCATTATCCCCAGCCGGAAAGATGGTATGAGCTGTGTAACAAATATGGAATCTACCTGATAGATGAGGCCAATATTGAATCACATGGCATGGGTTATGGTCCCGAATCCCTGGCCAAGGATTCTGCCTGGATGGCAGCCCACCTGTACCGTACAGAGAACATGTATGAACGGGATAAGAACCAGCCCTCCATCATTATCTGGTCCCTCGGCAACGAAGCCGGCAATGGCATTAATTTCTATGCCACCTACAACTATCTGAAAGAAATGGATGCAACGAGGCCTGTACAATACGAACGGGCTATCACTGGAGGAAAATACAGATATATTCTGTCCCATGTATATGCGAATGGAGGGAATGGAAAAATATGCGAGGAGTTCACCTGAAAGGCCACTGATACAGTGTGAATATGCACATGCCATGGGCAACTCTGTCGGCAACCTCCAGGATTACTGGGACCTGATCGAGAAGTATGATGCACTTCAGGGTGGATTCATATGGGACTGGGTTGACCAGGGGATCCTGGTGGAGAATGAAGAAGGAGAACAATACTGGGCCTATGGTGGGGATTTTGGTCCGGATACCGTGCCCTCTGATGGCAACTTCTGCAACAACGGCCTGGTGGACCCGGACAGGGGTATCAAACCGAGCCTCCTGGAGGTCAAGAAAGTATACCAGCATATCGGATTTGAACCAGTTGACCTTGCGCGGGGAATTGTTTCCATCAGAAACAAATATGCTTTCCTTGACCTGGACAGGTTTTATTTTCAGTGGGAAATCAGGGCAGATGGTAAAAGCATCAGATCGGGGACCATTAATAATGTTAATCTGAAGCCTGGTGAGAAGGAAAATTATAAGCTGGATCTCTCACTTGAACCTGAGCCTGCTACTGAATATTTCCTGAATATCCAGGCAGTTCTCAGGAATACCCAGGGACTCGTGGAAGCTGGCACATCTCTGGCCAGGGAGCAGTTTGAATTACCGCATTACGAAATGGCAGTTCACGCAACAAGAGAAGAGATGCCAGAACTGGTCTACAGCCAGGATGAAGATTTACTCTCCATTCGGGGAGAAAACTTCAGCTTGATATTTGATACCAAACAGGGGAATATTACAAGCTACCAAAGTGATGATAAGGAATTGCTCCAATCGGGACCAGTCCCCAATTTCTGGCGTGCACCCATTGACAACGATTTTGGGAATGACCTGCATAACAGGTCCCGCGTTTGGAGAAAGGCAGGCGAACGGATGGAAGTCAACAATTTTTCCATTGGTCAGCAAGGAAAATCCTCCCTGACACTGGTTTTTGCCTACAGCATTAATGATGAGAATGGTGGTGCCATTGCCGATTATTCCTCCAGCTATACCATATTGGGAAATGGCGATGTGCTGGTTAAAAACAGATTGGAGATTACCCGGCCGGATGCACCCGAGATTGTCCGTATGGGTATGAACCTGGAAATGCCACGGGAATTTGACAGGATCACCTGGTTGGGGCGGGGCCCGCATGAATCATATTGGGACCGGAAAACATCTGCCTTTGTGGACCTGTATTCAGGAGCCGTTGCAGACCAGTACTGGCCCTATATCCGGCCCCAGGAAAACGGCAACAAGGAAGACGTAAGATGGATGGCCATCACTAATCCTGAGGGACAGGGATTACTATTTGTGGGCCAGCCATTAATCGCTGTCTCCGCCCATCATCATCTCATGGAAGATTTCGAATCGCCTGAAAGGACCGATGGCCGCCACATAGACGGCGTAAAGCCTGTGAACCGCCATACGGTGGATGTCCGGGAAAGGGACCTGACGTCCATCAATATTGATTACAGACAGATGGGAGTTGGCGGAGATGACAGCTGGGGCGCATTGACACATCCTGAATACCGCCTGACTGAAAAAGAATACAGCTACAGCTTCAGGATGAGCATTGTAAGCAGTGAAGATAATCTCCCCATGTCAGCAAAACAGTAATTACTGAGCATCTATTTTCAAAGTTCCAGCTTGGAGATGTAGAATGCCAATATTACTCCCAGGTTGGGATATTATTATGCCTCTCAAAGTATTCGAAGAATCCATAAATCAATTGAATTTGCATGGGATTTTACACTTGTCTTTAAAGGAGGCTGATAATTCTACCAGCATGCAATAAAGAACAGTTTAGCTATTATTAACAAATTGGTGAAAGGTAAATTTTTATTTACCTTTACAAAGTATCACCCTAATGAAATGTTCTGAGTTATTAAGGATACTGAAGAAAAATGGATGGTATGTAATATCGCAAAAAGGTTCGCATCTCAAATTGGCTCATGCAGATAAAACAAATAGGATCATCTTTCCGGATCATGGAAGCCATGAAATGGGTAAGGGTCTGGAGATGAGAATACTTAAGGAAGCTGGCTTAAAATGAAAACTTTAAGAAAAAAAATACCGTTTATTGTTGAGAAAACAGACACAGGATTTTCAGCTTATGCTCATAGCTATCCTGTTTATACAACCGGGGCTTACTTTACTGAATTGTTACACAATGCTGTAGAGGCAACAAATTTATATCTTTCTGAGCAAAATAGTCAGATATCAGAAAAGAATATATCCTTTGAAATAGATATCAAACAGTTTTTTCAGTATTATCGGGTTATCAATTCAAAGTTCCTTGCCAAACGGATTGGGATGCATGAAACCCTTTTGTCGCAATATGTCCAGGGTAGAAAAAAGCCCTCTCCCTCACAGACCAATAAAATTCTTTCAGGAATCCAGGAGATCGGCCAGGAGTTGATCAACATTGGCTTATTCTCAAAATAGCATGTGACATATTTCACATTTTCATTTAACTTTAAAATTGTACCAGGTAAATACACTAAACCTTAAATGTTAATATAATGAGAACTATTGGATTACTTATTCTTGGCGGAATTTTGATGACCTCTTGCGTTAAAACTACTGTTGAAAACGCTTCTGAACCCAAAACGGATGGAGTCTTCATCCACATCTCGGAGGGTTATAATGATGCCCACCGGGCATTAATGCCCCTTAAAATGGCCACCATCATGGCAGATGATAAGGATGTCCTGATTTATATGGATATCCATGCGGTTAATTTGCTGGTGAAAGGAGCCGAGGACCTGACACATGATGGGTTCGAATCTGCCCACACTTATATCAAACAACTTGTTGATATAGGAGTAGGGATTTATGCCTGTCCCACCTGTCTGGAGGTGGCCGGTTTTGTAGCGGACGACCTGATGTCCGGTATCCAGACCGCTCAAAAAGATAAATTCTTCAACTTCACAGAAGGAAGGATAATCACACTCGATTATTAGTATCTAACCATTAATTTTAAAAAGATGAAAAAGCTATTTTTATGATGGGCATGGTTGCTGTACTTTCCATCTCCGTACAGGCTCAAACCAAAGAAAAAACAGAATTCTTCCAGTCCATTTTCGGGATGGAAAAAAAGGCTGTGGTCGCTGATTTCCTATCTCTGGAAGGACAGGCTTCGGATATTTTCTGGCCCCTGTATGATGAATATGAATCAGAAAGGAAGTTACACGGTATTAAGAGGATATCGCTTTTAAACAGGTATGCATTGCAATATGAATCACTCAGTGATGCACAAACCGATCAACTCATGAAGGATATGATGTCGCTTGGAAAGGAATACGACAAACTGATACAGAAGTATTTTAAAAGCATCCGCAAAAGCTCAGGGGCGAAGACAGCTGCCCAGTTCTACCAGCTGGAGGTCTATTTTCAAAGTGTAATCAGGTTGGCGATCCTGGAACAGATCCCTTTTATCGGGGAATTTGACGAATAATGGTCCTTGCCAGAATCTTTTGTATTAGTACTGTTATGGGCAGGGTTCTAACTGATCCACCAGAAGAAGATTACTTTATCTCAGTGAGCTCCCATTGAGGCATTTCAACCAGTTCAAATCCCATCCTGTTCGCCAGGTTCCGGTTTAGAAAAGCACGGAACTGGGTGTTTCGGGTGACAGGTATAGATGCGGGTAGTGTTCTATCCATGATCCTGAGGGCAGTAGCCGCGGCCCATTCTCCCTGCTCCCGGAACACTTTGGTTAAACCGAATACTGCATAATCCATCATAAAGTCATCACAGGTGATGATGGGTACCCTGATATTTTCAGCCACAAATTGTTTGGCTTCTTCCCTGTCCCAGCCCCTGATGGCACCATTGGTTGGCAGAAAGATAAGATGAGTAATCCGGGAGATCTCCTCGAAAGCGGATTTCCACTGTTCAAAATCATCCACAAGCCGGTAATCCACCTGGAAGCCCAGGTTGCGGTAGAGGGTATCAAGCAATTCCGTATTGTTTTTCTCTGAAGTAGTATTCTCAGATAGAACCGTCATCTGGTCTATATCAGGGTATTGCCGTTTGATGGTGCTGATGCATTCACGAAGCGGGCTCACCTCCAGCATCCCGGTAATATTATCCCCAAGCCCGTATTGATCCGCAGACCAGTTTACACCGCAGAAAACAACTGGAATACCCGCTGTGTCCAGATAAGGTGCCACAAGATACTTAACAGCATTGTCATCAGAAGCAATAATCACTTCAGGGGAAAACTGCATAATTCTCTTCATAGCTTCCTTTACTTTACCCTTTATTTGGTCCTCTGCAGGATTCTGCTTGCTATCCATATAAAATATCTCCAGGTCAATTTCTTTTCCGGATAGGGCCTCCATTATCCCATCCGTAACTCCATCTCTGGATGGATAACCGACATGATAAAAATTAATAAAGAATATTTTCCTGGTATCCTCCCCTCCTCCACATGAAAGAAGAATAAATGCCAACAGGAAAGGTATCACCTGGATCTTGATGAGACTTTTCATAATTTTCTATTTTGATTATCGCCTGGGACCGCCTCCCAGGTAGGGATATTCATCAAACTTTTCCCCTCCCCCGATCACCCTTGGATCGGCGGTCAGTTCCAATTGCTCCATCAACAGGCCTGCCAAAGATTCCTTCATGTCAGCAAAGGCCGGATCATCAGCCAGGTTAACCAGTTGCTCCGGATCTTTCCTGCAATCATACAATTCTTCAGCCGGCCGCTTTCCGAATGACAATTCATACAGCAGCCTGTGATGATCATCCTTATCCCTGTTCTCAACCATATAGGTTTTGGTGGGCCCGTTGTCACAGTCGGCCAGCCAGAAATCAGGGAATGAATGCTTTCCCGTGATTAGGTGTGCCGGCAGGCCAGCGATCGGGTTTGAAATTCCGGATGTACAGGAAGTCTTGATTTCGGATCGCCCGACAGGGATACCCGCCCAGGTCTTCTTCCTGTCCGGGTACATGCCGCTCCTTGCCATGCAGTACATACGCCCGCTGTTCCGGTTCTACAATTCCCTGCTTTTTACTTTTAAGCAGGCCAACCAGGCTCCTGCCTGTCATCACTTCCGGGATTTCAAGTCCTGCCAGTTCGAGATAGGTTGGTGCAAGGTCTGTTGTGCTGATAAAGTCGTCGATGATGCGCCCCTGTGATTTTATACCGGATCCCCATCGGATAGCGAGTGGAATCCTGGCCCCGGAGTCGTAGTTATTCGATTTACAACGGGGGAACGGCATGCCATGGTCACCTGTCATTACGATGATGGTATTTTCCAGCTGGCCTATTTTCTCAAGGGACCTGATGGCTTCCATCACCAGGGTATCGAAGCGTTGCACCTCATAGTAGTAATCAGCCACATCATTCCTGACAACCGGATCATCGGGAAAGCATCCGAACAGACGGATCTTTTCCAGGTCCATCCCGCTCTGCACTCCAGTACCCATTTCATAAGGCCGGTGGGGATCGCTGGTCCCAAGCCAGAAACAAAATGGTTTACGCTGGCATCCCGGTTGGCCAGGAAATCTTCGAATCCCTGTTCATACAGTTCTCCCGCCGGATGTTTGTCCCAGCCATCCAGGCTGCCGGGCCCCCAGCTCTTCCTGTAATGTCCTATCTGATATCCAGCTGCTTCCAGCAATAATGGGTATACCGGTGTAGTGGGATCAAGTGTGCTCCAGAGGTTTGCACCGGTGCCCAATCGCCAGTGATATTGTCCGGTTAATATAGCATTCCTTGAGGGTGTACAGGAAGGGGAGGAAATATACGCATGATTGAAAAGCACACCTTCGCTGGCCAGCCTGTCAAAGGCAGGGGTCTGTACCACAGGGTCTCCATAAATACCTGCATGGGGCCATCCCCAGTCATCGGCAATGGCGAAAATGATATTGGGTTGTTGTGCTGGTTCTTCTGGCTGCATCCTGACAACAGGCAGGTCATTATCAGCAGGCCGGTAAAAATAAAACATAACCTGGATAGAGCTTGTCGTTTCATTATTGATGTTTTTTTTGAATTAAGGGGTCGGTGTTATTTGCAATGTTACAAATTCTTTACTGCATTGTTATGGAATCCCTGAACTGTACAATAAATATTCATAGGACCTGATATATATCCTGCCCTTGATACCAGACTCAATGAGTGGATAATCCTCATTAGGGATCTCATTAAAGGGATGAGTCCATGCATTGGGCAACCGGGTGACATTCGATTTTGTCCGCCGTTCCGCTGCAGGCAGTCTGGCATCTCCACACAGTCCATTTGCCCAGGTATTGGCCACATCAATGAGGAGATGGTTCCTTCCCGCATTAACCGCATCACTGATATCTACCCTGAAGGGTGGTTTCCAGCAGATGCCCAGATCCACCCCGTTCAGGGTAATACGGGCTACTTCGGAGATCTTATCAAACTCGAGCCATGTCTTTTTACCTGTTCGGGTAAATTCCTCAGGTAGAGTAAACTCCTTCTCATAGGTAGCAATGCCTGAAAAAAACCTGATCGCATCATCAGGGTGATCATTCCAGTGTATAAGGGAGTCCAGGTGCACTGTCCCCGGTCCCCCGCTGCTCTCAGGAAAATGTACCTGCCAGGGTAATTGGATAGCTTCATAAATTATGATAAGTTCACTTTTGGTACTTGACATTATCTATAAGGTATAAAAACACTTCGGCTGCATGCCAGGTGTGGGGCACAGAGGTTTTCTGGTCAACATAGATATTATCTACCATTGCCATTCCCTGATAGTTGGCCTGGCTGGCACGGCTCTCCCAGGTCAAGGGGATAGTCCCTGCTGCTTATAGGATTTCGCTTCAGGTTATGGAAATGATCGGAAGCCCATCCTATATATGGATAATTGTCATTTTTCCAATCCACACCTGCATCAATGGTCCCGGTCAAATAGCTTTCCCTGTAATCCCACCAGAACAGGGATGAATAATTATCTTCAATCAGCGGGATGCTGTAATTATCAGGCAACCCCAGTGATTTCAATCCAAACTTCAACCATTTGGTCTGGTAAACCGGGGTTTCATGAAAATCTGATCGTCCCCTGATGTATAAACCGTGCTCATCTTCCACTTCATATTTCCTCACTTCATTCAGGATCTTTCCAACAAGGGGATGGGATTTGTCTGCAAAGAGTGATAAAAGATAGAGGGTTTGTCCCAGATTATCCGCTTCCGTCTCACCGGCATTGTTGCGGTCATAGGATCGTTTAATCCCATGACCCAGTCCCGTATCAATCCCAGGTTCCCCGTCTCTTTAAGGCACATGGCCATCATTGCAGCATCACGCCTCCATGGTTTATCGTAAACAAAGAAGTTCGGGACAGGTTTGCTATCCACAATATTAATAAGTATCTCGTGGTTCAGCACCTTCAGGATCTCACTGGATGAATGAATCCCCTAAAATTATGAAGTTTTATCTCTGCATCGGAGCCCGTTATCATTTCCACATCATTACCCTCCATGATGAAAATACCATCTTCATTCTCATAAATGGTAATCTCATTAGCTGGGGATTCAATGCAAACAGTATAATCTTTGGGAAAGATAGCATCCTTCGTTACCTGCCATTCCTTCAGGATCTCTCCTGAAACGGCATTACTAAGAACCCCGTCCCTATAAATAAGCTTTATCCTGTTTCCCATTCCGAAAAGGAAAAACGGACAAGCAGGCATATCTGCAGCCCGGTATTCAGATCTGAATGCATCCAGTTGCTCATGGTAATTGTTAAGATTCAGGAGGATCTCACAATCAGGCTTGCCTGCATTGCTTCTCAATTGCTGAATATGGAGGATCTTACCGATCAGGTAAAAAGTCGCTCCTATTACAACGACGATGATAATGAATCTTGTTTTCATCATGCGAGAGGCTTACCGTATGATCACCAGTTTATTCGCATCGGCCCTTCCACCATGTGCCATGCGGAGGATATAGATTCCGGATGCCAGTTGCCTGCCGCCATGCCCTGAGAGGGCAGTTTGACCTGATTTAAACCATTGAAGCCCGGGAGGTCATTCCACTGCCCGACAAGGGATCCATCCATCCCGTAAAGCCTTGCCTCTACCTGTCCGGTCCGGGATAAGCTGTATGACAGAAGGATGGCATCTTCCCCGGGGTGGTATGATGATTTCATTTCAAAACCGGTGGCCAGCTTTTCCTTGCTTGAAGTATAGATCCCGGAGAACTGTCCGTCTACCAGGCTGGAGATCCCCCTGTGAGTAGCCATCCAGACGGTATCCGCATCAAAGCTACATCATAGACCGTATCGCTTGCCAGTCCTTCTGCTACGGTATAAGAAATCCAGTTGCCTCCGAACAGCCGGGACACCCCCCCACGGGTACCGAACCACATCCCTCCTGCTTCATCCTCCGAGATGGATTCCACAAAATTATTGACCAATCCTTCATCAGTGGTATATAATATCCAGTTCTCTTTGGCTTTCAGTCCAATGTGTTCCTCCGCTCCGGCATCCGTCCCAAACCATTGATGCCCCTTTGAGTCAATGGTGATACAGTTGATATTCCCCGAGAGTGGACTGATCCCATATTCACTGGTCCATCTTGAGGCACCTGTGATCCCGTCCACCCCGGAGAGGAGGCGGCCGATTCCCCCGTTCTGTGCAATATAGATACTGTCACTTCGATGAGCCAGATCATTGACCGGTTTGTTCACCATGCTTCCTTATAATCTGCATACCGGATCGTATCCATGGTCCCTGAATGAAAGTAAATGATCCCGTCTTCAGAGCCAAAGAACTTATTATTCCGCGTATCCACAGCAATGGATGAAACCGAATCGTTCAGGAGACCATCCTGCACGGTATAGCTCGTGGCCGCGGTCACCCCGTCCACATTATAAGCCACGACGGACACTCCCCTGACGGTGGCCACCCACAGTTCCGGTCCGGAGCAGATTGTTCGAATTCCAGGGCCAGGATCTCATTGTGTCATCAAATGGTCATTACCGGTGTAGTAGAGCCATTCCTTTCCATCATACCTGAGGAGTCCCTTGCTGGTTCCAAACCATTTTACCCCGAACTCATCCACATGGACCGCCCTTACGACAAATCCGTTTCCATCCTGTTGATGGCTTTTGATTACGGGCCCTCCATTCATGGCCCACAGGGGTAATGTAGCCAGCACTATGGCAAAGATCCTTGCCAGTTTTTTAGTTTTCATAGGAACTACTTGCTATTCTTTGTAACCAGTATGGACTTCTCCAGTGTCCCTGTCCTCACATTAAGGATGTAGACCCCCTGGGGGGCATCAGCCATATCTATGCTGTGCCCCGGGATACCAACAGCGCTGAAATCAAATACTTCGGATCTCAACTGCCTGCCGGAAAGGTCATATACCTCAATGAGGATCTGTTCGTAATAAGACTGATTGTTGCCCAGTTCTATCCTGGAAATAATCACTGAAAGGATTTGGATACACATGCAGGGATAAAATATCAGCCAGGTCCTGTCCCGTGCCTGTAACATCACGGATAACCTTAAACTCCTGGAATACCTGGCTCTGGCCGTCACTGGCGATGAGTTTTGCAGTAGATTCACCTGAATAGCCCGGATCTGCCATAAGCAGTAAGGAATCATTCCGGATCATAAAACTGAGCAGGGCCTCGGTGCATTCCACACTGAATATAAGTGGATCCCCGTCAGGATCCTCGAAAAATCCCGATACATCCTCCAGTACTACCAGCAGAGTATCTGCTGCGGGAACTTCGTAATCTGCTAAAATGCCTTTGATGACCGGTGGCTGATTTAATCTGGTGCCCCCGCTCACCAGGCGAAGCGTTCCAAATCCATCAGCATCTATCCAGTGATCATTGTAGGCTTCCTCCGGGACCCAGACAGAACCGAAGAAGTTATCCCGTTCACCGTCCGGCTGGTCATTATCGCAGTATGCCATACTCATTCCCATCACATTGTTGGCGGCAAGGACCACCCTCGAAGCTTCTGGATCTGCATGATCATATGTATCATCATAAACCCTGAGTGAAAACTCATACCTGTAAATATTTCCATCCTTTTTCAGGGCCAGGTCCGGGAAGTGGGAGGCATAGTTCATGGTCATCCTTTCGGTCCAATCGGTACCGTCAATATCAGCGGCTACAAATTCTGTAGCCATATCTCCATCCGCCGGTGCATTCATTGTGAGGTGGTATGAAAAGGCGTTTTCACTGTTTGCTCCCCATTCGGCATTATCATCAAATACATGCAGGCCGCCTGAATGGTCTTCATCCAGGAATACCTCCACTACATCAAAATCCGAATAGCCGCTTTCAGGAAACACATACCCATCCACAAAAGCGTCATCCGTAACTTCCACATAGAAATAGAGGAGGTTCTCAGTTTCTGACCAGCTTACCTTGAAGCGGCCGGAGTAATCGGAAGAATCAATGGCCTGGCCCCAGGTGATCCAGGACTGGTCAATATAGTTCCATCCGGCCTCCTGCCAGCAGGAATCCATTTCTTCACCGTCAAAGACCGGTGCCTTACCGGTTTCTTTTGCCATGACGGTGGAATTAATAAGTGCCTTGTTGGTAGTGTACAGCTCTATCCCGTAATCAAATCCCAGGTTCCGCGAATACTGCCTGTCAAACATATTGTTCCAGTGTTCATGCACACCCAGACTGCCTATTGGTGTTCCGTCATTTTCGGGATCGTAGATGATCCCATCCGGCCAGAAGTCCGAATCAGCAGCCTGGTGCATATGGTCATCCACTGCGCCCATCCAGGGCCGGGCTTTGTGCAGGGCCTCCGGATCGGTGAACTCATTTCGCAGAAAATCAAAGCAGACCGATTCCAGTGCCACCTGGTCCTGCGAGGCAAAAATCGAATTTGGCCAGTCCCCCGAAAAAGGAAACATATCCCACTTGATCGGTTTTTCCATGGCTTCGGTCCCGCTCCACAGTCCGTCTACAATGAACAGCACGGTATTGCCGCCCAGCTTTTCATGTCCCATGATATCGGTCAGGACCCGGTACATCCCGTATGAGTATTTACGGTTGATCGTTTTCCGGAGCGATCAATGCCGGGTGCAGATGCGATGCCCCGTCACGGGTATGGGAGCCGAAATGGTTCTTGGTGGTCAGGGTGACCCCTGCCCGGGCATGGGCCTTCAGGGCCGCAACGTTGATCATGTAATCGGCATTTTCCATCTCAGCATACAGGGTGTCTTTGATAGCCTCCGGCATAACCGTCCCTTATCCGACCAGAAAATGCTGGGCTCGGCCGATTTCGAGATCAGGGTCCGGCCCAGGTCGGAATGGGATTTATCAATATATTTTACATCCGGAAAAAGAGCCACGAACTGGTCATAATTATACTTATATATATGAGCGATGGGATCACCCACATAGATATCCTCCTCTGCCATGCCATATTGATTGACAAGCTGGTCCAGCAGGCTGATGACAATGCCCGGGGAAGTCTCTGCCATACCATAATGCTTCTGCTGCCAGTTCAGTTTACCGAAGGAAAGATCGGTCGGATCAGTCGTCCAGCCTGCCCCCCCCTGGTTGATCTTTATAAAAACCTTCTGCCCGCTCGCATAGGAAACCTCCCCAATCCCCTTCCTCCTGTTCAAGTCGGTGAACAGGCTATCCCATGCTGTGCTGACCCTGTGCGTACCTGTCAGTCCCAATACCACTTCATCCAGCATGGAATCGATGACAGCCTGGTTATAGTTCTGCGCCAGGAAATATCCATCCTCTCCCCTGACCGGATCATCCTTGGTGTTGGTACAGTTCTCATCCGTGGCATCAGGGTTCCAGGCCCAGGCCACCCGGCCGGGAAAGATCCCCAATCCTTCTCCATAGGCTGGTTTGCTATGAAATCTTCCGGTGAATTCCCGTCCACCGCAGAAGCTTTATAAGAATCAAAGGTGGATGTCGCCAGGAAGATGATCATGCTGGCCAGGAAGGCAGATCCGGCTGCAGCAAAGCGATGCTGATAGAGGAATCTCCTGGCACGCCGGAACAAAAATACAGATCCTGCCAGGGAAAGCAAGTAAACCACAAAACTTGACATAAATGGGGCGGCCACTCTCATACAAGGGTAACCGGCCCGGGTCGGTTTGGGGATCACCCTGATCAGGAACCAGGCGGTGGATACCACCCCGACGATCAGAAAACCTATTCTGTAAGGGACATTAAATTTACGATGTATATGTCTTTTCATATTTTACTTTTAGTATTGCCATGGGTCCTGGGAACTGCAAATGTACCTGTAAATTTTTAAACCATCATCCCTGTTTCCAGACGTATTGGTCATATACCAGTCTTGAACCCCTCCCGCCAGGTATATATTGCCTAACAGAATTGATTTTTGTCCGGGTGAAAAGGTGAGGTTCCTCTCCTCTCCTCCAGGGTTAAATTCCATCTGCACGTACCTGTTTCTTTCCAGCTCATATTCAATCCGGATATCATACCTGCCTTCCTTCAGGACATTCACCTTGTACCTGGCAAAATCACCTGCTTCGCTGAAGTGGGTGATGTACCCGGATGCATTGCTTATATTCGGACTGATCTCCTGGGGCGCATAGGCCAGCACAAGGGATGGTTCCGAAGGATCCCCGGTAATCCTGAATTCAGGCATCTCAAAAGCATGCTCATCGAAAAAGACTGAGGCATGCCAGATCCTTAAACGCAATTGCATTTCCTCCAGGAGACCAGGATTTTTAGCGGCGATGTTCTCATTCTCCCAGGGATCTGCTTCGACATCGATCAGGACATATCCTTCCCGGTCAGGTTCTATGGGACCGGTTGTGGGACCAGGATTAAACAGGAGTTTGTATTTTTCCGATCGCACGCCCATGACCTGGTTCTGAAAATCCAGTTCACCCCCTTGCGAATACTTCCATGGCCTGTATTCGTCCTTTACCCCCTCGGGTGTCCAGGGCAGATCGGTAGGTGGCCAACCCGGATTGGCATACAGGAAGATTTCCTTGCTGTCGAGTCTGGCTGCGCTATCCTTCAGATACGGCAGAATGCTCCGGCCTGAAATTTTCAGGCTGTCAGGATTCAGTTCGCAACCTGCCAGTTCCGCCATGGTTGGATAAAGGTCAGTAACATTGACAAGCCTGTCTACGGTGGTCGGGGCATAGTGCCCTTTCCAGCATACAAACAGGGGGATTTGATCCCGTTTTCCCAGATGTTGCCCTTATGTCCCCTCAGGCCGTTCACATACCTGGTTTTCCGGTCCTCATCTGTTAGCTGGCCGTTCAGGATGGCCGGACCATTGTCACTCAGGAAAAGAATTACTGTTTGCTCTGTAAGTCCCATGAAATCAAGCGAATCCAGTAATCTGCCAACATGGTGGTCCATATGTTCCACCATGCCATATAGCGTTGCCAGTTTTTCAGACAATCCCTTGGCCATGTATTTTTCCACATACTGCCGGGGGGCATCCAGCGGAGCATGGCAGGTCATGTAGGGGAGGTAGGCAAAAAAGGGCACCTCCCTGTGATCTCTCATAAAATCAATGGCCATATCGGTCAAAACTCCTGTGACCCATCCCTCGGTTTGTAATGGCTCCCCATTAAACCTTCCTTTATTGTCATAATAATCATACAACCTGGCCATATAAGCTTCATCAAAACCTCTCTCCCAGGGGAAATAACCATCCGTTTTCCCCAGATGCCATTTTCCCCACATTCCCGTGGCATAACCTGCATCCTTCATCACATCGGCTATGGTGGTTTCATCAAGGTTTAAAAAATCCTTGCCTCCATGGACGTGGGATACTCCGGTGAGCAGGAAATGCCTTCCTGTCATCAGGGATGCCCTTGTCGTGGCGCAGACCGGGGTAACATAGAACTGGCTGAACCGGACAGATTCTCCGGCCAGACTGTCTAAATTCGGTGTCTCGATGATCTGGTTCCCGTGTATACCCAGGTCATCCCATCCAAGGTCATCAGCCTGTATGAGGATGATATTGGGAGGCCTGTCGGGAGGTGGTTCAGTACATCCTGCCAGGAGGGCCATGCCCGTTATCAAAAATACCTGTAAGGACGATCTCATTCTATGTAATCTATCAGTCAACATTTTAATCTTTTTGAATATACCTTATCCATTCGAGCACCCTGTCCGGCCAGGTGGCCAGGTGCCCTTTGCCGATAGCCAGGGAATAACCATGCCTGCCATAGGGATATATATGCATTTCGGCCGGAATTCCATTCTTGAGCAATGCCTGGTAATAGGCCAGGCTGTTTTGTACCGGGACCCCCTCGTCATCACTGGAATGAATAAGGATGGCCGGCGGTGTATCTGCCGTTACCATTTGTTCATTAGAATAATATCTGACCAGTTCCGGATCCGGATCCTCTCCCAGCAGGGCCGTCCTGGATCCCGAATGCCTGAACTCCTCTGTAAAGGAGATCACGGGATAGACCAGAATGGAAAAATCCGGACGGCAGCTCATTTTTTCCACTGGATCTGTATGGCCGGGGTCTCCCCCATCGAAATGGGTGGAGAGCGTGGAAGCCAGGTGGCCCCCGGCTGAAAATCCCATGATGCCTATCTTTCCGGGATCAATATTCCATGCCCCGGCATGATATCGAACCATCCTGAATGCCCGCTGGGCATCCATCAGTGGAGTCTCATGGGGGATGATATTGCTTTTTGAAACAGGCAGGCGGTATTTCAGTACCCAGCTGCAATCCCCCGGGAACTGAACCACCTGGCAATATCGCTTCCTTCCCAGTCGTAGGCCAGGATATGGTATCCCCCACCCGGGCAGATCACCACGGCTTCCCCCGTTGCATTGCTTTTGGATGGCAGGAATACCGCTATATCCGGATGTTGCACCAGGCTCAGCCTGACGATGTTGGTGGTATCTGATTTCATTACCTCACCGCTTTCCCTGTAATTCGGAGGATCCCCTTCCCAGAGCGGAAGGATGAAATTCTGGGATTGAAGAGCACCCGATATCGTGCATAGGAACAGTGCGACTAATATTTTCTTCATGATTTTGAAATTTTCGATAAGTATTGAAGGAAGGTTATTAGGGGGAACTGAAAACAATGATCCTGTGCCGTTCCTTCCCTGCTTTTAGGATATATGTTCCACTTTGAAGTCCCCCGAGATCCAGCAGCATCCTGGATTGCCCGGGAAAAAGGGGTGCCGTCTTCAACAGTTTCCCCTCAAGGGAATAAAGTTCAATCTCATCTAGTCCACTGGCGATGTTTTCTATCATGACCTGACCACTGCAGGATTGGGATAAATACGGAGCTCGTATGGATGGGTCGTGAATGCCTGATGACGCGTCAAATCCATAAAACAGGATGGTCCCCTCCTCTCCCACTGCCCATGCATGACTGTCATCGAGTGCATCAATATCGAACAGGTCCTGCTGGATATCCCTTGACTGGTCCTCCACTGCCAGTCCCAGGAAATTATATCCAACAAAAAGGATGGTGCCGGCTTCCCCCACGACCCAGAATCCCAGTGGTTCAATGGCATCCACCGACCAGAGCGTATCCCCACCCGGATAATCGTATTCCATGAAATTAATCCATTGATCTTTTGTAAAAAACAACTTGCCATCGGCTCCCACCATACAACCATACTCATCCCAAGATTCACCAGGTCATACATGGGTTTTTTCAGGTTGAAATCCATGGCCCAGGGGGATGTGCCCCTTCCACCCGAAATCGTGTGCATCAAACCGGCACCCGGACCGCAGATATCTCCCCTTTCTGTATCCCTGAAATGCACACTTGTGAAGATCCCCATTACATTTATCCCGGCCTGAACGCTCCAGTTCTCTCCACCATCAATGGTATGCAACCTCAGCCCAAGAGTATCACCGGTAATACCAACGGCCCATCCCATGGTATCATTGATGAAAAAAACATCAAAGAGCTTCGATATAAATCGGATATAACTCGTATCCCAGGTGTCTCCCCCATCCATTGTTTTCAGGATGGAGGCAGTGTCATTGGCGGATGTATTAACTCCTGCCAACCATCCGGTTTGCTTGTCCTGGAAAAAGATCTTCCCGGGTAATAATCTATCAAAGGAATGCTGGATCTCCCAGGTGAGTCCGCCATCAATGGTATGAATGACAGTTCCGGAATCTGAAACGGCCCAACCGTTCAGGGTATCTGCAAAACTTACAGATACAAGGTCATCCTGTATGGGACTTGTCTGCTCTTGCCAGCCTGGCTGTCCGGATACCGTCAGGGACAATAGCATGGTACAGAAAACAGCAAGTAAAGTCTTTGTTAGTTTCATGACAGGGTCTATTTAGGGGTTCAGTATCTTAATTTAAACATAATTAGGGAAAGAAGAAAATGGACGCTGTTGATAAATCATTTTTGTGAATCTTTTTCTAATAACTCTACCTCCATTTTGATGGGTAAAATCTGGAATTATTTTACATCTTTAAAAAAATCCACCCAATAAAACATCATGGCAAAAATCAAAGACATTGACAAAGTACTGATCATCGGTTCAGGCCCTATCATCATCGGACAGGCATGTGAATTTGATTACTCGGGAACACAGGCATGCAAAGCCCTGCGTTCACTGGGATACAAAATTGTGCTGGTGAATTCCAATCCGGCTACCATTATGACCGATCCTGGGATGGCAGATGTCACCTATATTGAACCACTGAATGAATTTGCACTGACAGAAATTATCAAAAAGGAAAGGCCTGATGCCCTTCTTCCGAACCTGGGTGGACAAACAGGACTGAACCTCTCTTCCCTACTGGCAAAAAAAGGCATCCTGGAAAAATATGGTGTTAAAGTTATTGGTGTCAATATTGATGCCATTGAAAGGGGAGAAGACCGAACTGCTTTTAAGGAAACCATGAACCGCCTGGGCATCGAAATGCCAAAAAGTACGGCAGTCAATACTGTGGAAGATGCTGAAAAAATTGCAGACGAGCTGGGTTATCCGGTTGTTATCCGGCCTGCCTATACCATGGGAGGTACCGGTGGCGGATTGTTTATAATGTTGAGGAATTGCGGACCATCGCAGCAGGGGTTTATCGGCCAGCATCGTCAACCAGGTTCTGGTTGAAGAATCTGTTCTGGGTTGGGAAGAACTTGAACTGGAAGTTGTACAGGGATGCCAAAAACCAGATGATCACGGTATGTTTTATTGAAAATGTCGATGCCATGGGTGTTCATACCGGTGATTCATATTGTACAGCGCCCATGCTGACCATTAGTCCGGAACTTCAGGAACGCCTTCAGAAATATTCTTATGATATTGTTGAAGCCATTGAGGTTATCGGAGGCACAAATGTTCAATTTGCCCATGATCCAGAAACCGGACAGGGTTGTCGTTATTGAAATCAATCCACGTACATCACGTTCTTCCGCACTTGCTTCCAAGGCAACCGGATTTCCGATTGCCCTTGTTTCATCTCTCCTTGCCGGTGGATTGACCATGGATGAAATACCTTACTGGCGTGATGGAACACTCGAAAAATATACTCCATCAGGAGATTATGTGGTTGTGAAATTTGCCCGCTGGGCTTTTGAAAAATTTGAGGGACTTGAAGATAAGCTTGGCACCCAGATGCGGGCTGTCGGCGAAGTAATGAGCATTGGCAAAAATTATAAGGAAGCCCTTCAGAAAGCTATCCGCTCACTGGAGAACGGGCGCTATGGACTGGGATTTGCAAAAGATTTTAACAATAAATCACTTGATGAACTTCATGAACATGCTGAAACATCCCTCCAGCGAACGGCAGTTTATTATGTATGAAGCATTGCGCAAAGGAGCAGATATAGATGATCTGTTCAGAAGAACACATATCAAAACCTGGTTCATTGAACAGATGAAAGAACTGGTTGAGCTGGAAGAAGAAATACTTAAATATAAAGGAAATGCCCTGCCCGATGATTTGCTTATACAGGCAAAAAAAGATGGATTTGCCGATAAATATCTGTCGCAGCTGCTGGATATTCCTGAAAAAGAGATCAGGGAAAAACGAATTTCACTGGGTATTGAAGAAGCATGGGAACCGGTACCGGTAAGTGGTGTTGAAAATGCTGCCTATTATTTTTCCACCTATAATGCACCGGATAAAGTAGAGGTCAGTGACAAAAAGAAGATCATGGTCCTGGGTGGTGGGCCCAACAGGATAGGACAGGGAATTGAATTTGATTATTGCTGTGTACATGCCGCTTTTGCCATTCGCGAAGCAGGATATGAATCCATCATGGTAAACTGCAACCCTGAAACAGTATCAACAGATTATGATACTTCTGACAAATTATATTTTGAACCCCTCACTGTTGAAGATGTATTAAGCATTTATGAAAAGGAAAAACCGGAAGGTGTTATTGTCAGTTCGGGGGACAAACACCCTTGAATATTGCCAATGAGCTTGCTGAAGCAGGTGTTAAGATCCTGGGTACTACTCCTGAAACCATTGATCTTGCAGAAGACCGTGACCGTTTCAGGAAGATCATGAACAAACTGGAGATCCCTCAGCCGGAATCCGGAATGGCCAGCACCCTGGAAGAAGCCATCAAGATTGCAGGACAGAATCGGATATCCCCTGATGGTAAGACCCTCCTATGTGCTGGGAGGCCGGGCAATGAAAATCATCCTGGATGAAGAAATGCTGGAACAATATGTTGCAGAAGCAGTTGATGTCTCTCCTGACAGACCCCTGCTGATCGATAAATTTCTTGAAGATGCCATTGAAGCTGAAGCCGATGCCATCGCCGATGGCAAGGATGCCTTTGTTCCTGCTGTCATGCAACATATCGAATATGCAGGAATCCATTCCGGCGATTCTGCCTGTGTTATTCCGCCTGTTATCATTCCTGAAAAACATAAAGAAACCATCAATGAATACACCCGGAAAATTGCCAATGAACTGAATGTGGTCGGACTGATGAATATCCAGTATGCCATTTATGATGATATAGTATATATACTGGAAGCAAATCCCAGGGCATCCCGCACCGTACCGCTGGTATCAAAAGTTGCAATATTTCCATGGCCAGAATTGCCACCCAGATCTTGCTCGGACAAAAACTGGCTGACTTTGATCTGAGAGACAGGAAATTTCAACATTTTGGTGTGAAAGAAGCTGTATTTCCCTTCAATATGTTTCCTGATGTGGATCCTTTTTTGGGACCCGAAATGCGGTCGACCGGTGAAGTATTGGGACTGGCTGATACCTATGGCATGTCATTCTTTAAATCCCAGGAAGCAACCCAGACCAGCCTGCCTGTTGAAGGTACTGTTCTGATCACCATTGCGGACCGGGATAAGGACAAGATCCTTGAATTTGCCCGGAACTTCCAGGACATGCAATTCAAGATCCTTGCCACGGGTGGAACTCAGAAATTCCTTGAAGAAAATGGTATCCAGGCCGAATCTATTAAGAAGGTCCATGAAGGCAGGCCGAATATCGTTGATGCCATAACCAACGGAAAGATCAACCTGGTGGTTAATACCCCGGCCGGGAAACAGAGTGAATATGATGATTCCTATATCAGGAAGACTGCCATCAAATATAAGGTCCCCTATATTACGACCACCTCGGCAGCACTGGCAGCCACCAAGGGTATCAAGGACAGAAGGAACGGAGCATATAAGGTAAAATCACTGCAGGAATATCACGCTGATATCGAAGATTAAAACAATTCCACAGGCCCCAGCATCCCCACAGGATAAAAGGGCTGTCCGCTGGTCCATCGTTGTGCGGTGGGGTTATCCCTCAGGCTCTTCAGATAATTGCCGGCGATGGTGGTTATTTTGATGGAGAGTTTGTTTTCCCCTTTTTTCAAATGACCGCTTACATCATAGATATGCTTGCCATACCATCTTACCCCTATCTTTTGCCCGTTGATGGCCAGCTCTGATACACCATGTACCTTTCCAAGGCTTAAGTAATGAATGGGCTGCCGGATTATCTATCTGTATCTCTTTCTCATATACTGCTTCTCCGGCAAAAGATTTTAAGCGGCTGTATTCCAAAAAATCAGCCAGCCTTCTCATCGAGGTTTGTCTTTTTCTTCCATTTACGTGGTTAAGAACGAGCCGCCATGGACCATTTATTTTTTTACCACTGCCGCTGACCTTAAGTGAGGGGAGGTCCTTGCCCTCTCTTGTCTTTTCCAGAACAAAAAGCATGGAAGCAGACGGAGCCAGTTCAATCTGAACTTCTTTTTTGCCAACCGTTGTCGGGTATCGGTATTTCATGCCGTTTTCCGGATCCCATACCCAGGGGTACCTGCCCCTTTCTTCATGGAACCTTGCCCTGAAAGACTTGGGTTCAGTCAGGCTGGAATTCACGAAAAAGAAAATTTGTGTTTCACCAGCAAGATAGCAGACCTGGCTCAGCTGTTTATCAGGCATTTCTATATCAACCAGGGGGGTATGCCCGATAGCTTCCTGAAGGGACGTATACCAGCCGAGCAGATCCTCTCCAGGTGATGGATAAAGGATTACATTCTGGCTGTGATTCTCAAATAACTTATCCATGGCCTCTGCAACTTCTTTGTCCCTGGCTTCATGTTCCTGGTAATGAGGGGAACGGAAAGGTTTTTTGCCGACAAAAATGACCTTCCCCCCGGCCGTCGCCAATGCATCAAGTGCCCCTATGGTCGGCAGTTCAATGGTCTCGGTTTCAGGGATCAGTAACATCTGGTAAGACCGTGGCCCATAGACCAGCCTCCCGGACCTGAAGGTGGCACCGTGAAGGATTTTCTCAGAGACATAATCGCAGCCATCCCCATTGTTATGAATCACTTCCCATAGATTATGCTGGTAATCCGGATAATCATGGGCAGGAAATGGGTCACGTTGCGGGCCATGCTTCAGCCAGAGGTCCGTTAAGGGTTGCAGGATGGCCACGTTGGACTGCAGGTCGGCATTCTGGAACAACCAGGACAGCCGGGTTTTATATTCAGCCCACAGTTTAAAATAGGGCCACCAGGGATTGCGTTCATTGTACCATGTCCCGTATTGTACCCAACCCGGGTAGGGAGCTTCAGGAGGGGAATAGTTAAATCCATGCAGGATGGAGTGGGTAACGCCGGACAGCATGCTCTGGTCGCCTGTGATCTTTATCCGCTCCAGTGTGGCCATGAACACCATCTGTGTATTGGTGATCTCTTCACAGCTTACCAGGCGTTTCCCTGCCAGGCGGGCCCCGGAAGAAACAAATTTATTGATCATCCAGTACGACCTTCCCTCTGACCCCCTGTTAGGCAATTCACCACCAACCCTGGGCCTCAGCCAGGTTTCACATTCGGGTATATCGATGGACATGCTGGTTTCCAGGGGATGCATCCCCCGCCCGTATGCCTGTACCCTTGACTGTACACCGTTGTTTTGGCACCATTGATGGAATGTATCTATAAAGCGTTCCCTGAATAGTTCAAGCCGGGTCTGTAGAAATCAAGCCTCACTCTGTTCAGCACATCCCTTACCCGGGGTGGAAATGTTGTACCATATTCCTCCTCTAAGGGATTCCCCATATGGCCAACTTTTTTCAATACAAAGGGAAGGTAGGGAAGCAGTGAATACCCCCGTCTTTCTTCAAATTGTTCCGGCAGATCATCATTCCAGTTTGCGCCTTCAAGCTCCATGCTGTCACAGAACATGGCCCTGATATGGTCTCCCATGGGACCGATCTTCTCGGTCAGCACATCGGATAAGCGGTTCAGGTATCGCTCCACAGCAGGTTTGCTGTAATGGTTCAACACGGGACCCGCGGCTCCCGGTGCCCCGTTGATCACTGCCATATACCCTGTAAGTTTGACAACGTAATAGAGCACATGCCTACCTTCGGGTACATCCACGACGATGGTCTCTTCTCCTAACTGATCATCCAGGGAAATCCCCTCGATGAATTCATTTGAAACAGTTGGCACCAGCCTCAACATGACCATATCCCTGTAGACCGTTTCATTTTTCGAATGGATCTCCGGATCCACTTTTTGTAACAATTCTTCCCGGGAAAACCGGTAAGGCTGTCCTCCCTCCAGGTCCAGGGTTTCAATGGTTACCATCTGGGTCTGCTCCTCCTTTTCCAGGAATTCCCCTCCAAAGGGCCAGCCAGAACCTACGATCATATCACACACCATATCCCTTTCCCGGGCTCCCTGTAATGCCACCTTCAGCATCTCAATCCACTCTTCGCCCAACCACTCGAGGGTTTCGTATCCAACCGGATCTGCTCCAAAGGGAAATTTAATGGGGTTGATCTCCACGCCACCTATGCCTGCCTCCTTCATCACATCCAACTCCCCCAGTATCTCATCCGCTGTAAGCCGGTCACCATTCCACCACCAACGGACAAAAGGTTTGGCGCTCATAGGGGGATTTTGAAAGCCCAGAAAAAGATCAGCAAGTTCCTGGTCACCGGGATCCGGGGGTGTGCACCGCTGTATCAGCAAAGGTGAAAGGATCAGACCGGTTGATGTAAGTGAACCTGTCCTGAGAAAATCTCTTCTGTTTAGCAACATCAACTTGTTTTTTAAACCTGGTTTACAGCCTTGAACATGGCGACTATATTTTCTGCGGGTACGTCCGCCAGAATATTATGCACCTGCTGGAACACAAATCCGCCTCCAGGGGCAAGTATCTCTACCTGTTTTTTCACGTGGTCGGATACTTCCTGTGGAGTGCCGGTCCGCAACATGACCTGTGTATCACATCCGCCTCCCCAGAATACGAGGTCTTTCCCAAACTCCCTTTTGAGGCGGTCGACTTCCATGTCAGTACAGGTGAACTGCACCGGGTTGATGGCATCGAGTCCCGCATCTATCATGTCCCCCAGGAGGGGATAAACACCCCCGCAGCAATGCAGTCCGACTTTTATACCCGGACAAAGCTCCTTGGCCCTGTTCCATAGCATTTTGTGCCGGGGTTTAAAAAACTCCCGGTACATTTCCGGGGAGAACATTGGACCGGTCTGCATGCCCATGTCGTCACCGAAACCGATAATATCAATGTAAGGACCTGCCGCTGACAGGTATTTTTCCAGGTTTGACATATGCAGTTCCAGTATCCTGTCGAGCAGGCGGTGAACCCGTTCCGGGTTGGCGGCCAGCATGATAAGGAAATTGTCTATTCTGAACAGGAATTCCCCGTTCTCTACCATGTTCCCGCCGAATGCCCCATAAATGGCCCGGTCGGTCCCTTCCCTCAGGGCCCTTGCCGTTTCCTCCCGGATCCGCAGTCCCTCCTGATCCAGTCCCGCTGGAGCAGGCGGCGAACCAATCCTGGCCCACATTACCTGTTGATAATAATATTCAAGATCTTCAAAGGTATCATCGTCACTTTCCATCAGGGGAAAATAGGTCTGCTCAAAAAACAGGGTCCCCTTTTTCTGTAAACAGATCACCTGGTTCTCGTCACCCCTTACCACCCAGTCATCTCCCTCCTTCCTGACCTCGATAAAGGCCGGGATCTTGCAGGGAGTGCCATCGGGCAGGGTCCAGTCCTGCCAGTAATCTTCCTGCCGGTAGAATTGCTGTCCCACATCAACCACATCCACTCCGAGTATATCCAGGACATCATCCTCAATCACAGCCAGCTGCTGGATAAAATCATACACAAAAACTTCCGAGGGTGGGAGTCCCAATATCTCCCGCAGCCTCACATAGGCCTGTGCCATGATACCGCTGGAGCGGTGTCCCCCGAAATCAATAGGGACCTTATCAGGCTCAACATGGTTAAGGGCGGATTGAACTCTTTCTCTTGATGTCATATTGGTAATTTAATCAGAAAATCCATATTGATAAGCAGCCTCGTACATGGCTATGATATTTGCAGGGGGTACTCCTGCCTGTATGTTGTGAACGTTATTGAAGACATATCCTCCCCCCTTCTTGAAGATTTCTACATTGTCCCTGACATTTTTCTTCACTTCCTCTGGCCCGACAAATGGAAGGACATGCTGTGAATCTATGCCTCCTCCCCAGAAAACCAGCTCCTGTCCGTAAACTTCTTTCAGGAATTCCGGATCCATGCCTTTTCCCGTTATCTGCACAGGGTTCAGGATATCTATCCCATTGTCAAGCAGGTCGGGGATGTATTCAACGCAGGAACCGCAGGTGTGATACCAGACCTTGGCCCCGGTAAGGCTTTTGATATGCTGCACCAGCTTCTTTTGCCTGGGCTTTACAACCTGACGGTAAAAATCCGGAAGAAGAGGGGTCCACCCTGCCCTGCCAGGTCATCGCCGACCATCACCACATCAATAATGTCACCAATTTCCTTCAAGAAGCCTGTATAATAATCCAGCCAGAATTTCAGTGTCTGGTCCAGCAGGGCCTCACAAAAAGCCGGATTTTCCAGCATATCCATGAACCATCTTTCCAGTCCCCTCATATACCAGCAGATCTCATAGACCACACCTCCTATCCCGGTGGATATGGCATAGGGTGTCTCTTCCCGCATCCGGATAAGCTCCTCTCGGACACCCTCAAAACGGGAAGGATCGCTCCCATCCGGAAAGGGATAAGCGGCAATATCCTCAACACTGGCCCTGGCCAGGGGATGGTGGCTGATATCCATGTAGAGGCCCTGGCTCTCAGGCATGGACCAGACAACCCCGAACTCATCCCTCAGGTCATGCCAGAGCTTCCCGTCCCGTAAATTCTCCCGGATGGAACCGTCAAAACCTGCAGGGCCATTTGCGGTGATATACCTGAAATCAATATGCAGAAGCTGAAGGATCTCCTCGCTCGGCCTGACCAGTTGCTGTACAGGATCAAGCATAATAATTTCCTCCTCCCGCTCAAGGTATTTGAGCAATTCAATATATGCTTTTTTATGGATCCCTGTCTGAAATCCTCCAAGGTCTAGGGGCACGCGGTCGGGTATCTGGAAATTAAGGGCTGCCTGTACCCTTTCCCGGGAAGTCATGGTTTCTTTCATATAGACCACTAATTTAAATCTCTTTTCCTTTAAAAAAAACAGATGTGTTATTTGCTTTCTTTGATTTGTCTTATTTCGTATCTTGAGATATAATGTAATAAAATATAGCCATGAAATATTCAACGATATTATGCCTGTTCTCATTGACATGCTTCTCTGCAATAAGTACTGCCCAGACAATAACCCAACAATTTGAACAGACCAGGTATGATATCAAAGACCTGTATATGCTTGATACCCTGCATGGATGGGCTACTGGAAAAGCTCATTGGGACACGGCAGAGTATAGCCGGAGCAGTACGATCCTAAAAACTACAAACGGAGGTGAATCCTGGATAAGCCAAAAAGTTCCCGGAGATGCAAATTTAGAGAACATCCATTTCACCAGTATGTTACAGGGTTGGGCCGTCGGAGATTCAGGGACCATACTACATACGAATGACGGTGGTCAAAACTGGGTCAGACAATCCATAAACACCACACATAATTTTAGTGCTGTCTTTTTCACTGACAGTATGAAAGGATGGGCTGTGGCCAATGAACCGGTTCATTATATCTTTGATGATCCCGATGCATGGAAAAGCAGGGTATGGAATACCACCAATGGCGGGGCAACCTGGTCGGAGCAACAGCTGCCAGCCAAGGCCGGGTTGATACATTGCCTCTATTTTCAGGATGATCTCAGGGGTTGGGCGGCCGGTGTTAAAAATGACAGTATATATACATCTGTCGTCACTTATGGAGCTGCCTATTTTACTGAAGACGGGGGCAAACCTGGATTGAGAAGTTCAATTCTGAACTGGAACTAGTTTTTACCGACATTGATTTTGTCGATAGTAATGGATGGTTGGTTGGTTTCGCCAGCCGCTCCTCAGAAAATGGCGGAAATATTTTCAGGACAGCCGATGGAGGAGAAAGCTGGACCCGTATTGCCGAGGCTGCAAATGAGACACTATGGCAGGTGGATTTTATCGATTCGTTGAAAGGATTTATCTGCGGATCAAAATATGGTGCTGCATGGCGACCGCCGGTACTCCGGACAACCGACGGTGGAAAAAACTGGGAAATGATCAGGATGCAGGAACATGATGAAAATGGTCTATATGGTCTGGAGGTATTCGATGGTTCGATAATTGCCATGGGGGACCGGGGATACCTGGTACACTCACCTAATCCCTGGGGAGATATCAGTGATTACGATCTTGAAGATTTATTTACCCAACGCCTGATTGACACACTTTATGAATTTGAAGATATCTTTTTCATAGACCAGAACAGAGGATGGGTTGTCGGACGAAAAAGTATTGGTCCGCAGGACTGGGCACAGACCATTATGTATTCGAATGATGGTGGCTGGACCTGGAAGGAGCAGTATTCTTTCATCTCACAAGAGCATGTGGACCAATACACTCAGACTTAATGCCATACATTTTGTCAGCCCTTCTACAGGCTGGGCATGTGGTCATGTTGTGGATGTGGGTTCTTCCTTAACTACAGGAATGCTTCGATACCATTGACGGAGGGAAAACCTGGGAACAGCAGGAACAGGTGTCCATTTCGGTCAGCTTGTTGATCTGTTCATGTTTGATGAGCAGAATGGATGGGCCCTTACCAATGCAGCACTATCGACCCCAGGATTCTACCGATAGCTATATCCAGGCCTTGAAAACAACGAATTCAGGTGATACCTGGGAGTCGATAAATACCGGCCAAACCGGACTGGTAACCATTGGGACTGCCATAAGGACTGGTTCATTATTTTTTCATGATGCCGATACCGGCTGGATACTGGGAGCCCAGTGTGATTTATACAAAACGGTAGATGGAGGTGATACATGGAATACTGTACCTCTACCGCTGGATTGGACAAATACCTATGACATCGTTTTTAGTTCATCGAAAAAAGGGAATACCTGCGGTGAATCTCTTTTCCATACCCAGGATGGCGGAGAGCAATGGTCCGAGATACCTTCCTATAACGGCCAGTTTACGGATATGTATTTCACCGATTCACTTAATGGCTGGATGGTAGGAGAATGGGGAAACATTTACCGCAGCCATGACGGAGGATCAACCTGGGATCCGTTTGACCATGAAGCAACAAGTGCAGCCCTGAAATCTGTGATTTTCTCTGATCATCTGAACGGATGGGCAGCGGGCCGTGGAGGGACAATCATCAAGAT
This sequence comes from uncultured Bacteroidaceae bacterium, assembly GCA_963767555.1. Classification (GTDB taxonomy): domain Bacteria; phylum Bacteroidota; class Bacteroidia; order Bacteroidales; family SM23-62; genus SM23-62. The sequence continues at coordinate 2,526 of CAVYEL010000029.1, read as the reverse complement.
CGATAATGCAGCTACCGGTATCCATACTCCATCCTCTGGCAAGAAGAGCCAAGTGCAGTTACAAAACTATCCCAATCCCTTTTCTTCCCAGACAACCATAAGCTTTCACCTCAGCCAGCCTGGCATAGTAAACCTGTCAATATATGATCTATCCGGGCGGCATATTGTCAAGCTTGTAAATGAAAGGAAGACCTCGGGCACCCATACTTTTCAATGGCGTGGTACTGATGAAACTGGCAGGAAGTTATCTTCTGGCATATATGTATGTAAACTTATATCCGGCGCAGAGATGGAGAGTAAAATAATAATGATGGTTCAGCAATGAACATTGGATAGGATTATTGGCTGATCCCATATTTTGAAATCAAATCCTGATACCTCGGGAATGTTTTTAAAGGAGCAAAATGGATATCCCAGTCAAACCAGGATGTGGATATCCATGATGGAACCGTGAGAAGATATTCAATCTGGTCCACGGCAAGATCATATTCTCCAACCATGGTGTAGATGGTAGCAAGATCAATGATTTGTTGTACACCATAAACTGCGTCGACAGAGAAGGGTAAGACATCCATCCTGCTCTTTTCTGCTTTATCGCATTGGCCTTATGACCCAAACCCGCATAGGCAATTCCGAGAGCACTGTGATACCTTGGATCATCTGGTATTTCCCGACCTTCCTTTCCAGGAGCTTTACCGATGTATTATAATCCTCCAGGGCAAGCTTTTCTTTTTTCAGGTGATCATATATTATGGCAGAGAAAAGCGTCTTCGGGCCGTGCACATATTTTATGATTTACACCCCACTCAATCTTCTCATCAGTCATTACCTGAAGTGCTGCTTCATAATTCCCTTCACCGACTTCCTGGTAAAACCAATCTGCCCATAAATACCATTCATGCTCATATTGAATATTTTTGAGCGCGTTACGGGATTCCTGATTGGGTCCATTCCAGCTCCAGATTGTAAAAACTTTGTATAGATAGGGCCAGGCTGCTTCAGGATCCATTGTGATGGCCCGGTTACAGGCATCAACAGCTTCTGGGTATCGGCGCATAAACCATAATCCCAATGCCAGATCTGTAGGTATGGAAGGGTCTCGTGGACTCAGTTCACAAGTCTTGTCCAGCAATTCAATATATTCCTCCCAACGACCTAAGGGGCTCAAAGATGGCAGCCTTTACAATGATAATTTCAACCTTATTCGGGAGATCCTTTTTCAGCGATCTCCAGATGTTTAAGTGCACTTTTTTGATCCCTGTAGGCATATAGATAGTAATAACCCAGTGCAAGGTGAATCCTTGGCTGATCCGGTCCAAGTTCCAGGGCTTTGGCAGCTGCCAGGTCAGGATTTCAATAAGCGGGAATCCGAAAGATCATGTTTCAAATAGTATAACCTGGCATGGGACCTGGCCAATTCAGCATATGCCAGCGCAAACCCCGTATCTATCTCCACAGCCGGCCGAAAGTTTTGCAATGCCAGGTTCCAGTTTTGCAGGGAAAAATGTGGCCGTCCGATATAATAGCGTCCTCTCAAATATGCCTGGTAGGCCTGGAAGGTTTTCCGTCGGAAGTCTTACTCCATTTTTTAATTTCATCCGGGGAAAGAATCACTTTTAGCTCTTCGGCGATCTTCCTGGCAATCTCACTTTGAATGGAGAATACCTGCTTTTTTTCCCCTATATAATCTTCTGACCATATATGCTTATCATTTTTGGCATCAATGAGTTGTATCCATATCTTCAGTCGGTTTTCCTCACAACCTACACTGCCCTCCACAAGATAATTTGCGTTCAATTCCTTACCAATGACTTGAACTGGTTTTTTCAGTATCTCTGTAATGATCGGATGAGGTTCTTGATCTAACTGTAAAAGGACTTGCTTTATGAAGATGATTCAGTATCTCTTCCCGGATGTCATCACAAAAATATACCTGTGTAGAGTCCTTGCTCAAGGAATGGAAAAGGAAGGACAGCGATTGTTTTCTCTGATTTTAATATATCTCCGGGAACCCTTTGTTTCCATAGCTGATAATATTCAACACGATCAGCACGATGATGATCAGAATACTAATATAGGTAGCAATCTTCCATCGATTGATTCGACAGGTTTTTCAGCCTTATGGATTTCACTTGAAGGCTTGCTTTCTGGACACCCTCCGGGGTAATATCATATATCCATGCAACGATGATGGTAATGATAAGCCCTATCAATAGAAGGATCAACAGGGCCCTTATGGTCCAGTCGGGCAGACCCAGAGGCCCGGCAATAATATCAGCCAGTTCAAGGAGCACAAATGCTGCGGCAGCATAAACGGGGATGACACCGATTACCTTTCGACGCTTAAGTTCTTGCCAGAAAGGAAAAGGTTTTTCGGGTTTTTCAGGCATGGAGATCTGGTGAGTGGTTTTATTAATATAAATGTACGGTACTTGGGCATCAATGTCAATATGGGTTTGATTGAGCATTAATTACAGATTAGTCTTGAATTTTAGTTGTTCATTGCCCTGGGATTTTTGTGTGTCG